>JANMTS010000060.1:0-65408 GCA_031390755.1 Holophagales bacterium
CCTCGCGCAACCGGGCAGTCCTCGCGTCGTCCGGGGTCGCCAGCTGGCTGCCTTCGTACAAGGTGGGGAGCAAGACGCGGTCGCTCGTTCATCGGCATGACGGCGGAGCTTCCGGCGCGACGGCGGAAGCTTCCGGCATGACGGCGGAAGCTTCCGGCATGACGACGGAAGCTTCCGGCATGACGACGGAGGCTTCCGCCATGACGGCGGAGCTTCCGGCACGACGACGGAAGCTTCCGGGATGACGGCGGAAGCTTCCGGGATGACGGCGGAAGCTTCCGGCACGACGACGGAAGCGTCCGGCACGACGACGGAGGCTTCCGGCATGACGACGGAAGCGTCCGGCATGACGGCGGAAGCTTCCGGCATGACGGCGGAAGCTTCCGGCATGACGGCGGAAGCTTCCGGCGCGGCGCCGGATCGGGGGAAAGTGCCTTTCCCTCGGAAGCCGCCGGCGGGGCGCCGGCGGTCCCAGGGAGGGCAGGTGAGATTGACGAAGGTGGAGTGCGTCGGGCGGCGGCGTGCTCTTCGACGATGCTCGGCTAGGGAATCTCGATCGACGCGGTGTAGTTGCCCTGAAGACTGGAGTTGAATTGAAAGTAGTGCTCATACCGCGTCTCGGCCTTGGGGATCACGACCAGGCTGAGGCGCTTGCTGTCGATGCGCTCGTTGTTCCTCAGGAAGTTGATCGTCGCCTCGATACGGCTGGGGGTCTCCCGGCCGCTCCAGAGAGCCCCGGTGACCAGCACCCGGTCGCCTTGAATCTGGAGATCGGGCCCGCGGAGCGAGATCACCCGGCCGCCGTCCTGTTGCAGCGAGGGGCGCGATACGACCCGGCTGCCGGACGATCCGACCACGGCCTCCGTCGCGGCGGCGGACTCCGCCTCGGCCTCGCGCCGGCCGCGCAGGCTCTTGAGCTCCGCGACCGCCCCTTCGAAGCCGGTCTTGTATTGGTCGCGCTCCTTCGCCACCGCGGCGAGTTGCTCGCTGGGATTGTCTCCGATGGGAGTCGGGGGGCAGGGGGTCGTCCCGGCGGGACGCGCGCCGGCCAGCTCTCCGACTCCGTCGAAAGCCGAAAGCCGAGCCCGCGCCACCGCCAGCTCACGCCTGGCCAGGACTGCGGCGTCGTGCTCGTGCAGCCAAGCCCAGCCCGCACAGCCCAACAGCAGGGCGAGACACGCCGACAGGATCTTCATAGGGGGGCCTTTCCGAGCTCAGGTTTGTTGCGGGTCAGTACGCACGGCCAACCCGTTCAGGAGTCCATTGTTTCTAGAAGAGAGATGGCAAGGAGCGGTCTTGACTTTCGCGCTCGGCAAACTGCAAGCAACTCGGCAGCGGCTTCCGCCGTCTCATCGTCCACCCCTTTGAGCTGTTCGAAGAACCCAGGCGACCAGTCGGAACCTGATGCCGGTTCTGTCGTTAGCAGCTTCGAGGATTGCTTGTCAGTGACGTTGGCCATGCTGTGAGTATATCCATGTGAGTTTCTGATCACCGACTGCGGGAAGACGGCCGGCGGTCCCAGCGGGCGGTCAGGGCTTGACGTCCCTCGTGAGCCATTCCTCCAGGTAGCGCCGCAGCTCCGGCGTGTCGGGGAGCGGGTCGCCGTAGCGCTTCATGGCCCGGAAGGGGAGGGGCTCGACCTGGGAGGCTTCGAAGGTGTTGCGGTCGGCGTCCTTGTCCCAGCCCTGGCTCTCCAGGAAGAGGGTGCGGGTCCAGCCCTTGCGGACGGGTGGCAGGGACTTCGCGTCGAAGGTCAGGGCGATCTCGTCGCCGGGGGCCAGGATGACGGTGCGGTCGTCCGCGGCGAGGAGCAGCTCTTTCACGTCCCCATAGCGGGTGTAGCGGCCGGGGAACGGCAGCCAGGGCGACTCGGCGGTGGAGCGCTCGTAGAGATAGCCGTGCGGGCCGTTCGGCGAGCGGCGGATCAGTTGGGAGAAGCCGCGGTAGCGCAGGTCGGCGGTGGCCGGGTCCAGCCGGGCCGCGATCACGGGCTCGGAGTCGACAGGACTGGAGGTCCAGGCGATGCGGTCCCAGGCGATCCACTGGTTGGTCACGATCCTCAGGCGGTGCGCTCCGGGCGGGAGCGCCGGGGTGTCGACGACCATCGTCTTGGTCTTGCCCGCGGGGAAGCCCATCTCGGCAACCAGGATCTCCCAGCCGCCGTCCGTCTCCACCTCGACTCTCGGGAAGGTGGGCGGCAGGTCGGAGCGCTGGGCCACGGCGAGGTTGAGGCTGGCGTCGGCCGGAAAGTTCCAGCCGTCCAGGTGAAGGCGGACCGGACGGTTCGGCGCTTCTCCCAGGTCGAAGGTGAAGGTCCAGGGCTTCGCGGTGACGCCCTGGTAGGGGCTGGGCTCGAAGCCGGAGGCGTAGACCTCGTCGCGGCGGCGGACGCGCTCGGTGGCGTCCTCGCCCGCTCCATCCCAGGCGGCGGTCACGGGGCGGAGGCCTCGGCTGGCCTTCACCTCTTCGGGAAGAGGCTTGCCGGGGATGACCTTGAGATTGCTCGCCACCTCCACGTCGGCCGGGTGGTCGACCACCCAGAGACGGACCTGATCGAAGAAGGCGGCTTCCCAGAGCTCCTCGGTGACCCGGATCTCGTAGCGGGATTGATCCCCTTCTCCCCCGCCCTCCCGGCGTGGCTCAAGACCGTCGATCCGCACGATCTCGCCCGGATCGGCGCCGGCCCAGACGCCGGGGGCGACGGGCAGGCCGATCGGGGAATTCCAGAGGAGGTCGGTGACGAAGGCGAAGCCCTTGCCGTCCCAGGCATAGAGGAAGGGGCAGCTTCCCTTGAGGAGCTGCTCCTCGACGATGCGCAGGTCGCCCTGCGGCTGCATGCGGTTCTGGGGGACGCCGTTGGTCCAGGTGACGCGCAGGAGGTCGGGCCGGGTGCGGCTCCCGAGGCCGAGGTGGGTGACCTGGCCCTGGACCTCGCGGAACTGGTAGGCGGAGCCGGAGCGCACCTCGACGACCGCGCCCAGGCCTTCGAGGTTGTTCTTGCTGTTGCCCTGGGTGAGGGCCTTCAGGCGGACGGAAAGCCAGTGGTTCCTGTTGCCGCCGTCATTGTCGAGCCGGTGGAGACCGTTCGGGCCGCCCGCCAGGAGGTCGAGATCGCCGTCGGCGTCGAGGTCGGCGGCGGCCAGGACGGCTGCGCTGGAAGGCGCGCCTTCGATCTTCAGGGCTTCGAAGACCGGACGCTCCGGCGTGCCCCGCTGGCCGAGGACGAGCAGGCCGGACGGACCGGCGGCGGCGAGATCAAGCCGGCCGTCGTTGTCCGCATCCAGAGCGAGGACATCGGCGAGCGCGGGCTTGTCCGGCAGCCCGGAAAGAGGCCAGGGCTCGAAGGTGCCGCCCCGGTTGTGCCAGGCCGCGAGGCCGGCGGAACCCGCGGCGATCAGATCCGGAAGGCCGTCGTTGTCCAGGTCGGCGCTCACGACGGCCATCACGGAGACACCGGGCTGGCTCTTCGAGAGGCCCGCGAGGCCGGACACCGCCGTGCGGTCCCCGAACCGGCCCTGGCGCAGGTTGTCGAGCCACGAAAGGCCCTTGGAGTGGGCCACGAGGAGGTCGAGATCGCCGTCGCGGTCCAGATCGCTGGCGATCAGCGCGGCCGGCTCGGGGAAGGCTTCGCGGGGAAGAGTCGCCGCGCCCACCGCTTCCAGGGCGCCGGTGAGCACGCCGGTGAGCACGCCAATGAGATTACTGCGGAACAGCTCGCCGGCTCCGGCCTTGCCGCCGACGAGGGCGAGATCCAGGTCGCCCTCGATGTCGAAGTCGATCGCCGCGGCGGCGGTGGCTCCCGCGCCCCCAATCACGCCCAGTCCGGCGGCGGCCGTGGCGTCCTCGAAGATCTCTCCTCCATGAGGCGCTGGCTGAGAGGGTGTTTGGAAAGTGCCTCGCGTGGAGTCCTCACCCCCTGGCCCCCTCTCCCGGGGGGAGAGGGGGAACCCCCGCCCGTCTTGCTCTCCAGGTTTTTGGGTGGTGGCGCCCCCTCTCCCGGGGGCGGGGGCAGGGAGATGGGAGAGGGGGTCGAGGGGTGAGGACTCCATGCCGCCGACGTTCCGCCACCAGCGGAGCGTCTCCGGACCGTAGGCGATGAGGTCGAGCCTGCCGTCGTTGTCCAGATCGGCGGCGAGCAGGCCGGCGACGCCCGAGGCCGGGAGATCGAGCGTGCGGCTGGCGCCTCCCTGCGTCAGCTCCAGGCGCGGTGCCTTCCCCTCTCCCCCGGAAACGACCCGCGCGATGTCGGCCTTGCCGTCGCCGTCGAAATCGCCCACGGCCAGGGCTCGGCCCACCGTCCCGGCGCTCGCTGAGCTGTCTCCGATCCGGACACCCACGAAGCGCACGGGCAGGGGATCGCCGAAGCGGGTGACGGGCGGCTCCCCGGCGAAGGTCTCGATGGGGAGTCCCTGGATGCCGGGCGACAGCTCGCTCAGGCTCTGCCGGTAGAGCGGAGTGATCCTGAGCACGTTTTCCAGGCGGATGCCCGGGATGCGCGCGGCTTCGAGGTTGTTCTCCTCCAGGGCCTTGAGAATCTGGCCGAGGCTCGCGGCGGCCGGGGCCGGCGCCTGCCAGAGGATCTCCTTCACGCGCAGGAAGGCCTGGGTCGCGGCGGCACGGGCCGAGTCACTGCCTCCACCGCCGCTGATACCGGCCCGGATGGCGCGCTGCCCTTCCTTGAGAAGGACGACGAGGTTCTCCGGGCGGAGCCGGACGAGGGCGGCCAGCGCTTCCGCGGACGCCGCCCGGGCAGCGTCCGTCTCTCCGACGGCCGCCGCCTGCTGGAAGAGCGCGAACTGGACCCGCACCTGGGCCGGGTCCGCGGCGGCGGCCTGGCGGTAGGCGGCGAGCGCCTCGTCCGCCTTGCCGCTCCATTGCAGGATGTCGCCGCGCAGCGCCAGGAGGTCGGCCCGGCCCGGCGCCTTCGCGAGGGCCTGGTCGGCGGCTTCGAGCGCGGCGTCGTTCTTCTGCTGGCGCAGGAGCGAGAGGGCCAGGTTGGCGTCAGGCATCGGGTCCGCGGGCGCAGTCGTCTTCAACTGACGGATCAGCTCGCGGAAGGTGGCTTCGGCCTGGGCCGGCTGCTCGTTTTCGAGCTGGGCGATGCCGAGGTTGCGCAGCTCCAGGGCTTTCTCCGAGAGCGTCGAAGCCGCCGACGGAGTGGCCAGAAGCAGGAGCAGGGCCAGGGCGGCGCGCATCACCCTCCCAGGGACTGGAGGCTGGCGCGAGCCGCGGCGTTGTCCGGCCGCAGGGAGAGGATCTGGTTCAGAAGCTGGCGGGCCTCGTCCTTCTTCCCCTGCTGGATGAGCTGGACGGCGAGGCCGGTCAGGCTGGAGACGAAGCCGTCGGCCTCGGCGCTGTGGCCCAGCTCCACGGCGCAGTAGGCGGCGGCCAGGAGGACGTCGCCGTCGTCGGGATGCGCCGCAGCCCACGGCTGGAGCAGCTTGTAGGCCTCGGCGAATTTGCCCTGGCGGCCGTAGCGCAGGCCGAGGGCGCGCGCGGCCATGGAGCCCGGCGCCTTTTCGAGAGCCCGCACGAGAAAGCCTTCGCCCTTGACGTCCTGCTTGAGCGCGAACGCGGCCCGCGCGGCGTTGAACAGCAGCGCCGGGCCGGCCGCGTCGCTCGCGGCGACCGGATCGAGCAGCAGCTGGGCGTCCTGGAACCGGCCCAGCTCGATGAGCGCGCCGCCGTACAGGCTGAGCATCGGCGCCGGAGACGTGGAGTCCATCTTGAGCGGCTCGAGGAGCGACACGACGCCCTGATAGTCGCCGGCCTGATACTTCTGGCGCGCCTGATCGAAGCGCTGCTGAAGCTTTTCGTCGGCGGCCGGCTCCTGGGCCCGGAGGGGCGCGAGGACAGTGGCCAGGAGACCGGTGGCCAGGAGAAGGGACAGGAAGAGGACGCGGGCGGAGGGGGTGCGATGGTGTTTCATGACGGTCCGAAAATATACCGCATCGGGCTTCCGAGGGGTCGGCATGGGCGGTGCGGTATGCTTCGACGGCTATGCGGCGGCTGGTCTTCCCCTTGATGTGTCTCGCTCTCGCCCTGGGCCTGGGCGTCGGTATCGGCGGCATCGCCGGCATTCCGGCCCGGGCGCAGACGGCGTCCGATCTCGTGCCCGATCTCGTGCCCGATCTCGTGGAAACCGGGCGCCGGGCGCTGGAGGCCGGCCGCCACGCCGAGGCGATCCGGAGCCTGGAAGCCGCGGTGAAGCTGGAGCCCGGAGCCGCCGAGATCCACTCGATGCTCGGCCGGGCCTATCTGCTCGATCATCAGGCGAAGCCCGCCCAGGCCAGCCTCGCGCGGTCGGCGGAGCTTGGATCGCAGGACCCGCGGACCTTCCTCTACATGGGGAGCGCGGCCTGGGAGCTTGGCCGTCCCGGGGAAGCCGAAGCGGCGTTCCGCAAGGCGCTCGGCTCCGGGTCCGGCGCCTCGACCCTGATCGCGCTGCAGCAGCTCGGCCGGCTCCTGCTCTGGCAGGGTCGCCCGGCCGAAGCGCTCGATCCTCTCCAGCGCGCGGCGGTGCTGCTGCCGGACGAGGTCGATCTCCAGCTCCAGCTCGCCCAGGCGCTGGACGCCTCGGACAAGCCGGCGGAGGCCCTGGCCGCCTACCGCCGCGCCGTGACCCTGGCGCCGGAGCTGGCCCGCGCCCGCTACGGCCTGGCACAGCAGCTCCGCCGCTCGGGCGACCTCCACGACCGGGAGACTGCGGGACGGGAGATGGAGACGTTCCGCCGCCTGACCGCCGCGGACGGCGAGCGCATCCGCCGCGGGAACCTGGAGCGCGCCCGGCTGGACGAGGGCTGGGCGCTCCTGCAGGGCGGCCGGGCGAAGGAGGCCGAGGCTCTCTTCGCGCAGCTCGGCGAGAGCCCGGAAGCGCTCTCCGGCGTCGCCTTCTCGCGCTCCGCGGCGGGCGATCACCGCGGCGCCGTGACCGCCCTGGAAAAGGCCGTGACGCTCGCGCCGGACCGCGACGATCTTCGCCGCGCGCTGGACGAAGAGCGGCTGGCGGCGGAAGGAGAGAAACCGTGAAAGGCCTCGGACTTCTCATCTTGGCGATACTCGCCGCGCCCGGAGCCCACGCCGCCGATCCAACCGGTGCCTGCGGTCCCCTCCGCCTCCGGCACGCCGAAACCGCGGCCGGTCTCGCGTTCCGGCACGATTCGGGCAAATCGGACGCCCGCCACCTCCCCGAGACCATGGGCTCCGGCGTCGCCTTCCTGGATTACGACGGCGACGGCTGGCAGGATCTCTACGTGGTCCAGTCCGGAGCCTTCCCGCCGGACGGCTCCTCCCGGGGAGCGGACCGGCTCTTCCGCAACCGGGGCGACGGCACGTTCGAGGACGCGACCGTCCGCGCCAGGATCTCCGACCGCGGCTACGGCCAGGGCGTGACCGCGGCGGACGCGGACGGCGACGGCGACACGGATCTCTATCTGTCGAATTACGGCGCGGACTCCCTGCTGCTCAACCGCGGTGATGGAACGTTTGAGGACGGGTCGGCCCGGTCGGGCCTGAACGCGGGCGGATGGAGCTCCGCCGCCGCCTTCGCGGACGCGGACGGCGACGGCGACCTCGATCTCTACGTCGCGCGCTATGTGAAGTACGACCCGAACAGCGGCGTCTTCTGCGGCGACTTCGCCACCGGCCGGCGGGACTACTGCGACATCAGTTTGTTCGAAGGAGAGAGCGATCTCTTCTACCGCAACAAGGGGGATGGAACGTTCGAGGACGCCACCCGGGCGGTGGGTATCGGGACCAGTGCCGGGCCAGAAACGGGCCGCGGCATGGGCGTCCTCTTCGTCGACCTGGACAACGATCGGCGGCCCGACCTGTACGTGTCCAACGACATGAATCCGAACCTGCTGTTCCACAACAAGGGGGACGGCACGTTCGAGGACGTCTCGCTCTTCTCCGGCGCGGCCGTGAACGCCGAGGGCAAGGCGCAGGCCGGAATGGGGCTGGCCGCGGCCGACTTCGACGGCGACGGCGATCCCGACCTCACGGTGACGAACTTCGACGCCGAGCTGAACTCGCTCTACCGCAACCTGAGCGAGCCGGGCAACGTGATGTTCGAGGACGCGTCGAATTCGAGCGGCTTCGGACCGCCGTCCTACAACCTGCTCGGCTTCGGCCTCGTGGCCGCCGACCTGGATCTCGACGGCGACCTCGACGCGTACATTGCCAACGGCCACGTGTTCGAGCATCCCAAGTGGGACTCGGTGCTCTACGCGCAGCCCGACCAGATCCTGGCCGGCGACGGCCGCGGGCGCTTCGAGAACAAGAGCTGCGCCCTGCCCGAGGGTCCACCGCAGGTGGGCCGCGGGCTCGCCGCGGGCGACTACGATTCCGACGGGCGCCCCGACCTCGCGATCCAGAACAGCGGCGGACCGCTGGAGCTGCTGCGCAACGAGACCGAGAGCGGGGGAACCTGGCTCGGCGTGGTCCTCGAAGGCCGGGCGCCGAACACCGCCGCGGTCGGCGCGAAGGTCACGCTGTCGAGCGGCGCCGGCCGGCGGCAGGTGCGCTGGGCGACCGCCGGAGACAGCTATCAATCCACCAGCGACCGCCGCCTGCTCTTCGGCCTTCCCGCGGGCGAGGCGCCGAAGGAGCTGGAGGTGGCGTGGCCGTCCGGCAGGACGCAGCGCCTGGTCTCTCCGCCCACCGGGGCCTACCTGACCCTTTCCGAGCCGAGGTGATCATGAAGAAGAACCTTCTCCTCGTCCTCCTGCTGCTGCTGGCGCCGACCGTCGCCGCTGCCGCTGCCGCCGCCGCCGCCGCTGATACTGCGGAGCCCAAGCCCGGCCTGACCGTGGAGGCCATCAGGATCGAGCCCGCGGCGCCCGGCCCGGACACGCTCTGCAAGCTGAGCGTCACCCTCAGGAGCACCGGCACGAAGACCGCCTCGGCCCTCGGCTTCAAGGTCACGGTGGACGGCAAGGAGCTGGCGGTCTACCGGAACGAGCTGGTCTACAAGCCGGTCGAGCCGGGAGCCACGGCCGAGATCAGGCTCCACAACTTCTGGAGCAGCGAGACCGGCAGGCCCTTTCCCGCCGGGGGAAAGATGAACGTGGAGGTCACGCTGACCGAAGCCCGCTGGATGGACGTCAAGACCGAGAACGGCGCCGAGGTCTGGACTCCCATCGGTCCCGTCGAAGGTTTGCCCAAGTCGAAGACAATTGCAGTGATTGTTAAAAAATCGACTCAGTGAGCTCAGCGAGGAGAAGTCTTGCAGGATTCCCTTCAAGAATGTATGCTTTGGTGTACGAATTCTGGACAGCGACGGCTGGAAGGAGGGTTGTGTCTTGACCGAGTCCCTGGGCAATGCAGCGGGGAGCCGTGTCTCCCCCGAACGGATCGGCCGCCAACTCACGGCCTGCGAGGAGCCGGACATCGTCTACATGAAGCTGGTGGGCGACGTGAGCGACGAGGAGGTGCGGGCGATCAACGCCATGCATCTCGACTTCGCAAGGGATCGCGACCGGATCTTCTTCCTGGTCGACATGTCGGAGCTGGCCACGCTCTCCAGCTCGGTGCGCAAGTCGGCCATCGAGGCCCTCAACCAGATGCCGCTCCAGGGTCTGTCGATCTACAAGGCGCCGCTCACGGCGCGGGTGCTGGCGAAGCTGATCATTACCGGCATGCGGCTCTTCGGGAAGAACATCCCGCTCCAGTTCTCGGACTCCGAGGCCGAGGCGCGGGATTGGATCGCCCAGCGCCGCGCCCTCTCTTCCTGACCTCCCCATGAGCCGTCCGAGGGAACGCGGCGAGCCGCCGGCCTCGCGCCGGCTCCGCCGTCTCGAAATCCCCGTGCTCTCGGGCATCAAGGGGAACGTCTGGGCCGCCGGAGCCCTGGACGTCACCCTCCGCCACCAGGGCCGCACCGTCCTCGCCGAGTCGCCGCCGCCCGGTCTTCCGGCCGAGCGGGTCAAGTCGCTGCTCTCCTCCGCCGCCGAGCTCACCCGCGCCCGCGGCGAGGCCGGGGCCTCCACCGTGGTCTTCGAGGCCGACGCCGCCACGGGCGAGATGAAGCTCCTGGGCTCGACCCCGGGGCTGCCGGCAGAGCACGCAGTCCTGGAGGCGCTCACCGGCGTCGATCTCACCGCGTGGCAGACGCGCCTGACGCGCGGCGGCTCGCTCGACGCGGATCTCCCGGAGCCGCGCGGCCACGCGATGCAGGTCTGCCTTTCCGCCCGCGATCCCGAACGCGACTTCTCTCCCACGCCCGGCGTGGTCGAGGTCTTGCGCCTCCCCGCCGGAGCGGGCCTGCGCGCCGATCCGCTGATCGACGAGGGGGAGACGCCCAGCGCCCTGGGTGCAGGGACAACTGGATCTCCCGAGATGGTCCGCATCACCGCCTCGGGCCGGAGCCGCGCCGAAGCCCTCCTCCGCTTGCAGCAGGGACTGGCGAAGACGGTGGCCGTTCTGAACGGAGGCGGCACGGACAAGGCGTTCCTCGCCGAGATCCTCGACCGGTCGGAAGACCCCGTCAGCCCGGCCGCGCTCGACGAGCTGATCGCGAGCGGCGCCCACCTCTCGCGGCGCGGAGCCGAGGCGGCGCTGATCGCCGCGGCGATCGCCGTCTACGAGCGGGAGACCGGCGCCGCCCGGGACCGCTATTTCGCCTCCGCGGCGCGCGGCCGGCCGGCCCGGAACGACGGTCCCGGGACGCAGCCCGGCTCCGGCCATATCGCGGGTATCGCCAATCTCGCAGGCACCGCGGTCGAGCTTCGCTACCGCGGCCAGCTCTACGCCTTCCGCGTGGCCTGCCTGGAGCCCGGGCTCTACAGGATCGAAGCCGACGGAGCCTGCCTCGAAATCCAGGCGGGACCGGCCTCCCGGACCGGGCGCCGGATCGCCTGCGGCGGCAAGGGCTGGCACGTGTCGACCGTTCCCCAGGGCCGGGACTTCCTCGTCGAGGTGGACGGCATCCCGCACCGGGTCTTCGGCGACCGCGGGACGGTCGTGTACGCGTCGTCCCCGGCCGTGGTCGCCTCGGTGGCGGCGGCCGAAGGCGCCGAGGTCCAGGCCGGCGATACCGTGGCCCTGCTCGAAGCCATGAAGATGGAGACCGCCGTCCACGCGCCCGTGCCGGGCCGGGTGCGGAAGCTCTTCGTCCGCCAGGGCTCCCGGGTCGAAGCCGGCTCGCCGCTCCTGCTGATCGATCCTCTTTCCGACTCCGGAGACGCTCCCCTGAACAATCCCTCGGAGGCCGGCGCGCGGGTGCGTCTCGACGCCCTCCTTCCCCGCTCCCCGGTCTCGCGGAGCTGCAAGGAGAGGCTTCAGGACGTCCGCCGGCTCGTTCTCGGCTACGACGTGGACCCCGAAGCGGCGCGCCGGGCCGCGACTACCCCGGCAGACACCCCGGCAGACACCCCGGCAGACACTCCGGCCGAAGACGGCGAGCCGGCCGTCATCCAGGAGATCCTCCGCATCTGCGTCGACCTGGGCGCCGCGTTCGGCAGGCAGGCCGAGGAGAACGGGCGCCACAGCTCCAAGGAACACCTTTTCACCTTCCTGAGCGGTATGAGCGGGCTGACCGGACCTACCGCGGGCCGCGGCAGCGCGAACCTGCCGGCGCCGTTCCTCGACCGCCTGCTCCGCGCGCTGGAGCACTACGGCGTCCCCAGCCTCGACCGCTCGCCCGCCCTCGAAGAGAGCCTCTTCCGCCTGGGAATCTCCCACCGGCGGCAGGCGCAGCAGGCGGCGCCGGTGCTGGCGCTGCTGGAGCGCCTCCTGGAGCGCGGCGGCGCAGCGCCCTCAGGGGCATCCGGAGCGGCCGGCCAGGGGGACGAGCTGCGCGACATCCTGGACCGCCTCGTCGAGGAGAGCCACGGACGCGAGCCCTCGGTCCACGACCTCGCCCGCGAGGTGCGCTACCGGCTCTTCGACCGCCAGATCCTGCTCGCCGCGCGCGACCGCGCCCTCGACGCCATGCGGGCGGACCTGGCCGAGCTCGCGGGCGACCTGAACCCGGACGAGCGGGAGGCGCGCATCCAGGCCGTCGTCGACTGCCCGCAGCACGTCCATGTCCACCTGGCCCGGCGCTTCGCGGACGGCTCGCCCTCCCTGCGCGCGGCGATCCCGGAGATCCTCGTCCGGCGCTACTACGGCCGCGTCCGGGGCCTCCACGATCTTGTGGTCACGGCGCCCAAGGACGCTCCTCCGTGGGTCCAGGTCGACTACGAGCATCCCCGCGCCAACGTGCGGCTCCTCGCGCTTCACGTCGACAGCTCCGACGTCACCCGGGCTCTCGCCGAGGCGGGCCTCCTGATGAAGGGGGTTCCGAGGGACGGCCGCGAGCTGGCCCTGGATCTCTATCTTCCCGCCAATCCGGTCGACGAAGCCGCACTCGACGAAGGGGCACTCGACGAAGGGGCAATAGCCGCCGGGATCGCGGCCGGCCTGGCCGGGCCGGGTTTCCCCGACGACCTGCGGCGCGTCACCGTCTGCCTGGCCGGGAAGGACAGCGTCCGCTGCTTCACGTACCGCCAGGGACCGGGCGGGACGTATGAAGAGGACGGCCTCACCCGCGGCCTCCATCCCATGGTCGCCGGGCGCTTCGAGCTGTGGCGGCTGACCGCGTTCCTCCTCCGCCGTCTGCCGGCTCCGGAAGGAGTCCTGTTCTTCCATGGCACTGCGCACGAAGACCCGGACGACGAGCGGCTCTTCGCTCTCGCCGAGGTGCGCGACCTGACCCCGGTGCGCGACGCCTCCGGCCGCATCGTCGAGCTGCCGCAGCTCGAACGCATGCTCATGGAAGCGCTGGCCGGCATGCGCCGGTTCCAGGCGCGCCGCCCGGCGGCCGAGCGCCTGCACTGGAACCGCGTCCTGCTCTACCTGTGGCCGCCCGTGGAGCTGACGCCCGAGGAGCTGGACGGCCTCGTCCAGCGGCTCGCTCCGCGCACCGAGGGCCTGGGTCTCGAGAAGATCCTGATCCGCTGCCGCATTCCGGAGCCCAACTCCGGCAATCTCCGGGACTGGGTGCTGGAGATCTCCAACCCTGGAGGCGGCACGGTGGTGCGCTTCCGCCGGCCGTCCGCGGGAACGCTCAAGCCGCTCCGGGACGCCTCGCGGCGGGTCGTGGAGCTGCGCAAGCGCGGGCTCGTCCACCCCTTCGACGTGCTCCGCATGCTCGGCGGCGAATTCGCCGAGCATGACCTTGAAGACGGGATCACGGACAACCGCCTGGTCCCCGTCACCCGGCCGCCCGGCTCCAACACCGCAAACCTGGTGGTGGGAACCATCCGCCACCGCACCGAGCGCCATCCCGAGGGCATGGTCCGCGTGCTCCTGCTCGGCGACGCCGGCCGCGGCATGGGCAGCCTGGCCGAGCCGGAGTGCCGGCGCGTGCTCGCGGCCCTCGACCTCGCCGAGCGGATGCAGGTTCCCCTGGAGTGGTTCGCGCTCTCCGGCGGCGCCCGCATCGCCATGGACAGCGGCACCGAGAACATGGACTGGATCGGCCGCGTCCTCCGCCGCCTGGTCGAGCACACGCAGCGCGGCGGCGAGGTCAACCTCGTCGTCCACGGCATCAACGCCGGCGCCCAGCCCTACTGGAACGCCGAAGCCACGATGCTGATGCACACCCGCGGCATCCTCATCATGACTCCGGACGGCGCCATGGTGCTCACCGGCAAGCAGGTTCTGGACTCCTCCGGCGGGGTCTCCGCGGAGGACAACCAGGGGATCGGCGGCTACGAGCGGATCATGGGACCCAACGGCGAGGCGCAGTACTTCGCCGCCGACCTGCCGGAGGCCTGCCGCATCCTGCTGCTCTGGTACGAGCACACCTACACGGTTCCGGGCGAGCGCTTCCCGCGGCCCGCCCCGACCGGCGATCTCGTCGACCGGGACGTCCGCGAAGCGCCGCATGGCGGTCTCTTCCAGACCGTGGGCGAGGTCTTCTCCGACGAGACCAACCCCGGCCGCAAGAAGCCGTTCGACATCCGCAAGGTGCTGGGCGCCGTGATCGATCGGGACCATCCGCCGATGGAGCGCTGGCTCGACATGCGCGACGCGGAGACCGGCGTGGTCTGGGACGCCCATCTCGGCGGCCACCCCGTCTGCCTGCTCGGCTTCGAATCGCGGCCCGTGCCGCGGATGGGTCTCGCGCCGGCCGACGGTCCGGACACCTGGACCGGCGGCACGCTCTATCCGCAGTCCGCCAAGAAGATCGCCCGGGCGATCAACTCGGCGAGCGGCAACCGTCCGCTGGTGGTGCTGGCGAATCTGTCGGGCTTCGACGGCTCGCCGGAATCGATGCGGCAGTGGCAGCTCGAATACGGCGCCGAGCTGGGCCGGGCGCTGGTGAATTTCCGCGGACCGATCGTCTTCTGCGTGATCTCGCGCTACCACGGCGGCGCCTTCGTGGTCTTCTCCCACGCCCTGAACGACAACCTGGAGATCGCCGCGCTCGAAGGCGCGCACGCCTCGGTGATCGGCGGCTCGCCGGCCGCGGCCGTGGTCTTCACCCGCGAGGTCGATCAGAGGACCAGGAAGGATCCGCGCATCGCCGATCTGGAGAAGCAGATCGCGGACCCGGACCACACAGAAAAAGCTGCGCTTCAGGCCCGGCTCGGCGATCTCGTCGGGGTCGTGCGCGCCGAAAAGCTGGCCGAGGTCGCGGACGAATTCGACCGCATCCACAGCGTCGAGCGCGCTCTGCAGGTGGGCTCGGTCCACCACATCCTGCCCCCGGCCCGCCTGCGGCCGTATCTGATCGAAGCGGTCGAGCGGGGGATGGAAAAGACGGAAACGAATCGGCGGCCGGATGTCGATCCGGCCGCCGCTAGAACCTGATTGCGGACAAGGGCGGCCACGAGGGCCGCCCCTACACCACCTTTACTTCCAGCCGGCTTCGACCTCGCCGACGTCCACCATCGCACCGTCCGTCATCACCACGAACGGCCTGGACTCGACCGTGAGATGGCCTTCGCCGTCGTGCCGGACGACCTGCACGAGCCCCAACCCGTAGCCCATCGGACCGCGGCTGTAGTAGTGGACGCCGATCCGGTACGGCGCCGCGCCCTTGCTCTTCGCCGCGCCCACCGCGAAGCACTCGGGGCCATAGCCGGTGGTCACGTCGGCGAACAGCTCGCCGCCCGAGGGCAGCGCTTTCTGCGAGTAGTAGGCGTGTCCGCCGAGGCGGTCGTAGATGTGGAGGTCGACGTCGTTGGCGTCGGTCTCCCAGGAGAGGACGAAGCGCAGCGAGGGCTCGTTGTCGATCCGGGCGCCCCGGGCGCGCACGCGGTCGGCGATCTCCCGGCTCCGCGACGGCTCCGCGCGCATCCAGGCTCCGGCGAGCAGCCCGAGATCCTCGCGGAGAACCCGGTCCACTCCGGCGAACCGGCCGCCCGGGTACTTCTGCTCGATCCCGGCGTCCAGCGCCTCGAAGGCGGCTTCCAGCTGGCCGTCCCGGAGCAGGGCCCAGGCCAGCAGGCGGTGGCTCGACGGATGGTCGGGCCGGTCCGCGACCGCCTTGCGGTAGGTGTCGATCGCCAGCCCCATCCCGGCTTCGCCCAGTCGCTCCAGGCGCTCGCCGGCCAGGCGGCGCATGTCGACGCGGCCCGGGAAGAGGTCGATCAGCGAGCCGTAGGCCCGCGCCGCGGCAGCCTTCTCGCCCGCGGCCTCCCAGGCTTCACCCAGCGCCAGCAGGGCCGCCACGTCGCCCGGCGCCTCGGCGCTCCAGGACTCGGCCAGCTCCCTGGCCTTCGCCACACGGCCGGAGGCCAGGAGATCCATCACGCTGGCGAAACGGCCGGTGTAGGGCGAACGCTGCTTCGCCTTTTCCTGGACCTCGACCCTCTCCTCCGGGATCTGCGACGGAGCTTCGACCGGCTGCGGTTCCATCGCGGGCCGGGGCGCTGCCGGAGGCGGGGGCGGCGCCGATTCCCTGGCGATGACGATTGCCAACTCTTCCCCCTCCGCGTTGCCGGGCACTCCAACCATCACACCGCCGGGCGAGCCGCCGGGCACGCCGCCCGCCACACCACCGACGACGCCGGCCTCCACGCCTCCCTCCACACCATCCTCCATCCCCTCCGAGAGACTCTCCGGCTCGTCGCCGCCGGCCTCGTTCGCCGCATCCTCGAGGCTCGGGGCCTCCTGCTTCTGTTGGGTCCACTCGACGGGGATCGTCCGGGGCGAGCGGTCGAGCACCTCCAGGCCTCCCGCGCCGACGGTCAGGATGTCGGACAGCGATTTCTGATCGAGGCCGAAGCGCTGGTAGTCGCTCGCGCTTTCGAGTACCAGCATCGCGGTGAAGGGGCTCAGTACCCGGTGCCGGACGCTCAGCTCGACGATCGTCAACGCCAGCGCCTGGCGCATGTCGGCGTCTCCCTCGGGAGCCGTCTCGCGCAGGTGCGTCAGCCGCTCGATCCTCGCCTGGGCCCAGGCGCGTTCGAGCAGGGGCCGCTCGACCGGCGCCAGGTCGCCGCGCAGCGCCACGGCCCGGCCTCCCAGGCTGAGACGCAGCGGCTTGCCCGCCGGCAGGTCGGCGTAGACCAGCACCTCGTCGCCGGGCTGGACGCCGTCGAGCGTCTCGGGCCACACCCAGGCCGCGCCGTCGACCTTGACCTTGATTCCCGAATGGCTGGCCAGCGTCAGCCGGCGGGCGATCTCGGAGAGGGGCGCGTCGCCGTCGATGCGCTGGCCCTCGTGCTTCAGGTTGCCGGTCGTGACCGCGCGGAGGGCAGCTTCGTCGCGCAGGCCTCCGACGGCCAGCACGTCCAGCCGTTCGACGCCGGCCCTGCCGAGCGCCTGCACCGCGGCCTTGAGCTTGCCGGCCTCGGTCTCCCCGGCGGTTGCGACGCCGTCGGTGACGAGGAGCACCCGCGGATACGACCCTTTCTTCCCCGCCGGCCCCGCCAGCCGGCCGGCGAGCCAGGTGAGCGCGCCCTCCAGATCCGACGCCCCGAGCGGCCGGCGGGAGGCGAGGCGACGCGTTTCAGCGTCTCCAAACCCGCCCGCCGTCCCCTCGTAGATCGGAGCGACTTCCTGGTCGAACGCCGCGATCCCGACCGGCGTCGCGCTGCCGGCTCCGCCGCGCAGCCCCGAGAGCAGCTCGGTCACGCTCCGGACCTGGGCCGCATAGCCCAGGGCGCGCGATGCGCTGGAATCGACGAGCACGTAGAGCCCGCCGATCTCCTGCGTCACGGAGTCGCCCGGAGCCGCCACGCGGACCACGGCGAGGTTGCCGTGGCGCAGGCCGGCGCGGTCTCCGACGGGGTCGACGCGGTCCTGGCCAATCTCGAAGTCGCGGTCGGGCGTCCAGTCCTGCCTGTGCAGCTCGACCAGCCGGCGGTCGCGCACCTCGCCGCCGAGGTTGCTCACCGGCGCCTCGGAGGCCGCGCGCTCGCCGAGCAGCACCCGGATGTCGAGCCGGCCGATCTGCGCGAGGCCGGCGAGCGGAACGACGTACGGCTCGCCCGCCCGGGCCATCCCGTGCGAGTACGAGACGATCAACTCCTTGCGGCTCCGCGCCGGGATCGGAAAGACGCGGGCCGAGAACTCGTTGCCCGCCTCCTGCTCCAGCAGCGCCGGGTCCTGCTTACGGTGGAGGAAATCCTCATAGACGCGGCGGGCGCGCTGGCGCTCCACCACCTCGCCCTCCTGCCAGGAGTCGCCGATCTTCATGGCGAAGCGGCTGAGCGCCGCGCCGGGAGGCAGGGCGATCCGGAAGCGCCCCTCGATCGTCTCGTCGCGGGGGTTCTCGAAGGTCATGTGCAACTCGGTGAACGCGAGCGGAGGCTCCAGCACGCCGTTCACCTCCAGGGCGACCAGGGAGAGGCCGCTGCCGTCCGAGGCGGTGAGAGCGATGGGAATGCTCCGGTCCGCGGCCTCGGGGGAACGATCCCCGGGATCCCCTGGGACGGGGGAGAATCGGAACGAAGTCGAGACCGGCCAGGACTCGGCATCCGTGCCGGCCGCAAGGCCGGCGGCGGTGACGGCGGCCGTCAAAAGGATCAAGCCAGCGACAGCAGTATTTCGGGAAATGCGTCGGGACATAGGTCGGGACATGGAGGATCTCCTCCCAAGCGATCCGGGGTCCCGGTCTTGGAACCCCCGTACCTCTTAGACTCCCCAACCCGGCAAAAAGACACCACGCGGCTCAGGGAACTTTTTTCAAGTTGGCCCGAATCCTGCTTCAAGACGGCTATGCGAGATCTCGGAATGAATCCGGGACGAGGAGGGGAGACAAAATGAACACTTTCAACCGCGCCGTACTTGCCGGAACCACGGCCGGGTTCTTTCTGATCGCCGCCGCCAACGCCCGGCTTCAGACGTCCCCGGTCCCCCAGGACCCCCAGACGGCGCCCAGGCCCGACCGTCCGCAGGCCACGCCGCCGCCAGACGCGATGCCGATGCCGGCGCCGACTCCGATGCCGATGCCCACGCCGGAGCCGACGCCTTCGCCCGAGCAGCCGGCCCCGACCGATCCGTCGGCTCCTACGCCTCCGGCGGAGAGCGACGCGGCGTCCGCGGTCACCGCGGCCACCGACCAGTGGCTCGCCCTGGTCGACACGGGCAAGTTCGGGGAAAGCTGGACCGCCGCCGGTCAGCTCTTCCAGGCGAACGTCACGCAGGATCAGTGGGCCGCGAACATGACCACGGGCCGCACGCCCCTGGGTGAAGTCGTGAAGCGCGAGCTCGCCGAGCGCAAGGCGATGGACCAGGTCGCCGGCGCCCCCGCGGGCGAGTACGTGGTCGCCGCCTACTTCACCGACTACGCGGCCCGCGCCGGACTGCTGGAGACCGTGACCCTGGTGAAGGAGAACGACACCTGGAAGGTGATCGGCTACAACATCGCGCCGAAGCCCGCGGGGCAGGGCGAAGCCCCGGCGACCCCGCCGGCGGATACGCCCCCGGCCGAGACGCCTCCTCCCCCGCCGGGCCGATAAGGTCCGTCCCTCGGAAGGAGAAGATCAGCTCGGCCTACAGGTCGAGCTGATCTTTTTCGTCCAGCACTCCAAAACCCCTGGCCTCAATGGATTTCCTCGCCTCGCCCTTCGGATCGAGCGCCGGGTTCGAATGGTTCAGATGCGTGAACCACACCTTCACCCTGCCGGCTTTCACGAGCGGCCCCAGCAGGTCCATGGAGTCCGTGATCAACGGGTGCTTGATCTTGCTCACGTCCCGGTCGGGCAGCTCGTCCGGGGAGTAGAACGTGGCGTCGAGGAGGGCGTAGTCGACCTTCTCTTCTTCGATGACCTGCGTCAGCGGGCGGGGCCAGGTTTTCCAGGTGTCGGTGTCCGGAACGTAGAGAAGGGTTTTGTTCGGACCGCGGATCAGGAAGGCCATGGTGTCGCTGTACTCGTCCCGATGGGGGACGGCGAAGGGCTTCACTTTGATGCCATCCCCAAGATCGAACCACTCCGCCGGTTGAAACACGTCCAGCTTGATGTTGTTGAGCCGCACCAGTTGGCTCCACGGACCGTTGGTCTTCAGATACTCGGCCATCCGAGGAGAGACATGGACCGGGAGATCCTTCGTGTTGAGGCTCTCGAACCCGAAGTGGGCCAGTCCCAGGTAATGACCGATGTGCGCGTGAGTCAGGAGGACGCCGTCGAACGGCGCGCGGTCGGTCTTCCCCGCAGGGAACGGCCGGAAGGCGTGGACCTTCTCGATCTGGGCTGGAAGGTCCGGAGTGGCGTCCACCAGGAAGGTGCGGCCGGTCGCCGGAACATGGATCGCGAGGCTCGCCACGTGCCTCGCCAGCGACGGGTCTTTCCGGGCTGCGGCGCAGAGTGCATGCTCGCAGCCGGTCTGCGGCATGCCGCCGTCCTGGGCCGTCCCCAGAACCACAATGCGGGGGCCGGGCGGGCTGGTGGTTTCCGCGGCTGGAACGGCGGCTGAACGGACCGGAAGCAGGAGAAGCAGAGCCGGGAGCAGAAGCCTGGTTTTCATGGTTGAACGACTATACCCTCCCCAAGGCGGACGTTTGACAGTCGGCAAACGCGGTCCTATGCTCCTGAGTGAGGACGGAAACCATGACAATTACCATCGACATCGAGCACGAAAAGCGGCCTCTGGGGGAGCTCGTCGAACAGACTCTGGGCGGTGCGGAGATCGTCATCACCCGCAACGACCGCCCTGTCGCGAGGCTCACGGCCATTCCCGCGCGGATGCCCCGGCGCTTCGGCAGCGCTCGCGGGCTCATCGAGATGGCCGATGACTTCGACGAGCCGCTGCAGGATTTTCGAGACCTGACCTCTTGAAATTCCTGCTGGATACCCACAGCCTGCTCTGGTTCCTGTCCGGCAATACCGCCCTCAGCCAGAGGGCCCGCCGCATCATCGAAAGCCCTGACTACGACATCGTGGTCAGCATGGCGAGCCTCTGGGAGATTGCGATCAAGCACAGCCTGGGCAAGCTGATCTTCCACGGCTGATTCCGGCGGGGGTGAGGGAAGCTCCCCCGCGCGGACGTTTCTCTCCATGGTGGCGCAAGCCCCAATCCAATCCAGATTCAGCTTACGCGGCCACCCGGCGAGGATGCGCTCCATGGAAACGAATCGGATCCTCTTGTTCAGCCAACCGGGAACGTCCCCGCTCGCCGACCAGCTCGCGGCGATCCTCAGCGCGGCGTCGATCGCGGTCCGCAGGGTCGAGGTCGACGGCGGCGGCGCGCCAGCCGCCAGTCAGGTGGCCGACGCCCTCTCCGGCGGCCAGCCGCACTCCGTCGCCATGATGCCCGAGGAGACCCCGGCGGGATTGGGCCACGGGCCGTGTGCCCCGTCCAGGACGACGACCCGCGAGGCCTACGCCCTGCGCCAGCTCATCGGCGAGAGCCCGGCCTTCCTGGCCGCGGTGCGGAAGATCCCGATGGTCGCGAAGTGGGATGTCGGCGTGCTGATCTGCGGCGAAACGGGGACCGGCAAGGATCTGGCCGGCCGCGCCATCCATGCCCTGAGCCCGCGCGCGAGCCAGCCCTTCGTCCCGGTCAACTGCGGCGCGCTGCCGGTCGAGCTGGTGGAGAACGAGCTGTTCGGCCACGAGCGCTCCGCCTACACCAGCGCGGCGACCTCCTCGACCGGACTGGTGCAGGCGGCCGAAGGCGGCACGCTGTTCCTCGACGAGGTCGATTCCCTCCCTCCGGCCGCCCAGGTCAAGCTCCTCCGTTTCCTGCAGGAGAAGGAGTACCGCCCTCTGGGCTCGTCCAGGGTGCGGCAGGCGGACGTGCGCATCCTCGCCGCCACGAACGTCGACCCGGAGAAGGCCGTCGAGGAAGGGCGACTGCGCAGCGACCTCTACTACCGGCTGAACGTGGTGCGGCTGGACCTGCCGCCGCTGCGCGACCGGCGCGAGGACGTGCCGCTTCTCGCCCGGCACTTCCTGGCCCGTCTCAACGCCCGCTTCGGGCTTTCGATCTCCGGCTTCACGGCCGAGGCGGTCCAGGCGCTGAGCCTCCACGAGTGGCCCGGCAACGTGCGGGAGCTGGCCCACGGGGTCGAGCGGGCCGTGGTGCTGTGCGGCGGCTGCCAGCGGCTCGGCCGCGAGCATCTGCACCTGTCGCAGGGAGCCTCCCGGGAGCCCGCCGAGCGCTTCCGCGAGGCCAAGGCGCGCACCATCGCCGAGTTCGAGCGCAACTACGTGCGCACGCTGCTGACGACCCACGGCGGCAACATCACCCACGCCGCCCGCGCCGCCGGCAAGGACCGCAAGTCGTTCTGGGAGCTCATCCGGACCCACCGGATCGATGTCGCCAGCCTGCGCAGCCAGGCCTGACTCCCGTCCGTCCCCCGTCCCCTCCTCCGTCCGTCCCCCGTCCTTTTCCCGTTCCTCCCTCCAGGGCCTGAGTGCGCCTGGCCCTGGCCGCGGTACCGCGGTGCCTCTCCCCCGAGCCGTGGGGTTTTCCCCCTGGTGCCCCGCCCCAGGCAGGGCCGCGGTTTGCGCGTCCGGCCCCGCTTCCGGGCAGGGGGAAAACCCCGCAGCTGTCTAGTCAAACTGTTGAAAACAAAGGGAGACACTTGTGGCATCTCGCTTGCTCAAGGAGGGATGCGAGCCTGAGCCATGAACCACTTCGACGATGACCTTCCCCATGCCTGACCGGCGTTCGCATCACGCGTCGCTGGTCGGCCACGTGGTGGAGGATCTGACCTTCGAGCCCCTGGACGCGGGACGGCTGGCGGCCGAGATGACGGGCAGCATGACGACTACAGGCCGGCTCGCGCGGATCAAGGACGGCGGCTTCTTCGTCTTCGCCGACCTGGCAGCGGGGGACTACGGTCTCCGGCTGACCGGCGAGCGGCTCGAAGCCCGGGAGATCCCGGTCACCCTTCCGTTCGCCCCCCTGCGCCTGGCGTTTCCGGGTGACAACGAGCTGCTGGTGACGGTCGCCGCGGTCGACCCGGCGGAGCGCCGGATCACGTTCGAGCCGGCCCACCTGCCGCGGCGGATCGAGGCGGGGGCGGCGGTGCTGGCCGCGGGCCTGGAGACGACCCTCACCGCCGAGCTGGCGGCCGGCCCCGCGGTCGCCGCGCGGCTGGAGAGTGTCGGCGGCGTCGGCGGCATCGGCGGCATCGCGCCGGGAGCGCTGGTGCGCATCGTGCGCGAGCGCTCGATCCGGCTGCGGCCCGATCCCTATGCGGCCCTGCCCCCGGGGCTGACGCGCCTGGTGGGGCGGGTGACGCGAGCCGTGCCGGCCGGCCATCCGGTGGCCGGAGCCACGGTGCGCCTGCGACGGCTGGGCGAGACCGACGTGGAGATCCGGGACGTGGCCGGCGCCGCCATCGCCGTCCTTCCCTCCAGCCCGTCCGTCTCCAGGCCGCTGGGGACGGAGCGCGACGTCACCGCCCTCACCAACGCCCGGGGCGACTATCACCTCTACTTCTCCGACGCCTTCTTCCCCGCCGCCGTGACGCTCGAGGCCAGCGCCCCGGGTCTGGCGACGGCGGTGCGCACGGCCGATGCCGGCCGCGGCGAGCGGAGAAGGGTCGACTTCCAGATGGAGGGCTCCTGAGACGGCATGCCGCCGGGGAGCCAGGAGGACATCGAGATGCCCAAGGTCAAGAACAGCTCGTGGAGCCCGTGCCTCCTCGCCGTCGGCGAGCGGATCATCCCCATCCCGGCGCGCGGCATCGCCAAGATCACCGACGACGAGGCGGGGAGCCCCGAGGTGCAGCGGCAGATCGCCGACGGCTCGCTGATCGTCCTGCCGGAGACCGCCGCCGAAACCGCCCGCAGCGGCGGCAAGTCCACCGGAACCGCGACGACACCGCAGTCCTGATGAAAGGAGCCTGAAGCCATGCCTGAATATCTGTCTCCCGGAGTGTACGTCGAGGAGGTCTCCTCGGGGATCAAGCCCATCGAAGGGGTCGGAACCTCCACCGGCGCCTTCGTCGGCGGCGCCGTGAAAGGGCCGGTCGACAAGGCGGTCCTGGTCACCAACTTCACACAGTTCGTCGACACGTTCGGCAGCTTTCACCCCAACCACTACCTGGCCTACGCGGTGCGCCACTTCTTCCTCGAAGGGGGCACGCGTTGTTACGTCGTCCGCGCCTTCCACCCGACCGACATTCCCAAGCCTCTCCCGCCGGACTGGCCCTGGCCCTCGGGTGTCCTACCGGATTTCGCCTGGTCGAAGCTCAAAGAGAACAAAACGGACACAACCAACAACAAGGAAGTCCTCCTCGTGGCGGCCAACAGCCCGGGAGCCTGGGGCAATGATCTGTCGATCAAGATCGAGAAGGCCTCGTTCGATCCGCGCGACGCCACGGACGCGGAGATGCGCTTCAAGCTGACCGTCCTGGCAAAGCGACCGGGGGCTTCGGCGGAAGCAGTGGAGGTCTTCGACTCTCTTACCTTGGCCGACTTCATCGGCAACACCAAGCTGCCCAACCCGAACCACGCCGAGATACGGATCAATGGCACGTCCCGCTACATCCGGGTCTCCGACCTGACGGCCACCGACAAGCTCATGAAGCCCTTCTTCGAGCCCGAACCCACCCCGCTCAAAGAAGGCCTCGACGGCGGCGTCAAGGCCGACGGCCCACTCCTGGAGCTGGGCGACCTCACGGGAGACGAGGCGAAGCGCACCGGTCTTCATGCGTTCGACCCGGTCGACGACATCAACATCGTCGCCATCCCGGACTTGATGCAGCTCGACGCTGCTGGAGACCAAAGCGCTACGAACGCGCGCGCCGGCACGCTCGCCGGCCTCACCTACTGCCAGAACCGCAAGGACTGCTTCTTCGTCGCCGACATGCCCAGGGGCAAGACGCCGCAGGAGGCGCTCGCCTACAAGCAGGCGCAGGCGCCGTTCAGCGGCAGCCCGTTCAACTCGTCCTTCGGCGCGCTCTACTACCCGTGGATCTGGGTGGACGACCCGGTCACCGGCGGGCGCAAGCTCTTCCCGCCCTCGGGGGCCGTCGCCGGCTCCTACTCCGGCACCGACGTGCGGCGCGGCGTCCACAAGGCGCCCGCCGGCACCGAGGACGGCTACCTGAACGCCGCCCTCGACATCGAGCGCACCCTGACCAAGGGCGAGCACGACACGCTCAACCCCAACGGCGTCAACGTCATCCGCAAGTTCCCCGAGGCGGGCATCGTCCTCTGGGGCGCCCGCACGCTGTCGGCCGACCCGGAGTGGAAGTACCTCAACGTCCGGCGCCTCTTCCTGTTCCTCGAAGAGTCGATCTTCAAGGGCACCCAGTGGGTGGTCTTCGAGCCCAACGACCCCGTGCTGTGGAAGCGCATCGTGCGCAACATCAGCGCCTTCCTGCGGGTGCAGTGGAGCGA
Organism: Holophagales bacterium; assembly: GCA_031390755.1. Lineage (GTDB taxonomy): Bacteria > Acidobacteriota > Thermoanaerobaculia > Multivoradales > UBA5704 > DATMER01. Next base: position 24,738 of record JANMTS010000060.1, read on the forward strand.
GGGCAAGCTGGTGGGCGCCAAGCCGGAGGAGGCGTTCTTCGTCAAGTGCGACGCGGAGACCAATCCTCCGGAGTCGGTCGACCTGGGCCGCGTGATCACGGTCATCGGCGTCGCGCCCTCGAAACCCGCCGAGTTCGTCATTTTCCGCATCTCCCAGTTCCAGCCCGGGGCGGGCGACTGAGGCGAGCACAAGGAGAGACCCGCCATGCCACGGAGAGCGACCGATCCCTATGCCTCGTTCAACTTCCTCCTGGAGATCGACGGCATCGCCAAGGCCGGATTTTCGGAGGTCACCGGCCTCAACGCCGAGGCCAACATCATCGAGTACCGGGAGGGCGGCGACAAGGCCAACACCATGCGCAAGCTGCCGGGCCTCGAGAAGTACGGCAACGTGACGCTCAAGCGCGGCGTCAGCCAGGACCCCGAGCTGTTCACCTGGCACAAGACCGTGATCGACGGCGACATCGTGCGCGACGAGGCGATGTCGATCGTGCTGCTCGACGAGAAGCGCCAGGAGGCGGCGCGCTGGAACCTGCTCCAGGCCTGGGCGGTGAAGTGGGTGGGGCCGGACCTCAAGGCCGGCGCCAACGAGATCGCCATCGAATCCCTCGAGCTCGCCCATGAGGGCGTGGAGCGCCAGTGATGTTGCAGACCGAGTTCGAGGTCACGCTGCCCAAGGGGTACGTCGACAAGGACGGCAACCTGCACCGCACGGGGATCATGCGTCTCGCCAACGCGCGCGACGAGATCGCGCCGCTCCAGGACCCGCGGGTGCAGCGCAATCCGGCCTACCTGACGGTGATCCTGCTGTCGCGGGTGCTCATCAAGCTGGGCGAGGTGCGCGAGGTCACGCCGGCCACGATCGAGGGGCTGTTCTCGGCCGACTTCGCCTATCTCCAGGATTTCTACGGCCGGATCAACGCCAACGGGCACAGCGCCGTGACGATCGAATGCCCGGAGTGCGAGGCGCGCTTCCAGGTCACGCAGGATCTCCTGGAAGGAGGGCCGGACGCGGGGGGGTAGCTTGCTATCCCCTGGACCAGGCGGCCAGGGAGGTAGCGTACATCGCCTACTACTTTCATTGGCCGCGCGAGGAGATCCTCGACCTGCCCCACCGTGAGCGGCGGCGATGGGTGGAGGAGATCGCGCGGATCAACCAGGAGATCAACGAGGCGGCCGAGCGGGCCTGACAGGCTTGATCGAGCCGCCGGAGAGGGAGACCCAGGCCATGGAGGCGAGAGCCCCGGGAGCACAGATCCGCGAGGTCGAGCTGGCGCCGCCGGCCTTCCTCCAGCTCAGCGTGGCCGGGTTCGTCGGCCAGGCCGAGCGCGGACCGATGCACAGCCCTCAGCTGCTGACGAGCTGGGGGCAGTTCACCGACGTCTTCGGCGGCTTCACGGGGCGTTCGTTCCTGGCCTACGCCGTGTTCGGCTTCTTCGCCAACGGCGGCCGGCGCTGCTGGGTGGTACGCACGGCGCACTGGCAGTCGCAGACGGCGCGACTCGATCTCCTCGATCCCGCCGGGACCTCCCGGATCGCCGTCCATGCGCTCGATCCCGGCGGCTGGGGGAACGCGATCGAGGTGGACTGCCGCCCGGTCCCCGACAAACGGATTCCGGGCGGCTTCCGCCTGGCCTTCCGTTACCGTCCCGGAGGCCGGACGGTGCGGGAGGAGATCTTCGACGACCTCTCCCCCGATCCGGAGCACAAGCGGTATTTCGTGCGGCTCGTCAACGGCGATCCTCCGGCCGAGAGCTATGTCGAGAAGGCCCGGCAGGGGTGCTCGACCCTGGTGCGGGTCGAGGCGCTCGGGGCCGGTTCGCCGGCGGTCGTCACAGGGATCGCGGGCGTCAATGGCGCGCCGCTCGCCAGGGGCGAGGACGGTCCGTGGCGCCTCACCGTGGCCCACTATGTGGGATACGAGGACGGCGTGCTCTTCCGGCCGCAGGGCCTGCCGAAGGGGACGCTGGGCGGGCTCGCCGCGTTCGAGCGCATCTCCGAGATCGGCACCGTGGCGATCCCCGACCTGATCCTCCCCGAGCTGATCCCGCCGGGCGACGCCGTTCCCACCCGGGGACCGGTCTTCGCCGGCGCCCCGGCCGGCAGCCTGGAGGGGATGCTCGAAGGGCAGCGCGAGATGCTGCGCCACTGCCGCCGCAGGGGCGAGCGGTTCGCCCTGCTCGACGCGCCGCGCGGCGCCGAGCCCGGGCGCGGGGTGCGCCCGGTCGAGGACTGGGCGGGCAAGCTTTCCGATCTTCCCGAGGCGCGCGACGGCGCGCTCTACCACCCCTGGCTCCGCCATCGCGCCGCGGACTTCGGCGGGCGCGACCTGCTGATCCCGCCGTGCGGCCACGTGGCCGGCATCTACGCCCGCAGCGAGGAGCGGCGCGGCGTGGGCAAGGCGCCGGCCAACGAGATCCTCCAGGGCGCCGTGAGCCTGGAGCTGTGTCTCGACGACGCCCGCCAGGCGCTGGTCAATTCCCTGGGCGTGAACTGCCTGCGCGTCTTCCCCGGCCGCGGCCTGCGCGTCTGGGGCGCGCGCACCCTCAGCCGCGACCCGCAGTGGAGCTACGTCAACGTGCGCCGGGTGGCCCTGGCGATCGTCAAGCAGATCCTGGTCCGCCTGCGCTGGACGGCGTTCGAGCCCAACGGCCCCGGACTGTGGCGGGCGGTCACCGCGACGCTGACCCTCTTCCTGCTCCAGCTCCTGGAGAGCGGCGCCCTCGCCGGAGCCTCGGCGGCCGAGGCCTTCTTCGTCCAGTGCGACGAGGAGACGAACCCGCCCGAGCTCACCGGGCAGGGCCAGATGCTGGCGCGGATCGGCTTCGCGCCGGCCCGGCCCGCCGAGTTCGTGGTGGTCACCCTCCGCCGGACCGCCGAATCGCTGGTGGTCACGGAGCAGGGGCTCTAGGAGAGGACGATGGCGCGCCGAAGCACCGATCCGTACGCGGGCTACCGCTTCCTCCTCCAGCTCGGGGTGCTGCCCGCGGCCGGCTTTGCCGAGTGCACCGGCCTCCAGGCCGAGACCAAGGTCTTGGACTACGTCGAGGGCGGGCGCAACGGCACGACCCTCAAGTTCCCGGAGGCCACCGGCTACTCCAACGTCGTGCTCAAGCGGGGGGTCGGCCTCTCGAACGAGCTTCTCTACTGGCAGCTCGACGCCGCGCACGGGCTCTTCGTTCTCAACCCCCGGCTGGTCGTCAACACCGCCATCGTGCTCCAGGACGAGCGCGGCCGGCCCGTCCGCTTCTGGCTGCTGAAGCGGGCCTTTCCGGTCAAGTGGACAGGACCGGACCTCAAGGCGGGGGCGAACGAGGTCGCCATCGAGTCGCTGGAGCTCGCCCATGAGGGGATCGTGCCGCTATGAGCGCCTCCTCGGCCCTGGGCGACGTCACCCGCACGCTCGAGGATCTGCTCACCCGCGAGCAGCGGCCCGCCGGGCTGTTCGAGGTCTCCCTGCGCTCGCCCGCCGACGAGACGGTCGAGCCGTCGATGAAGCCCAAGATCAACGTCTATCTCTTCCGGGTGGAGGAGAACGCCAACGCCAAGAACCGGCCCTGGCCGGTCACCGGGAGCGAATCGCGGCGCTATCCGCCGCTGGCGCTCGACCTGTTCTACGTGCTCACGCCCTACGCCGACCGGCTGGTGGACGAGCAGACGGTGCTCGGCGAAGCCATGCGCGTGCTGCACGAGAACACGGTCGTGGAGGGCGACGCCCTGCGCGGCTCCCTGCGCCACTCGGGCGAGGATCTCAAGATCGACCTCGGCCGCTGCGACGTCGAGAGCCTCACCCGCATCTGGAACGCGTTCAATCAGCCGTACCGCCTGTCCGTCTGCTACGAGGTCCGGGCCGTGCTCGTGGATGCCGTGCGCGAAATCCGCACGGCCCGCGCCGGGGAGACCGCGGAGGAATATGAGAGTCTCGACGATCGTTGAGGCGCCATCCGCGGTTGGCCCCGCGGTTGGCTCCGCGGTAGGTGATACCGGCGATCTTGACGAGCGCGGGCACCTGCTCGCGGCGCTCGACCGGATCGACGTCCTGCTGCGCCTGGCCGCGACCCGGCGGCGGCGCGACCCGTCGGCGGCCGAGGCCGACGGCTTCCGCGGCCTCTACATCTCGGAGGAGGAGATCCGGCGGCTGTGCGAGCCGGCCCCGCCCCCGGCTCCCCGCTCGGGTGAACGCTCGGAGGAAGAAGAGGATCTGCTCGCGGCGCTCGCCCTCGCCGAGGACGATCTGGCGCGGCACACCGCCGCCGCCCTGGCCGCCGGGGTGCGGCTCCCCCTCGCCGAGCTGGCGGAGCGCTTTGCGCTGTCGCCGTTCGACGTCGACGCGCTGCTGCTGTGCCTGGCGCCGGAGCTCGACAGCCGGTGCGAGACGCTGTACGCCTACCTTCAGGACGACGTCACCCGCCGCCGCCCGACCGCCGGCCTGATCCTCTCCCTGCTCGCGCCGTCGCGCGGCGAGCGGCTGGCGCTCCATGCCCGGCTCGCGGCCGGAGCGCCGCTGCTGCGCCACGGCCTGCTGGTCTGGGTCGCGACCGAGGACGAGGCTCCGTTCCCCTCCCGCCCGCTGCGTCTCGACGACCGCATCGTCCACGTCCTCCTCGGCCTGGATCTCCCGGACGAGCGGCTCGCCCCGTTCGCGCGCCGGATCGCGCCGCGGGCTCCGCTCCGCGAGGTGATGCTGCCCGCCGGGCTCGGACCGGAGGTGCTGCGCGCCCGGACCGGCGGCGGCCCCGCCCGGCTGGTGTTCCAGGGGGAGCCCGGCGCCGGCCGGCGGCTCGCCGCCGAGGCCCTGTGCGCGGAGGCCGGCCTCGGGCTGCTGGAGGTGGACACGCCGGCCCTGCTCGCCCAGGGGTCCGAGATCCGCGCCCTCGCCGCGCGGCTGCCGCGCGAGGCGGCTCTCCTCGGCTGCGCCGTCTATCTCGACGGCGCCGAGGCGCTCCTGGACGACGTAGCGGCCCCGGCCGCCCGCGAGGTGCTCGGCGCCCTGGAGGGCTTCCCCGGCGCGCTCGTCCTCGGCACGGCCCGGCCCTGGCCCCCGGGCCGGCTGACCGAGGCCGGGCTGCTGCGGATCGACTTCCCGGCTCCCGACCCCGGGCAGCGGCGGGCGCTGTGGCGGGCGGCCGTCCGCCGCCACGGTCTCGCCGCCATCCCGGAGGCCGGCCTCGACGCCCTGGCCGAGCGCTATGCCTTCAACGCCGGGAGCATCGACCGCGCCGCGGCCGAGGCCGCCTGCGCGGGGGCCGGTCCTGAGGTCGGCGATCTCGACCGGGCCTGCCGCGCCCAGACCGGCGGCGTCCTCGCCGCGCTCGCGCGCCGGATCCCGACGCTCTCCACCTGGGACGACCTGGTGCTGCCGGCTGGCAGCCTGTCCCAGCTCCGCGAGCTGTGCGCCCACGTCGAGCACCGCCGGCAGGTCTTCGAGGGCTGGGGCTTCGAGCGCAGGATCGCGCGCGGCAAGGGGATCGCCGCCCTGTTCGCCGGTCCCTCGGGCGCCGGCAAGACCCTGGCCGCCGAGGTCGTGGCCGGGGCGCTGGGGCTGGAGCTGTTCCGGATCGATCTCTCCGCGATCGTCTCCAAGTACATCGGGGAGACCGAGAAGAACCTCGCCCGCATCTTCACCGCGGCCGAGGAGGGTCACGCCGTCCTCTTCTTCGACGAGGCCGACGCGATCTTCGGCAAGCGCTCTCAAGTCAAGGACGCCCACGACCGCTACGCCAACATTGAGGTCAACTACCTGTTGCAGCGCCTGGAGGATCACCCCGGCGTGGTGATCCTGGCCAGCAACTTCCGCAAGAACATCGACGAGGCCTTCACGCGCCGCCTGCGCTTCGTGGTCGAGCTGCCGCTGCCTGACGAGGCTCTGCGCCGCGATCTCTGGAGGAAGCTCTTTCCCCCGGAGGCGCCGCTCGCGGCCGGCGTCGACTTCGAGTTCCTGGCCCGCCGCTTCAAGATCACCGGCGGCAGCATCCGCAACATCGTCCTCCATGCCGCCTTCCTGGCCGCGGCGGCCGGCGCCCCCGTGGGCATGGAGCACGTGCTGCGCTCCACCCGGCGCGAGCTCGCCAAGAGCGGCCATCTCTGCCTGCGCGCGGACTTCGAGCCCTACGCCGACCTGGCCGGAGAGGAGTCATGAGGGGGGTCAGGAGGAAGACCCGGCGCCCGGCCGCGCTCGGTTTCGCCCGCGGCATCCTCGCGCGGCACCGGCCGCTGGCCCGGCCGCGCCCGGTCGCGAGGCTGGGCTCGCCGTTCTCGTGGGTGCATCCGCTGCTGGCGCGGGGAGGGCGGCCGGCGGGCGCCGGTGCCGGCCGGCTTCTCCGGACGGTCGTCCGGCAGGAGCACACGCGGCGTGACACGGTGCGGACGGTGCAGACGGTGCAGACGGTGCAGACGGTGCGAACGTTGCAGACGCTGCGGGAAACCAGGACGGTCGTGGTGCCTGGGAGGGTGGGCCCTCACCCCCCGGCCCCCTCTCCCGGTCCGCCCGAGCCCTCCCGCCCCGGGAGAGGGGGAGACTTGCGGGTTCCGGGTGTCTCAGGGCGCGTCGCCGTGCTGGCGGCTGCCGGCGGGGTGGGCCGCCGGGCCGCCCGTTTCGGGCACGGAGGCGGCGCTATCGGTACCTGGAAGGTTGGAGACGCCCCGAGGTTCCGGGATCCGGTTAGGTTTTCGATGACGGACCGGGGCGTCTCTACCCGCACATCAGCCGGCATCGAGACGCGACTCTCAACCGCGTACCGCCACGTAGAGACGGCCCGGTCCGTCTACACCAACCTCACCGGGTCTCGAAACTCCGGGCCGTCTCTCCTCTCCGTCACCACGATCGTGCCGGGCGCGCACCACAACGGCCCGACCCTGCGTTTCGAGGGCGTTCCCTGCACCCCAACCGAAATCCAGACCCGCATCCAGCCGCGAATCCCAACCGCCTACCGCCACGTAGAGACGGCCCAGTCCGTCTACACCAACCTCACCGGGTCCCGAGGCTCCGGGCCGTCTCTCCTCTCCGTCACCACGATCGTGCCGGGCGCGCACCACAACGGCTCGACCCTGCGTTTCGGAGGCGTGAACGGCTCGACCCTGCATCCTGCGGTCGTGAAGAGCACGACCCTGCGTTTCGGGCGCACAGGCGGCGGCATCGATTCCTGGAAGGTTGGAGACGCCCCGGCGTTTCGGAACCCGGTCAGGTTGGTGATGACGGACTGGGGCGTCTCTACCCAAACATCGACAAGCAGCCAGACCGGAATCCAGGCCGGGACCCAGACCGCCTTCGCGGCAGCCGGATTCCGGTCCGGAAAGACTGTCGGCATGCCAATCGCCCCGAGCGGGACGGGCGGCAACGCCCAGCCCCGCCGCCATCGGTCCCCGGGAGGGAGGGGGCGCCCCTCTCCCGGGGCGGGCGGACTCGGGCGGACCGGGAGAGGGGACGGGGGTGAGGACCCCCACCCCTGGGCACCGGTGGCCGCCCCCGTGCTGGCCCCGGCGCCGCGGCCCGCAAGCCGAGCCACGGCCGCCGCCACGTCCTCGACGGTATCTACAACCCCAACGTCTGCGCCGGCCGCAGCCACCTCACCGGCAGCTCCCGCCCTCGGCGAGCGGCAGGTGGTCGAGCTGGTCCGCAAGGAGCTGCGCGGCGCCCTCGCACCGGTGCTGGCGGCCCGGTCCCAACCGGACGGCGGCCGGGACGCCCACCTCGCCGACCGGGTCGTCTCCAACCTCGAACGCCGCCTCCTCGTCGAACGGGAGCGCCGCGGGCTCTGACCCGCCGGAGACGACGCCATGGCCCTCGAAAAGCTTCGCATCAAAAACCTCGACAGCACAGGGGATTCCATCGACGTCCTCTTCAATCCCGCGGAGTACACCTTCGAGGACGCCAACGTGTGGGAGGAACAGAAGCACCCGAAACAGAAGTCCGGCACCCAGTTCGTCGGCCGCAGCCTCAAGAAGCTCTCCCTGGAGCTGTTCTTCGACACCTACGAGGCGGGCGACGACGTGCGCAGGGCGACGAACAAGATCGCCGCCCTCCTCATCCCCATCCCGCAGCAGACACGGCCGCCCCGATGCGAGATCGTCTGGGGGCCGTCCAAAGAGCTATCGAAAGACTCGCTCTTCGTCTGGGTTCTGGAGAGCCTGAAACAGCAGTTCACCCTCTTCCGCGCCGACGGCACGCCGGTCCGGGCGCGCCTCACCGTCTCCTTCAAGGAATACATCGAGCCCTCGAAGGAGGAGAAGAGCGACCCCAAGCGGAATTCGTTCCCGGCCAAGACCCACACCGTGCATGCCGGCGAGACCCTCGCCGGCATCGCCGGCACGCTCTGGGGCCGGCCCGCCGACTGGCGCATCCTGGCCAAAGCCAACAACATCGACAACCCGCTGCGGCTAGAACCAGGCCGCGTGCTCACCGTTCCGGCGATCCCCTGAGGGAGATGCTCATGGCCGATCCCTCTCTCTCCAGCGTCCACGATGCGCCCACCTTCAAGGTGCGCCTCGCCGGCCAGGATCTGCCGACCGCGGCAGCCCTCGACGTGCTCAGCGTGGAGGTCTCCACCCATGTCGAGGGCTCCGACATGTTCGCCGTGACCTTCAGCAACTGGGACCAGAACCGCCAGGAGGTCACCTGGACGGAGCGCGACCTGCTGCGCGAAGGCGCGGAGCTGGAGATCCTGGCCGGCTACGCCCACTCTCTCCAGAGCCTGATGAAGGGCGAGGTGACGGCCCTGGAGCCCGAGTTCCCGTACGACCGGACGCCCACCCTGACGCTGCGCGGCTACGACCGCCTTCACCGTCTGCGCCGCGGGCGCAAGACCCGCTCGTTCGTGAAGATGAAGGACAGCGAGGTCGCCGGGCGCATCGGCCGCGACCTGGGGCTCAAGGTCGAGGCCGACGACTCCCAGGTGGTCCACGAGTACCTGCTCCAGAACAACCAGAGCGACGTCGACTTCCTGGTCGAACGGGCGCGCCGCATCCGCTTCGAGGTCAAGGTCGAGGACAGGACGCTGCTGTTCCGCAAGACGCCCGACGACCGCACCCAGGTGTTGACCCTCAAGTACGGGCTTACGCTGCGCAGCTTCTGCCCGCGCCTCAACACCCTGGCGCAGGTCAGCGAGGTGACGGTCCAGGGCTGGAGCCCGAAGCAGCGCGAGGCCATCGCCGGCAAGGCCGGCACCGGCGACGCCAAGGCCTCGGGCGGCACCCTGGGGGCCACGCTCGCCGAGCGCGCGTTCTTCGCCGCCAAGGCCGCGGTCGTGGACACGCCGGTCGCTTCGGCCCAGGAGGCGACGCAGATCGCCCGCGCGCGTTTGAACGAGCTGGCCATGGAGGCGCTGACCGGCGAAGGGCTGGCCGTGGGCGAGCCCGCCCTGCAAGCCGGCAAGGTGGTGGAGCTGGCCGGCCTCGGCAAGCGTTTCAGCGGCCTGTACTACGTCACCTCGGCCGTCCACCGGATCGACCACGAGGGCTACAGCACCGCCTTCACCGTGGCGAGGAACGCGGCATGACGCTCTTCGACCTGCTCACCGACCAGACGGGCCTGGAGGCGCGGCGCGGGCGCGTCCACGGCGCGGTCGTGGGCATCGTCACCAACAACAAGGACCCGGAGACGCTCGGCCGGGTGAAGGTCAAGTTCCCCTGGCTCACCGACGCCGACGAGAGCCACTGGGCGCGGGTGGCGACGTTCATGGCCGGCAAGGAGCGCGGCGGCTGGTTCCTGCCCGAGGTGGACGACGAGGTGGTGGTGCTCTTCGAGCACGGCGACGTCCGCTTCCCCTTCGTCGTCGGCGCGCTCTGGAACGGCGTCGACGCCGCGGCCTACACCAACGCCGACGGCAAGAACAACGTGCGCGCCATCACCTCGCGCAGCGGCCACGAGCTGATCTTCGACGACGACTCGAAGAAGGGGCGCCTGGAGATCCACACCAAGGCCGGGCACCGCATCCTGCTCGACGACTCCACCGGCTCCGAGACGATCCTGATCGAGGACAAGTCGGGCAACAACAGGATCGAGATGGACGCGGTCAAGGGCTCGATCGCCGTCGAGGCGCAGCTCAAGCTCAGCCTCAAGGCGAAGACGGTCGAGATCGAGGCGGACATCGCGCTCAAGCTCAAGTCCGGCGCCACCCTGGAGATCCAGGGCACGCTGGTGAAGATCAACTGAAAGGAGATGCCCTTGCCCCCCGCAGCGCGCGTCGGAGATCCCAGCGGCCATCCCGGAGTCGTCACCGGCCCGGGCATCCCCACGGTGCTCATCGCCGGGATGCCGGCGGCCACGCTCGGCGACCTCCACACCTGCTCGTTTCCGCCGCCGGCCGTGCATCCGCCCACCCCGATCGCCAAGGGGAGCGCCACGGTGCTCATCGGCGGCAAGCCGGCGGCGCGGGTGGGCGACATGGCCGGCTGCGGCGCGCCGATCGTGGCCGGCGCCTTCACCGTGCTGATCGGAGGCTAGGGAGACATCATGAGCAAGGATTTCCTCGGCAGGGGTTGGACGTTCCCGGTCCAGGTGGACGCCAACGGCGCGATCGCGCTGTCCGTGCAGGAAGAGGACGTGCGCGAGGCGATCCGCGTGATCCTCCTCACCAGCCGCGGCGAGCGGCCGATGCGGCCCGACTTCGGCGCCGGTCTCCACGACTATGTGTTCGAGACGCTGAGCGCCACCAACGTCGGCGCGATCCAGGCGGAGGTCCGGCGCGCCCTGGTCGACTGGGAGCCGCGCATCGAGCTGCTGTCGGTGGACGCCCGGCCCGACTCCGGCGACGTCGGCCGCTTCCTGCTCGACGTGGACTACAGGGTGCGCTCCACGAACACGCGCTTCAACCTGGTGTTCCCCTTCTATCTGGGAGGCCGGTGATGGCGGGCCCGGCGCTTCCGAAGCTCGACGGCCGCGACCTGGAGGAGCTGCTGCGCGAGGCGCACGCCCTGCGCCCCGTCTACACGCCGGAGTGGAAGGCCGCGGCCGGCGACCCCGGCACCGCGATGCTCGAGATCGTGGCCGGGCTCCTGGCCGGGACGATCGAGCGCCTCGACCAGACGCCCGCCCGGCATTTTCTCGCGTTCCTCGACCTGCTCGGGGTGCAGCTCACCCCGGCCCAGCCGGCGCGGGCGCCGCTGACCTTCGTGCTCAGCGACGGAGCGACCGAGCCGGTGGTGGTCCCCGCCCGTTCCCAGTCCGCGGCCAAGCCGCCCGAAGGCGGCGACCCGGTGGTCTTCGAGACCGAAAGCGCGTTCGTCGCCACTCCGGCGCAGCTCACGGGGGCTCTGAGCGTGGTACCGGGTTCAGGCCTGGACTCCGACCTGATCGTCGACCACCGTCCCGCCCTCGAAGCCGGCGCCGCCTTCGCCCTGTTCACGGGCACCAACCTCCAGGAGCATGCTCTCTACCTGGGTCACGATGCCCTGTTCGATGTGACGGGGCCGGTGAAGATCAAGCTCAAGATCGGGCCGTTCCTGGCCCCGGAGTCGGTCGTCTGGGAGTACTTCGCCGAGACGGAGGCGAAGTGGACGCCCCTGAGCGCCAGCGCGTCGGGGAATCTCCTCGTCCTCACCAAGCGCGAGTCCGGCGCCATCGCCAGGCTGGCGATCGGCGGCATCGAGCAGCGCTGGATCCGCTGCCGGGCGGTGGAGGCCGGGAACCTGGCCGGGATCGTCATCAACTCGATCGAGGCCAGCGTCGAGCCGGGTACGCCGGACGAGCCGGGCCTCGCGCCCGACCTCGCCTTCGCCAACGACGTCGAGCTGGCCCTGCAGAGCTTTCATCCCTTCGGCCGCAGGCCCCGCCTCTTCGACACCTTCTACATCGCCAGCCGCGAGGGCTTCTCGAAGAAGGGCGCGAAGATCTCCCTCGAATTCAAGTGGGAGGCGCCCCTCCCCGTTTCCTCGCTGGACCTCGTTCTCTCGTGGGAGTACTGGGACAGCCGAGGCTGGCGGGCGATCCTGATCCCAACCCCGAAGACCGAAGCCACCACCGACGGCCGCACAAGCTTCGCTATCAGCTTCGACTGCCCTGCCGATCTCGCAGCCGTCGAGGTGGCCGGGCAGGAGAATCTCTGGATCCGCGCCCGCATCGTCAGCGGCGACTATGGCAAGGAGACCTTCAAGCTCGATGCGAAGACAGCCCAGGTTACTCCCGAAAACAATTTCCTGCCCCCGAAGGTCAAGTCCCTGTTGATCAAGTACGGGATGGAAGCTCTCGTTCCCCAGTACGTCCTGACGCAGAACAACCTCGACCTCCGGGTGTGGGATCTTCAGGATCCTCAAACCCTCCTGCTCCCCTTCGCCCCCCTGGAGAGCGGACCGCCAGCCCTCCATCTGGGCTTCGACCGGCCCCTGGAGAAGGGTCCGCTGAGCTTCTTCTTCGCCGTCGAGGACCACGGGGCCGCCGCGGACGCCCGGCCGCGCGTCGAGTGGCAGTACCTGCGGCGGCGGTCCGGCGAGGCTGCCGCGCAGTGGGCGGCCCTGGAGGTTCTCGACGACACCCAGGGGCTGACCCGCAGCGGCACCGTCCAGTTCATCCCGCCGCCGGACCTGGCCCGGGACCGCCGCTTCGGCCTGGACGCCTGGTGGCTCCGCGCCGCCGCGGCTCCGGCGGCGAAGCTGCGCGGCCTCTACCTCAACACCGCCTGGGCCGTCCAGGGGGAGACGATCGAAGGGGAGCCCCTCGGCTCCGGCACCGGCCTCCCCGGCCAGCGGTTCGCCACGGCCAGGGCGCCGGTGAGCGGCGAGGAGGTGTGGGTCGACGAGCTTGGAACGCTCTCCGACGGCGAGCGCAAGGCCCTGGCCGCGCGGCCGGACGTCCGGGTGCGGCAGCGGACCGACGAGACCGGGCGGCCCCTCGCCTTCGAGATCCTCTGGCGGCCGGTCGCGGATCTCGCCCTGGCCGGCCCGGGCGACCGGGTCTATGCCGTCGACCGCGCCGCGGGCCTCTTCGAGATGGGCGGCGGCGACCAGGGCCGCGTCGTCCCCCTGGGGCGGGACAACGTGCGCGCCAGCTACCGGGCCGGGGGCGGCGCGCCGGGCAACGTGCCCGCCGGATCGATCACCGCCCTGCGCACCACCCTGCCGACGGTGGACTCGACGGCGAATCCGGTGCCGGCGGCGGGCGGCGCCGACACCGAGCCGCTGGCGCGGGCCCTGGAGCGCGGCCCCCTGGCGCTGCGCCACCGCGGCCGGGCCGTCACCCGCTCGGACTTCGAGGTGCTCGCCCGCGAAGCCTCCCCCGCGGTGGCGCGGGCGCGCTGCCTGGGCCATTTCGACGAAACGGGCAAGGAGACGCCGGGCCGGGTGACCGTCGTGATCGTGCCCGAAAGCCTCGAAGCCCGCCCCTTCCCCACGCCGGCCCTGCGCCAGCGGGTGGAGCGCTTCCTGGCCGGGAACGCGGCCAACACCGCCGGGGTGCGGGTCGTCGGTCCGGACTATGTCGAGGTCCGCGTCACGGCCGAGCTCGTCCCCCTCGAACCCGGTCTGGCGCCCCAGGTGGAAGCCGAGGCCTTCCGGCGCCTGGCGGAGCTCCTCCACCCGCTGACCGGCGGCCATGAGGGTCTCGGCTGGGAGTTCGGCCGCCGCCCGGCCCTGTCGGACTTCTTCCCCCTGTTCGAAGCCCTGCCGGGCGTCGACCACGTCGCGAGCCTCGCCGCGGCCCTGCAGTCGGTGGATTCGGCCGGCAAGCCGTTCGGCGAGGTCACCGAGATCACCCTGGACCGGCCGGGCGACTCGACCCTGGCCGGCCACGTCCTCGTCTACGGCGGCGACCACCGGCTGCTGAGCCGGATGCCCTGAAGGAGAGCGAAGCCATGGCCCTGCCTCTGCCCGTGCTGGACGACCGGACCTTCGAGGAGATGGTGGCCGAGGCCTTGCGCCTGGCGCCGCAGCGGGCGCCGGCCTGGACCGACCACAATCTCAGCGATCCGGGCGTCACCCTGGTCGAGCTGTTCGCCTGGCTCACCGAGATGCAGCGCTATCGCCTCGACCGGCTGCGCGAGGAGAGTCTGGTCAAGCTCCTGGGCCTGGTCGGCATGCAGCCGCGGCCCGCCACCCCGGCGCGAGCCGCGGTCGCGGTGTCGGCCCCGCAGACGACGTTCCTGCCGCTCGGCACCCCCCTCCGGCTCGGCGGCGTCTCCTTCAGCACGGAGGAGGACATCACCGTGGTGCCGGCGAGACTCGCGAGGATCCTCACCTCCTCGCGCGCCGGCCAGGTGGACGAGACCGCCGCCAACGACGGCGAAGGTCTCTCCTTCTTCGCCTTCGGTCCCGATGCCGAGGCGGGGAGCCGCCTCTATCTCGGCTTCAGCGAGCCTCTTCCCGCCGAGGTGGGCTTCAGCCTCGACCTCGTCCTCTACGAGGGCTACCCTGCCGCGCGCGGCGAGCATGGCGAGGAGCCGCCGAGGATCACGCCTTCCGCCCGCATCGAGTGGGAGGCGCTCTCCGGCGGCGGCTGGCTCCCGCTGGAGATCCTCGGCGACGAGACCGTGATGCTGTCGCTGCCCGGGCGCCTGCGCTTCCGCCTCGCCTCGCCGCTGGATGCCGCCGAGCTGCCGCCGATCCCCGGCGAGCTCTCCTGGCTGCGGGCCACGGTGGTGGAGCCCGGCTACGAGCTGCCGCCGCGCCTGGCCGCCGTGCGCTGGCAGACGGTGCCGGCGGTCGAAGCGACCGACGAGAACGCCGCGGCCGACGAGGACGCCGAGGACGACCCGGGCAGCCTCGGTCTGCGGACCGGCGCCGGCAACGTGGACCGCGGCGCCGCCGTCGCTCTCGCGGGGCCGCTCCCGGGCGGCGAGGGCCTGGTCTTCTCGCTGCCCGCGGCGGCCACCGGGGGCACGGACCGCGAGACCGTGGACGCGGCCCGCCTGCGCCTGCGCCGGGACAAGCTCACCCTCTGGCGCGCGGTCAACGATGCCGACTTCGAGGCCCTGGCGAAGGCCACGCCGGGGCTGCGCGTCGCCCGCACCTGGTCCCTGTCCGGGCAGTCCCTGTCCGGGCTCACACCGGCGACTCCAACCGCATCGGCGACGGTCACCGTGATCGTCGTGCCGTTCAGCGAGGCCGCCAAGCCCGTGCCCAGCTCCGGCTTCCTCCGCACCGTCCGCTGCCATCTCGACCGCCATCGCCTGCTCACCACGCAGGTCCGCGTCGTGGGGCCGGACTACGTGGAGGTCGGCGTCGAGGCCGGTCTCGTCCTCCAGGCCGGAGCCGGCCGGGACGCCGTGCTCGCCCGGGCCGCCGCGGCCCTCGGCGTCTTTCTCCATCCCCTGCAAGGAGGCCCTGCCGGGGAGGGATGGCCCTTCGGCCGGCCGGTCTATCTGTCGGAGGTCTACGCGGCCCTGGAGGCCGTGGCCGGAGTGGACGCCGTCGAGCGGGTGGCCGTCTCCGCCGGAGCTGGGAGCGGCGTCTCCCGCGACGAGCGGGGGAATCTGCTCATCCCGTCCACCAGTCTGGTCTTCTCCGGCGCGCACCGGCTCACCGTCGTGGAGCGGGAAGGCGCTCTCTGCCGGGTGAAGCCGGCCCCGGGAGCCCGGTCATGACGTGCGGCCAGGACAGCCCGTCCGTCCTCCGGCTGCGCGACGCCGCCGACTGGGAGCGCGGTTTCGCGTTCCGCCTCCGGATCTCCGCCGCCGGGCTCGACCTGGAGCCGAAGAAGGAGCACGCGCTCTCCCCGCTCGTCCAGGAGATGCCGGACGCCACCTTCCTCGGCCACGTCGCCCTGGCCCGCGGGCGGTGCCAGGAGGTCTTCGTGCTGGAGTCGCCGACCGGCTCCCTGCTCCGGTTCGACGGCGGCCGCTTCGAGCACCTCGCCACCCCGGGCGCGGCGCTCCAGGCGCCCACGCTCCTCGCCTGGTTCCCCGGGCGCCTGTTCGTGGCCGGCGGCCCGAGCCCGCAACGCATGGTGGCCCTGGACGAAGCCACGTCGAGGGCCTTGTGGGCGGTGACCGACCAGCGCGACGGCCGCGGCCAGCCGCTTCCGCCCGGCGCTTCGCCGTTCCTCCCCGCCGCCCTGGCGGGCGACCGGACGCGGCAGCGGCTCTACGCCCTGATCCCCCTCCAGGCGAGCCAGGCCGCGAAAGCCCCCGACATCCAGCTCGCAATCGCCGTCTTCGGCCCGGGCGGCCGGCTTCTGCGCCTCCTGACCCCTCCCGGTCTCCGCCTCGACGAGGCCGCCCTGGCCAAGACCGATCTCGCCGTGGCCCCGGACGGCACGCTCTACATCCTGGACTCCCTGGGCCGGCGGGTCTTCGCCTTCGATCCCGAGAAGGACCGTCTGCGCAGCTTTCCGGTCAACGAGCGCCCGAAGCCGGACACGATGACCGGCGTCGGCACCGGCACCGGCACCGGCACCGAAACCGAGACCTTCCGCATCCAGCCCGCCGGCCTGGCCGTCGGCGACGATGGCGTCCTCTACCTGGGAGACCTGCGGCGCGTGCCTCCGGCCGGCCAGGACGACGACCGGCTCATCCACCGTTTCGACGCCGACGGCAAGTATCTCGGACCGGTGGCCGGCTACCGCGGACCGGTGTCGGCGCTCGCCGTGGGGCCGGGCTCGCGCATCGTGCTCTTCGACCCCGGCACCCGGCACGCCGGCCAGGAGCCGGCCCTGTCCGAGCGGCGCCTGCGCGTGCTCCTCCAGCGCGACTCCCTGGACGGCGCGCGCGGCGTCTACTACTCGCCGCCGCTCGACAGCCGGGAGACCGGCATGCTCTGGCACAAGCTCACCCTTCCCGGCGCCCGGATCCCCGGCCACAGCCAGGTCCAGATCTCGTGGCGGGCGATCACGGACCCGGAGGAGGACGGCGGCGAGGACGAGCGGAAGATCTACGAAGACCTCCTGGAAGCCGGGGACAAGGTGGGCCTCGACCGGCTCCGCTGGTCCCCGCCGCTCGTGAACGTCCGCGACGCCCTCGTCCGGGAGGCGCCCGCGCGCTATCTCCGCGTGCGGGTGCTGCTGATGGGTGCGGGCCAGGATGCCCCTCAGGTGCCGGGCCTCGAAGCCTGGTTCCCGCGCACGTCCCTGCTGCGCCACCTGCCCGCGGTCTACCAGGAGATCCGCAGCGGCCACAATTTCCTGGAGCGCTTCCTGGCCCTGTTCGAGACCCTGTTCACCAGCATCGACCGGCAGATCGACGACCTGCCGGACCTGTTCGATCCGGACACCACCCCCTCCGGCTTCCTGCCCTGGCTCTCCTCGTGGCTCGCGCTCACCCCGGACGAAGCCTGGCCGGAGGAGCGCCGCCGCGCCCTGCTGCGCGACGCGCACGAGCTCTACCGGCTGCGGGGCACCCGCGAGGGTCTGGCGCGCCTGATCGAGACCCTCACCGGCGCCCGGCCGCTGATCGTCGAGCCGTTCCAGCTCGCGTGCGCCGAAGCCCCCGAGATGAAGACGCTGCTGGCGAGGCTCCATTGCCCGGACCCGTTCTGCTTCTCCGTCCTGCTCCGGCCCTTCCAGGTGAGCAGCGACGACGAGCTGCGCGCCATCCGCCGCCTCGTGGAAGACGAGTCCCCAGCCCACACCTCGCCCTGCGTACGGCGCCTCGAGCCCCTGGCGCAGCTCGACCGGCACACCTACCTGGACGTCAACACCTATCTCAAGCTCCCCGCGGCGCGGCTCGACACCGGAACCGTCCTGGGGCGCGACTCGCTCCTGGGCGGCGCCGAGCCTCCGGACGAGCTGGCAACCGACGAAGGAGAACCGTGATGGCCAACCCGACCCCGACCGCGGAGAGCAATCTGCTCCGCCTGGAAAAGAACAACTATTTCCCAGGCAAGCTGCTGACCAGCCGCGACTGCCAGGATGAGCAGGACTTCCACAACGAGAAGCGCCGCCTGCTCAGCCGGCTCACCCTCGGCCGCGGCGTGGTCCGCGGCCTCAAGACCAGCCTCGACGCCGCGGCCGGCCCCCTGGGCATCCGCGTCACCCGCGGCATGGCCATCGACGCCTGGGGCCGGGAGATCGTCGTCGACGCCGACCAGAGCCGCAGCCTGAACGTGCTGCTGCCTGAGCTCGCGGCAGGGACGTACACCCTGCGCCTGGCCTACGACCAGATGCTCCGCGAGCCCGTGCCCTCGCCCGATTCGACCTGCGACGAGACCTGCCAGAACAACCGGATCCGCGAGATGTTTGTGCTCAAGCTCGGCACCGGCATCGTCGAGCCGCGGCCGGACACCTGGAGCACCACGGTCACCCTCGTCGAAACGCCGACCTGGAAGCTCGTCCGCAAGACGCCGCGATGGATCAGGACGGGGGAGACGGCCGACGTCTGGCTGGGCCTCCTCGGCCAGAACGGCCTTGCCGTGCCGGCCGGCACCACCGTCGACGTGACCGAAAAGCTCACCGGCCTGACGCCGGCCCAGGCCACCTTCAAGCTGACCCAGGACGACCGGATCAAGACCTATTCCGTGAAGGCCGGCACTCCCGGCACCACGGCCACCATCACCGCCGCGGTCACCCCGGGGTTTCCCACCGTGGAGCTGACCAGCAGCCTGCGGATCATCGCCGGATCGGTCGCGGACCGCCTCGTCAAGGCGTTCTTCGAAGAGCAGGGGGAGTACCAGGATCCGCCCGCCAACCCGGATGTTCCCCTGGCCACCGTCGTCGTCGAAGGCTCCGGCGACAGCCGCCGGATCGCGAGCGTCACTCTCTTCCCGGGCCAGCAGTTCGTCTACGGCAACGACATCCTTTTCGACGTCCTGACCCTCCTGGAGCAGCGGACCGGAGCCACCGGCCCCAAGGGCGATCCGGGAGCCCAGGGGAACCCTGGACCCAAGGGAGATCCGGGACCGCAGGGACCGAAGGGCGATCCGGGAGGCTCCGGCCCGGGGAACCAGGGACCTCCGGGACCGGTGGGGCCTCCGGGGCCTCGCGGCCCGGCCGGCGCTCAGGGGCCTGCGGGACCGGCGGGACCCGGGCGTGTCAACTTCGGCATCGAGGAGATCACCCTGACCGGCCAGCTCACGACCTACAAGGTCGCCTCCTCGGGATTCCTGCGCCCGAACTTCTGCGTCATGGTGGCGCCCAAGGTCCAGCCCAACCTGGCGACGCTCCCCCCCGACACCGTGCCCCTGTTCGTCTTCGGCGAGACCTTCCCCACCGACCCCAAGCCCCTCTTTGTCCGGGCGTTCATCCCCGTCGACTCCTCGGGAGCGTTCTACATCCAGATCTATTCGGAGACCGTGCAGCCGAAGAAGGTCCGCGTCTCCTGGATCGCCGTCGAAGGCCAGTTCGTCGGCCCCGGCCCCCTGCCGCCGGAGCTGGCCAACCTCGGCCCCGCCGCCGCGCCCACCGCACCGGCTGCACCGGCCGCGAAGCCCAGGACCGCCAAGAAGACCGCCAAGGCCGGGACGCCCCGCAAGCCGCGGAGCCGGAAGGCCTGACCTTCTGGAGGGACGATGGCGCGGCATGCTCCAGCGAAGTCCGGTCCGACGAAGCCCGGACCTTCCCAGCCGGGACCCCGCCCGGCTCCGGGCAAGCGCGCCCAGCATCCGGTCCTCGCCCTCCAGCAGGCCGCCGGCAACCGCGCCGTCGGCCGCCTGATCGAGGCCCGCAAGGAGGAGCGCAAATCCCGGCTCGATCCCCTGGAGCCTGAAGTCTCTCCCGAAGCCACGCCCAGGATCGCGGCCCGCGAGGCCGAAGCGGAAGCCCCGGCGAAGCAGGCCGCTCCGGTGAAGGAGCCGGCCGGGGCCGCTGTGGAACCTCCCGCTCCGGCAGCCACGCTGGCAGCCGCGCCGGCAAACGCTCCGGTGGTTGCTCCGGTGGCGGCGGCACCGGAGCCGGCCGCGGTCGAGGCGGCGCCGGCCGTGTCTGCGGAATCGGGAGGATCGGCCGCACCGGCAGTCCCGGAGGCTTCGGCAGAGCCGGCGCTGGTAGCGCCCGAAATTGCTCCCAAAACTGCGCCCGAGGCGGCATCCGCAGCCCCGCCACCTACTGGCGAGGGAGCCCCCCCTGCCCCAGCGCCGGAAGCCGGGGCCGCCGCACCGGCTCCGGAGCCTGCCGGTGAGCAGGCTCCGACCTCTCCGGAGCAGGATCCGGCTTTTCAGGCTGTCGTGGCCCGCATCGAAGGCGTCGCTCGCCAGAAGAAAAGCCACGTCCCCGCCCGCGCCGCCGCCGCGAAAGCCCAGGCCGCCGCCGTCGATCCGCCCAACGCCGCTTCCGCCCATGCGGCCGGCGCCCAGGTCGGCAAGATGGACGCCCAGCAGCCGCGCCCCTTCGACCGGGCCGCCTTCAAGGCCGCCCTGCTCGCGAAGGTCGCGTCCGTCACGCCTCAGACCCTCGAAGCGGCCGACGAATTCAAGTCGAGCGGCAAGGCCGGCGACATCAAGACCGCGGTCACCGCCCGGGTGGCCGCAGGCAAGGACCAGGCCCAGGGTGCCATCCAGAAGGCCGCCACCGAGACCCCCTCCCCGGGCGGCTTCCATCCCCGGCCCGCCTCCGCCCTGGCTCCCCCCGATCCCGGCCCGCCGCCCCCGGACCTCGCCGCCGGCCAGGCGGCTCCCAAGCCCAAATCCGAAGCCGAGATCGAAGCCCCTCTCGCCGCCTCCAGCCAGCGGCTCGACGAGCCG
Organism: Holophagales bacterium; assembly: GCA_031390755.1. Classification (GTDB taxonomy): domain Bacteria; phylum Acidobacteriota; class Thermoanaerobaculia; order Multivoradales; family UBA5704; genus DATMER01. The sequence goes on from JANMTS010000060.1 coordinate 45,273, forward strand.
ATGACCGCCGCGGGCGTCACCGAGGCCCAGCTCGAACGCTCCAACGAGCCTGCCTTCCAGGACGCCCTCCAGGCGAAGCGCGAGGCCCAGGACAACGCCAGTCAGGCTCCGGCCGCCTACCGGGCCGCTGAAAAGGGCACCCTCGCCGTGGCCGCCGGACAGGCGCGGACCTCGGCCCGGGACCGGACGGCGGCCATGCACGGAGCCCGCGGCACGCTCCTCGCCCAGGTCGCCGGCCGGCAGCTCGGAGCCAAGGCCGCCGACGAGCAGCGCCGCGCCGAGGTCGCGCGCCGCATCGAGGGGATGTACCAGACCACCAGAGGCGAGGTGGAGGCCCGTCTCTCTCTTCTCGACCGGCAGGTGCAGGCGATCTTCGACCGCGGAGCCGGCGCCGCCCGCCGCGCCTTCGAAGACCACGTCGCGCACCGCATGGCGGCCTACAAGGAGAAACGCTACAAAGGGGTCAAGGGCTTGCTGCGCTGGGGAAAGGACAAGCTCTTCGGCATGCCCTCCGAGGTCAACGCCTTCTACGTCGAGGGACGCGACCTCTATGTCCGGACGATGGACGGAACCCTCGACGAGATCGCGACCACCGTCGAGTCCGGTCTCCTCCAGGCCAAGGCGCTCATCGCCGTCGGCCGGCAGCAGACCGAGACCTACGTCGCGGGGCTCCCCGGCGACCTCCAGCAGGTCGGCCGGGAAGCGGCCGACGGCATCCAGGCCCGGTTCGCGGCGCTGGAGCAGAGCGTCGCCGACAAGCAGGGCCAGCTCGTCGAGGATCTCGCCCGCAAGTACGCCGAAAACCTGCAGCAGGTCGACGCCCGCGTCACGGAGATGAAGGAGGCCGACCGCGGCCTCGCGGACAAGGCCGGCGAGGCTCTCGGCGGCGTCCTGCGCACTCTCGCCGAGCTCAAGGAGATGCTGTTCTCGGTCCTGGCGCGGGCGGCCGGTGTCATCGGCACCATCCTCCAGGATCCCATCGGCTTCCTGGGCCACCTGGTGGACGGCGTCCGGCTCGGCCTCTCGGGCTTCGTCTCCAACCTCGGCGAGCACCTCAAGAAAGGCGTCCTCGAATGGCTCTTCGGCGCCCTGGGAGAAGCCGGCCTCCAGATTCCCGAGAGCTTCGACCTCAAGGGCATCCTGGGCCTCATCCTCCAGGTGCTCGGCCTCACCTACGTCAAGATTCGGGCACGCGCGGTGGCCATCGTCGGCGAGCCCGTCGTGAGCGCCCTGGAGAAGACCGCCGAGGTCTTCAAGATCCTCGTCACCGAGGGGCCGGCAGGCCTGTGGCGCTTCATCCAGGACAAGCTCGCCGAGATCAAGGAGACCGTGCTGGAAGGCCTCAAGTCCTTCCTCATGGAAAGCGTCATCAAGGCCGGCATCACCTGGCTCCTGAGCCTGCTCAATCCGGTCGCGGCGTTCATCAAGGCCTGCAAGGCGATCTACGACATCGTGATGTTCTTCGTCACGCGCGCCGCGCAGGTCATGGCCCTGGTCTCCTCGATCCTCGACTCGATCGCAGCCATCGCCTCCGGCGCCATCGCCGAGGCTGCGGCGGCGGTGGAGAAAGCGCTAGCCAAGACCATCCCGGTCGTCATCGGCTTCCTCGCGAGCCTGCTCGGCCTGGGAGGAATCTCCGACAAGATCCGCGAGGTCATCCAGGCCATCCAGGCTCCCATCAACAAGGCCGTCGACGCGGTCATCCACCAGGCGGTCAAGACCGCCACGGCCGTGGGCGGCCTCTTCAGCGGCGGAAAGAAGAAGGAGGAAAAGCCTGTCCCGGAGACCGGGGATCTGGAGCACGACGCGAAGGTGGCAGCGGGGTTGGCGGCGATCGACGTAGAGGAAGCACATTACCCCGAGACCGGTATCACTCAGGATCAAGCTGAAAGGGTCGCCGCAAAGGTGCAAGCCGGGCACCCCGTCTTTAAGTCGCTCGCAGTGGTAGATAGTGGCGAGAGCTGGGATTACGATTACGTCGCTAGTCCCGGGCGGCGCAAACGCGGCGCAAGAAAAAGTAAACAGCCTGGTAGAACGACAGCTCTCTCAGGTAGACCAGCAGAAGAGGCGGTATCGAACGCCACGGGTGTTCCATTGAATGTTGGCACTGGCAGAGATACAATCCCCGGAAGTGGGCCAGGCAGGGTAAGGTTTCCAGACCTCAAGATTTTTGGCCTCGAAGGTTCAATTATTCAGCGCGGTTCCATTATCGAGGTCAAAGATGTAAAAAGACTCCAGGGTCGTCGGCAAATCAGAGATCTGATCGCTTACGCACGTTCCAAAAGCCTTGTGATTGAAATTTACAGCGACGCCTCCATACCCTCCAGAGGAGTGATTGCCGACGCCGTTGCGACTGGCTTGGTAGTGCTCAAAGGGATACCCAAGCGATGAACAGAAAGTCCGTGGTCTCCATCGATTTGGAAGTTTGCCTCGGGAGGTGCCTGTTGGACGAGGAGCTAATCGGCAAGGTACAAGAGATTCTTCTCCGGTATGCTGTGGGATGGGTTCCCGTGATGCGCCTCTGGCCTCCAGAGCACGGCGACAAGAACCTTGATCTTGGCGCCGACAGATCTCTTTTCGATCTGACAAAAAGAGAGATCGAGGAAGCAGCGGCTAATACGGGATCAAGACTGACCGGGCTCGTAGAGTTTCGTGGAGCAACACAAGGCCTGGCAGTGATTATGAGTGTCGACGAGAAGACCTTCTTTCGAGTGGGTGACAATTGGCTCTGGGGCAACCGTATTGCTCTTCAGATTCGGAAGCAAAAGATTGGAAGCATCAATTCGGTTAAGTGGGCGGGATCGGTGTTCGAGGAACTCTGCGCGGCAGTATCGCCTTGGTATGGGCGAGCAAGTTCTACTCAAGAGTACGAGGCGAAGAACATCGACCGCAGCGACGGCGTTCGTGCCGTTGGGGTCAACGTTGCTCGTGCTCTTCCGGGCCTCTATTGGCTTAATTTCTTCGGGAAACCTTATGTTGATCACATCGGTCGAGAACAAATCTTAAGCGCACCGGCGGAAACAGTTCGAGCAATCGACGATGGCATCTTGCTTCGCCTCATGGAGTATCCAGGGACGTGGGATTCAGCCGAGTATCGGCTCGGCGAGGAAAAAGTTCTGGAGCATTTGAGTCCGCGATACTTCTTCTCGAAAACAAATCCAGCCCGCATTCATAGTGCACCGTCTTTTGATCTTGTTGGGTATTGTGGGTGAGGAGGGGGGCGCGCGTATGTTCAGCCTTTTACACGTCGTTCCTTCACGCTGGCGCCGTGTTTGGCGACAATTAGAATGCGAGAGGGGTCAGGCCCGACGCGCGCAATCTCGTTCCGGGTGATCCACCACAGGAACTGAAGAGCCTCGTTGATCGCCGCTTCCTTCCGAGTGGTTCAGTTCCTCGCAGGCGAGGACAGAGGCCGGCCCCTCACAGCTTCACCACTTCGATCCGCCGACCCCGGTGCTCGATTTCCCTGCGCGAGCAGCGCTCAGGCAAGGGCGGAGCCTGCGACCGGCCATCGAAGAGCACGAGCGCTCCCTGATCGAGTCCAAGCCGATCGAGGTAGGCGCTCAATTGTTCCAGGCCTTCCGACAGAGGATCGGGCCTGCCATCCCTCCAGACCTTGAGCTCCAGAGCCCAACGCTCAGCTCCCCCTGAATGCGGCCAGCGCACGCACAGATCGATGCGTCCGCTCCCCACCGCATATTCGCGGTCGATGAACCCCCCACCGTTGACCACCCGCTGCAGGTAGGCCATGAAGACGAGTTGGGCAGCGGCTTCCGCGTAGGGCTGACGCTCCAGAAAGAACTCGGCGTGCTGGCACCAGAACGTGCGGAACTCGTCGAGCAGCACATCCCGCAGGAGCCTGCCGTCCGCGCCGACAAAAGCGACCTGCGGCAGCGGAAGCGAGCGCTGCACCACCGCCGTCAGTGCCCGGGGGATGATCTCCCGGTAGATCGGATTGGCGATCTCCAGACCGGCGGAACGCGCGACCAGGCCGAGATCCTCGACAAACTGCACGTCGTCGTCGAGCACATCCGGCGACAGAAGCTCGCCGGCCAGGATGGGCTCGATGATGCGCCGGACCCGCGGCTCCCGCAGGCGATCCACCAGGGAATCGAGGTGGGTGTCGCGCCGCGCGATCAGCAGCTCCTTGGCCTTTTCCACATGCGCCGCCTCGATCGGCAGCGTCAGGTCGGTCACCAGGGTCTCGACCGCCTGGCGGGCCAGGGCGTTGACCAGCCAGGGTTGCCCGCGGGTGAGATCCCAGGCCAGGGCCTTCGCTTCCTCGGTGAAGGCCTGCCCCGTCTCCGCGGTGTGCTGGTCGTAGAGCTCTTGAATCTCCCCCGCGGTGAAGTTCCGCAGAGTCAGAGACTCGACCTTGATGTTGAACGGGGAAGACGTTCCCAGGCTGTCCGTATCCGGGCGCAGGCTGGCACGGTAGTCCCGGACGTCCCGCAGGCCGATCAGCGCGACCGACTGGGGAAAGCGCCGGGGACGGTGCGTGTAGCCGGCCCGGAGCTGCCGCAGCACTGACAGGAGCGTCTCGTCGTACAAAGCGTCGATTTCGTCCAGGAAGAGAACCACGGGACGCGAGGAGCGCTCGCTCCAGGCGGCGAGGTAGGCGTCCAACAAGCTCTCCGCCTCGATTCCCGCGAGCTCCCCCACGGGCACGGGCCGCATCTCGGCCGGCAGCACCTGCGCCGCGCGCTCGATGTCGCGAAGCACGGCCCTCACTCCCCGGTCGATGTCACCACCGGCAGGCTGCCCCTTTTCGCAGGTGGCGTGGAGCGCCACATACCGGCCCTCGGCCGTCAGATGGTGCGCGAGCGCCTCGCAGCACGTGGTCTTGCCCGTCTGGCGCGGAGCGTGGAGCACGAAGTAGAAATGCCGGTCGATCAGATCCCGGACGCCAGGGAGTCGACGCTCGGGCGGCAGCATGTAGTGCCGGGATGGATCGCAGGGACCAGCGGTGTTGAAGAAGCGCATCGGCGTCATTGTATCCGTGTGCGCCTCAGCCCAGGCCCGCAACGCCGCAATCCACACCCGGCAGTACGTTGAAGCGCCCCTCTCGCACATTGAGCACTACTTGCTCTACGTTGAAGTCTTCCCGGTATCTTCAACATAGAAGTCTCTGTGAATTGAGGATAGGAGGACGGCGGTTCCGCCCTACCTGGGCGCTATTGAAGCGCCCAAACCGGATATTGAGTATACGTCGCTGTACATTGAGGATGGAGAGAGCGCTTCAACATACAGGACGCTGTACATTGAGGATGCGTAGCTGTACATTGAAGCGCCAAAGGGCGCTTCAATGTACAGCTCGGTGGCGGTGATCCAGGAGATGTAGGGAATGACCTCCCAGCGCCGGGGTGTCATTCACCGCGCTTGCGCGGCGGTTCAAGCGATCGCGGAGCCGGCTGCCCGGAGCCAGGTGATGACCTGCGCGTCCACGCCGACGCCCTCGGCGAGCCCGCAGCTCACACCGGCCGGGAAGCCGACGTGGCCGCCGCGGACCCAGGCGACCCGCAGGAGCGGCGAGGCGCCGGCCAGGGCCGGGCGGACCGACCGCGAGGGGACCATCGGGTCTCCTTCCGAGTTGAGCAGGAGCGCGGGAATGCGGAGGTTCGGGAGCACCGGGCCGGCGCTCGCCCGGGCGTAGTAGTCGGGCGCGTCCCGGAAGCCGTAGCGGGGCGCCACGACCCGCTCGTCCCAGTCGCGGATGCGGCGCAGCTCGGCGAGGCGCTCCACCGGGAACGGCACCGGCCGGCCCACGGCGGCGGCCCGCGCGGCCACGGCGCGGTAGAGATCCGCCAGGCTTCTCAGGAGATACCAGCGGTAGAGGCCGACGCCGGGGCTGTCGATCTCCGCCTCCGACAGGGCGAGGTCGATCGGTGAGCAGACCGCGGCCACGGCCTTCACCCGGGGATCGAGAGGCTCGGCGCCGAGGCGCAGCGTCACGTTGCCCCCGAGCGAGTAGCCAACCACGTAGATCGTGCGGAAGCGGGCCAGGTCCGGGCTCGCGAGCGCGGCGTGGAGATCCTCGGTCTGGCCGGCGTGGTAGTAGTCCTCGCCCAGGCGGTCCGCGCCGCGCAGGCTCATCCGCAGGCAGGAGAGACCGGCCGCGTCCGCGGCGTCCGCGCCGCGCACCATGTAGTGGCTGCTGACGGAGCCGCCCAGGCCGTGGACCAGGAGCAGCAGCTCGTCTCCGGGATGCTCGCGCATACGGCCGGTGAGGCGGACCGGGCCGACGGCGGGGTCGTCCACCATCGTCTCCCACGAACGCGATTCCGGGGCGAGCCGGGGCCGGAAGGCGTGGGCCAGCCGGGGGCTCAGCGTCCAGAGATGCGGAAGGATGTCGGGCCGCACGGTGGGGTCAGGGCAACCGGGTCGACTGCCAGGCGACCATCTGCCACCCGGTCTCGTTCTTGAGCCAGACCGAGGTGAAGCGCAGAGCCAGCGCGTTTTCCTTGCCGCCTTGCGCGAGGAGCTTCACGTCGGCGCGGCCGGTGACCACCGCGGCCCGGTCTCCCAGCGCCCGGACCTGCATGCCGGACGGCACCACCGACACGTAGTCCAGGCGGCCGGAGGAGATCGTCTCGAGGAAGTGCTCGCGGCTCTCCACCTCGCCCGAGCTGTGGGTGTAGGTCAGGTCCGGAGCGAGCAGAAGAGCGAGCGCCTTCGCATCCCCCTGGACCATGGCCTCGATCCGCCGAGAGTCGGCGTCGCGCACCGCCGACTCGACCGTCTCCGCGGGCTCCGCGCCCAGGACGGTCGACGGCACCCAGAGCACGGCCGCCGCGAAAAGCAGGATCGTCGAGCCGAGCTGGAGCGCGCGCGTCATGACAGGCTCTCCCGCTGCACGGCCCAGAAGCTGGAGTACAGCCGGCGGTGATGAGCCTCGGCGTCGCGGTAGATCTGGCCGATCGAGCCCACGTCCTTGTTCGCCACCACCATGTTCACGTTGTAGAAGAACGCGGCGTTGCCGTCGAGCGTGCGCAGGCCGTCGGCGAGCAGGATGAAGAAGCTGCGGCGGCGGTCGGCCGGGCCGATGTTGGTGATCGGCGCCATCTCTTCGAGCGGCGGCCGGGTGACGGTGCCCGGGCAGAGGAAGACCACCGGCGGATACTCCTGCAGAAAGAAGTCGCGGCAGGCCTCGACCGTCGCCAGGTGGACGGGCGAGAAGCCCAGGGCCTCGGCGGCCTGGCGCGCCGCGGGGCTGTCGGTGCCGACGATCAGCGCCTTGGCCGCGAGGTCGTCCTCCAGGATCGCCTCGGACTCGTCGGGCGGCGGCACCGCGGCCTGCGGGCCGAGCGGCGTGGCCGGCGCCGCCTGGGGCGGGGCGGCCGGCGGGACCGGCGAGGCGGGGACGGGGCTCGGAGCCGGAGCGGTGGCCGGCGTCGCGGTCCGCCGGTCCACGGTCAGGGTGGACTTGCAGGCCGGACAGGGAAACGTGACCTCCCGCATGGGGAGCTTCGTCTCGTCCACCAGGATCGGCCGGTGACAGGTGTTGCAGTGAATCCGGATCATCAATCCTCCAACAACGAGAGCAGGGATTCGCCGTCGCCGCCGGACGCTCCGCTCGGGGGAGAGTCCGCGGTCCCGTCCCCGAGCCGGAGCGCCAGGTTCGTGGGGTTGGTGGCATAGGCCATGGCCGTGTCCTTGGTGATCAGCTTCCGTTCCCAGAGCTTCTCGAGCTCGTCGTCGAACGTCTGCATGCCGTCGATGCCGCCGTCGTGCATGGCGTCGAGGAGCGAGCGGCCGTCGGCCTCTCCCTTGAAGATGTAGTCGCGCGTGCGGTTCGTCGACTTGAGGATCTCCAGCACGGCGATGCGGCCGGCGCCGGCCCGCGGCACCAGGCGCTGCGAGATCACGTAGCGGAACGACTGCGCGAAGCGGGTGCGGACCTGGGCCTCCTGGTCCTTGGGGAAGACGCCGATGATGCGGTCGATGGTCTTCGCCGCGTCGATCGTGTGCAGGGTCGAGAGCACGAGGTGGCCGGTCTCGGCCGCCTCCATGGCGGTCTCCATGGTCTCCAGGTCGCGCATCTCGCCGATCAGGATCACCTTGGGCGCCTGGCGCAGGGCGGCGCGCAGGGCGAGGGCGAAGGACTTGGTGTCCGAGCCGACCTCGCGCTGGTTCACGGTCGACTTGACGTGCCGGTGCATGTACTCGACCGGGTCCTCGATCGTGATGATGTGGTACGCCTGCTCCTGGTTGATCTGGTTGATGATCGCCGCGAGCGTCGTGGACTTGCCCGAGCCGGTGGGGCCGGTGACCAGGACGATGCCGTTCTTGAGCTTGCCGACGTTGAGCAGCTCGGCCGGCATGCCGAGCTTCTCCAGCGTCGGGATGCCTTCGGGGATGACCCGGAGCACGATGGCGTAGGTGCCGCGCTGGGAGAAGACGTTGACCCGGAAGCGGGTCTTGCCCGGGATCGAATAGGAGAGGTCGACCGAGCCGTTCTGCAGCAGCGTCCGGGTGAGATCGCGGTCGCCGCGCAGCATCTGGAGCGAGATGATCTCGGTCTGGAAGGGGGTCAGCCGGGGGAAGCCGGTGAAATTGACGCCGACGAGCTGCCCGTCGATCTCGACCTGGGGCGGCCGGCCGACCGAGAAGTTGAGGTCGGACACCCGGTCCGAAACCTTGAGCATGGCTTCGAGGATCGCGTCCAGATTGAAGTTCTTCATTCGAGCCTCTCGGGCCTCCTCGTCATCCGCCACTTCATCAGTGGATAGCGGCCTGTGTTGTGGCGCCTATTGTTGCTCAGTTTCGCGGTCCAGGGAAACGAGGCGCGGGGCGAGCTCCGGGCCGGCCGGTCAGATCACCCGCTCGTTGCCGCCGTCCACCGGCACCTGGGCGCCGGTCGTCTTCGCGAACAGCGGGCCGCACATCTCGGCCGCCAGCTCGGCCACGTCGCGGCTCGTGACCTCCACGCCCAGGACGTTGTTCTTCCGGTAGGCGTCGACGTCCATCCCATAGGCTCCGGCGCGGGAGGCGAGGCGCTCCTCGCTCCAGATCCCGGTGTCGAAGACCGCGTTCGGATGGATCACGTTGATCCGGATGCCGTCCCTCCCCCACTCCAGCGCCGCCACCCGGGCGAGCTGGTTGAGCGCGGCTTTCGACGCGGAGTAGGCGGCCACGCCGGGGCCGGGTGCGGGTACGTTCTTCGAGCCCACCACCACCACCCGGCCGCCTTGCGGCGCCAGCGCCAGGAGCGGGTGGCACTCGCGCAGGAGCATCACGTTCGAGTCCACGTTGATCGACATCACCCGCCGCCACTCGTCGAGCGGCAGGTCGGCGATCCGCCGGCTCTCGGGGAAGATGCCGGCGTTGAGGATCAGCATGTCGACGCCGCCGAAGGCTTCCACCCCGGCGGCCACGGCGCGGCGCACGGCGTCCTCCTTCGTGACGTCGCAGACCACGCCCCGGAAGTCCGGACGGCCCGACAGCCCGGGCAGCGCCGCGATGGCGGGGTTCAGGTCGAGCCCGACCACGGCCGCGCCGCGCGCCAGGAGCGACTCCACGCAGGCCCGGCCGATGCCGGAGGCGGCGCCGGTGACGAGCGCCACCTCGCCGGTGAGGGCCGGCGGCTTGCCGCCCTTCTTGAGCTTGGCCTGCTCGAGATCCCAGTACTCCATGTCGAACAGGTCGTTCGGCGGCAGCGCCCGGTAGCCTCCGAGCACGGCGGCGCGCTCGAGGATGTCCATGGTGTGCTCGTAGATCTCGATCGAGATCGCGGCATCCTTCGCGGTGCGCCCCGCGGCGGCGAGACCGAGGACGGGATCGACGACCACGCGCGGCGCCGGATCCAGGATCGTTTTCTGATCTTTCGCCTTCGGCCCCTGGCGATCAGCACTTTCCCTCTGGAAGTACGCGCGGTAGGCCTCGACGAAGGCGCCGACGCCGCGGACATCCCGGCCGAGCATCGGGATCGACTTGGTGCGGATGACGTGGTCCGGCGTGGCCGGGCCCTGTTGCGAGAGCGTGGCGACATCCGCGCGGCGGGCGAAGGCGAGCGTGCGCGGCGTGGTGCGCGAGGCGAGCACCATGGGCGCTCCGGCGGCCGTGGAGATCGCGCGGCGCAGGCGCGCGGTTTCCAGCATGTCGGGCAGCATGTCAGGAGCCGGACCGGCGGCCTCGGGCCACGGCCCCAGGCTCCACGCGCCCTGCCGCTCCAGGTACTGCTCGGCGAGCCCGACGAGGTCGATCATGCGCTCGTAGGATTCGCGGGCCGTCTCCCCGAACGTGAAGATGCCGTGCTGGAGCAGCACCATGCCGAGCGTCTCCGGCCCGGCTTCGGCGGCGAAGCGCTCGGCGCAGAGGCGGGCGAGGTCGAAGCCCGGCATCACGTAGGGGATCACCACCACCGAGCCGCCGTAGATCTCGCGCACGCGGTCCTCGCCGCCCGGCGTGTTGGTGACGGTCACCACGGCGTCGGCGTGCGTGTGGTCCACGAACCGGTGCGGCAGGGCGGCGTGCAGGATGGTTTCGACCGAGGGCACCGGCGCGGACGAGCGCGTCATGTGGGTGACCAGCTCGTTGACCATCTGCGGATCGGACAGCTCGGCCAGCGAGGCCAGCCGCACCGCCGGGGCCAGGCGCACGGGCGAGAACCCGGCCTCCTCGATCGTCTCCAGATCCCAGCCGCTCCCCTTGACGTAGAGGATGTCCTCCTCGCCGCCGAACAGGTCGCGCTCGCGGATCTTGACCGAGGTGTTGCCGCCGCCGTGCAGCACCAGAGACCTGTCGCGCCCGAGCAGCCGGGAGGTGTACACCCTCAGGCGCAGATCCCCCTGGTAGCCCGCGGCCTCATCGTCGTTCCACAGGCTTTTCATGGCCGGAGGCCTTTCATGGACGAAACCTAGAGCTTGAGCTTCTCCAGCAGCTTCTTGATCGCCACGGCGCTCTGCATGACGTAGAAGTGGAGCGACGGCACGCCCTTGGCGAGCAGCTCCTCGCTCTGATGGAACGCCCACTCGACGCCGACGTCGAGCGCGTGCTCGGGCTTCGCCGAGAGGATGCCGTCGGCCAGCTCGTCGGGGATCTCCACGAAGAAGTTCTTCGGGATCGAATTGAGCTGCTTCTGGGAGGTCAGGATCTTCAGGCCGGGGATGACCGGCGCCGTGACGCCTTCTTCCCGGCAGACATCCAGGTAGCGGAAGTAGTGCTTGTTGTCGAAGAACATCTGGGTCACGACGTAGTCGGCGCCGGCCTCGATCTTGTCCTTGACGTGGCGCGCGTCCAGCCGGAGGTTCGGCGCTTCGAAGTGCTTCTCCGGATAGCCGCCGACGCCGACGCAGAAATCCGTCCGCTCGGCGTCCAGCAGATCCTGCTCCAGGTACTTGCCGTGGTTCATGGCCGCGATCTGCCCGACCAGGTCGCAGGCGTACAGGTTGGCGCTGCGGCCGTACTGGAGGGGCTTCTGGAAGCCGCTGTCGTCGCCCCGGACGGCCAGGACGTTGTCGATGCCGAGATACTTCAGCTCGATCAGGAAGTCCTCGGTCTCCTCGCGGGTGAAGCCGCGGCAGAGGATGTGGGGGACGGCGTCGATCTGGTACTTGTTCTGGATCAGTGCGCAGACGCCGAGCGTGCCGGGCCGCTTGCGCTTGACCCGCCGCTGGATGCCGGACGGGGTCTCGTCGTACATCACCTCGGCCGCGTGGCTCGTGATGTCGATGAACGGGGGGCGGTGCTTGACCAGCTCGTCGATCAGGCCGAGCAGGCCTTTGATATCCCCGCCGCGCATGGGAGGGATGATCTCGAAGCTGATGAGGGGCCGGTCGGCGCGGGCCAGATGCTCGATGACTTTCATGATTCGTCTTTAAGAAGCGGGATGCAGCCTATCCGCCCGCCGAAGCACGGTCAAGGTTTGATGAGGGAGCTCCCTCCCCTCGCCACGCGAGGGGAGGGTTGGGGAGGGGAGAATGGGATCAATCGGCTCCCTCCCCTCGCCGCGCGAGGGGAGGGTCGGGGAGGGGAGAATGGGATCAAACGGGATAGAGTCCGCCGCATGAGTGCCTGGCGCGGCGAACGAAACCCCCGGAGGGCGCTGCACCTGTTCGGGGACGCGTCGATGGGCCTGCTCGCGTTCGCCGCCGCCGTCGTGGTCCGCATCCACCTGCCCCTGCCCTTCACGAAGAGCCTGCTGCCGGAGGATCGCCTCCTGGCGCTCTTCGAGGAGTGGATTCCGGTGCTGGCGACCCAGCTCGGCGCCCTCTACTTCTTCGGCTTCTACGACCTGCCGCGGCCGCGCAACCTCTCCGAGACGGCCCGCCGGCTCGCCGCGGCCGTGGGCGTCCAGGGGCTCGGCCTGATGGGGTACTACTTCCTGGCCAACCGGGCCTTCCCGCGCTCCGTCCTTCTCCTTCATCTCATCCTGGGCTTCTTCCTGCTGCTCGCCTGGAGGCTGCTCATCGACCGTGCCGGCGGCGCCGGGGAACGGCGGGTCGCCATCGTCGGCTGCGGCGACGCGGCGCTGGAGATCGCCGAGGCCCTTCATCTCCATCCCTGGCACGGCCTGCGCGTGGCCGGATTCGTGCCGCGCCCCGGCGAGGAGCCGCCGCCGTCCGGAGCCGACCCGCGCCTCGGGCCCTGCCTGGGAACCGCCGACGACCTGCCGGAGCTGCTCGCCAGCGGCGTGGTGGAGGACATCATCCTCGCCGGCAGCGACGACTCCTGGCAGAGCCGGCTCCTCGACCGGCTGGCCGGCAGCCGCCCGGCCCACACCAACGTCCTTCTCCTGCCGGGTCCGTTCGAGAGCCTGATCGGCCGCATGCGCTACCGCTGGGTCCACGACCTCCCCCTGGTCGAGGTGGTGCGGGATTCGGAATGGCGGATCAGCTGGCCGCTGAAGCGAATGCTCGACATCGTCGGCGGGTTGATCCTGCTGATCCTGTCGTTGCCGGTGCTCGCCGCCTGCGCGGTCGCGGTCGCCGCCACGTCGCCGGGGCCGATCCTCTACCGCCAGATCCGGGTGGGCCACGGCCAGCGGCTGTTCACCCTCCTCAAGCTCCGCACCATGCAGGTGGACGCCGAAGCCGAGTCCGGGGAGGTGCTCGCCCAGCCGGGCGACCCGCGGCTGACGCGCATCGGCGCGTTCCTCCGCCGTTTCCGGCTGGACGAGATCCCCCAGCTCCTGAACGTCCTCGAAGGCAGCATGAGCCTGGTCGGCCCCCGGCCCGAGCGTCCAGGATTCGTCCAGAGATATCTTCAGGAAGTGCCGGGCTACGCGGAGCGCTTTTCGGTCGCGCCCGGCCTGACCGGGCTCGCCCAGGTGAACGGCGACTACCACTCCACCCCGCAGAACAAGCTGCGCTACGAGCTGGCGTACATGGCCAACCGCTCGCTCTGGCTGGATCTCTCCATCCTGCTGCGGACGGTCAAGATCGTGCTGACCTCGCGCGGGGTGTGAAGTAGCGGAGTGTGAAGTATCTGAACAGGCTGCTCAGAAACTTGACACGCAGAGCAATCCCGGGCAATACTAGAGAATGTCACTCTTTCATCTCGGGTTTGAGGGTTATGTATGAGCCCATATAGTTTCAGTGTCGCCCGACGCCTGCGCTTCGCCGTTCTCACGACTGCCACCCTCCTGATTCCTTCAGGCTTTGCATCGGCTGCCACCACGGGTTCCACGTCTCTCTACACGCCTCAGGGGAATACCGCCGGCACGGGCAATGGTGACTACGTCACCGACACGGGCGGGATGAACACCTTCTACCGGTACTGGATCGAGGTTCCCGCAGGCCTCAGCCGGCTTGATGTTGACCTCTTCGACGCCGATATCGGTCTCGGCGGTGCCACGGAGGACACGGCGGGACGCGACCGGGACCGCGGCGGGGCCTACAACACGACGGCCACGTACAGCATCATCGATCCCGGCGGCACCGCGCGGACCACCCGGTTCAATACCGGCAGCCTGACCCTGCCCGCCGGCTCGGACAATACCTGGTTGACCTTCTACAGCGGCACCGGCAGAACGGTGGCCGATAACTTCAACACCGCCGCCTTCACCAACAACACGGGCACCAACAACTGGGCTGCCGCCTGGATCGAGAATGACAGCCTGGGCGCCGGGGCAGCGGCAGGCTCGGTCCAGGTCATCACCAACCAGCTTCGCATTCAGGATGCCGGCGCCACCGGTCTGCCCAGCCTCGAGAGACAGGCCAATCTATCTACCGGCGGCCTGGACATGGGAATGGCGTTCCTCAACTTCGACCTGACCACCTCGGGCAACCTGGAAGACAACGACCGGCTCACGGTTCAGGTGTCTCCCGATGGCGGCGCGAACTGGACCAGCCTGAATACGTACCTCAACGACTCCACGGTCAGCGCCAGCTTCGACATCTCGAGCTTCATTGCGACCAACACACGGATTCGATTCATCGTCGGGCTGGATGGCAACCTGACCGGCACGGAATACTTCTTTGTCGACAACGTGGTGATCTCGGACGGCCCCGTGACGGCCGGCCACTGGGAGCTGCGGGTGGCCATGAACGCCGGGGACGACATCAACGGTCTCGGCATCCGCGTTCACGACGGCACCTCCGGCGCCGGCGGCACGGAGCTGAACACCTACTTCGATACGTTCAACCAGTTCGGCATCAATCCGCCGGCCTCGGGCACCAACTCCCGCAGCTACAGCGTCTACCCCTACATCACGGCGACCTGCACCTCGGCCGCGAACGAATTCGACTACGACAGCAACCGGGGAAACACAGGCTCGCTGTCCTTCACGAGCCGCCTGGGCACCTTCACCCAGAACTACGACAGCACGGTGCTCTCGGCCGACGATGTCTGGAGCCGCGACACGTTCTCCGGCTGGACGTCGGACACCGACGCGGTCGACTACGGGATCTGGAGCGGGACGGTCGGCATCTCGTCCTACCTGGTGGGCGGAACGCCGAACGGCAACTACACGACGTTCTACATGAGCAACACGCTGGCCGCGGCGAACCCGCCGGCGACCAACCCGATGGCGAACACCTACCGGGTCTACCTGCCGACCGACGCCAACGCCGCCCCGGTGAAGCCCTACCTGGAGCAGCAGGTGCGCTGGTCGACGCTCGGGCCGAACCCGCCGCAGGTGGGGCAGATCAGCGGCTACACGGTAACGGTGCGGCTGGTGAATCCCACCCCGTACTCGGTCACGTTCTCCGCCACAAACCTGGTGACAGCCAACGTTCCCGGCGCCGGCGTCACCTATGGCGGCGTCGCCCAGGTCAGCCAGGGCACGATCACCGCCCAGCCGGTCATCGGCGGCACCGGCAACATCACCTGGAACCCCGGCACGGTGACCGCCGGCTCCACGGAGCTTCTGGCGTATCAGGTCCGGGTGACGCCGACCTCGGCGGGCCAGCGGCTTCCCGTGACCGCGACTCCCGCTTCCGGCAACGGCACCCGCGCCCAGTTCGTGGACGAAACCGGCAACACCACGCAGACGCGCTCCACGTTCCTCGCCGGCCCGCTCTGCGAGCTGGCGGTGACCCAGGGGCTGCTCACCCAGGCCGTGGTCTCCTCCTTCAAGACGCGGGCGAACGAGGACGGCGGCGTGCTCGTCGAGTGGACGACCGCTTCCGAGGCCGGCACCGCCGGGTTCTACCTGTCGCGCTGGGACGCGGCCACGAAGAGCTTCGTCCGCGTCAGCGAGAGCTTGCTACCCGGCCTGATCCACGCCGACCAGGGCGGCACCTACCGCTTCGTGGATGACGGGGCCTCGCCGAGATCCTCTCAGACCTACCTCCTGGAGGAGGTCGAGGTCGGCGGCGGCCGCAAGAGCTTCGGACCCTTCACCGGGCTCCCCTCCTGGGAGCGCCCGGAAGGCGCCCGGGCCGCCGTGGAGACGTTCGAGCGCGAGCCGCACGAGGCGATCCGGCGCACGGGCGCCCCGGCCGTCCCGGACTCCGACGGCGGCGCGATGCGCCAGGCCGTGGCGCCCGGCATCCGCGGCCCTGCGGACAGCCTCCACATCGCCATCCGCGAGACCGGCCTGTACTACCTTTCGTCCACGGTTCTGTCCTCGAAGTTCGGCGTCACCGCGGCCGAGATGGAGCGGCTGCTGCCCAAGGGCAAGCTCCTCCTGACTCGCGACGGCATGCCCGTGGCCTGGTATCCCGACTTCGTTCCCCCGGGCAACAAGACGGCCAAGGGGCTCTACTTCTACGGCGAGGCCGCGGACAGCCTCTACACGCGCGACGCGGTCTACCGCCTCCGGCAGTCGAACGGCTCCGGCGGGCTGACCATGCTGACGGCTGCCGGCAAGCCCGCCACGGCCGTGCCGGCGGGCGCTTCATTCCCCGCGGCGCTGCCGTCCGAGGTGAACGCCTTCCCGGCCACCGCCATCTCGCCGGACCCCGAGTCCGACTACTGGTACTGGGACTTCCTGGTGGCCGGCGACGCGACCTACGGTCACAAAACCTACAGCGCCGACGCCCCCGGTCTCGCCAGCAGCGGCGGCGCCGGCTCGATCACCCTCAATCTCCAGGGCGCGTCCGACACCGCCACCGCGGGCGAGCATCACGCCGCCGTGGCCGTGAACGGCACGGCCGTAGGCGAGATGGAGTGGCAGACCATCGCCCCGCGGCAGGGCACGTTCCCGATCCCCGCCGGAGTGCTCCTGCCGACGGGCAACCAGGTGCAGGTCACGGCCACGATCGGCAACGGCGCCCCGTACAGCATCCTCTACGTGGACGGCTTCGAGCTCGGCTACCCCCGCGATTTCGCGGCGGCGGCGGACGGGCTGACCTTCACGGACGGCGGAAGCTCCACGGTGACGGTCACCGGCTTCTCCAGCCCGGCCGTCCGGCTCCTGGACGTCACGGACCCGATGCGGCCCCTCTGGGTGACCGGCGCGGCCGTCGAGGCCGATCCGGGCGCTCCCGGAACCTGGCGGCTCAGCTTCATCCCGACTCCGGAGGCCCGCTATCTGGCGGCCGGCCCGGGTGCGCTCAAGGTGCCCCCGGCCATCCGGCGGTGGAGCGAGATCGATCTACACCATTCCTCCCTCGCGGCCGATGTGCTGATCGTCGCCCCCTCGGGCTTCGAGATTCCGGCCGAGCGCCTCGCGGAGCAACGCCGGAGCCAGGGCCTCACCGCCCAGGTCGTGACCCTCACCCAGGCGGCGGACAGCTTCGGGGACGGCGTCGCGACGCCGCAGGCCCTCCAGGCGTTCCTCTCCCACGCCTACACGGGCTGGTTCAGGGCGCCGCGCTACGTGGTGCTGGTGGGAGAGGGCAGCCTCGACTACCGGAACCTGCAGGGGTACGGCGATTCCGTGATGCCGCCGATCATGATCCAGGGCGAGGGCGGGCTGTTCCCCTCCGACAACCGTTTCGCCGATATCGACGGCGACAGCGTGCCCGACATGGCGATCGGCCGCATTCCGGTGGTCACCCCGTCGGAGCTGAACGCCTACGTCGACAAGATCGTGGCCTATGAAGCCTCGGGCACTCCGGCCTGGGCGGCGAACGCCCTGATGCTGGCCGACTACACGGACGGCGGCGCCGACTTCGCGGCGGACAGCGACCAGCTGGCCTCGCGGCTGCCGCCGGGCTCGGTGGCGAAGCCGGTCTACCTCTCGACGACGCCGCTGGCGCAGGCCCGCACCGAGCTGCTCCAGGGAATCGAGGACGGCGCGGCCTGGTTGAACTTCCTCGGGCACGGCGGTCTCGACCGCCTGTCCTCGGACGGCCTGCTCGCCAGCGCCGATGTCGCCGGCCTGACCAACGGTCCGCGGCTGCCGGTGGTCACGGCGATGACCTGCACGATCAACCGTTTCGCCGTCCCGGGCGTACCTTCTCTGGGAGAGCTTCTGGCAAAGCGTGCGAACGGCGGGGCCGCCGCGGTCTGGGGGCCTTCGGGTCTCTCCTACCATGGAGAAGCCCGGCAGCTTGCGGAGATCTTCTACCGGTTGGGATCGGCACCCGCCGATCAGCGGCTGGGCGATATCGTGGTTCGTTCGCTGGACGAGTTCGGCGGACTTGGAGGGGACAGTCGGATGCTGGATATCTATAACTTGCTCGGGGATCCGTCGCTTCTCGTGCGCAGGGGACCTGCTCCGGTGGCCGAGGGCGGGGGCGGTGTCGACGTTGAGTAGCCAGGAGGGGCGCGTCATGGAACCCCGAGAGTCCGGGGACAACGATTCATCCGGCGCCGGAAGTCTTGCCGGCGCCGTCAAGCGGTCCTATGCACCGCCTCGGATCCTGTACCGGGAGCCGCTGGAGGCCATGGCCGCGGTGTGCGCGCCGACGCCTCCCGCCAAAGGCAGCGTGGCCTTCTGCTCCCAGGGTCCGATTTCGTCCTGAAGGGATCTACTGGATGATGGGGAGGAGGTTTCTCCTCCCCACCGTTCCGGCTGTTTCGACGGTTCCGGCCGTCTCGCCCGCCCCCACCGCCTCGTCCGTCACTTCCATCCGCAGCACCGCTTCCGGGTACACCGCAAGCGGGTTCCCCGTCCGGGTCACGGCCGAGCCCGGGCAAAAGTTGAGGAAGCTCCCGGACGGACCGTAGGCGGCCACCACCGTCTTCGCCTCGGCCGTCAGCCCCCGCACCTCGCGCAGGCCGGTGGAGCCGGCCCAGATCTCGCGGATCGAGCTGGTATGAAGATTCCCCACCGCCCGCCGCCACTGCACGCAGGGGTAGACGTTGCCGAACGGGTCCACGGCCACCCCCGCCGAGCCGGCGCCGCAATGCTTGTCGGTCGACGCCGGCAGCGTACCGTCGTCCGCGCCCCGAGCAACGGCAACCTGGCCTCCTCCGGCCGCGCGGGCGCGGGCCAGCTGAAGGTCGAAGAGCCGGCGCACGCCCTCGCGGCTGGGCGCCACGACCAGCGGGCTGCGGTCGCCGTCGTCCCGCGGCGAGACCTCGGGGTCGACCTGGATGGGCAGCCCCAGGGAGGCCGCCAGGTCCAGCATCCCCTCGGCCTCGTTCTCGTTGTAGGCGGTGAGCGTGCTGTTGATCTTGACCCGGAAGCCGAGGTCGAGCATCTCCCGGAGGTTCTCCATCAGGCGCTCGAAGCTGCCGGGCACCTGCGTCTGGCGGTCGTGCGTGGCCGCCGTGGCGCCGTGCAGGCTCACCTCGACGAGGAACGGATCGACCTCGTCGCGGATGCGCCGCGCCATCTCGCCGCGGAAGGCATGGCCGTTCGACTTGATGCGGACCACGAAGCCCAGCTCCTTCGCGCGGGCGCCGAGGGCCAGGAAGTCGGGATGCGCCAGCGGCTCGCCGCCGGACAGGGTGAGGTTCATCACCTGGAGGTCGCGGAGATCCTCGAAGAACCGGAAGTACTGGTCGCGCGTCAGCGGCTCGCCGCGCAGGCCGAGATCGTTGTAGCAGAAGAAGCAGTCGAGGTTGCAGCGGTACGTCAGCTCGACCAGCACGGAGAACAGGAGGTTCTGCCGCCAGGCGGTGGCGACGATCCGGGAGAGGCTCACGGCCGGCCCTCTTCCGCGATCTCCTCCAGCAGGCCGGCTTTCCGAAGCTCGCCGGCGAAGGCCAGCACGTCGCGCGCCAGGGTCTCCGCGTCGGCGTCGTACTCGCGGGCGAGCGCCTCGATCCAAGCCGCGACCGGGCGTTCGCCGTCGGCAAGGTCGAGCACGGAGGCGCCGACGCCGTTGAGCACCAGCACCTCGGCCGCCGACTGGCGCAACACCACCGCCTCGCCTTCGATCAGGCGATAACGGATGTCGGACCGCCGGCGGAGGACGGTCGAAAGGGCGATGGCGTTCATATGGGAATCGACCTAAGTATATCCCACACCTCCCCGTCGAGGGAAAACACCAGCTCGTAGGCCGGCACGGAGCGGGCCAGCCGCTCGAGGGCGGAGAGCAGGGACTCCCGCCGCCAGGGGTCGTGGTTGACGAACGGCGCGGCGGCCACCAGGCCGGCGAGAGCGATGGCCGGCGAGAGCGGGCGCAGGCGGTCCTCCGTGCCCTGCTTCAGACGGAGCACGGCCGCCAGTGGATAGCTCGCCGGTCCGCCCGCCTGTTGTTCGCCCGCCTGGCCTCCAAGATCGCCCGCGAACGGCAGCCACGCCAGGCGCGGCCGGGCCCCGTCCTCCAGGCGGACGGCGTTCAGATCGTCGGAGAGGACGGTGCCGCCGCGGGCGAGACACAGCCGCGAGCTCGTGGTCTTGCCGGCGCCCGAGCG
>JANMTS010000014.1:0-64413 GCA_031390755.1 Holophagales bacterium
GGCATGACCACTGGCTCCTCTTGAGCTTCTAGGGCTCCAGAACGTCCGAAAACGAGCCACTCCTCTCCAACTACAACTCTCAACCAGCCCGGGGGCTGAGCTCCCGCTCAGTCCCCGGGTAAGGCGACAGGCTCCTAGAGCGCGAGCTTCGGGCGCGTGGCTCCGGAATCGTCGAGGCTGCCACCGGTGCATCCCCGGATCCCACGCTCCTCGCCTGGCGCTTCAGCCCTGAGAGCAATGACAAAGGAAAGCAGGTCAAGCCGGAAAACGAGATCCGGGTCCTCCTCGCCACCGACGTCCTGAGCGAAGGCCAGAACCTCCAGGACTGCCGGGTGGTGGTCAACTACGATCTTCCCTGGGCGATCATCCGGCTCATCCAGCGCGTTGGGCGGATCGACCGGATCGGCCAGCGCGCCGAAACGCTCCTGTGTTACTCGTTCCTTCCTGCCGACGGCGTCGAGCGGATCATCCGCCTGCGTAGCCGGGTGCGCCAACGCTTGCGCGAGAATGCCGAAGTGGTGGGGACAGACGAGCGGTTCTTCGACGACGACGCGGACGACGGTCTTTTGTTCGACCTGTACAACGAGAAGTCCGGACTGCTGGATGGAGAAGGGGAGAGCGAGGTGGATCTCGCCTCCTATGCCTATCAACTTTGGCGCAACGCCGTTGACGCGGATCCGAGTCTGGAGAAGAAAGTGACGGAGCTGCCCGATGTCGTCTACTCCACCCGATCGCACACGGAAGCCCATGCCGGCCCGCCCGGTGTCCTTCTCTACCTGCGCACTGCCGACGACAACGACTTCCTCGCCTGGGTCGACGCGGAAGGGAAGAGTGTCACCCAGTCTCAGCTCGCCATCCTCGAAGCCGCGGAGTGCGAGCCGGGCACGCCCGCCCTTGCTCGGCAGGACGCCCATCACGATCTGGTCCGCAAGGGCGCCGAGCTCATCGCGGAGCGCAAGGCAAGCAGCGCCGGTGCCCTCGGCCGTCCGTCCGGAGCGCGTTTCCGCATCTACGAACGGTTGAAGCTGTACGCTTTTTCTGTGAAGGGGTCGCTCTTCGACCTCGTCGAGTTGCGTCGGGCGATTGACGAAATCTACCGGTTCCCCCTCAAGTCGGTTGCAGTGGACCAGATCAACCGCCAGCTTCGCGCCGGCGCCAACGACGACGACCTCGTCCGGCTCCTGCTCGCCTTGCGTGAGGAGGATCAGCTCTGCCTCGTTCGCGAGGACGAGCCCGATCCTGAACCGAGAATCATCTGCTCTCTCGGGCTGCGCCCGCCTTTCTTGAGGTGACACCTTTGTCCAGGCTCAACGTTCAGAGTGCCCGCGAGACCCTGCAAGCTTTCGACTTTGACCGTCTCTTCGTCGAAGAGCTGGGATGGTCCAAACCGGTAGACACCAAGCAGGCTTTCTGGAACGCCAAGGGAAAGGCTTTCTCAGGGCGTGCCATCGCTCAGTTGGGCAAAGTCGCCGTCTTCGAGCTGACCTCCGAAGATGGCACGATTCCGGAAGCCAAAGCCCGGCTCGACGTCCACCGAGCCGTGGCGAAAGATCAGCACGAGCACGTCCTGGTTTTCTGTGACCGTGACCGAAGTCAGAGCGTGCTGTCCTGGGCCAGGCGTGAAGGAGAAAAGCTCGCCCCGCGCAGTCATTCCTACTTCAAGGGTCAGCCTGGTGATCTTTTCCTTTCCAAGCTCTCCTCGCTGGTGGTGGACATCGCCGATCTGGATGCTCAGGGTAGCGTAGACATCGGCGCGGTCGCTACGCGTTTGCGCGAAGCGCTCGACGTGGAACGGGTCACCCGTCGGTTCTACAAGGAGTTTCAGGAGCAGCACGAGCTCTTCCTCGCGCGCATCGAGGGCATCGAGAAGGAGCGCGACCGCCGCTGGTACGCCTCGGTTCTACTGAACCGCCTCATGTTCGTTTACTTCCTTCAGAAGAAGGGCTTCTTGGATGGCGGGGACCAGTCCTATCTGCGCCGAAAGCTCGACAGCAGCCTCAAGAAAGGAAAGGATCTCTATTACGACTTCCTGAAGGTTCTCTTCTTTGAGGGCTTTGCTCGTCCGGTTTCCGAGCGAAGCGCCGAGGCCAGATGTCTCCTGGGGGACATCTGCTACCTGGACGGCGGCCTCTTTCTGCGGCACCAGATCGAGGCTGCTCATGAGGCGCTCCACATTCCGGACGAGGCGTTCACGAACATCCTCGACCTTTTCGAGAAGTACTCGTGGAACCTGAACGACACCCCGGGAGGGCAGGACGACGAAATCAACCCGGACGTCCTGGGCTACATCTTCGAGAAGTACATCAACCAGAAAGAGTTCGGCGCCTACTACACGCGGCCCGAGATCACCAGGTACTTGTGCGAGAAGACGATCTACGCCTTGATCCTCGACCGGGTCCATGAGGATGCCGAGAAGGGAGACCGGCGTTTCGAGTCCATTGAGGAGTTGCTGCTCCGGCTCGATGCAAGACTCTGCCGGAAGCTCTTCAAGGAGATCTTGCCCGAGCTCTCAATCCTCGATCCTGCCTGCGGCTCAGGAGCGTTCCTGGTGGCGGCGCTGAAGACACTGCTGGATGTCTATTCGGCGGTGGTCGGCCGGATCGACTTCGTGAACGATCGAGGCCTGCGGACCGAGCTCAAGAAGGCGAAGGCCGAGCATCCCTCCATCCAGTACTGGGTCAAGAAGAAGATCGTTACCGACAACCTTTTCGGCGTGGACATCATGGAGGAGGCGACGGAGATCGCGAAGCTCCGCCTCTTCCTCACACTCGTTGCGTCCGCGACGAGCGTTGAGGAGCTGGAGCCCCTCCCCAACATTGACTTCAACATCTTGTCTGGAAACTCGCTCATCGGCCTGCTGCATGTCGAAGACGAGGACTTCGAGCGACGCCAGGGAGGCGGACAGGCCCATCTCTTCCGCCGGACGTTCCGGCAGGTACTCCACGAGAAGAATCTCTTGATCGATGCCTACAAGTACTTCAGCGGCAGCAGCGAACGGCTAGGAGAGATACGCGACGAGATTGACCGGGAAAAGAGCGGGGCGATCGAGACCTTGAATGAGATTCTTCTGACTGAGTTCAAGGATATCCGATTCGAGCAAGCAACCTGGGACCGGCAGAAGAACGCAGCAGGGAAGCCCGTGCGGCGACCTGTCTCCTTCAAGGACGTCACGGACCTTCGGCCGTTTCACTGGGGCTATGAGTTCGACGTGATCCTAGGCAAGCGGGGAGGCTTCGATGTCATCATCACCAACCCTCCATATGGGAGGGATTCAAGCCGCAGGCAAAGGAGTTCTTCGCCGAGTATTCGGATGTTGTCACGAAAAATATCATGACGATCAAGGAGTTCGAGAAGGAGCAGACGAAGCTGCTCAGGAACCGCGAAGTACGCGAGGCGTGGCTCGAGTACCAGAGCAGTTTTCCACACGTCTCACTCTACTACCGCAGGGCTCCGCAGTACACGAACCAGATCGCGAGGATCAAAACTCCTGATGGGAAGGAGAAGAAGGCGGGGACTGACGTCAACCTTTACAAGCTTTTCCTAGAGCAGTGCTTCAATCTATTGCGCGACGATGGCCGCTGCGGGATTCTTCTCCCTACCGGAATCTATACCGACCTTGGAGCGAAGCAACTGCGTGAGATGCTGTTCACCCGGGCGCGAATCGACTCGCTATTTGGACTGTCGAACGAAAAATTCCTCTTCGAGGGAGTCGATCATCGTTTCCGCATTTGTCTTCTCAATTTTCAAAAGGGTAGTTCAACGACGGTTTTCGCGGCGGCCTTTCGCATGGATCCGCGCGAAGCCGTTAGCGTGGCTCGCCTCGAATCATTCCTCCACAACCCCGGTGAGCACGTGAGAATGGCAGAGGCAACAATCAGGTTACTTTCGCCAACATCTCTGTCCATCTTAGAACTCAAGAGCAGTCTTGAGACAAAGATTGCTTGCAGGATGGCCAGTTTCCCAACGCTAGCCGACAAACTTCAGAACTGCTGGAATTTTCGCCTAGTGCGCGAATTTGATGTAAGCAAGAAGAATCAGTGGCTTCTTCATTCATCACCTGCGGGGAATCGCCTGCCTCTGTTTAAGGGTGATATGTTCAATCAATTCGAGCTCTCCGGTGAAGTTCCGGACTATTGGATCGATGAAGTTGTGGGACAGGCCAGGCTTAATAATCAACAGTTTGCATCATACAGGTGGGTTCATCGTCGGATCGCTAGAAGCTCCGACGTGCGCACTATGATTTCTACCATAGTGCCGCCGCGTGTCTTTACTGACACCAATAGCACGACGCTGGATTCGGACTTGCTTTCCAAGGGCGAGATGCTTTTCTTATGCGCAGTAACAAACAGCTTCGTTTTCGACTGGTTGATCCGAAAGAGAGTGGATGATACATTGAGTCAATTCTTTCTGTACCAAATGCCGGTACCGAGGTTGTCCGGAGATGACCCGAGGCTAGCCCCTTTCATCACTCGAGCTTCTCGGCTCATATGCTACCTCCCCGAGTTCTCCGACCTCTGGCAAGACGTCATGGGTACTCCGTGGTCCGAGCAGGAAGCAGCCACCGAGCTGGCTGAGAGGGCACAACTGCGCGCCGAGCTGGACGGCCTCGTGGCCCACCTCTACGGGTTGACCGAGGACGAATTTTCCTACATCCTCACGACCTTCCCCGTCGTTGCCCAAGAGGTGAAGGACGCAGCCCTCGAAGCCTACCGTGCGCTTGCGCCCCGGCCGGGCGACCCTGAGATCCTCTCCCTGGTCGAGCAAGGCGAGAGCGCGGAGTTGGAATTCAAGTCAACTGCTCGATGGGACCTGCGCCAGGGGAAGAAGAGTCCTGATATCGAAGCCGTCATCCGCCATACCGCCGCTGGCTTCCTCAATGCCCACGGCGGCACGCTCCTCATCGGGGTTGCGGACGACGGCTCAATCGTCGGGCTGGAGTTGGATTACGGGACTTTCAAGAAACCGAACCGGGACGGTTTCGAGCTTTTTCTGACCGAATTGCTGCTCGGCTCCCTCGGCAAGGATCTGGCGACTTCCATCCGCATCACCTTCCACGAGGTAGACGGCAAGGATGTCTGCCGGGTCAAGGTCGCCGCCGGTCCGCGCCCGGTCTTCCTCAAGGAGGGCAACGACGAGGTCTTCTTCCTGAGGGCTGGAAATTCAACTCGCCGGCTCTCGACCCGGGAGGCCGTGCAGTACTGCAAGACGCACTGGACGAGCTGAGGGGGATTCTGGCTGCGGCAAGCGTAGGTACGCAGTCTCTCCTAAACCCGTCTTATTCATACTCGACCCGAGATGAGAGGAGAGAAGGCTACCCCCATGGGTGAACGGTTCTCGGGGGAGTATGAATAAGACGGGCTAAACATTCTGAATGCGACAGGGTCTTCCCAAAACTGGCCTGATTTCCTGGAAGGAGTCGCGCGATGAAGAATTTCCTCGTTACGGTTACGGCCCTGGCCAGCGTGTTGCTGGCGGGTTTGGCGGGTGTTGCCACAGCCCAGACAAGGACGGACCTGCCTGCCGGTTCTGTTCGGCAGGAGTCGGAAGAGATCGAGGTGACGGAATCCTCCGCAGCCCCCTTGCCAGTAACCGCGGGGCAGACCCTGTACGGCATCGGATTGCAGGGCAGCAGCTTCCTGTACCGGATCGACAACTACGCCAACAATCCGCAGGCGCACGTTCTCGGGAACACGGGCGAGCAGTTGTTCGACCTTGCCATCGACCCCAAGACCAGCCGCTTCTACGGAGTGAGCCCGGACGGCAATCTCTACGAGTTGGACTCTTCCACGGGAGATGCCTTCCCGGTCGGGTTCACGGGGCGGTTCGACTTGAATGCGTTGGAGTTTGACGCCAACGGCCAGGCCTGGGCGTTGGGCGGTGGAGACCTCTATCGGGTCGACAAGGGGACCGGCGGCGCGGATCGCGTTGGGTCGATCGGTTTCACCTCGGGAGGCGACCTCGCGTTCGACACCAACGGAACGCTTTACGGCACGACGAACAGCCAACTCATCCGGATCGACAAGAACACTGGAGCGGGAACTCTCATCGGATCGCTCGGGTTCTCGGGCGCTTTCGGCCTGGAGGTTGACTCGGACGGCACCCTGTACGCGGGCCGTGGCAGCGACGCCTCAGGTCTGGCTCAGCTCTACCGAGTCAACAAGACGACCGGAGCGGCAACCTTCCTGGGCTCGATCTCGGGAGCGGGGAGCCACGGCATGGGCGGCCTCGCTTTCGCCGGAGCCGCACCCGAACAGGCTCTGCTCCTCCGCAACGGGCGATTCAGGGTAGAGGCCACCTGGCGTCTGGCGAACGGTACGTCCGGCCCCGGCATTCCTGTTCAGCTCACGTCCGACACCGGCTATTTCTGGTTCTTCGACCCGAGCAACGTGGAAGCCGTGATCAAGGCGCTGGACGGCTGCGGCCTCAACAATCGCTACTGGGTGTTCGCCGGCGGGCTCACGAACGTGCGAGTGGACATCCGGGTCACGGATACTCTGAGAGGGACGGTCAAGACCTACACGAATCCCCAGGGACTGGCATTCCAGCCGATCCAGGATACGAGCGCGTTTGCCACCTGTCCGTAGGGCTGAGGGCTAAGGATGGGAGGCAGGGGCCGACAGGCGGCCCCTCCGGCCTTTGTCCTCACCCTCAGTTCTTCCCGTACACCAGCACCCGAGCCTGCTTGCCCAGGATGGACTGGGCGTCGTAGCGGAATTCGATGCTGCGAATCACGCGGTCCCGGCCCTCGACATCGATGACCCGGGATTCGCCTCCGGCCCGGATGATGTTGCGCAGCTCGACCTCCTGCTTCTCGCCGTCGCCGAAGTGGATCGTCACGGAGTGAAACTGGACGGCCCTCTCCCGGACCTCCAGCTTGATGCTGCGGAAGGTTCCCTTGGCGGCGGTGACGGGCAGGGTGTCGTGGTCCGCCTTGTCGGTCACGAGGCGCTCTCCGAGGAGCTCCCAGCGTAGTCCCACCGGGCGGTCGCGCCGGGGACGGGCTTCGGCGGTGCCGGTGACGGCGAGGATGGAGAGGAGGAGGGAGAGCGCGGCGAGGGCCGGCGCGAGGAAACGAAGCTTGCGAGTCGTCATGGATTGTTTCTCCTTGTCTTTGAGGCCTTCGAAGCGTGAAACCCCGGAGGCCTGGATTTCCTGCGGGGCGAACGTCTGAGTGCTTGCAATCGGCATCACTTCAGGCTAATCTTCATAGCGCTTTATCGACAAAGGGGGATTCATGAAAAAGTGTGTGCTGTTTGCCGCCGCCGTGCTGTGCTTCGCCCTGGCCGCCTCCGCCTCCACGGCTCCCACGCCGACGGAGCAGCCCAGAACCGTGACCCTGGCAGAGATCTTCAGTCCCGCGTCCGGCCCCGTGGCACCGGTCAACATGACCGCCTGCGAGATTTCCAAGGAGTGTGTCTGTGGTGGAGGATACGTCACGATCGACTGTGCCGGAGATGTGAGCTGCACGTCCGGGCCGCGCTACGTCGAGTGCGACGGCGTCCGCACCTACTGCCCGCCGATCGGCTCCTGCCCTCCCTGACCGCGGATTGACCGCTGCGGCGGCCCGGGCCTGTCCGGAACCCGGCCGCCGCAGTCGAGCCTTCGGCCCTCACCCCGGCCCCTCTCCCAGCCGCACAACCGGACCCCCGGGAGAGGGGAGGACGCAGCCGTTCGGTGATCTTCCCAAACCCTGCCGCGCGCTTCTCTTCCTGGGAGCTTCCCCCGTGGCAAGGTGAATCTCTCTGCGCGCAGGTGGAGTGGAGCAATGCCGAGGCGGGTGGGATCAGAGACAGGGCACGGCAGGAGCCGGCTGGGCTCAGAAACGGACCGTCGACGCAGGATCGCGGACATGGATTGAAACTCTACCGCACCGATGGGCAAGGACGTGGCAGGTACCGATCGGCTGCTTGAACGAGGTGACTCTGTGACCCGGCCGTCGCAAGACGAGAACTGCCCTATCGCCCGTCATCGTCGTAGATCTCTTCCCGGCTCCAGTTGGTCGAAGGCGCCGCGTCAGAGAATTGCAGTTGGAGCGGTGGAAGAGGAAGCGGGGGAGGCTCTTCGCGGGCGATCCCGGTCACAAGGTACCGAAGCTCGCTTTCCGGTGATCGCGCGCAGTTCGCAGCCTTCCGCTTGGAGCCTAAGGTCTTGAGATGCATATCAGAAGTTTTGTCGACAGACATGGCGAAACGCTACCAGAGGCAAAATGCAGGCACAAGCGGCCAAGCGCCTCCTGGACCGTTCTGATAGAATGCTCGACCCATGAATGAAACCGCACGCCGCCCCCGCGTGGGCATGATCAGCCTTGGTTGCCCGAAGAACCTCGTCGACAGCGAGGTCATGCTCGGGGAGCTGGCCCGCCGCGGGTACGACGTGGTCAACGATCTCGACCTGGCCGACACGGTCGTGGTCAACACCTGCGCGTTCATCGAAGAGGCGCAGCAGGAGTCCGTGGACACCATCCTCGAGGTCGTCGGGCGCAAGGGGAAGGGCGTCGAGAAGATCCTGGTCGCCGGGTGCATGGTCAACCGGTTCGGCAAGGAGCTGGCCAAGGAGATCCCCGAGATCGATGGCTTCGTCAGCCTCGACCAGCTGCGCGACATCGGCGACGTGGTCCAGCTCGGCGGCGGGCCGCCGCTGCCGGCGCCGTCGCACATGGTGTTCGACCACACCGCGCCCCGGCTGCTCACCACCCGCGGCTTCGCCTACCTGAAGGTCGCCGAGGGGTGCAACAACCCCTGCACCTTCTGCGCGATCCCGATCTGGCGCGGGCGCTTCCGCAGCCGCACGATCGAGAGCCTGGTGGAGGAGGCGCGCCGGCTCGAAGGGGAGTCCGGCATCGCCGAGCTGAACCTCATCGCCCAGGACACCACCCGCTACGGCGAGGATCTCGGGCTCGGCCGGCACGGCCTGACCCGCCTGGTCGAGGCGCTGCTCCAGGAGACGTCGATCCCCTGGATCCGTTTCCTGTACGCCTATCCGACCACGCTCGACGAGGATCTGCTCCGCCTGATGGGGACCGAGCCGCGCTTCTGCTCCTACATGGACATCCCGCTCCAGCACAGCCACGGCGACGTGCTCACGGCCATGCGCCGCGGCGGCGACGCGAAGCGCTACCTGAGGCTGCTCGACCGGGCGCGCGAGCTGGCGCCGGACGTCTTTCTGCGCTCGACGTTCATCGTCGGCTTCCCGGGCGAGACCGAGGAGCACTTCCAGGATCTTCTCCAGTTCGTCGAGAAAGCCCGCTTCGACCACCTGGGCGCGTTCGCCTACAGCCCCGAGACCGACACCCCGGGCGCCACGCTGCCCGGCCGGGTGCCGAAGCAGACCGCGCGCCGCCGGCTGCGGCAGATCCTCGAGACCCAGAAGAGCATCGCCCTGGCCCAGCGGCGGCGGCTCCTCGGCAAGCGGCTGCCCGTGCTGGTGGAAGGGCTCTGCGAGGAGTCCGAGCTCCTGCTCCAGGGCCGGCACTACGGCATGGCGCCGGAGATCGACGGCCGGCTGCTGATCAACGACGGCTCGGCCCCGGCGGGGATGATCGTCGAGGTCGAGATCACCGAGGCCTACGCCGACGACATTGTGGGGCGCATCGTCGGCCCCGAGGGCGTGGCCGGCGTCGAGGTCAGCGACCCGGCGTTCGCGGCGTCCGAGGCCTTCGCTCCGATCGACTCGTTCGCCTGATACCATCGCGCTCCTATGATCGTCGTCCAGGACGCGTTCAACGCGAGCGACATCCCCCGCGGCGGCGTGGGGACCATCGGCAATTTCGACGGAGTCCACCGGGGCCAGCGCGCATCGCTGGATCTCGTGGTCGCCCGGGCTCGCGAGCTCGGCGTGCCCTCCGTGGTTGTCACCTTCGAGCCCCATCCCGTGGCCGTGCTCCGGCCCGACCAGGCGCCCACCCTGCTCACGACCCTCGTGCAGAAGGAAAAGCTCCTGGAGGAGGCCGGGATCTCCGCCGTGCTCGTCATCCGCTTCAATCTTGAGCTGGCCAAGCTGCCGGCGCGCCGGTTCGTCCGCGAGTTCCTGCACGAGAAGCTGGACCTCAAGGAGGTCTACGTCGGCGCGAGCTTCATGTTCGGCCAGGGCCGCGAGGGCGACTTCGCGATGCTGCAGGAGATGGGGGAGAGCCTCGGCTTCCAGGCGTTCGGCCTGGACGAGGTGGCCTTCGGCGGCGAGCGGATCTCCAGCTCGCGCATCCGCCGGGCCGTGGCCGAGGGCAAGGTCTCCGAGGCCATGGAGATGCTCGGCCGGCCGTACTCGATCTCCGGGGTGATCGCCCGCGGCGACCGCATGGGCAAGCGCCTGGGCTGGCCGACGATCAACCTGGCGCCGGAGAACCGGCTGCTCCCCCTCGACGGCGTCTACGCGAGCCGCGTCTGCTTCCCGACCTTCCCGGCCACCTTCGACAGCGTGACCAACGTTGGCACGCGGCCGACCGTCTACGAGAACTACCAGCGGGTGGTGGAGAGCCACATCCTCGACTTCAAGTCGGACGTCTACGGCGAGCGGGTCGAGCTGTTCTTCCACAAGCGGCTGCGGGAGGAGAGGATCTTTCCGACCGTGATGGACCTCTCGGCGCAGATCGGGCGGGACGTGGAAGCGGCGCGGGAGCTGTTTTCCCGCCGCAGGCTGGAACAAGAGGACACCGCCGCGGAGTTGTAAGGGTGGGCAGCGGAGACGAAGCCCCTTCGATTTTCAGAAAAGTGAGGCACGAGAATGAGCGATAAGGTCGTGGCAGTGACGGAGCAGAACTGGGAGACCGAGGTTCTCAAGTCGGACACGCCGGTCCTGGTGGACTTCTGGGCGCAGTGGTGCGGTCCCTGCCGCATGGTCGCCCCGGTGCTCGACCAGATCGCCGAGGAGATGGACGGCAAGGTGCGCATCGTGAAGCTGAACGTGGACGAGAATCAGCAGATCGCGTATCAGTTCCAGGTTTCGAGCATCCCGACGTTCATCCTCTTCAAGGACGGCCAGATGGCTGACCGCATGATGGGGGCGATGCCCAAGACCGCGTTCCAGAGCTTCATCGACCGGAACCTGTAAACCGCGGCATTTCCCTTGGGCGACCGTCTCACCGCTCTGTGGGCCGGGCTGGAGGAGCGGGGCTGCGAAGCCCTGCTCGTCCTCGCCCGGTCGTCCCAGGATCCCGACCTCGCCCCGTTCGTGGGCGCATCCCATACCAGCGCCCACATCGGCGAATGCCAGCTGGTTGTTCCTAGAGGCGGGAAGCCTCACCTCGCCTATCTCACCCCCATGGAGCGCGACGAAGCCGCTTCCACGGGTCTCGCCCTGATCACCCCCGAGCAGCTCGACATGAAGCGGTGGCAGAACGAGGCCGCCGAGCCCGCGGACCAGATGGCCCGGATCGCCGAGGCGGCGCTGCGCCTGGCCGGCGTGCAGCCCGGCCGCGTCGCGCTGGCCGGGCATGGACAGGCCGGGGTGATCCAGACGGCGATGTCCTCCCTGGCCGCCAAGGGCTGGGCGTGGACCGGCGGCAATCCGCTCGTTCTGGCTCTGCGCAAACGCAAGTCCGCCGCCGAGCTGGCCGGCATCCGCGCCGCCGCCGCCGGAACGGCCGAGGCGATGCGGCGGGTGGCGGCGATGCTGGCCGCAGCGGTCGTAAGAGAGGACGGGGAGCTGTGGCTGGAGGGCGAGCGGCTGACCGTCGCCCGGGTACGGGCCGAGGCCGGCCAGGTGCTCGCGGCGCTCGGGCTGGAGCAGCCCAAGGGGAACATCGTGGCTCCGGCGGAGGAGGGCGCGGTGCCGCACTCGTCCGGCACGCAGGAACGGGTGCTCCGCGCGGGCGAGTCGCTGGTCGTCGACCTCTACCCGCGGGGCGGCCGGGACGGGCTGTTCGCGGACTGCACGCGGACGTTCTGCGTCGGGACTCAGCCGGCCGGGCTGCGGCGCGCGCACGCCCTGGTGCTCGCCGCCCTGGAACGCGTCAATCTGCGGGCGCAGCCGGGCGTGCGCGGCTGGGAGCTGCAGGAAGAGGTATGCGCCCTGTTCGACGCCGAGGGCCTTCCCACGCCCATCTCCGCGCCGGGCTCGCCGCGCGGCTACGTCCACAACCTGGGCCATGGCGTCGGTTTCGATCTTCACGAGCAGCCGGTGTTCCGCAAGGCGGCCGGGGCCGAGGGCGTCCTGCGCGAGGGGGACGTGTTCACGCTGGAGCCGGGGCTGTACGAGCCCGGTCCTGAGGGCCATGGCGTGCGCCTCGAAGATCTGGTCCACCTCGGGCCGGATGGGATGGAAAACCTGACCCCCCTGCCGTATGAGCTCGATCCCCGCGCCTGGGGCTGATGTAGGATCTCTACCGAGACCCTTGAAAGAAGGAAGGCGGAGAGAGCATGGCGGACGACACGGCGGCAGGAACAGAGGCCTATGAAAAGCTCGGGGCGTTCTATCTGGGGCGCCCCTTCGACCTTCAGCGCGGGGAGACGGCGGCCGAGCCGCTGCTCTACGACTCCCGCGATCTCCTGACCCACGCGGTCTGCGTGGGCATGACCGGCAGCGGCAAGACCGGCCTGCTGATCTCCATCCTCGAAGAGGCGGCGATCGACGGCATTCCGGCGCTGGTCATCGACCCCAAGGGCGATCTCGCCAACCTTCTCCTCACCTTCCCGGATCTGCGGCCCGAGGACTTCGCGCCGTGGATCGACGACGACGCGGCCAGCCGCGCCGGGATCACGCCCGAGGCGTTCGCGGCGAAGGAGGCCGAGACCTGGCGCAAGGGTCTCGCCAACTGGGGGCAGGGCGGCGAGCGCATCGCCCGTCTGCGGGCCGCCGCGGACTTCTCGGTCTACACCCCGGGCAGCGAGGCCGGGCTTCCGGTCTCGATCCTCTCCTCCCTGGGAGCGCCGCCGCCGGAGCTGATCGCGGACGGCGACCTGCTGCGCGAACGAGTGTCGACCCTGGTGGCGAGCCTGCTCGGCCTGCTGGGGATGGAGTCCGATCCGGTGCGCGGCCGGGAGTCGATCCTGCTCTCCACGATCTTCGACGCGGCCTGGCGGCAGGGGAAGGGTCTCGATCTCGCGGGTCTCATCCAGCAGGTGCAGAAGCCGCCGGTCGAGCGGATCGGGGTCATGGAGCTGGAGTCGTTCTATCCGGCCAAGGAGCGCTTCGAGCTGGCCATGGCGCTCAACAACCTGCTCGGCGCTCCGGGCTTCGCGGCCTGGCTCCAGGGTGAGCCGCTGGACATCGACCATCTGCTCTACACGTCCACCGGCAAGCCGCGGGTGGCGATCTTCTCGATCGCCCACCTGTCGGACCGCGAGCGGATGTTCTTCGTCTCGCTCCTCCTGAACCAGACGCTCGGCTGGATGCGCGGGAAGTCCGGAACGAGCAGCCTGCGGGCCATCCTCTGCATGGACGAGGTGTTCGGCTACATGCCGCCGGTGGCCGAGCCGCCGTCGAAGCGCCCGATGCTCACGCTCCTCAAGCAGGCCCGCGCCTTCGGGCTGGGGCTGGTTCTCGCCACGCAGAACCCGGTCGACATCGACTACAAGGGCCTGGGCAACGTGGGCACCTGGTTCCTCGGCCGCCTCCAGACCGACCGCGACAAGCAGCGGCTTCTGGATGGACTGGAGGGCGTTGCGGCCGGCGGGACGTTCGACCGCAAGCGCATGGAGGAGATCCTGGCCGGCCTCGGCAAGCGGGTCTTCCTGATGCACAACGTTCACGAGGAGGCCCCCGAGGTCTTCCAGAGCCGCTGGGCGATGTCGTACCTCCGCGGCCCCCTGACCCGGGCAGAGATCAAGCGGCTGTCCTATCCGTCCAAGGCGGCGGCGCCGGGCCGCCCGATCTCCCCGGCGACTTCGGCTACAGCTCCAAGCGCCCAGGCGGCTGCTCCTTCGTCCAGTCCTGCCGCCGGCCCCGGCGCTCCGGTCCTGCCGCCAGACATTCCGCAGGCGTTCCTGTCCTTGCGGTCGCGGCCCGACGGCGTCGTCTACCAGGCCTGCCTGTACGGCTCGGCGGCGGTCCACTTCGTCGACGCGAAGAGGGGCGTCGAGCACGCCGAGGACGTCGTCCTGCTCGCACCCTTCGCCGAATCGGGGGCCGAATCGGGAGCCATCGACTGGTATGCGGCGGCTGCGGTCGACGCGGCGAAGGAGGATCTGGAGCGGGAGCCGGCCGCCGGGGCGCGGTTCGGTCCGCTGCCCGCTGCGGCGACGAAGGCGCGCAGCTACGACGGCTGGAGCAAGGAGCTGGAGGAGAGCCTCTATCGCACCCGGCGGCTGGAGGTCTTCCACAGCCCGAACCTGGACGAGCTGTCCCAGCCCGGGGAGAGCGAGCGCGACTTCCGCATCCGGCTCGGCGAGCGGGCGCGAGAGCGGCGCGACGCCCAGGTTCAGACCCTGCGGGAGAAGCACGGCCCCAAGGTGGCGGCGCTGACCGACCGCATCCGCCGGGCGGAGCAGGCGAAGGCGAAGCAGCAGTCCCAGGCCTCCAACCAGACGATGCAGACGGTGGTGAGCGTCGGCACCGCGATCCTCGGCTCGCTCTTCGGCCGCAGGAAGATCACCACCGGGGTGGGCACCGCGGTCCGCAACGCAGGCCGGACCATGCAGGAGCGCCAGGACGTGACCCACGCCGAGGAGAACCTGGAGTCGCTGCGCGCCCAGCTCGCGGCGCTGAACACCGACCTGGAGGCCGAGGTCAACGCCCTGGCGGCGCGGTTCGACCCCCAGGCCGAGGCGCTGGAGACGCTGGCGCTCAAGCCGCGAAAGCAGGACGTGGAGGTCCGCCACGTGACGCTGGTCTGGGCGCCGAAGAAGGATGGCCAGCCGGCGTGGTGAGTGGCCCTCACCCCCCGGCCCCCTCTCCCGGTCCGCCCGAGTCCACCCACCCCGGGAGAGGGGGAGAAAGACACCAACTTCGGGAGCAAGCGGGCGGGCTCCCTCTCCCCCGGCACGGGGGAGAGGGCTGGGGAGAAGGGGAATGGGATCAACCGGAATGGGATCAACCGTTCCCTGCGTTATTCTTAACGCACTCGGTCTGACCTCGAAAGGAGCCTCGAATTGGAAACTCTTCTCAGCATTCTCCTCGGCCTCGGGCTGGCGGCGGCGTGCGGGTTTCGCGTGTTCGTGCCGCTCCTCATCATGAGCATCGCCTCCCGCGCCGGAGCCGGCCACATCGAGCTGGGCGCGGGCTTCGCGTGGATCGGCTCGACCACGGCGCTGGTCACGTTCTCGGCCGCCACACTGCTGGAGATCGTTGGCTACTACGTCCCCTGGGTGGACAATCTCCTCGACGCGATCGCGACGCCCACGGCGGTGGTCGCGGGCATCCTGGTGACGGCCTCGACCGTTACCGACGTGGACCCGTTCCTGCGCTGGACGCTCGCCATCCTGGGCGGCGGCGGCACGGCCGCGGTGTTCCAGGGCATCACCGCCACGGCGCGGCAGGTCTCGTCGTTCACGACCGGGGGCCTGGGCAACCCGTTGATCTCCACGGTGGAGGCGGGCGGCTCGATCCTGCTGTCGGTGCTCGCGATCCTGCTGCCGGTGCTGGCCGTGCTGCTGGTCGTCACCATCCTGTACTTCGGCGTGAAGCGGCTGCTCTTCCGGCGGCCGGTCGCCACCTGAGCCGATCCGGGAAGACGGCCGTCATGCCCCTCGCCCGCAAGCTGTCCGCGCTGTCCGCGATCCTGCTCGGCGCGCTGGCGTTGGGCAGCATGGGGGTGCTGGGCTGCGTGGCGACTCCCGGCAATCTCAGCCTGTCCCAGGTGGACCGCGAGCTGCGCAACCGCGGGCTCGACCCGGCCGAGGTGGTCGTCCCCTTCGAGATGAACGACGAGATGCGGGCCTGGGTCCACGAGGCCGTGCCCCCGGAAACCCCCCAGGACCAGCGCCTGGAGGTGCTTCTCGACAGCCTGCTCGATTCCGACAAGCTCCAGCTCAAGTACGCGGCGCGGTACACGGCCAGCGCCGCGGAGGTGTTCCAGACCCGGCGCGCCAACTGCCTGGCCTTCACCAGCCTCTTCGTGGCCATGGCGAGAGAGCTGGGGATGCCCGCGTTCTTCCTCGAGGTCGACGACATCGAGAAGTTCGAGAAGGAGGGCGACCTCGTGGTCGTCTCCGGCCACGTGAGCGCCGGCTACAACAGCGGCCCGGACATCAAGATCCTCGATTTCTCCGCCGACGCCGAGCCCGAGTACCGGCAGGTGAAGCGGATCTCGGACATCACGGCCATCGCGCTCTTCCACTCGAACCGCGGCGGCGAGCTGCTGCGCACGGGCAAGCACGCGGAAGCGCTCCCCTGGCTGAAGAAGGCGGTCGCGATCGATCCCGAGCTGGCCGGCGCCTGGATCAACTACGGCGTGGCCCAGCGCCGCAACAGCGATTTCGCCGGCGCCGAGGCGTCCTACCGCAAGGCGCTGGAGGTGGGCCCCACCGCGGTTTCGGCCTACCAGAACCTCGCGGCGCTCCTGCGCCACACCGGCAAGCCGGACGAGGCCCAGGCGCTGATGGATCTCTCCTCCAAGCTCGGCAGCCGCAACCCGTACATCTATCTGTCGCTTGGAGATCTGAGCCTCGCCCATGGTCGGTTCGAAGAGGCGCGGCGCTTCTACAAGCGGGCGATGCGCCTCTACCGCGACAACGCCGAGCCGTACGCCGCCATGGGCATCGTCTCCCTGGTGGCCGGCGACGAGCACGAAGCCCAGCGCTGGCTGCGCAAGGCCGTGGCCATCGACCAGGAGAACCTTCGGGTGAAACTGCTCCTGTCCCGCCTGGGCGGAGGGCAGGGTTGAGCCCATGGCGGATCTGGATCGACACCGGCGGAACGTTCACGGACTGCCTGGCCGTCGACCCTGACGGCGCCCTTCACCGCGCCAAGGTGCTGTCCACCAGCGCCCTGCGGGGACGGATCGCGGAGCGCACGGAGACGGGAGTCCGGATGGAGGCGGCCTGGGCCGTCCCGGCCGGTTTCTTCCGCGGCTTCGAGCTGCGGCTCCTGGGGCCAGGGCAGACCTGCAAGGTGATCGGCTCAGACAGGGATCTCCTGGAGCTTGACGGCCCGATCGGCCCGATCGGCTCGTGGGGAGATTCCTTCGAGCTGCGTTCCCCGGAAGAGCCGCCCGTCCTGGCCGCCCGCCTGATCACCGGCACCCCTCTCGACGGCGCGCTTCCCGAGATCGAGATGCGCCTCGCCACCACGCGGGGCACCAACGCCCTGCTGGAGAGGAAGGGCGCGGCTACCGCGCTCTTCATCACCCGCGGCTTCGCGGATCTGCTGCTCATCGGCACCCAGCAGCGCCCCGACCTCTTCGCCCTGGACATCCGGAAGCCCCGGCCGCTCTTCCGCGAGGTGGTCGAGGTTCCCGAGCGGCTCGCCGCGGACGGCTCGGTGCTCGTTCCGCTGGAGCCCGGGTTTCTGCGGGTGGAGGCCCGGCGCCTGCGCGAGGCGGGCTTCGAGTCCGCGGCCGTGGCGCTGCTGCACTCCTACCGCAATCCGCGCCATGAAGAAGAAGTGGGGGAGATCCTGCGCGAGGCGGGCTTCCGCCACGTGTCGCTCTCGTCCCGGCTGGCGCCGCTGATCAAGATCGTGCCGCGCGCCGAGACCGCGGTGGTGGACGCCTACCTGTCTCCGATCCTCAAGGGCTATCTCGGAGGAGTCGCCGCGGCGCTGTCGCACGGCTCGCTGCATGTGATGACGAGCGCCGGAGGCCTGGTGCGGGCGGGCTCGTTCCACGCCAAGGACAGCCTGCTCTCCGGCCCGGCCGGCGGCGTCGTGGGCGCGGCGCTCTCGGGACGCCGCTCCGGCTTCTCGCGGCTCATCGCCTTCGACATGGGCGGCACGAGCACGGACGTGGCGCGTTATGACGGCGACTTCGAGTACCTGTTCGAGCACCGGGTGGGGGACGCCCATCTCGTGGCCCCGGCCCTGGCGGTGGAGAGCGTCGCGGCCGGAGGCGGCTCGATCTGCGGCTTCGACGGCTCGCGTCTGCATGTCGGCCCCGAGAGCGCGGGCGCCTGGCCCGGCCCGGCGTGCTACGGCGCGGGCGGGCCTCTCACGGTCACGGACGTCAACCTGCTCCTCGGCCGCCTCGATCCGTCGCGCTTCGAGATTCCCCTGGACTCCGCCGCGGCGGGCGAGGCGCTGGAGGCTCTGCTCTCCAGGATTGGCGGCGACGGTCTCGACGGTCCCGCCGATCCCGGCCGCGAGGCGCTCCTGGAAGGCTTCCTGGAGATCGCCAACGAGCGCATGGCCGAGGCGGTCCGCAGCATCTCCCTGCGCCGCGGCTACGACCCGGCCGAGTACGCCCTCGTCGCGTTCGGCGGCGCCGGCGCCCAGCACGCCTGCGCCCTGGCCGAGCTGCTGGAGATCGCCGACGTGGTGGTTCCCCGCGACGCCGGCCTGCTCTCCGCCCTCGGGCTGGGCGCGGCCGTGGTCGAGCGCTTCGCCCACCGGCAGATCCTGGAGCCGCTGGCCGCAGTCCAGGACCGCCTCGACGGTTGGCTGGAAGAGCTCGGCCGGGAGGCCGCCGCGGCGGTGGAGGAGGAGGGTGTCCCCGTGGAGCGGATCGCCGTCCGCCGCCGCATCCTCAACCTGCGCTTCGAAGGGCAGGATGAGGCGCTATCCATCGAGGCCGGCAGGGGCGAAGGAGAGCCCGTCGAACCCGTCGAGCACTCGTTCGCCGAGGCCTACCGCGAGATCTACGGGTATGAGTCCGAAGGCCGTGCCGTCGAGCTGGAGTCCATCCGGGTCGTGGCCTCGTCCGCTCCCGACGACATGCCCGGGGAGGCTCGAGGGAGCGCCCAGCCGAGGGACGCCCGGCCGTCCGGAACGCGCCGGACCTGGCTGGCGGGAGGCTGGCGGGAGGTTCCGGTGTTCGACCGCGCGGATCTCCAGGACGGGGACCGCTTTGCGGGGCCGGCGCTGGTGTTCGAGAGCCACAGCGCCACGCTGGTGGCCGAAGGGTGGTCCGGAAGGGTCGACGGCGCGGGGAATCTGGTGCTTTCCACCGGCCTCGATATAGATTCTCCGTGATGCTGGACTTCTCGCAACGCGAATCGGAACGCGAACGATTCATCGCCGGCCGGCTGCGCCCCATCCGCATCGTCTGCATGGCGCTGGCCGGCGCCTCGCTGGCCTACGGGATCCTGGGCTGGTTCCTCATCGAGGGCTTTCAGATGCGCCCCTTCGGCCGGCTTCCGAGGCCCGTCCCCCTCGCCCTGTCGTTCCTGGCCATGGTGATGATCCTGCTGGGCTCGCGCATCCGGACATCGATCCTGCGCAGCGGCCTGCCGTCGGGGCTGATGCGCAGCACCGGGGTGCCGGTGAACCTGGAGAGCCTGATCCCCGCGTACATCCGCGCCACGCTGGTCAGCTTCGCGCTCCTGGAGGCCGCGGCGCTGATCGGGCTGATGATCGCCCTGTTCGCGGAGTCGTCCTTCTACGGCATGGTGTTCAGCGTCGGGAGCTTTCTGTCGATGCTGCTGCGCTGGCCCAAGGCGGAAGAGGTCGACCGGCTGGCCCGGGGCCGGATCTCTCCCTGACCCGCTTTTGAGGGCCGACGTCAGGCCGCCGGAACCAGCAGCTTCGCCTTGCCCTTCGTCTCCCGCATCTCCTTGTTGTAGGCCTTGACCACCCGCTCGCCGACCTTGCGGCCGGTGCCGATCTCCACGACCGCCACGATCGAGCCGCCGAAGCCGCCGCCGGTGAGGCGGGCGCCGTAGACGCTCGGCTCCTTCAAGGCCAGATCCACCAGCAGGTCCAGCTCCGGTGTGGAGACCTCGAAGTCGTCCCGCAGCGACTGGTGCGAGAGGTTGATCAGCTTGCCCAGGCGCTCCAGGTCGTTCTCGCGCATCGACGCCACCGCGGCGCGGACGCGGGCGTTCTCGGTGATGACGTGGCGCGTGCGGCGGTCGAGCGGCTCGGGCAGCGACACCAGCCGCCAGAGATCCTGGATGTCCAGGTTCCGGAGTTGGGGGACGCGCAGCTCCTCCGCGGCCTGCTCGCACTCCTCCCGGCGCCGCCCGTATTCTCCATCAGAGTGGTTGTGCGCGATTCCTGAGTCGATCACCACCAGCTCTGCGTCCGCCGGCAGCGGCACCCGCTCGAACCGGAGCGACCGCGTGTCGAGGAACAGCGCCTTGCGCTCGTCCGCGAGGCTGACCGCCATGGGGTCCATCACGCCGACCGGGGCGCCGACGAACTCGTTCTCCAGCGTGTGAGCCGCCTGGGCGATCCACAGGTCTTCCAGCTCCAGGCCGAACGCGTCGTTCAGGGCGCGGAAGAGCGCCACCGTCAAAGCGGCGCTGGAGGAGAGCCCGCTGCCGAGGGGGATGTCCGACTCCACCCGCACGTCGAAGCCGCGCAGCCGGTGCCCGGCGAGCCGCAGGCTCTGCGTCACCCCCTGCAGATAGTCGAGCCAGCCGCGCCCCGGCGCCTCGTCCTCCAGCCGGTACTCCTCGATCTTCGGATCGGGAACGTTGGCGCTCCAGGCCCGCACCAGCGAGCCGATGCGGGTGCCGACCTCGACCCGGGTGACGAGGGGGATCGCCATCGGCAGCACGTAGCCGCCGCAGTAGTCCGTGTGCTCGCCGATCAGGTTTACCCGTCCGCACGCGGAGGCGGTGGCGGAGGGCTCGCGTCCGAAGAGCGCGGCGAAGCCGGGCGTGAATCCCGGCAGGAATCCCTGCTGCGCTCTGTCGGTATTCCCGGTTCTGGTCCCGGTCGGCATCTTGGGCAAAGGCTCACCTCCGCGCGCAGCATATCCCTACGCCATCTCTTCCTGAAGTGCTCCAGGAGTTCCCGGTCAGCTTATAGAGGTACGGGCCGAAGCTCAGGCCCGGCGCGCCAACTGGCCGCAGGCGCCCTGGACATCCCGGCCGCGGCTGCGGCGGACGGTGACGAAGCAGCCGAGGGCGTGGAGCCGGCCGGCGAAGGCCTGGGTGCGCGCCTCGCTGGGCTCGCGGAACGAGGCCTGGCTGTGCTCGTTCATGGGGATCAGGTTCAGGTTGTGGCAGGACCGGAGATCGCCGAGCCACTCGGCGAGCCGGTCGGCGTCCTCCAGGGAGTCGTTGACCCCGGCGAGCAGCACGTACTCGAAGATGAAGCGCTCGTGGCGCCGGGGCTGCCAGTCGTCCAGTGCCTGACGCAGGCGGGCGAGATTCCAGGCGCGGTTGATCGGCATGGTGGCCGAGCGCGCCTCGTCCGTGGTGGCGTTGAGGGAGACCGCGAGGAGCGGCCGGGGCTCCATCTTCGACAGCTTCTCGATCCCCGAGACCAGGCCCGCCGTGCTCACCGTGATCCGCGAGGGGGAGAGGAGGCTGCCCTCCGGGTGGCAGAGCACGCGGATCGCGCGGTGCACGTGGTCGAGGTTGTGGAGCGGCTCGCCCATGCCCATGAAGACGAGGTAGAGACACTCGCCCTGGCGCGGTCCAAACTCGTGCTGGATGGCCAGCACCTGCCCGACGATCTCGCCGGCCGTCAGGTTGCGCACGATGCCCATGGCGCCGGTGGCGCAGAACGTACAGCCCAGCGCGCACCCCACCTGGCTCGAGATGCAGAACGTGATCCGCGGCTCGGCCGAGCCGCGCGGCCCCCGCGGCATGTGGACGGCCTCGATGCGGCGGCCGTCCGTCAGCTGGAGCACCAGCTTCGTGGAGCCGTCCTCGGAGGGGTGGCGCTCGACGATCTCGGGCAGGGAGAGATCGGTGTTCGCCGCCAGCCAGGCGCGGATCTCGCGCTTCAGGAACAGCTTGTCGGGCAGCCAGGTGCGGACCCGCTGGAGCCGCGCGAACACGTTCTCGGGCCGGCCCGGGCAGCCGGCCGCCGCGAGATCCTCGGGCAGCAGCGCCCAGGCGGACGGCGGCCCCTGGCGCTCGGGCGCCTTGCGGTCCCAGGGCTGGATGGGGACGACTTCGGACATCGGCGAAGCATAGCGCACGGAGGATAGAATGGGCGGATGCCGCGACGGTCACCTGGGGAAGCCATCGAGCTGGAGCTGTTCACCCACCGGTTCGCCGCCGTGGCGCGGCAGATGGGGGAGCGGCTGCGGCGCACCGCGGTCTCCACCAACGTGAAAGAGCGGCTCGACTTCTCGTGCGCGCTGCTCGATCCGGCCGGCGAGCTGGTGGTCAACGCGCCGCACATCCCGGTTCATCTGGGAGCGCTCGGGCTCTGCGTGCGGCGGCTGCGCGAGGTCATGTCCCTGGAGCCCGGGGACGTGGCGGTCACCAACCATCCCGGCTTCGGCGGGTCTCACCTGCCTGACGTGACGGTCGTCACCCCGGTGTTCGAGGGCCGGGAGCTGCTGGGCTACGTGGCCAGCCGCGCCCACCACGCCGAGATCGGCGGCATCCGGCCG
This sequence comes from Holophagales bacterium, assembly GCA_031390755.1. GTDB lineage: Bacteria > Acidobacteriota > Thermoanaerobaculia > Multivoradales > UBA5704 > DATMER01. Next base: position 22,322 of record JANMTS010000014.1, read on the forward strand.
GGCTCGATGCCGCCGGGGGCCACGCGGCTGGTGGAGGAGGGGGTGGTGATCCCTCCCCGGTATCTGGCGCGCGGTGCCCGCGGAGGGGAAGCCGACTGGGAGGGGATGCGCCGGCTGCTTGTGGACGCTCCGCACCCGACGCGGGCGATCGGCGAGAACCTGGCGGACCTGCGCGCCGCGGTCGCCGCCAACCACCGGGGAGCCGAAGCGCTGCGCTCCCTCGCCGCGTCTCACGGCCGGGAGACCGTCGGCCACTCCATGGAGGCGCTCAAGGCGCGGGCCGAGTCCCGCCTGCGCGAGGCGCTCGCCCGCCTGCCGGTGAAGACCTGCGAGGCCCTGGAGCACCTGGACGACGGCTCGCCCCTGGCCGTGCGGATTCAGATATCAGGCGACGGAGGCGCGGTCGTGGACTTCGCCGGCTCGGCGGGCGTTCATCCCGGCAACCTGAACGCGCCGCCGGCCGTGGTGCGGAGCGCGGTCCTGTACGTCCTCCGCCTGCTCATCGCCGAGCCGCTGCCGCTCAACGAGGGGATTCTGCGGCCGGTGGACATCCGCATCCCGCCCGGCATGCTGAACCCGCCGTTCTCCGACGATCCTGCCGAGGTGGACGATGCCCCCGCGGTCGTCGGCGGCAACGTCGAGACCAGCCAGCGCCTGGTGGACACGCTCCTCAAGGCCCTGGGCCTGGCCGCATGCAGCCAGGGGACCATGAACAACCTGCTCTTCGGCAACGCCCGCTTTGGCTACTACGAGACCGTCTGCGGCGGCGCGGGCGCCGGGCCGGGTTTCGACGGCGCGAGCGCGGTCCACACCCACATGACGAACACGCGCATCACCGATCCCGAGGTGGTGGAGCACCGCTACCCCGTGCGGGTGGAGCGCTTCGGCATCCGGCGGGGATCGGGCGGGGAGGGGAGGCACCGCGGCGGGGACGGCGCGGTGCGCGAGCTGGTCTTCCTGGAGCCGATGTCGCTCTCGCTCCTGACCCAGCACCGGGTCGAGGCGCCCTACGGTGCGGCGGGCGGAGGCTCCGGACAGCCCGGACGGCAGACGCTCATCCGGACATCCGGCGAGGTCGAGGAGCTGGCGTCCGTGGCGGGCCGGGAGGTCGAGCCGGGAGACCGGCTGGTGCTGGAGACCCCGGGCGGCGGGGGATGGGGAAAGGCTTTGTAGGGGCAACCCTTGTGGTTGCCCTGGGTTGGTGAATGGTCAGGGTGGTCGTGGCACGAGCAAGGGCGGCCACAAGAGCCGCCCCTACAGACGGGACCGCCGCTGGCGGAGCGCCTCGTAGAGCGCCAGCGCCACCGACACCGAGAGATTGAGCGACCGCAGCTCCGGATCGGCCATGGGGATCTTCAGCAGGCGGTCGCGGTAGGCGTCCCGGATCTCCCGCGGCAGGCCGACGCTCTCGCGGCCGAACACCAGCACCGATCTCTCGGGGAAGTCCGCGCTCCAGTAGTCCCGCTCCGCCTCGGCGCTGAAGAAGAACGGCTCCCCGAGCTCGGGAAGCCGCTCCTCGACCGCCTGCCAGCCGGGCCAGACCCGCGGCTGGACCCGCACCCAGTAGTCCAGCCCGGCGCGGCGGACCTCCTTGTCGCCGAGCGAGAACCCCAGGGGCTCGACGAGATGGAGCTGGGCGCCGGCTCCGAGACAGGTGCGGCCGACGTTGCCGGTGTTGAAGTGGATCTCCGGCTCGACCAGAACGACGTTCAGGGCGTGCAGGCCGCTCTTCGCTTCCGTCATTCCAGGCGGACCTGGGCCTCGCCCACGCCGCAGTCCACCGTGACCTCCGCCTTGCCGTCCCCCTTGTTCCAGTCGATCTCCTTGGTGAACAGGCCGGCGCTCTCCCAGCGGTGGCCGTTCGCCGTGAGGGTGGCCTCGCCGATGCCGGAATCCATCGTCACCGATCTCACGGCGCTCGCCGCCATCTTCACTCCCACCTCGCCTACGCCGAGATCGGCGTCGACGTCGCTCTCCATGCCCGCGATCTTCAGCTCGCCGACGCCAAGCTCGGCGCGCAGCGGCAGATCGCGGGGGAGGGTGACCACGAAGTGGGCTTCGAGCCCCCGGGTCCCGGCCTTGGGCCACCCCTTGAGACCGATGTGAAGCCGGTCGTCGACCGTGCTGGAGATCAGCTCCAGGCCGCGGGCGGTGCTCACGCAGCGGGAGTCGCTCTTCGAATCGCACTCAAGCGTGAGCTGCACGCGGACCTGCCGGCCGGCTCCGCCGTCGATCCGGACCTCGCCGACGGGAAAATCGAGATGGATGCTGTCCGCGTCCGCCGCGGAAACCTGGCGGTCGAGAGTGCGGACGACCTCGTCCGCACCGGCGGAGCCGAGCGATGCCGCGCCGATGAAGGCGGTGAGCAGGGCGATGTTTCTTGAGTTGACTCTCATGGTCGGGCCTCCGGTTCTGGGGTCGGGGTCGACCGCCTCGCGGGCGGTCCTGATCCCCTTACGGGAGGGCCGGTCCAAAAGTTCCAGCACGCTTGTCCGCCGTTTCGGCAGAACCCTTCCTTCATGCCGTGGACATGCTTCATGGTAATATCGAGACCGTGCAAAGAGGACTACGGGAGGTCGAGGGCGAATATGCAGCGCGCGGTGCTAAAGTCTCAAGACATGCAGGTGTTCCTGTCGTACTCGGCCGCGGATCGCAGATTCGCTGAGAGGCTCGGCAACGAACTGAGGCGGCGAGGCCTTTCGGTGTGGTCCGATCGACTCTTGGCGCCCGGAAGCTCATGGCGGACGGAGATTGGGAAGGCGATCCGTTCTTCCGATGACATCCTGATTCTGGTCAGCCCCCGTGACACCGATGCAACCCAGCAGTTCACCTGGAGAGAGGCGCTTGAGGCGGCCTGGCAGGATCCCCGCAAGCGTCTGATCCCGGTGCTCCTCCGAGGGGCTCAGGTACCGCCCTTTGTCTACGGGGACGCAGCGGGTGAAAAAGCACCTCTTGTCGAGATCTCTGACCCTCAAGATTTGCAAAGTGCCGCCGGTGCGATTGTGCAGGCGCTTGGCCAGGGGGGAATTGATTCCGGGCAAGGCATCCAAGACATCCCGGTGCCGCAGGGGGTCGATTCGTCGACAAAGGGGAACCAGTCCTACCCGTTGGAGAGTTATTCGCACGCCGTAGAAGAAGACCGGCACGAACGGCTCCAAGAGATTGAACAATTCGCTGAACGCCTGCGAAAATAAGCCCACGTGACGGTTGATGCTTCGAAGGGAGTGCGGGAGCACTTTGGGCGTGGCAAGCTTGCCATCGATCCCGCGAAGGCTGTTTTCATCAACTGCCCCTACGATCGAGACTTCGAATCGACCTTCGACGCCATTCTGTTCTCTACAGTGTGCTGCGGCTTCATGCCGAGGAGCGCTGTTGAGTCGGTCAACACGGCCGAAGCGCGGATGAGCCGCATCCTCGAAGGAATCTTCTCTTCAAAGTACTCGATCCACGACCTGTCCCGCTGCCGCGGCGAGGGAGATGAGCACCTCGCGAGATTCAACATGCCGTTGGAGCTGGGCATGGCCATGGCCCGGAGGTATATGACCGCGCGCAAGAGCGAGCGTCATGACTGGCTGGTGCTGGTCCCCGAGGGACATGGGTATCTGAAGTTCGTCTCCGACCTCGCAGGGTTTGACCCCATGCGATACGACGGCAAGACCGAGTCCGTGGTATCCAAGGTGATGTCCTGGCTGGCAACGAGGCCGGACGCGGTCAAGACCCCGACTCCGAGCGCAGTGCTCTCGGCGCTGCCCGCGTTCCAGGCAGAGAAAGCCCGCTTGCGTCATGAATGGAAGGGAGACCTTCCTTGGGCGGACCTGGTGCTTGCCGCCATCGAGATCTCCCGCAAGCTTTCCTGACCCCGGATTTCCGGGCGGGGGCTCTGCTAGAGTCTCCCCGCCAATATCTCCGCTAAGATCCCCGCCAACAGTGGGAGACCATTTCCAATGCGCAAGGTGTTTCTGATGTCGATCCTCGCCCTTTCCGCCGCCTCGACTCAAGCCGCCCCCCATCCGTTCACCGCCCGCGACATGCACACGGTGCAGCGGATCAGCGAGCCGCAGGGCTCGCCGCTGGGCGACCGCATCGCGTTCGTCGTCCGCACCACGGACTTCGAGGCCAACCGCGGGCGCTTCGACCTCTGGACCGTCTCGGTCAAGGGCGGAGACGCGGCGCAGCTGACCTCGAACCCGGCTGCGGACAACAATCCGCGCTGGGCTCCGGACGGCAAGAGCCTGTTCTTCCTGTCGAGCCGCTCCGGCTCGAACCAGGTCTGGCGCATCCCCGTGCCCGGCTCCGACCAGGACGCGGTCCAGGTGACCGACCTGCCGCTCGACGTGGCCAATCTGGCCGTGTCGCCCGACGGCTCGCGCATCGCCTTCAGCCTGGAGGTCTTCCCGGACTGCGCGGATCTCGCCTGCACGAAGCAGCGCCTGGCCGACAAGGAGACGTCCAAGACGTCGGGCATGATCTTCGACGGCGGCTTCAGCCGTCACTGGGACAGCTGGTCCGACGGCCGGCGCAACCATCTCTTCGTGGCGGAGCTGAAGGACGGCAAGGCCGGCGCGCCGGTCGACCTGACCCGCGGCCTGATCGCCGACGCGCCCTCCCGGCCGTTCGGCGGCACCGAGGAATTCGCCTTCAGCCCGGACGGCAGGAGCCTGGTCTTCGCGATGCGGATGGCGGGGGAGAAGAACCGCGAGGAGCCCTGGTCCACCAACTTCGACCTCTACGAAGCACCGGTGGACGGCTCGAAGCCGCCGCGCAACCTGACCGCCTCGAACCCGGCCTGGGACACCCAGCCCGCGTTCTCGCCGGACGGCAAGACGCTGGCCTACCTGGCCATGCGCCGCCCCGGCTACGAGGCGGACCGGTTCCGCATCATGATCCGCGATCTGTCCAGGCCGGGCGAGCCGGACCGCGTCCTGGCCGAGTCGTGGGACCGCTCCGCCAACGACCTGCTGTTCTCGCGCGACGGCAAGACGCTCTACGTCACCGCCGCCGACACGGGCCAGGTGCCGCTGTTCGCGATCGATGTCGCCGGGGGCACGCCGCGCAAGCTCGTGGCGGAGGGGACCGTTCGCTCGCCGACGCTGGTGGGCGATCTCATCGCCTTCGGCCTCGACCACCTGCGCTCGCCGGTGGAGCTGCACACCATCCGGCCCGACGGCTCCGCCCTGGCCCGCATCACCGACGTCAACCGGGCGGCACTGGCGGAGATCCAGTTTGGCGAGCCCGAGCAGTTCCACTTCGAGGGTGCGGACGGCGACACCGGCTACGGCTGGGTGGTCAAACCCGTGGGGTTCCAGGAGGGGAAGACCTATCCGCTCGCGTTTCTTCTGCATGGCGGCCCCCAAGGTTCGTTCCACAACGAGTTCCACTACCGCTGGAATCCCCAGGCCTATGCCGGCGCGGGGTACGCGGCGGTGATGATCGACTTCCACGGCTCCACGGGCTACGGCCAGGCGTTCACCGATGCCATCCGGCAGGATTGGGGAGGCAGGCCGCTCGTCGATCTCCAGAAGGGTCTCGCCGCCGTGCTCGAGCGCCATCCCTGGATCGACGGCAGCCGCGCCTGTGCGCTCGGCGCCTCGTACGGCGGCTTCATGGTCAACTGGATGGCGGGCCACTGGTCCGAGCCGTTCCGGTGCTTCGTCAGCCACGACGGCATCCTGGACCAGCGGATGATGTACTACGGTACGGAAGAGCTGTGGTTCCCGGAGTGGGAGCAGGGTGGACCCCATTTCAAAGGGCCGGCGGAGTACGAGAAGTTCAATCCGGTCAATTCCGTCGACAAGTGGAAGACGCCGATGCTGGTCATCCACAGCGCGCTCGACTACCGCATCCCCATCGACCAGGGGCTCGGCGTGTTCAATGCCCTTCAGCGCCAAGGGGTTCCGAGCCGGCTTCTCGTCTTCCCCGATGAAAATCACTGGATTCTGAAGGCCGGAAACTCTCTTCTCTGGCATCAGACCGTCCTCGATTGGCTCGGCCAATGGACAGCTCCCGCAAAGTAGAAACTGCGCAGGTTTTCCTCAGGAGATCGGTCAGACCGATCTCCTGAAAATTTCTGGCAGAAAGTTGTCCCGAGAATCGCCTCAGCGGCAACAGAGATAGTAGAGGTCAGTCAGTCGCAGGTGATTTAGCCGTAAAGAGATAGCGTCTTGGCTGAGCCGAGGAGGTGCCGGATGATCACAGCCAGCATGCCGATGCCTGGGGCCTTACGATGGAGAGCCCTGCATCCCCTGATCGATGAGGACGGGACGTGCAGTCTCCTCTACGACCTGGAGCGCGCCGCGGTGTTGGAGGTTCCCGAGGAGCTCCAGCTCCATGTCGCCCCTGCCCTGGAAACCGGAGATCCGGACGACGAGCTGCTGAGCTGGCTGGTTCGGGAGGATCTGATCACCATGGAGGGCTGGGCAGGCTGGGCCCCGGACATGAGCGAGTCCGCGACCCCGCTGATGGATTGGGGCCCGGGCGCCGTCCTGCGGCTGGACGGGGAGGCCCACGTCCGCGTCACGCAGGCGACGGAAGAGGCGATCTTCCGGGAGATGGCGGTCGGCTTCCGGCAGGGGCTGGGCGCGCCGAGAGTCCAGCTCCACCTGGATTGGGACGGCGCGTTCCCCGGCACCGGCACCCTGGAGCGGATCGTGCGCGAGGCGCTGCTCCTGGCGATCGAGGCGGGCCAGGAGGTGGAGTTCGACCTGACCCTCCGGGCCGCCGAGGTGACTCCGGCGGTGGCGCTCTTCCTGTCCGCGATGCCGGTCCACGTCCGGCTGCTCTGCGATGAGTTTCCCGGCGACGAAGGCTCGCTGCCCCGGGACATCCGGCGCGCCCTGATGCTCCTTTGGGTGCAGGATCTGCCCGACCGCGTCACGGTCTGCTTCGACCTCCCTGCGAGCATCCGGCTCAAGGAGCTCTGGAGCTGGGCGCGGCGGCTGGGCGTCCGGCACCTCGACGCCGTACGCCGCCCGTATTCTCAGGGCGCCCAGGGCGCCGGAGCCCAGGCTCAGGAGAGCCGGGCCGCCTGGATCCAGAATCTCAAGTGCGATCTTCAGGATGTCGTCCAGGAGGTGTGCGCCTGCCTGGAGGATGGGTCCGTGCCGATCGACTTCCGGCCCCTCGCGCGGGTGATCCGGCGCCTGATGCATGCCGAGCCGCTGTCGCGCTTCCGTCCCGACCCGATGGGCGGCTGGCGGGTCGGCGATGCCGGCAGTGTCGGAGATACGGGCGGCGGTTTCGAGAGCGACGGACCGGCGAAGGACTGGCTCGGAGCGGCGGCGGACTCCGAGGAGTCGTCCTCGACCTCCTGCACCGGATGCTGGGCCCGTCTCCTGTGCCGGAACAGCGCGCTGCAGATCCACGGCGCGCCCGTCGAGGAACGCACTGTCGACGCCTGCGATACCTGGCGGATGGAGGCCGACGCGGCCCTGCGCCTCTATCACCGCCTCGCACATGCCGATCCCCTCCAGGTGTTGCGGGTGTTCGGCGAGTCCTCCGGCCTTCCGGACGACCTGCCGTCCTCCCGCATGGCCGATCCCTGGGGGCTGGGATCGAAAGCTCCCTGCTGAGCCCGGACCGGGGACAGTTCCGGGGACGGCCTCCGCGGCCCGTCCCCGGCCTGGTAATCGTCTGATATTCTGCGCCTGATATCCTTCAAACGATGCATCCCGTCAACGAGATGCACGCCGCGGTGATCCACTACTTTGCGGGGGAGAAGCGGGCGAGCCTGCTCTTCCTGATGGCCGGCGGAGGCGCGGTCGCCGCCGCGCTGTATCTCTGGGGGAGCGGCAGCCCTCACAAGGCCATGGCTGGACCCCTCGTGGCGGTGGCGCTGATTCAGCTCGCCGTGGGGTGGACGGTCTTCTCCAGGACGGACCGGCAGACGAGAGAGCTTCATTCGCTCCTCGCCAACGCGCCGGCGGACTTTCTCCGCGTCGAGGAGCCGCGCATGGCCGCCGTACGCAAGAGCTTCCGCATCTACAAGGCGATCGAGATCGTCCTCCTGGCCGCCGGGCTGCTGGGAGCCTTGTTGCTCCAGGATCGTCTTGATCCCCATGCCGCGTCCGCCGGTCTGGCGATTCAGGCGGGGCTTATGCTGGTCTTCGACCTCTACGCCGAGAGCCGCGCCGCGGCCTACGTCGAGCCGATGCGCCGCCTGTCCGGCACCTGAACGACCCAACCATGGAAGAAGCCTCAAGGGGTCACCGGTTCGGCCGGCTGTCCGCCTCCTTGACGTCGACCGTGCGGTTCGCCTCGATCGGTCCGGCCACGGTCTGCGTCGCGCCCGAGGGCCAGCGAATCTCGATGCTGTCGACCTTGGCCGTCTCTTCAGTTCCGGAGCCCAGCCCGAAGTAGAGCGGCTGCACGCTGTGGGAGAGATAGCCGGAGCTGCCGTCGAGAACCTTGACCAGCGAGCGCGATCCGGAGCGGACCGTGACCCGGGCGCCGAGGCCGTTGCGGTTCGAGGCGGTGCCCTGGAGGCGGACGCCCAGCCACTGGATCTTCTTCTGCTGCGCGAGGTCGCTCACCAGCACCATGGGCTCGGCGTTGAATTCGTTGGTGAGGATGTCCAGGTCGCCGTCGCCGTCGAAGTCGAAGATGGCGGCGGAGCGCGTCCCCAGCGTGCCGGTGAAGACGTAGGTGCCGGTGCGGCCCTCGCAGCGCCGGTTCGCCTTGTCCGCGCCCGAGCAGTCGAGCGTGAACCAGGGCTTGCGGGTCTGGCCGCCGCGGCGCGGCTCGATGCCGAGGATGAGCTCGCTATCCAGGAAGATCTCGCCCTGGTTGTTGAGCAGCAGGGAATTCACGCCGTAGCGGAACGGGTAGTTCATGCTGGAGGTCATCAGCACGTCGTCCCAGCCGTCGGCGTTCAGGTCGTCGACGCTCACGCCCCAAGGCCAGTAGTTCTCCAGGCCCATGCGTCCCGAGATCTCGACGAAGTCGCCGCCGCCCAGGTTCTTGTAGAACGAGTTGCCGAAGATGTTGTTCTGGCCGCCCTGGAGGCTCGGCATGTCGACGTTGGGCTCGAACCGGAGCTTCTCCTCCTCGGGCTTGAAGTCGCGCAGCATGTCCGAGTGCATGTCGGTGATCAGCAGATCCATGCGGCCGTCGTTGTCCGCGTCGAAGACCTTGATGCCCATGGCGCCCCAGGAGGTCTTCGGGAAGTACTTCGCGGCGGTCTCGACGAAGGACTTGCCCTCGCGGTTCTCCCAGTAGTGGTTGTCGCCCTGCATGTTGAGCACGTAGAGGTCGGGCCAGCCGTCCTCGTTGAAATCGGCCACGCTCGCGTCGCCGCTCCAGCTGCCGTCCTTGAGGCCCGTCTGCTCGGTCACGTCGGTGAACTTGATCCCGCCAGTACTGCCCTCATTGTGGTAGAGCCGGCTGATCTCCGTGCGCTCGGGGAACATGTGGCCGGAGAAGGCGTCCTCGTAGGCGAGGTAGTAGCCGCCCGTGCCCTGGACCTCGGTGGTGTACTTGCCGACGTTCGCCAGAAATAGATCGAGCTTGCCGTCGCGGTCGTAGTCGAAGAACACCGCACCCGAGGAGTGGCCGACGTAGTCGAGGCCCGAGGCCTTGCTGATGTCCTTGAACTTCCCCTTGCCGTCGTTCTCGTAGAGCGCGTTGCCCTTGCGGACCGTGGTCACGTAGAGATCCTGGTCGCCGTCGTTGTCGATGTCCGCGAAGGCGGCGGAGACCGAAATCCGGTCCGGCATGCCCACGCCGGCCTCGGCGGTGATGTTCTTGAACTTGCCGCCGCCGACGTTCATCCACAGCTCGTTGGGGCCGAGCTGGCTGGTGAAATAGACATCCGTCAGGCCGTCGCCGTCCACGTCGGCCACGGCGATGCCGTTGCCGTGGTCGTAGTGCGCGGGCTTGTAGGTCTTGCCCGCGTCGTCGACGATGTGGTGGACGAAGGTGATGCCGCTCTCCGGCAGCCGGTCGGTGAAGCGGAAGCCGTGGAAGACCTTGAAGCGGTCCACGGTGGCCTTCTGGGCCTTCTCGCGCGCCGCGAGGGTATCGATGCCGATATCCTCCTCGGGCACGTTGAGGGTGACGGTTCCGGTCGCCGGCGCTCCGGCCGGCATGGAGGGCGCCGTCCCATGAGAGTGTTGCCCGTAGACGGGCATCGCCAGGAGGGCCACGAAGGGGACAGCGCTCAGACGTCGGATCAAGATTGGCAGCATTGGCAGCATAGGAAGAACCCCCACGATCAGTTCGATGCGTTCCCGGGCGCGCGAAGATTAGCACCCTCCCGCGTCCCCGGACTAGAATCGACACGACTCAAAAGAGCGCCCGGAGAAGACTCGGAGCCGACCCTGACCGCCTCATCCCCCGAACCCGTCACCCCTGTGGTCGTTGCCCGAAATCTGCGCAAGAGCTTCGGCAATGTGACGGCCCTGGACGGCGTCTCCCTGGAGCTGGGCCGCGGCGAGATCCTCGGCCTGCTCGGTCCGAACGGCGCGGGCAAGACGACCACGATCCAGCTCCTGCTCGGTCTGACCACGCCGTCCGAAGGGGAGATCCGGCTCTTCGGGCTCGATCTCACCCGCCACCGCCGGGAGATCCTCCAGCGGGTCAACTTCTCGTCGACCTACGTCTCGCTGCCGAGCAACCTCACCGTCTGGGAGAACCTGAACGTCTTCGCCCGGCTCTACGGCGTCCGCGACCCGCGCCGCAAGGTCGGCGAGCTGCTCGACCTGTTCGGCATCCCCGAGGTGCGCAACCGGGTGACCGGCGCGCTCTCCTCGGGCCAGCAGACGCGCATCCACCTGGCCAAGGCGCTCATCAACGATCCCGAGATCCTCTTTCTCGACGAGCCCACGGCGAGCCTCGATCCGGACATCTCCGCCAAGGTGCGCGAGGTGCTGCGCCAGGTGCGGACCGAGCGCGGCGTCTCGATGATCTACACCTCGCACAACATGGCCGAGGTCGAGCTGATGTGCGACCGGGTGATGTTCATCTCGGGCGGGCGGGTCGTCACCGAGGGGACGCCGGCCGAGATCGTGAAGCGGGCCAGCTCGCGCTCGCTTGAAGACCTCTTCATCTCTATTGCGCGGGAGCGCGCCTGATGTGGGGCCGGATCGGCGCCCTCGTGCTGCGCCACCTCTATCTCTACCGCCGGAGCACGACGCGGCTCGGCGAGATCTTCTTCTGGCCGGTGATGGAGCTGCTGCTCTGGGGTTTTCTCACCACCTATCTCCAGCGCATGCAGGTGCCGAACGCCGCCCTCTTCCTGATCGGCGCCGTGATCTTCTGGGACGTCCTCTACCGTTCCCAGCAGGCCGTGACGATCTCGATCACCGAGGAGATCTGGGTGCGCAACATCCTGAACCTCTTCATCGCGCCGGTGCGGATCTCCGAGATCCTGATCGCCACCTGCCTCGTCGGCGTCTTCAAGGCGCTCGCGATCGCGGTGATCCTGGGGAGCCTGGCCTGGCTGTTCTATGCGTTCAACCTGCTCGTCCTGGGTCCGGCGCTGGTGCCGTTCCTGGTGAGCCTGCTGCTGTTCGGCTGGGCCGTGGGCATGTGTACGATGGGGCTCATCCTGCGCTTCGGCCAGGCCGCCGAGGCGCTGATCTGGGGCGTGCCGTTCCTGATCCAGCCGGTCTCGGCCGTGTTCTATCCGGTCGACGTCCTGCCGCGCTGGCTCCAGACGATCGCCTGGTGCCTGCCTTCGACCTACGTCTTCGAAGGGATGCGCGCCGTGCTCCGCACCGGCAAGGTCGACTACGGCTACCTCGGCGCCGCGTTCGCCTTGAACCTGCTCTACCTGGCGCTCGGCGCGGCGTTCTTTGGATGGATGCTCAAGCAGGTCCGGGAGAAGGGGTACCTGGCGCGGCTGGGAATGGAGTAGAGACGCCCGCGGGAGAGGGGGAGGCGCTTTCAGGAATCCTCGGCAAACTCCTTCACCAACTCCTCCCCGAGATCCGGCCGTTTGATGCTCTCCCAGGCTTCGCGGGCGGCTCGGACATGCTTCCGGCGTTCCTCGGAGCCCTCTGGTTCGAGCCGGGCTAGCCTCCAGTGGGCCGCAGCGATGGAGTGGGGCGCAGGGAGCCTGCTGTAGAGAGGCAAGGCCTCCTCGAATCGAGCGCGGGCCGTCTCGTGATCCGAGCGAGCGAGCGCAATTTCGCCCAAGCGCCTGGTGCAGTTGGCCTCGCCCAGCACGTCGCCGACGTTTCTGTAGAGAGGCAAGGCCTCCTCGAATCGAGCGCGGGCGGCCTCGTGATCCCAGCATTCAAGCGCAATTTCGCCTAATCTAAAGATGCAGTTGGCCTCGCCCAGCACGGAGCCGACGTTTCTGAAGAGAGGCAAGGCCTCCTCGAATCGAGCGCTGGCCTCCTCGTGATCCGAGCGAGCGAGCGCAATGTCGCCCAAGCTCCTGATGCAGTTGGCCTCGCCCAGCACGTCGCCGACGTTTCTGTAGAGAGGCAGGGCCTCCTCGAATCGAGCGCGTGCCTCCTCGTGATCCGAGCGAGCGAGCGCAATGTTGCCCATGCTCTTGATGCAGTTGGCCTCGCCCAGCACGGAGCCGACGTTTCTGAAAAGAGGCAAGGCCTCCTCGAATCGAGCGCTGGCCTCCTCGTGATCCGAGCGAGCGAGTGCAATGTCGCCCAATCTCCAGATGCAGGGGGCCTCGAGAACCGTCCGCTCGCTGGCCCGAGCTTTGAGAAGAGCCTTTTCAAGGAGATCTCGCGAGCCCCAGCCGGTAACCCGTGTGAATAGCCCCAGGTTGATACTTGCCTGAATGGCTGGCCCGGGATCGGTCCCCTTCAGGCCCGTGGAAACCATCGCGTCAAAATTGCCAAGCTCCGGGACAAGCCGGGCCGTGGCTGCCGCTCCGTCCTTTCCCCCGACGCGACGACCTAACGTCGCCAAATCCAGGTAAACGTCAATGACCCGCTCCAGATCCTCCTCCGTGGGCGGGACCGCCTTGCGCACATACTCGCGAATCGGAGCTAGAACTCTCAATCGGTTGCCCTGGTCGAACGCCAGCCCTACTTTCCTCAAGACTGAAGCCGCATCCCCTGCCTCGCCAGGAAGGAGAGCGTCGAGATCCTCATCAGCGACTCCATCCGGCAAGTGCGCGAGCACGGACAGCAGCCGCCGCGCAACTGGTTCCCGGGTCATGCGAGGGCCGTTCAACGAGAGATCCAGTGACACCTCGATATTGCTGAGGCGCTCCTTGCCTTCGCCATTCCTGAGGAGGGCGGTCCGCTTGTTTTGCCAACGTTTCCAGAGGCCCGCAAGGTTGGGTTCGCCCTCGGCCTCATGGGCGAGGAGGACGACGGCCAGCGCGAGCCGATCGACGGCCTCAAGAAGACGGTCCAGATCGGGGTCGGCGCGGAAGGTTTCCCCGGCCACAGCAAGGAAGGCATCCCGGGCGGCCTGCAGCCCAAGCGGACCCACGCGGATCGGTGACCGCCATAGTGGTCCGAGCGGACGCTGGTCTCCACGGATCGATGCGATCAGAGCGAGGTCTTCCACTGACGACAGCGATGAAAGCAACTCCTCGACCTGAGTCGTGGCGGCTTCCCACGGCGTTTCGGCATTGTCGAGGGCAAGAACGGTCGGTCCGGCTTTCAACGCCTGGAACAGGCTGGTCTCCGGATCCGAACCAGGCTCGATGCCCATCGCCTGAACGATCGCGCTGACCAGGGCCTCGCGGCTGGCGGCGCTGTCGCAGCGGACGAAAAAGCGCCGCTCGCCGTAACGTTCGGCCACGCGGCGGTCATAGAGGGCTTCCAGGGTGATCGTGGTCTTGCCCACACCGGGACCGCCGAGGATCGGGCTTGGGGGCGGAGAGGGCTGGAGCAGGGTATCGACCAGATCCTTGACCTCGTCCACCCGGCCAAAGCATCGGGGTCTGCCGGGGAGGCGAGACGCAGAGAGAGGGGCTACCGGTGGTGGAGCGGTCTTTGCCGCAGGGCCTGAAGGCTTGAGATCCTGGAGGAACTTGAGCAACTTCGAGTGATCCGAGCCGTAGGAGATCGGGTGGAGGTGATCGTCCTTGTGCAGCTTCAGGAGGTCGGCGAGCTCGCCATCCAGGCACAGCCGGTAATGGCGCGCTCCAGTGCCCTTGAAGGCTTCCCGCGCCCAGGCAAGGAGAGCACTGAAGTTGGGATCGGAGAGGCCGTCTCCGCATCCGACGAAGAGCAGGGTGTGAAGGGTCTGGACGGCCCGCAGCACGGCCTGTGCGTGGGCGCTCCCCAGAATCCTTTCGTAGGAGCGGATACCCAGGACAACCGATTCCGGCTCGTTCCAGTAGCCATGCAGGTGGAGAATGCTGGGCTCGGCCTTCTGGATGGCCCGGATCGCAAGGTCGCCATCCCGCCAGGTGACGGCCGGCAGATCGGTGACTTCCTCCAAGAGGCCATCGTAGTTGGTGGTGGCGAGCGGAAGGCCGAGATCCCGCAAGGCCTCCAGGACCGAACGGCTCCCGGCGCGAAGCATGCCGACCGTCTCCCTCAGCCACCGCCGATACTCGCTCCCGTCAGGAAATCCAAGCCTGCTGGAGACCTGCTCAGCGGCGGAGAGGAGGTCTTGCATGTCCCCGGTCCGGATCTGCTCCCGGACCCGGCCGGCCCACTTCGAGTCGAGACCCTTGACGCTGACGCATCGGTCGACGCCGTTCTCCAGGAGGCCCGTCCAGGAGGCGAGAGGAGTACCATTCGTGGCGGCGATTGACACGCCGGAGCCCACGATCACGAGGACGCGGCCGGCCTGGATCTCCTTCCGGAGGTCTTCGACGGGGGTGTCGGACATTTCCACGGAATGCTATCAGGCCCGGATGGGAATGGAGTAACTGGGGGGCAATTCCCGATGTCCGGCAGCCGTGGTCGCGCTTCCGGCCGGCTCTGGCCGAGGGCCGGCCAGGACTGGCGGGATACCGCCGGGTTGCGCCGGGTTCCGGCAATCGACGGCGTGGTATCCGCAGCGGCCGGCGGGACTTGGGCCGGGTTCGGCCGGAGACGGGCCGGGAGCAGCCGGAGTCCGGCGGCAGTGCAGGAGGATCCCGGCGCGCCGGCCGGAAGCCGGCACAGAGACGCGGAACGTCCGCGCCACGTAGCGGAATGTCCGCGCCGCTTAGCGGAACGTCGGCGCCACGTAGCGGAACGCTCGCCGAGGCTGGCGGAGACCTGGGCGATGCAGGCCGGAGATCGGCGGAGCGTGGTGACGCCTCAAGGATGTCTCCATCCGTATCCGCTCCTCCGCCGGCGAGACGCCGGCGGTCCCAGGGAAAAGCGGCTTCGGCCGGGATGGCGTTCCTGGCCCGCGTAACCTTTGCACGGGTCTCCACGTAGTGGCACTCGGAGGAGCTTACCCATGTCCCTTGCCACTTCGATGCGCGCCACCGCCCGCGGCTTCAGCCGGTCGCCGGGCTTCCTCGTTCTCACCGTCTTCACGCTCGCCCTGGGGATCGGCGCCACGGCCGCCCTGTTCAGCGTCGTCAACGCCGTTTTGATCCGGCCGCTGCCGTATCCGGAGGCCGAATCCATCGTCTACGTGCAGCAGACCGCGCCGGGCATGGGGATGGACGACGCCCAGATCTCGGACGCGATCTACTTGGTCTACCGCAAGGAGAACCACGTCCTGGAGGATCTGGGTCTCTACGCGGACGGCGCGTCCACCCTGACCGGCGGCGAGGAGCCGGTGCGGATCGGGTCCGCGGACGTGACCCCGTCGGTCTTCGGCATCCTGCGCGTGCCCCCGGTCGCGGGCCGGACGCTGATCGAGGACGACGGCAAGGCCGGCGCCGAGCCCGTGGTGGTGCTCTCGGAGTCGCTCTGGCGCAACCGCTTCGGCGGCAAGCGCGAGACGATCGGATCGCAGATCCAGGTGGACGGCGTCTCGCGCCGCGTGGTGGGCGTCATGCCGAAGGGCTTCCGGTTTCCGGACGCCGACATCGATCTCTGGATTCCCATGGTGATGGACCCCGCCAAGCTGTCTCCAGGCAACTTCAACTTCAGCGGTCTCGGCCGGCTCAAGCCGGGCGTCTCTCACGATCGGGCGACGAAGGAGCTGTCGAGCCTCGTCTGGCTGCTGCCGGAGGTTATGGGGCCGGACTCGATCACCAGGCCAATGCTGGAGCAGGCGAAGCTCGCCGTCATCGCGAAGCCGCTGCGGGACAAGATCGTCGGCGAGGTCGCGGGCACGCTCTGGCTGCTGCTCGGGAGCGTCGGCCTCATCCTGCTGATCGCCTGCGCCAACGTGGCCAATCTCTTCCTGGTGCGTGCGGAGAGCCGGCAGCGCGAGGTCGCCGTGCGCACGGCCATCGGCGCATCGCGCTGGGAGATCGTGCGCGTCTTCCTGGCGGAGAGCGTGGCGTTCTCGATTCTGGGCGGCCTCGTGGGGCTGGCGCTGGCCGCGGCCGGCGTTCGTCTCCTGCTGGCGCTCCAGCCGCAGGGCATCCCGCGGCTGGAGGAGATCGGCGTCGACGCCACGGCCGTGGCCTTCACGCTCCTGATCTCTCTGCTCTCCGGCCTCTTCATCGGCGCGGTCGCGGCGCTCCGCTACGGCTCCCCGGATCTGGTGCCGGCGCTCAAGGACGGCGGCCGGGGCGGCACGGTGGGGAAGGCGCGGCATCGCGCCCGGCAAGGGCTGGTCGTGACGCAGATCGCTCTGGCGCTCGTGCTTCTCGTGGGCGCCGGCCTGATGCTGCGGAGCTTCTGGCGGCTGATCAGCGTGAACCCCGGCGTCGATCCGGCGGGGGTTCTCACCTTGCAGCTGAACCTCCCGGAGAGCGAGTACGAGAGCGGGTCGCGGACGGCGCTCTTCTACACCCAGCTGCTCGAGAAGGTGCGCGCGCTGCCGGGAGTGGCGAAGGCGGGCACGGTCAGCGTGCTTCCGCTCTCCGGCTCGAACTCGATGAGCTCGCACGTGGTCGAGGATCATCCGCTGCCGCCGGACAGCCTGCCGTCCATGATGGGAACCCGTTTCTCCAGCCCGGGCTACTTCGAGGCCATGGGCATTCCCTTGCTCGAAGGCCGGACCTTCGACCGGATCGATCCCGATCAACCGGAGGAGGGCGTGGTGGTGAGCCAGGCCGTGGCGCAGCACTTCTGGCCGAAGGGAGGGGCGCTCGGCAAGCGCCTGTCGCAGGGGGGGCCGGGCGCGGAGACCATCCAGTGGTTCACGATCGTGGGCGTCGTGGCGGACGTGAAGGAGCAGGGGCTTCACACGAAGCCTGTCGAAGCGGTGTACTACCCGGTGCGGCGGAAGAATCCGGACACGGACGGCGAGTGGTTGCCGAGGAACTTCTACGTCATCGTGAAGGCGAAGCCCGGCGTCGACGCCGCGGGCCTGGCCGGGCCGGTGCGCCAGGCGGTCTGGTCGATCGATCCGAAGCTGCCGCTCGCCCAGGTCCGGACCATGGAGAAAGTCGTGGAGCGTTCCATGGCGCGCACCTCCTTCACCATGCTCCTCCTGGGGATCGGAGCCGCGGTGGCGCTGATCCTGGGAGCCGTCGGGATCTACGGCGTCATCTCCTACGTGGTCAGCCAGCGCACCCAGGAGATCGGAGTGCGGATGGCGCTCGGAGCCCAGCGCGGAGACGTGGCGGGCATGGTTCTCAAAGAAGGCCTGGTCCTGGCCGCGCTGGGAATCGCCCTCGGCCTCGCGGGAGCCCTGGCGCTCACGAGGCTCATGAAGGCCCTCCTCTTCGAGGTGAGCGCCACCGATCCGGCGACCTTCGCGGCCGTGCCGCTCCTCCTGGCCATCGTGGCGCTCATTGCCAGCTACGTCCCGGCGCAGCGGGCGTCGGAGGTGGAGCCGCTGGAGGCGATTCGTTACGAGTGACCGAGATTCTGGACCGGATCGCCCGCCCGCGCGATGTCGTTGGATTACCGGGTTCGAGCCCTCGAAGAGGGCGGCAGCATGTGGGCCGGGGTCAGAAGCGCCGAAGGCGCGCGACCCCGGCAACGGGAGGCTGGGCCTCATTCGCGTGCGCCAGATCCTGGGTCGTGGTGCCGCCCCTTCCAGGGGCTGAGAGAATTTTGGGGGATTCCCATGCCGGGGTCGCGCACCTGCGGCGCTTCTGACCCCGGCCTACACTCTGTCGCCCCTTCCAGGGCTTGCTTCAGGTCGAGGCTAACCGGCGCCGTAGCGCGTCCCGCACCGCTTCGAAGCCGTTGTCCAGGTGGGCTTCCAACTGGCGGGGCATGAGAATATCGTTAAGGAAGCGAAGGATGGCATCTGCGTGGAGGGCGAACTCCCGCACCAGTCGCACCTCCTCCCATGATTCACTGCTCGGATGTAGCTTCGGATTGCGGATCAGTGGTTCCAGCTTGTCAGCCTGGTCCGACCAGTATTCCATATAAGGGAGTCGGTCTTTGACACTGGCCAGTTTCACACCCGGCATCATTATCGGGACCACCCGCTTCGCTAGCTCCGCGGCGTCGCCCTGGTATTTCTGCCAGAGCTTGTAGATCTCAAACATACAGTTGGGGGACCGCAGATATTTGTCGCTGATCACGGCCACGACAAGATCAGCGCGGGTCAAGCGAAGCATGAACGCTGAGATTTGATCTCCCGGCCGTATCGCGTCCCGGTCTCGGATAGGTTCGAATCCATCGCTCTTGAGGGCTGCCTGGAGCGCGTCCACGGCCTGCCCTCGGGCCTTTCCTTCGGGACTGTCGTCTTCCCATGCGTAGGAGATGAACAGCTCCCGGGGCTTTTCGCTTGCAGTGAGAGGCACAGGACTGATCAAAGCAGCTTCTCCTTTCTCCTGCTCCCCAGCCGGGTCGACCTCTCGGCCCTCGAAGAACGCCGCGAAGCGTGCCGCCGAAACCGGTCTCTTGTGGCTGTCGAGCACTCGACCGTCGATTACGCCTTCGAGAGCGCTTCGGGAGACAGTCGTGTTCCCGAGGGTCAATAGCTCTTCCGGCTGCTCAACGATACGTTGGCGGAAGATCACCTTCCGAACTTCACGCAGAAGGCCCAGAGGATCCCGGCCCTGGGCCTTCAGCACCAGTGCGCCAGCCGCCGGTCTCTTTGCTGTAGCGTTGCTCTCGAATTGGATCAAGAGTTGGGCGTCCCGCTGGTCGTCCTTGAGCCACAGGCCGTACTTCCAATACTCGGCAAGGTCGCCCGCTTGGCTCCCTAGGGCGCTCATCAGGTTCCGGATCACTGCTTGGTGGAAGAAGCGGTACTCCAGCCGCAGGGTCGGAATGCCGGGCTCGTCCCTCCAGGCATAAAGCTTGACTCGGGCTTTATCGAAGATTGGAAGAAGGTCCGGGGCAACGAACCGTTGCTCTCCCTTGGCGGCCTTTCCGCAGGGGAAACAGACGCCGCAACTCTTCATGAAACTGAGAAAGAGAACCTGCTCCTCTTTGGAGTGTTTTTCCCAGGCCAGATGCACGAGATCCTCGCGAGTGAAGCGGCCTGAATCTCTCAGCCAGGGGGTCACCCGACTCCGGTCGAAGACGGTATAGACGGCTTCGAGAGCCCAGTTCTGATCGAGGATAATGCCGCTGGAGAAGAGATGCTTCTCGTAGAACAGGACGCCGGTATGGTGGAAATAGTCAAGCGCATGCTCCCAGGAAACACTGCCTCCGGCTTCATTGCAGAGAACCTGGAACTCGGCAAGGGTGAGGGTGCGATACTGTCGTTCCTTAGGCTGGCGCTCCTGGTCCTCGCTCCGTAAGGCGTAGAGCCTCCGGCGCAGTTTGGCGCGGCCTTGCCCGATCGAGAGCGCACCGCTGCGTTCGAGTAGGTAGCGCATGGCGTCCCGGAGCTGGCCCTCGAGGGTCTCCCGGCCGAGATCCTCCTTCGCGCTGTATGCGCAGGTCTGGAAGAAATTGAAGTTAGCCGACTCGGCCGGCGCGGGTCGCCGGTCCGAGAATCGGTCGCACTGGCTCTGCACAACGATCACCGGGCTATCCGAGCCGGCAAGGGAATGGACATAGTCCAGCCAGTAGGCGAGCGGCTGGTTGCGCAGGGGGATACCGTTCTCCTCATGCTCGTCCCGGTTCTCGCGAGTCGGAGTCCAGAGGATCACGAAGACGGCATGGCTCCGAAGGAAGAGCGAGTGTGTGCTGTGGTAGATATCCTGCCCGCCGAAATCCCACCAGTTGACCTGAAAGGCCTGCTCCTCGTCGTCGGTAAGGATTTTCAACTCTTTGCGCCATATCTGAACGCCATGTGTGGACTCGACCGATTCATCGAAAGGCCTACCGCGGAAGCGCAGACAGAGTTGAGTCTTTCCGACCCTGCTATTGCCAAGGAGAATCACTTTCACCTCGTTTTCCTGCTCAGCTCCCCGATCTAGCTCAGCGAAGTAGGCCCGGAGGCGGGTCACGCAGCCGTCGAAAAAGTCATGAGAGAGAACTTCAACAGGAAGGCCGGCTGCCTTGCTCGCTCTTAAATAAACTAGTTGGGTCTGGAATGCTAAGTGGCGAAGCAGGTCGGTCGGCACTGGCCCGCAGTCATAGAGGCCCAGGGATTCAAGTCTAGTGAGCCCGACCAAAGCGGACAGATCCGTCACGCCCGTAGAGTCTAGGTTCAGGGTTTGAAGTCTTGTGAGCCCGGCCAGAGGGGACACATCCGTTGTGTCCGTAGAGGACAAGTCGAGGAAATGAAGGCCCGTAAGTTCGGCCAGAGGAGAAAGATCCGTTACGCCCGTAGATGGCAGATGAAGGGCTTGAAGCTCTGTAAGTCCTACCAGGGGGGATAGCTCCTTCGCACCTGTTTCAGTTAGGTCAAGGGCTTGAAGTCTTGTGAGGCCGGCCAGAGGAGACAAATCCGTCACGCCCGTAGATCGAAGTTCGAGGGATAGAAGTCCCTTCAGTTCCGCGAGGGGAGACAAGTCCGTCACGGGCGTATAGGAGAGGTTGAGGTCTCGAAGACCCGTGAGCCCGACCAGAGGGGCCAGATCCGTCACGCCCGTAAAGGACAGGTCGAGAGATTGAAGTCCCGTGAGTCCGGCCAGAGGGTATAAATCCGTCAATTCCGTGCCTGTGAGGTCGAGGCTCTCGGCATGGGATCGCCGGGCCTCGTCAATGAGTTCCTCTGCCGATTGCTCTCGTTCCACAGTGGCGCAATTCTATCAAGCGTCCGGGCTTTACTCCTGCACTTGGTGGAAGGCGGTTTGCAGATCAGGGGCTGCCGATGTCGACGCGCGCGCCGGATAAAACGCCCCGGGGCGGTGGCCCCGGGCGCGCTCTCGGCCTGTCGTGCCTTACTTCTTCGCGTTCAGCGGCAGGTGGCAGTTGTGGCAGGCCTTGGGGACTGCAACGACGGGCTGGCCCTTGCACTCGGCGGGGAGGTCGAACGTTCCTTCCGGCGCGACCGAGCCGGGCTGCCAGCCGGTGTAGTCGGCGAGGTTGAGGCCGGTGCCCGCGGTCGGGCTTGAGTTCGACTGCATGAAGACGACCGGGGTGCCGGTGTCCGAATACCAGGTCCAGAACACCTGCTTCGCCGAGAGGTCGGTCGGGCACCAGAGGATCTTGGTCGGCGTGTCGCTCGGGTTGAGCACGGTGTGCGGCGCGATCTGGCCGCGGCACTCGCAGCCGTCGACCTTCTTCCAGTTCGGCACCTGCGGGCCGGGGAGCGCCTGGGCGCAGCTCGACACCGAGCCGTCCTTCCTCACCATGGCGATGTAGCCGGTGTCGCCCAGGAGCAGCGCCTTCTGGGAGCCGTTCTCCACGGTCTGCGGGAAGTAGTTGAGCGTGCTGTTCTGGGCCTTCTTCGTCCAGTCGTAGAAGACGCGGGTGGGGAAGGGGTTCGGCTCGAAGCTCACGGCGGTCATGAAGGCGGTGAGCTGCACCTGCTCCGGCCAGTCCGGCGGCAGGTCGCCGGTCGACGCGCAGGAGGTGAGCCCCGGAATGCGGGCCTCGATCTTCGCGGCGTGCGTGGCGCTGAGCTTCGGATAGGAGCTCTTCTTGAGGAGCGGATCGACCGACAGCTTCGCGTACTCCTTGGTCGCGGTCGGCTTCGGGTTGCCCTTCTGGCACATCTCGACGAGCTTCCCGAGGTTGGTCGCCGGCACCTCTCGGAAGTTCGGGAAGTAGTTGAACGTGAAGTATTCGTAGATCGGCACCGGATCCTTCGGGTCGGCCTCCGCGTAGTACATGTTGCGGAACGGCATCTTCGTCGTGGAGTCGTACCAGAACCAGTTCGCGCCCACGCCGCTCGGGCTCTTCCACCACTGCTGGTCCTTCTCGAGGATCGGCGCCTGGCCGACGCAGACCGCGCCGGGGTTCAGCCAGTCCCGCGCCGGAACCGTGAAGGGGGACGAGGCGGTCAGGTAGGTGCAGGAGGTCGGCTCGTCCCCGCCCTGGAGGAGGTAGAGCTTGCGGTCTGTGGTGACCAGGAGATCGGCGTCGATGCCGTACTGGTCGTTCAGGGAGAAGCGGAACGCCTTCGCCTCCTCGTCGTACACGAACTTGCCGACCAGGTAGGTGTTGAGGAAGAAGTCCTGCAACAGGGCCTCGGATTCCCACTTGGCCGGCAGCATCGGGTGGTCGGTGGAGTTGCAGGCGGCGAGCGACGGGAGCGGGAGAAGGCCGTCGGCAGGGGTTTCCGCGACGGCTGGAGATGCGGTGGGCACTGGCGTCTCCTCCTTCGCCGTCTCGTCAACCTTGGGGGCACAGGCCCCCAGGGCCAGGACTGCCAACAGAGCTGCAAGCAGGTGCTTCGGAGCGAGCTGCACGGTCATGGTCGCCTCCTCTCGGGGCTACTGGTTAGAGCGCGTCACTGACTAGGTGACACCAGACTCTCTTTAATTGCACCAGAAAGCAAGAACCGAGAGCGACAAGGCTCCAAAGAGCCTGCCGCCCCCGGTCTGAAAGGCGCCGAGAGGGACCGGGAGAGGGGGCGCCGCCTACCAGCCGGAGAGCCGGCAGTTCGACGCGAAGAGGTAGTCGTCCGACGCCGAGTTGAACTCGTCCTGGCAAGAGACGCAGCAGGAGTGATGCTGCTCGCAGCGGTCGTGCTCGCCGCAGTCGACCGTCCAGGCGCTGGTGCCGAGGATGGCGTTGCAGCCGGCGCCGCAGCGCGAGCGGCAGTTGGACGCGTTCGGACCGGTGGCCAGATTCTCCCCGATCAGACCGTGACCGGAGCCGTCGTGGTAGAGCGTCGCCGAGGTGATGCCGCACAGGTTCGTCCAGCTCTTGACGTCCGGCGCCGCGATCCGGCCGAACTGCACCGGCGAGAGCGGATGGGCACCCCACAGGTTCGCGCCGCGCACGAGCGCCGCGGCTTCCGGAACGTCGACGCCGATCTTGCGCTCCAACACGAAGGCCAGCGAGCGGAAGAGGAAGCGGTCCGCGTTGGTGATTCTCAGGCCTTTTGGATAGGAGGGCTCGGCGGTGCGCTGATCGTTGTCCACGGCCAGCTCGAACCGGCCGCGATCGGCCACGTCGTACTCCACGTGGACCAGACCCGCACCGACGGTGTAGCTGTGGAACGACACCTCGCCGAGACCGGTCCGGAGCGTGCCCTCGATCTCGCCCTTGTCCTGGCGGAGGCGCAGGCTCACATTGCGGAGCGCGGCGGCGGTCGCCGAATCCAGGCCCTTCGGCACGTCGGCGCTGGCGAGCTCGTCGACCGAAAGCCGGAGTTGGGACTCGTTGAAGATCGCCCGGGGCTCGGCCGCCGCCGGGGCGGCGGGGACCAGGCAGGACAGGAGCAGGGCGGACACGGCCAGGGCTGCGTTCCGATTGGATCGACGCATGAAATCACCTCCCATGAAAGCTGCCTGAAACAGGCGCGGCTACAAGAGAGGGTGCTTCGGATCGGACAGAGCGAGCAGCCGGCCGCCCCGGCGCCTCACGGCGCGGGCACCGTCGGTCCGGAGCGCTGCGCCGTGAGGTCGCCGGTCACCACCAGCGACCAGGGTTGCGGACCGCTCGGGATGTTGAAGGTCTTCACGGTGACCGTGTACGTGCCGGGCGCCGGGGCGTTGAGGAGAACCTGCTCGACCGTGTTGCGGCGATCGGCGCTGCCGCCGGCCGCGGACTGCCCGCCGGAGAACACGTTGCCGCGCCAGAAGCCGCCGGATGGGCCGGAGACCGTGAGGTCGAGGTCGTTGACCAGGTTGATGCTGGCCGCCGGGGTCGACGGGAAGTCGGTCCAGGCGAGCGTCACCTTGAGCGGTTCGGCCGAGCTGTTGACCTTGAAGGTCTGGGAGATCTGGCGGTTGACGCCGGTGGCGAAGCCGGGCGCCTCGTCCGCGATCCAGAGCCTGCGGGTCTGGCCGTTGAAGAACAGCGCGTTCTCGAGGAGAATCCGCCCCCAGCCCTGGCAGGTGGACGGGATCACGGTGGCGCCGGTCATGCTCGCGGCCGAGTTGATGAGCGTCGCCTTGACCAGGGCCGCGGACGGAGTGAAGGCGGCGAGCGGATCCTCGGCGCCCTTCGGATACCACCCATCCATGTAGTACTGCCGGACGAGCGCCGCGAGCCCCGCGGCGCCGGGCGTCGCCATGCTGGTGCCGCTCATGTTGCGGGTGCCGCAGTTGTTCGTGCCGACGTTCAGGTCGTTATTCGCCGCAACGATGAGGTTGCCGGGCACGGTGAGGTCCGGCTTGATGCGGCCGTCGAGCGTGGGGCCGCAGCTCGAAAACCCGGCCATGCCGTTGGCCAGGGTGCCGCGCAGCGTCGCGCCCACGGAGACACCGCTCTTGGCCGTGGACGGGCTGCCGACCGTAGCGTTGGACGGTCCGGAGTTTCCGGCCGCGAAGAAGATCAGGAAGTCCTTGTGGTTCCACATGAACTCGTCGACGTCCTGGCTGCCGGCGGAGTAGTTGTTCTGGACCGCGGCGTTCTCGTTGTCGCCCCAGGAGTTCGAGTGGATGCGCGCACCCTGGTCGTAGGTCTGCTGGAAGATCGGGTTCAAGTCGACCACGGGGCAGCCGATGCCGGGCAGGTCGCCGCAGTTGTCCGTCTGGAGCCCGCCGTCCTGGATCACGAGCTTGGCGCCGGGAGCCATGCCGTCGGCCGCGTCGTGGATCAGGAGGTTGGCGAAGTTGTCGCCCGCCACGGTGCCGGCCACGTGGCTGCCGTGATCGTGGTTGTCCCAGTCGCCGCTGCTGATGCCGCCCGCGCAGTCCGTCGACCAGAGAAAGTTGACGCCGATGACCTTGCGCTGGTTGGTGTTGACGACCGTGCCGCCGTTGCAGGCGTTGGTCGGCGGCAGTCCGAGCGCGGTGTCGCGGAACCAGCACATGTCCGCGTCGATGCCGGTGTCGAGGATCGCCACGACCTGACCCTCGCCGTAGATGCCGCGGGTGAACAGGGGCGTGGTCTGCCCGCCGGTGAGGCCGGACTGACCGACCCAGACCGTGGTGTCGTTGAGCAGCGACCGGCGCGGCTCGGTGTCGATCCAGAACACGTCGCCTATCTCGGCGAGGCTCTCGCGGTGCGCCGCGACCTCGGCGGGAGTCAGCAGGAGGCGGATGCGCGAGAAGAACGATCCCTGGCTCCAGCCGACCACGCCGGGCACGCCGAGATCGCTCTTGATCCGGCGGACGACCTCCTGGATGTCGGCGTCCGGAAAGACCTGGATCATGACGATCCGCGGCGTCGCGTCCTCGGGCTTGCCGGTGGCTTCGAGGCCGGCGACGGCGGGAGAGATCTTGTCCTCCGGCAGATAGCGGCCGGTCCACGCGCCGACCTGCGAGCCCAGCAGGGTGCGCCGGTCCGCCGCGACCTTGACCAGGAAGGCGTGGTCAGGGAGATAGGTGTAGATGCGCAGGCTGGACGCGCGCAGCATCTCCATCTGCCGCTCCGTCGCCGGCCCGCGGAACTTCACGAGCACGATCTCGTTCCCAGATGAGTCGCTGGATACCGAAGCCGTCCGCTCAGGCTGGGCCTGGCTCGTGTCGATGGCGCGGGACCGCAGCTGGATGATCCGCTGCGAATCGCCCAGGGTGATCGGAGCCCCGGCGAGAGCCGAGGGCAGGGAGCCCAGCAGGAAGAGCGCGCCAACGAGGCGGAGCGGGGAGCGACTCGATCTTGAATTCATGCCTAACTATAGACCCGGCGCGCCCCGCTTTGTAAGCCCGGATGCGGTCGAAAGGGTGCCGGCATCCATCCGGAGGGGACCTCCCCTCCCGCACGCGGATACCGGCAAGGGTTGCGCGCTTTGCGCCCGTGAAGGAGACGGGCGCACATCGGAAGAACGCGCCGGGCGGCCATTTCTTAGCCTCCTTTCCTTTTCCTCGCCGTGACCCCGCAGGAAAGCGCCGGGTCGAGGTTTCCAGAGTCAGTTCGAGACGTCGTAGATCACTCCGGATCGCCTGCTCGGGGTCCCACCGTCCGCCGGTTTGCCGGCAGGGAGGGCTGAGGATGGAAACGTTTGCCAGGACGAGGACGCGGAAGGGGCGGAAGGAGCTGACCGCCAATGGAATCATCCTGCTTTTGCTGGCCGTGCCGGCCGTGTCGATCGCGGCGGGCGCCGCGGGGGGGACGGCCACGGAGGCGCCCGCCGGCTTCGACGATCTGACGAACGACATGGTGTCGCAGTCCCAGTTCGACGCCGACCGCGAGATCTTCGAGGAGCGCGAATTCGCCGAGGACGGCCTCGGCCCGGTCTACAACGCCCAGGCCTGCGCCGAGTGCCACGAGAACCCGGTGACCGGCGGCAACAGCCAGGTCACGGTGCTGCGGGCCGGCAGTTGGGACGGCCGCAACTTCACCGACCATGCCGGCGGCTCGCTGATTCAGGACCGCGCGATCGATCCCGCCATCCAGGAGCGGGTGCAGCCGCAGGCGAACGTCCGCACGTTCCGGGCCTCGCTGAGCATCCTCGGCGACGGCTTCGTGGAGGCGATCCCGGACAGCGCGTTCAACGAGATCCGGAACCGCCAGCCTCCTACCATGAAAGGGACGATCATCCAGGTTCCCGTTCTGGAGGCGCCGGGGAAGAGGCGCATCGGCCGCTTCGGCTGGAAGAACCAGCACGCCAGCCTGGTGTCGTTCTCGGCCGACGCCTATCTGAACGAAATGGGCATCACGAGCCCTCTCCAGCCGACGGAGAACACCGCGAACGGGCAGTCCGTGGACGCCTGGGATCTGGTGGCGGACCCCGAGGAGGCGCCGACCGCGACCGAGCCGTTCGGAACCGATGTGGAGGTTTTCGCGCGCTTCATGCGGTCGACCCGGGTGCCGGCGCGCGATCTTCAGTTGATGGCCACGCCCGAGGCCCAGGCCGGCGAGCAGATCTTCAACCAGATCGGCTGCCAGCATTGCCACACGGCTTCGATCACCACGGCTCCCGCCGGAACGATCATCAACGGCGGCACGTTCACCGTGCCCGCGGCGCTCGGCGGCAAGGTGATCCATCCCTACGGCGATTTCATGCTGCACGACGTGGGGACGGGCGACGGGATCGTCCAGAACGGCGGCCCGTCGACGAAGAACATGATCCGCACCCCGCCGCTCTGGGGGCTGCGCACCCGGACCCGCCTGCTGCACGACGGAACGGCGCTCACTCCGCACGATGCGATCTCCCGCCACGACCGCGAGGCCCGGCCGATCGTTCAGAACTATCTCCGCCTGCCGAGGGAGCAACGGGATGCGCTGATGACGTTCCTGCGGTCTTTGTAGAAGGTGTCGGATCAACCGGGCGGGGGCTCGTAACCGGTCAATTCGACGTACCCCCGTCCCTGGACCGGCCGGCCGTGCGAGGTGCCTTCGACCTCCACGGCCCCCTCCCAGTAGCGGAAGGACACATCCAGCTCCTGGTCGGCGAGGAGCGGCTCGACCCGCACGTCGATCCCCTCGGAGGGCACGCGCAGCCGCCACGCCGCCGGATAGCGGGAGCCGCTGCGCGGGCTCACCCAGGCGCCATCGGACTGGAGGTTGAAATCGGCCAGCGCGAGGTGCCGCGTTTCGCCCTTGGAGCCGACCACAGTTCCGCTGCTCGCGGGATCTGCGCTCCCATCTCGGCGCCGGAGCTGGTAGAGCATCAGGTCCCGGCCGTCCGAGAGCTGAAGCGCGAACCAGTCCCATCCCATCTGGTCCCGGCCCAGGGAGCTCGTGCTCCATTCGCGGTCCATCCAGGCGAGGCCAGTCACCTCGAAGCGCTCGTCCCCCAGGAGAATCGTGCCCGCGGCGGGCATCCGGGTAAGGGAGTAGTAATAGGACGCGTCGCCCGACTCGGCGCTCTTCCTGCTGAAACCGCGGTCGCCCTGGAGGGTCGGCGGCTTGCCGGGCTGGAGGAGGAGATCGAGGCTGACGCCGTCCTCCGACGCCTTCAGGCGCATAGGCGGGACCGGAGCGCTGCTGCCGGGCTCTGCCGCAGACGCCGACCAGTCCTCCAGCCAGACCCGAAAGAACGGAGAAGCCTCCGCGCCAGCAAGACCGAGGGCTCCGCGGTTCCAACGCTCGAACGAGCGGAAGCGCTTGCCGTCGACGTCCGTCACCGTGAAGTGCGCGAGGTAGGCCTGCCGGGAGGCCCACTCGGACGACCGCGGCGCCATGGCCGGCGCGAACGCCGAGCGGAAGAAGGTGAGCTGGAACCCGAAGCGCCGGCCCTCCCGGGTGGAGAGGTTGCCGGTGTAGTACCACCACTCGGTGCGGAAGTCCGGATGCGGTCCGTGCTCGGCGGGGAACTGGAAGGCCCGCGGCTCCAGTGCGCGAGCGTAGCCCTCGGGGTTCTCCGCCCGAAGCACGTCGGCCACCGAGATCGAGGCGTCCGGAAGACGCTGGCGCTCCCGGCACCCGGTGAGACCGGCCAGGAAAAGAACGGCCAGCAGGGGCAGGAAGAGAGATCGGAAGAAGAGGCGCCGCCGGTTCAAGGTCATTCCTCTCTCAGAGCCAGGGCCGGCGACGTTCGGGCCATCTTCCACGCTGGGTAGATGCCGGCGAGCAGCGCGGCCGCGAGCGCCAGGACCATGGCGCTGACCAGAATCATGGGATCGACCTCCATCCGGATCGTCCATCCGAACGAGCGGCGGTTGATCACGAAGATCATGATCGCGGCGAGCGTGAGGCCGACCGGGATCGACAGCAGCCCCGCGGCGAGCCCCATCAGCCCGGTCTGCGAGGTGACGAGATGCCAGACCTGCCCGGGCGTAAGGCCGGTCGCCCGCAGCACTCCGAGCTCCCGGGCTCGTTCGAGCTGCAAGGCCATGAGCGCGGACAGCACGCCGATGAAGGCCACCATCCCCGAGACCAGCCGCAGCACGTCGGTGATCCGGAAGGTCCGGTCGAAGATGACCATGGAGATCTCTTTCAGCCTTCGGTTTGACTGGATACTCAGGCCGTCGCCGCCCGGCTCCTTCGCGAGCGCCGCGCGCAGCGTCTTGACGGCTTCGTCCACGTCCACGCCGGGCTTGAGGTCCACCGAGAAGCCGGTGATCTGCGGATCGCGCCAGTGCCGCAGATACGTGGCCCGGCTCATCAGGACCAGCCCGCGGTCCGAGGCGTAGTCGTAGTAGACGCCCGCGATCTTGAAATCCCGGTCGCCGTCCTCGGTACGCAGGCGGACGGAGTCTCCAGCGGACACGCCGCGGCGGTGCGCGAACGGCTCCGACACCACGACCGTGTCGCCGCCCTGGAACGCCGGCCAGACCGTCTCGGCCCGGCCTTCCTTGAGCTGATACACGTTGATGCCCTGCAGATCGGTCCCCAGGATGATCAGCCGCACCGAGCCGTCCGGAGACGGGATCTCGGTCCGGCGGAGGAGGTTGACGCGCCGGATGCCCGGCAGCTCCGTCATGCGCAGGGCCACCCCGGGATCGAGATCGCCGCCGCTGAACCCTCCGGCCCGGCTCGGCGTCCCCAGATAGATGTCGGAGCGGAGGGAGGCCTCCAGCCAATTCACCACGGTGCCGCGGAAGCTGTCGATCATGACCCCGATGCCGATCGTGGTCGACACCGCGATGACCAGTGCCGCGATCGCCACCGCCGTCCTGGACAGCGATGCCACCACGCCGCCGGCCGCCATCCGCCCCAGCACGCCGAAGAGCCGTCCCATGACCGGTCGGACCAATTTCATGAACACCACGGTGGCGCCCGGGGTGAGCAGCGCCGCGCCGACGATCACCGCGAACAGGCCCGTGAAGCTCACCACCAGCCCCAGCCCGCCGCCGGCCGGCACCGCGAGCAGTCCGCCACCCATCGCGAGCAGCCCGGCGCCGGCCAGGGAGATCCTGGGGAGCGCGCGCCGCATCCGGCCCTCCAGGGCCGACCGGCTGAGCACCGCCCGCGGCGGCGCCTTCGTGGCTTCGATCGCCGGAGCGAGCGCCGCCGCGAGGGTGGCGCCGATCCCCATCACCCCGCCTTTGATCAGCAGGGCGATCGGCACGTCCAGCTCGCGCACGGAGACCACGAAATAGAGGTCGTTGATCGTCTGCGTGACCAGCCGCACCAGCTCCTGGGCGAGCAGCACGCCGATCCCGAGGCCGGCTGCGGTCCCGGCCACGGCCACCACCGCGGCCTCGCCGAGCACCAGGGCGAAGATCTGGCCGCGGGTGACGCCGAGCGCCCGCAGCGTACCGATGAGCGTCCGCCGCTGGACGACGGAGAAGACCATGGTGTTGTAGATGAGGAAGACCCCGCAGACCAGCGCAAGGAGAGACAGCGCCGTCAGGTTCAGCCGGAACGCCTCTGTCATCTCCTCGGTGGTCTCGGTCCGCGAGCTGGAGCGGAGGATCTGGGCGCCGGGCGGCAGCACGGCCTCGGCCTCTGCCAGTTGGGAGTCCTGCGCGATGAGATCGATCCGGTCGAGCCGGCCGGTCCGTTCGAGCACCTCCTGGGCGGAGGAGATGTCCATCACCAGGAGGTCCGACAGCGCGTTGCGGGTGCTTTCGTCCTTCGGCTCCAGGGCGCCGACCAGCTCGATCGTCCGCTCCGCGCCGCCGACCTTGACGCGCAACGACGCGCCCGGCTTGAGCCCCAGCTCCTCGGCCGTGGCGGCGGAGATCACCCCGGCAGCCGGGCGGGTGAGCAGGGGAGCGAGGTCGAACGACGTGGCCTCGTCCCGCCCGCCCTGGGCGCCGCCGGACAGGTAGGGACGGAACGGTCCTTCCGAGAAGGGGTCGATCCCGAGCAGGTGGAGCATGCGGCCCGGTGATCGCGGTGATCGCGGTGATCCCGGGGATCCCGGCCGTCCCGGCCGACCGGGAACAAACACGTAGCCCTCGACCACGGGCGCCGCCGGGATGTCCGTCTCCAGGACCAGGCGGCGGAAGGCGGAGTCCGGCAGCCCCCCGGGTCCGGCCACGACCTGATGAGTGGCCCGGCCGGACACGGCCTCGCTGGAGAGCGTGAACGCCCGGGTGGCACTGGCGTTCGCGAGGTCGATCGACACGACCACGGCCACGCCGAGCGCCACGCCGAGCACGGCCAGCCCGAACTGCCAGGGGTGCCGGAGGAGATACCGCAGGCTGGAGCGCAGCAGAAGAGGAGACGTCATGCGGCCCGGGACGCTCCGGCTTCCACAAGACGCCCGTCGTCGACCCGGAACACCCGGTCGGCGATCCCCACGACCTCCTGGCTGTGGGTCACCATGACCATGGTCTTGCCGGCCTGCCGCGTGAGCCGGTCGAGGATCTCCAAGACCTGAAGCCCGGTCTCAAGGTCCAGATTGCCCGTGGGCTCGTCCGCGAGCACGAGGATCGGATCGTGAGCCAACGCCCGGGCCACGGCCACCCGCTGCTGCTCACCGCCGGACAGCCGGTCCGGGAAGCTCCCGCCGCGATCCGCGAGGCCGACCTCCGCAAGAAGATCCAGAGCCCGCCGCCGCTGCTCCGCGCTCACCCGGCCCTTCAACTCCAGGGGGAGAAGCAGGTTCTCCTCGACCGTGAGCGTCGGAATCAGGTTGAAGAACTGAAAAATGAACCCGATCCGGTCGCGCCGGAAGAGCGTCCGCTCGCGCTCGGCCAGCTCCGACACCGCGACCCCGTCGATGACGATCTGCCCCGAGTCCGGCAGGTCGATCCCCGAGATCAGGTTGAGCAGCGTCGACTTGCCCGACCCGCTCCGGCCGACCAGCACCGCCAGCTCGCCGCGGTCGATGCCGATCGTGGCGTCGCGGAGAACGACCCGGTGGCGGCCTCCTTCCTCGTAGGCCTTGGAGAGATTGCGGAGCTCGATGAGGGGCGTCATACGGAGGCCAGCCGCTCCCGAATGGACCGCACAAACAACAGCAGATCGTCGAGGCGATGAAGGACCACGTCTTAGATCACCTCTGGATTGACCACCTCGTAGCCGTGGACGAGGATGTTCCTGAAGCCGACCATGTCCCGAAGCTTCGGAGCCAGCTCCGCGGGAATCCAGCCGTGCCGGGCCAGCGCTTCGAACAGGGCCTGGTTCGTTTCCGGCTCGCCCAGCCGGTCGTCCGAGGCGATGTGGCTGGAGGCGTCGAGCGCCGCCTGGATGGCGATCTGCAGAGTGTGAGCCTCGAACCGTTGCTCCCGGATGTCCGTCCGGACATCTTCCGGATGGGCGAGGGTCTGAAGCTCGCGGACGCAGGTTTCGATGAAGGCCAGCTTCTTGTAGACGAGTGAGAGGTCGGTCACGCCCGGCTCGCTTCTTGCCGCCGGTAGCGGAGCAGATGGGGCTCCAGATCCCAATACTCGTTGCGCTTGCGCACCTCGAACTGGATGCGTTTGGATGGGTCCTGGTTCACGAGCAGCTTTCCCTCCAACATGACTCGCCGGATCAGGTCGATCGAAGCCCGGTTCAGCACTACGAGTTGAACCGGGAGGCGGAGGAACGTCTGCAAATCTGCCTCCAGGTCGAAGTGGTACCCGGCGAGGGTCTTGGGAGGATCCTCGGAGAAGAGCACGGCCACGTCGACGTCGCTGCCAGAGTGCGACGTCCCCCGGGCGACGCTGCCGAAAAGCCACGCCGCGGCGATTCCGTCAGCCTTTCCGGTCGCGGCCCTGGCCTCGAAAAACTCTCTCAGTTGACGCTCGATCGCCGCTCCGTCCATGGCGTGCATTATAGAGCCCCGGCCCCCCTGTCTTGTTTTTGCCTCGGCACGGCACCTATCATCCGGTGGGTTCGCAACCCAGCCAACATCGAACTTTCAGCTAGACTTGAATGCCGCCACCCTGTTCCGGCGGCTTCGGAGGGAATCGTCTGTGAGAAAACCACTTCCTGAGCCCTGGCGGGTCAAGGTCATCGAAAAAGTCAAAGTGCTCACCCGCGAGGAGCGCGAGAAGGTGCTGGTCGACGGCGGCTTCAGCATGTTCGGCATCCCGTCGGAGGCGGTCTACATCGACCTGTTCACCGACTCGGGCACCTCCGCCATGTCGGACTGGCAGTGGGGCGGGCTCATGCAGGGCGACGAAGCCTATGCCGGCGCCCGCAACTACTTCCACCTCAAGGATTCCGTCGAGGCCGTCTTCGGCTTCCCCTACTTCCTGCCCACCCACCAGGGCCGGGCGGCGGAGAGCCTGTTCTTCTCCTGGCTGCTCCACGGCAAGCAGGGCATGAAGATCCCGAGCAACACCCACTTCGACACCACCCGCGCCAACATCGAGGTCAACGGCGGCACCTGCGTCGACCTGGTCGTGGACGAGGCGCGCGACGCCACCTCCGAGGCGCCCTTCAAGGGCAACATGGATCTCGCGAAGCTCCGCCGGTTCTTCGAGACGACGCCCAAGGCGGACATCCCGGTCTGCATGCTGACGCTGACCAACAACGCGGGCGGCGGCCAGCCGGTCGCCCTGGCCAACGTCAAGGCCACCTCGGAGCTGTGCAAGGAGTTCGGCGTCCCGCTCTACATCGACGCCTGCCGCTTCGCGGAGAACTCCTGGTTCATCAAGCAGCGCGAGGAGGGCCAGGGCCACCGCTCCGTGGCCGACATCGCGCTCGAGACCTTCAGCTACGCCGAAGGCTGCACCATGAGCGCCAAGAAGGACGGCCTCGTGAACATCGGCGGCCTGTTCTGTACCCGCGACAAGGATCACCTCGACGTCCTCACCCAGCGCCTCCTCGTGGTCGAGGGCTTCCCGACCTACGGCGGCCTCGCCGGGCGCGACCTCGAAGCCATCGCCCGCGGCC
Source organism: Holophagales bacterium (assembly GCA_031390755.1). Lineage (GTDB taxonomy): Bacteria > Acidobacteriota > Thermoanaerobaculia > Multivoradales > UBA5704 > DATMER01. The sequence continues at coordinate 56,275 of JANMTS010000014.1, forward strand.
TGCGCGAGGTGCTGGACGAGAACTACCTCGCCTTCCGCACCGGCCAGGTGGCACTCTTCGGCGAGATGCTGGCCGAGCGCGGCGTCCCCTTCCTCAAGCCCACGGGAGGCCACGCCGTCTACCTCGATGCCGGAGCCCTGCTGACCCACATCCCGCCCCAGAAGTTCCCGGGCCACGCCCTCGCCATCGAGCTCTATCGCGACGGCGGAGTCCGTGGCGCCGAGCTGGGCACCGCGATGTTCGGAGACATGGACGAGGCGACGGGGGAGATGACCACCTTCGCCCCCATCGAGATGGTCCGCCTGGCCATCCCGCGCCGCGTCTACACCAACGACCACCTGGAGTACGTGGCCGACATCCTGGGCGACATCGCCAAGCGCAAGGAAGAGCTGAAGGGCTTCCGCTTCACCTTCGCGCCGAAGATCATGCGCCACTTCACGGCGCGGTTCGAAGAGATCCGCTAAGGGGAGTTGGGAACGGCTCGGTCCCTGCCGTCGGCTATCCGACGGCAGGGATGTCGTTCCCGTGGCCTACGATCGCAGAGATCGGGTCAGGCGGACTTCAAGCTGGGGTGTTTCGGGTCATCCGTGGAGATCAGGCGGTCCTGATAGCTCTTCTGGAGCTCCATGTAGTAGGCCACCAGCCGCTTGGGGTCGTGATCGAACCGAGCGGAGATCCGGTGCCGAACCTCGCGGATTTCGTCGATGACCGGGTCGCTCGCGGGATCAGTCTTCATCAGCGTCTCCAAGCATCTCCAACGGAGTCACCAGTGAGGGCACGAAGAGGCCCAGCATCGCGTTCACGCGACGAATGTGTCCGAATTTATTAGCGTTGGCGAGATGGCGGCAGTTCCATGTGACCAGAAAGTCGCACTTGTGGTACGACGCAAGCGCCAGATGCATGGCGTCGCCCCCGGGATCGGATGGCATGAGCTTGTACCCAACGTATGCCTGCACGATCTCCAGGATGGCCGACTCAATCGGCAAGAGCGGCAGATGGCGAACGAGGGAGAGCCGTAGCTCACCACGTTCGGGCAGCCCGCCAGCTAGTTCGTCAAGCACCGCTGGGCTGGTAACGAGCTCGTAGCGCTCCTCGGCTCCATCCCACCACTGTCGCGTCCATTGTTTCCGGACAACGATGTCAGGTGAGGTTCGGGCTTCGTGGTAGAAGCTCGGAATCGTGGTCTCGACGTAGACCCGCGGCCGGAACACCATAAGTCACACAATACCGCAGGTGTGTCGCTCTCGCCGCAAGTTGCTGGGTCGCGATTCAGCGCAGGTCAATCTCGACGTCGGAACCGTGCCCGCAAGCCTCAACGAATGCTGTGTTGGCCCGCTGCGCGCGTGAGTGATGGGGTTCATGGCGGGCGTCTCGGCCGTCGATTGTGGAGCGGTCCGGAGCGATCCGCCAAGCTCCCGGACGGAGGGAAAGCCTCTTTCCCTCCATCCGTCGCCTCGCCGACTGCGGGGAAAGCCTCTTTCCCTACTTCCATCCTTCTACCGACAACGGGGAAAGCGGCGTTCCCTTCGGAAGTCTTCAGGCCGGAAGCGGGGAAAGCGCCTTTCCCTGGTTCTGGCGTCTTGCCGGAAGCGGGGAAAGCGCCTTTCCCTGGTTCTGGCGTCTTGCCGGCAACGGGGAAAGCCTCTTTCCCTGGTTCCGGCGTCTTGCCGGCAACGGGGAAAGCCTCTTTCCCTCTTTCCGGCGCCTTGCCGGATGTAGGGAAAGCCTCTTTCCCTCTTTCTGGCGTCGCGGCGGATCGGGGGAAAGCCACTTTCCCTACTTCCGGCGTCGCACCGACTTCGGGGAAAGCCCCTTTCCCTCCAGCAGCCGCCTCGCCGACAGTAGGGAAGATCGCTTTCCCTCCTTCCGGCGCCACGCCGACGACAGGGAAAGCCGCGTTCCCTGCGGTAGACTCGGCGGCGGTGGCAACGAACCAGACATTGAAGCGGATGGCGCAGCGGGCGTTCCGGCGATGGTGAAGCGCCTCTCGATCCACATCCCCGGCCAGGGCCTGCACGAGATCACCCGCGAGGTGGCCCGGGTCGTCCGCGAGAGCGGCGTGGGGGAGGGCCTCTGCACCGTCTTCATCCAGCACACGTCGGCAAGCCTGACCATCCAGGAGAACGCCGATCCTTCGGCGCGGCGCGACCTGGAGAGCTGGCTGAACCGGCTGGTGCCGGAGCGCGATCCGCTCTACACCCACACGCAGGAAGGGCCGGACGACATGCCTTCCCACATCAAGGCCATGCTCACCGACGTCTCCCTCTCGATTCCCATCCTCGACGGCGAGCTCGGGCTCGGCACCTGGCAGGGGATCTACCTCTGGGAGCACCGCCGGCGCGACGGCGCGCGCAACCTGCTGGTCCACATCGCCGCGGATTAGGCTTGTTGTAGCGCCCTCGGCATGCCGTCGGACGCCAAGACCAGCCGGTCGAGAAGCTCGCGCGCCTCGGTGAGGTCGCTGGTTTCGAATCCCTCGCTGAATGTCTGGCAGGCTGCGGTGAGAACGGGGAGGGCCTCGCTCTCGCGGCCCTGCTCGGCGAGGAGGTGACCCAGGCTGGTCGCGATGCGCAGCTCGAAGGCGCGGGCACCCTGGGCGCGCGCGACGTCGAGAGCCTTCCGCAGGGCGGCCTCGGCGGCTTCGGCATCCCCGGATGCGCGGAGAAGCTCGCCCTCCAGGCGGAGGAGCTCGGCATCGCAGTTGACGTCGAGCAGGGTCTCCGACAGAGCCAGAGACTCGCGGGTGACAGCCAGCCCCTCGGCGAGCCGGCCGGCCGGCAGGTAGGCCTCGATCAGATAGCAGCTCCAGTAGCCGATCGCCAGCCGCGCCCCGGTGGCCGCGTACAGGTCGAGACCGGTCTGGATCAGCGCCGTCCCGGCCTCCAGGTCGCCGCGCTGGCAGACGGCCCACCCCTTTCCACAATGAGCGGAGGCGGAAAGGAGAGCGAACTCCTGTTCGGCTGCCAGCTTCATCAGCCGCTCCGCAACCTCTTCGATCCGCTCCGGGTCCTGCACCCGCAGGTCGCGCAACAGCGACATCTCGGCGAGCAGCGCCATGCCGAGCGCGAAGGGCGAGCGCAAGGTCTCGACGATCGTGAGCACGGCGTCCAGCTGGCGGACCGCCCTCTCCGGCTCGCCGAGGGTCCACAGCACCCAGGACTGCATGACGTGCGGCATGAGAATGGAATCGTCGCCGAAGGCCGCAAGCTCGGGGATCAGATCGGGCTCGAAGAGCTTCGTCGCCTGCTCGGACAGGGCCAGCGCTTCCGTGAACCGGCCGCCGTAGTAGGCGGTGTACGCCCGCGCCGTGTAGCCCATGTAGACCTGCGCGGGAGTCTCGGCCAGGCGCGCGATCTCGTCCGCGAAATCGATGGAGGGCTGGCGGTCTCCCCGCAGGAGGTGGTGGGCCCACAGCGAGCTGAGCGCGGGGATCAGGCTCTCGCTCTCTCCGAGCTCCCGGCAGAGGGCCGCACAGCGCCCGGCATTGTCGGCGACCTCGGGGGCACCCCAGCCCTTGACCGCTTCGAGGACGGAGGCGAGCACGGAACGCAGCGAGAGCTCCCGACCCAGCAGCTCGGGCGCAGGCGGCAGGCCGGCCAGCAGGTCGAGAGCCCGGTTCAGGTGGCTCATCGCCTCGGGATGAGCCGAGCGCTGCGTGGCGCGCATGCCGGCTTCCAGGAGGTAGTCGACGGCCTCCACCGTCAGGCTGCCGCGTTCGCAGTGATGGGCCATGAGCTCGGGCTCGGCCTCGGCCACCGCCGGGAACTCCTCCTGCAGCAGGCCGGCGAGCTGGCGGTGGAGCTGTCGACGATCCTTCGCCAGAAGCGACAGGTAAGCGGTATCCTGGATCAGGGCGTGCTTGAAGGTGTACTGCACCCCCTCCGCCGGCCCGTGGCCATGTCGGCGATATTGGCGATATTGGCGATACTGGCGATGCTGGCGATATCGGCGATGGAGGATCTCGGCCTGGACGAGCCGGCCGAGCGCCGCTTGCAGGGCGGCCCCCTTGATCCAGCAGAGGGCCTCCAGCAGCTCCGGGGAGAAGGTGCGGCCGATGACCGCCGCGAGCTGGGCCACCTCCTTGGCGTCCCCGAGGCGATCGAGCCGGGCGAGCAGCGACGCGCCGAGCGTGAACGGGATGCCGGCCGAATCCCGGAACGGAGTCCCCGCCTCCAGCACCGCCTTGGTCAGCTCCTCGACGAACAGCGGGATTCCGTCGGTCCGCACGACGATCTCCCGATGCACCGCGGCCGGCAGCGTTTTCCCCGCCACCTGCCGGATCAGCTGCGCCGCGTGAGATTCGCTCAGGCAGCCCAGGCTGAGCTGCGTGACCGAGGTCGAATGACGCCAGGGTGCCGTGAACTCGGGCCGGAAGGTGGCGACGAGCAGCAGGGGCAGCGTGGAGATCTCCCTCAGCAGCAGGTCGAGCAGCTCGAGGGTCGAGGGATCGATCCAGTGCAGGTCTTCGACCACCAGCACCACGGTCCGGCGCTCGGCGAAGGCGCCGAGCAGAGCCAGGATGGCGGCGAGCGTCCTCTTCCTCCGCGCTTCGGGGCTCAGGGCGAGAGGCGGGTAGCGCTCCTCGGCGGGCAGCGAGAGCAATTCGGCCAGCAGAGAGGCATAGTCCCGATTGACGCCATGGTCGTCGAGAACCTCCTCGAGCCGGCGGAGCTTCTCCTCCACGGAGCCCTCTTCCAGATCGGCCCTCTTGGGAATGATCGCCCGCGAGAGGAGAGGGAGGATGGGCGAGAGCGGCGTGTTCTGGGAGTATTTCGAGCCCTGGGCGACCAGCCAGGTCGCGGCCTCGGCCGCTCCCCGCTCGGCCAGGGCCCGGACCAGGCGCGACTTGCCGATCCCGGCTTCCCCGGCGATCAGAACCCCCTGGCCGAGCCCCGAACAGGCCAGCCGGAAGCGGTCGAGAAGGATCTGGACCTCGGCATCCCGGTTGACCAGCGGGTGTGCCGGGGCGTCCTCCAGCCTCTCCCGTTCCAGGGACGCCCCCAATTCATACACGTCGATCGTGGCGTCGAGGTCTTTCAAATGGACGGCCGGCAGGGACCGGGTGGCGAACTTCCTGCTGAGCAGTTGGTGGCTCGCCGCACTGACACCGATCCGGCCGGGCGGCATCTGGCTCTGGATCGCCGTCGCGATGTCGAACGTGTCGCCGGGCTGGAGAGCCGGCCCCATGGAGGACCGGGCGACCACCACGGCGGGTCCGGTGTGTACGCCGGTGCGGACGGCGAGCCGGTAGGCGACGGAGACCGGGAGGGCCGCGAAGCGCGCCTGAAGCTCCCGGGCCGCCCGGATGGCGCTCTCGGCGTCGTCCTCGTGCGCCTGTGGATACCCGAAGCAGAGCCAGAGCGTACGGTTGAGGGCGGCACCGAGAGAACCGGAATGCTCCCTGCAGATCTCGCGCGCCAGGCGCTCGAAGGTGAGTGCGGTTTCGGAGAGCGCCTCCATCGCAAGCTCGCCCAGAGCGCCGGAGTCGAGCCGGACCAGTCCGCAGCAGGCGATGGTGACGGTTCTCCGCTCGCCGCCGCTCTGCCGCTGTCCTTCGTCCGGCCGTTCGGCGAGCGCGCCCACGGTGGACTCGTCGATCTGGGGAGGCAGCGCAGGGCGGGGAGCCGAGGCTGCCGGACGCTCTGCCTTCATACGGTCGGCCGAGCCGTCCAGGATCGAGAGCACGTCAGCCGCGGATCCCGGGCGGTTCTGCGGCTCCTTCTGGAGCAGCCACGAGACCAGCCTGCAGACCTCGGGCGGGATTGCGGAGCCGCGGCTCTGAAGCGGCGGGGGATGAAGTTCCACGACCCTGGCGAGCGACAGCGCCGCGTTTTCGGCCCGGAAGGGTGCCTTCCCGGTCAGCATTTCATAGAGCAGCGAGCCCAGGGAAAAGAGATCGGAGCGCTCGTCCAGAGGCTGTCCGAGAGCCTGCTCGGGAGACATGGCGTAGCAGGTGCCCAGGACGTGGCCCGAGCTCAGATCCTGGCTCTCTTCCGGAAGGCCTTCGCGCAGGATCTCCTTGGCCAGCCCGAAGTCGAGGATCTTGGCGCGGCCCGAGCCCGTGACGGTGATGTTGGATGCTTTGAGATCCCGATGGAGGATGCCCTGTGCGTGCGCTTCGGCGAGACCCTCGGTGATCTCCCGGCAGAGCTGGATGGCGCGTGCCGGGGCGAACGCCGTCTCCTCCTCCAGCAGACGGCGGACCGTCTTGCCTTCGACGAGCTCCATCACGATCCAGTCGCCGTCCGTGCCTTCCAGGATGTCGTAGACGTGGACGATCGACGGATGGTTGAGGCGTGCCGCGGCCTGGGCCTCGCGCCGCAGCCGTTCCCGGCCGTGGCGCAGGGTCACGTCGGCGCGGATCTGCTTGAGGGCGACCCAGCGCTTGAGCCGCTCGTCCCAGGCCCGCCAGACCGCACCCATGCCACCTCTGCCCAGCAGATGGTCAAGCCGGTACGGACCAAGCCTCTCCGGGGCTTCTCCTCCCCGATTGTCGGTTTGCACGATCGGATGATATACGAAAGGATCTCGGAGTCACCCCTTCCGCAGCCCCGTGCCGGGAGCCGTCAGCGGACAGCCAGCCGGTACCCCGCCCTGCCCTCGCTCGGGTAGAACGCCTCGTAGTCCCACTCCCGTTGAAGGTCGGAATCGTCCCAGATCTCATTCGCCTTGCTGCGGTAGTTGAAGTGGAGGCGGACGCCCTTCTGGGTGGTGAGGATGCGGGCGATCGTCTCGGGGTGGGGATGGTTGTAGCCGTGGCTGCCGTCGGCGGAGAAGAGGAAGTTCCGGCAGTCGAGGAGCTTTGGTCCCTTCGGTCGACCAGGCGCTACAGGAGCCGGGCCTGCGCGCGCTCGCCGCACGCCACGGGCGTGGCCCGGTCGTGGACGCGCTGCGCGAGGCGTTGGCCGCGGTGCGCGAGACGGCCACCCAGGGCCGGGCCGCGGCCCTCGAGACGAGCCTGGCCCAGCTCCCGGACGCCGTGGCCGCCCGGCTTTCCGCGCGGGCCACCTCGTCCCTGGTGTCGGTGATCAACGCCACTGGTGTCGTCATCCACACGAACCTCGGCCGCGCGCCGCTCTCCCGTGAGGCGGCCGCCCACGTGGCCGCAATCGCGGCCGGCTACTCGAACCTCGAGCTCGACCTGGAAAGCGGAAGCCGGGGCGATCGCGAGACCCACGCCGAAGAGCGTCTGCGGCGCATCCTCGATTGCCCGGCCACGCTGGTCGTGAACAACAACGCGGCCGCCGTGCTCCTGGCCGTGAACACCCTCGCGGACGGGCGCGAGGTGATCGTGAGCCGGGGCCAGCTCGTGGAGATCGGCGGCTCCTTCCGCATCCCGGACGTGGTCGAGAAGGCCGGCGGACGGCTGCGCGAGGTGGGCACGACGAACCGTACCCGGCTCACCGACTACCGTGGGGCGATCAGCCCGCAGACGGGCGCCCTCCTGAGGGTGCACCCGAGCAACTTCCGCATCGTGGGCTTCGCGGAGGAGGCCTCCCGGGACGAGCTCGTGGCCCTGGCCACCGAGACGAAGGCTCCGCTGATCGAGGACATGGGCAGCGGCCTCCTGGCTCCCCTGCCCACAGTGCCCGCCGAGGAGACGGTGAGCCAGGCCCTGCGCGCCGGCGTGGATGTGGTGACCTTCAGCGGGGACAAGCTGCTCGGAGGTCCCCAGGCCGGCCTGCTGGCCGGCCGAGCCGACCTCCTGGCCGCCATGCGCCAGAACCCCCTCTATCGCGCGCTGCGCGTCGACAAGATGACCATGGCCGCGCTCGACGTCGTGCTCGGAGATCACGAGGCCCAGCGCGCGGCCACGGCCGTGCCCGTGCTGCGCCTGCTTCATCGTGACCTCGATGGGTTGCGCGCGGCAGGCGCGCGGGTCACCGCGGCTCTCCGCGGGCTCGCGCTGCTCGACGCCGTCCTGCTCGAAAGCACCGGTCCGGTGGGCGGTGGGGCCGCCCCCACGCTCGAGCGTCCCACGATCGTGGTGAGCCTCCGCCATCAAGGCTGTACGCCGGACGTCCTCGCCGCGGCCCTGCGCCGCGCGCCGCGGCCCGTGGTGCCCCGGGTGGCCAAGGACGCCGTCTGGCTGGATCTGCGCGCGATCCCGGAGGAAGACGAAGCAGCGCTCGTGGAGAG
>JANMTS010000022.1:0-32388 GCA_031390755.1 Holophagales bacterium
TTTTCGCCCGACGGCCACCAGATCGCCTTCCGGTCCGAGCGGGAGGGCGGTGGCATCTTTCTCATGGGGGCCACCGGAGAATCCGTCAAGCGCCTGACCGACTTCGGGTTCAATCCGGCCTGGTCCCCCGACGGCCGGGAGATCGCGGTCGCCACCGAAGGCATCGCCGACCCTTCGCGCCGCTACATGGAGAGCCGGATCTGGCGGGTCGACGTGTCGACGGGGCGCCGCCGGCAGGTCACGCGCACGGACGGCGTCCAGCCGAGCTGGTCCCCCGGCGGCGGGCGCCTCGCCTACTGGGGGCTCTCCGCGGACCGCTCCCGGCGAATCCTCTGGACCATCCCGGCGGACGGCACCGTCTCCGCTACCCCCGCCGTCCCCGCCGCCCCCGCCGTCCCAAGCATCGCCCTCGACGACGGCCATCTCAACTGGAACCCCGTCTGGTCGCCGGACGGCGACTGGCTCTACTTCGGCAGCGACCGCAACGGCAGCCTCCACCTCTGGCGGCTCGCCGTCGACGAGAGCTCGGGGGAGGTGAGCGGCAAGCCCGAGCTCATCCCCATCTCGTCCCAGTCGAGCGGCTTCTGGAGCCTGACGAGCGACGGCAGGCGCATCGTCTACGCGGCCAACGAGAGCAAGTCGAACCTGGAGTGGTACCCCTTCGACCCGGAGACCCTGTCGGTGACCGGACCGGCCGTGCCCGTCACCCGCGGCTCGCAGGCGGTCCGCTCCTGCGACGTCTCGCCGGACGGCCGGTCGATCGTCTTCCACGCCGGCTTTCCCCAGGAAGATCTGTTCCGGATCGACCTCGACGGGACCGGCCAGCGGCGGCTCACCCAGGACCGCTTCAAGGACCGCCAGCCGTTCTGGTCGCCGGACGGCCGGCGCCTGATGTTCTACTCCAACCGCGGCGGCTCCTACCAGGGCTGGATCCTCGAGCTCGCGAGCGGCGCCCTCCAGCCGATCCTCAAGGAAAGCGGTCCGCCGCTCAGCTTTCCGATCTGGGCTCCCGACGGCAAGCGGGTGGCCGCGACCTTCGGCCAGCGGTCGGTCGTCATCGACCTCACCCGTCCGCTGTCGGAGCGGACGGCGAGCCCGCTGCTGCGCAACGGCTCGGCCGAAGAGACCTTTCAGCCGACCTCCTGGGCCCGGGACGGCGACCGCCTGGCCGGCAACGTCGTCCGCCTGGGCGACTCGACGGCGGAGGGCATCGGCGTCTTTTCCTTCGCATCCGGAAACTACCGCCGCCTGACCCACCAGGGTCTGAACCCCGTCTGGTTGCGCAACGGGACCGGCCTGCTCTACACCGCAGACACCGGCGCCGTGCTCGGCTTCGATCTGAAGACCGGCCAGGCGCGGACCGTCCTGCAGCCCGGAGTGAACGCCCTTTTCACGGCGGTGAGCCAGGGGCCCGACCCGCGTAAGATGTTTGCCGTGCACAATGTTGCCGAGGGGGACGTCTGGATGCTCACCCTCCATTGAGGAGAGGGAGCTCCCGGCGTTCAAATTTGTTGTTTCATGAAAGCCTTGCGCCAGGAAAAGGAGTGCCATGAGTTTCAATGTGAGGGATTTGATCGTCAACAGTCTTGGAGTCGGTCTGGATGAAGGATGTCCGCCCCCGACGTGGGCGACCCAGTGCGCTCCCACAGGCGTCAGCCTGAAGGACAGGATGGACCCGACGATGAGTCTGTCCTCTCTGAAGCAGCAGCTTCGTCGGGCCCTGAAGCCGTAAAGAGCTCTACCGCGCCGGTCCCGCGCCGTTGCGCCGGGGCCGGCCGCTTTCCTCCCGACCAGCGCTGGATTCACCGGTTCCGATGCCCACCAACTGAGCAGCGCGTGCTCCGCGGTTGCGCTGGCCGGCGTATACTCCAGGCCTTCCTTTTTCTTGTCGATTGCGGTTCTGCGGGTGAGGTGCTCCAGTCCAGAAGGCGTTGATCCCTCGGGGCGCGCCTTCGGCCTCGGTCAACACCTGTGGAGGAGAGGTTGCCCGAGAGCCGCCGGCTGCCCGGACGGGGCGAGGCCCGGCATGGAGGATTTGCGCTGAGCGAGAGGGTTTCCGACGGCGAAGACGAGCCGACGGTCGTGGCGATCCCCCGGGGTTTCGGTCCCCGGTCTCGTCCGGCCGATGCGGCCGAGCCGTCGTCGCCGGAAAAGTCGGGCCGTGTCGCCCACTACCGCCTGCTCGACCAGCTCGGTCGCGGCGGCATGGGCGTGGTGTACCGGGCCGAGGACACCCGCCTGCGCCGGACGGTCGCGCTCAAGTTCCTGCCTGCCGGGCTGACCCGGGATCTCGCCGCCAAGGCCCGCTTCCTCCAGGAGGCGCAGTCCGCCTCGGCGCTGGATCACTCGAACATCTGCACCATCTATGAGGTCGGCGAGGCCGGGGACGGCGAGCTCTATCTCGCCATGGCCTGCTACGAGGGCGAGACCCTGCGCGCGAGGATCGACCGCGGTCCCCTGGCGGCCGCCGAGGCGCTGAGCGTGGCGCGCCAGGTCGCCCAGGGTCTGGCCAAGGCCCACCGCGAAGGCATCGTCCACCGGGACATCAAGCCGGCCAACCTGATGGTCACGAAGGAAGGGGTCGTGAAGATCCTCGACTTCGGCATCGCCAAGCTCCTGGGCGAGGCGGGCGGAAGCGTGGCCGGAGCCTTTGCCGGCACGCCCGCCTACATGTCGCCGGAGCAGGCGCTGGGCGAGGAGGTGGACGCCCGGACGGATGTCTGGTCCCTCGGCGTGGTTCTCTGCGAGATGCTGACCGGAGCGCGGCCGGCCCAGGACCAGCCGAGAGGCGAGCTGCCCGGCGGGCTCAAGCGCATCCTGGACCGGATGCTGGCCCGGTCGCCCGCGGAGCGCTATCCCTCCGCCGTGGAGGCGCTCGCCGACCTCGTGGCGTTCGAGGACGGCCAGGCCAAGGCGAAAAGCCGGAGGCGGACGCTGCTCTGGTCCGCCGCCGCCGCCATGGCCGTGGCCGTGATCGGCGGCGGGTTGTGGGTGAGTTGGCAGGAGGAGGCGCCGATCCAGGGAGTCGTCAAGCGTCTTACGAATCAGGAGGGCCTTGAGGAATATCCAAGCCTCTCTCCAGAGGGCGCTTCCCTCGTCTATGTCAGAACCGTAGATGGCCAGCGAGATCTCTACTGGCAGAGAGTCGAAGGCGGCGAACCAACGCTTCTCACCCCAGATTCACCGGAGGATGATACTCACCCCGCCTTCTCCCCCGACGGTCGGTTGATTGCATTTCGATCGGGGAGAGAGGGAGGTGGAATCTACATCGTTCCGGCCCAGGGTGGAGCAACGCGTCGGATCTGCGACTTCGGCTACAACCCGGCATGGTCCCCCGACGGAACCGAGATTGCGGTTGCTACCCATGCTGTGCTCGACCCGCTGACTCGCAGTCCTAATAGTCAAATATGGCGAGTCTCACTGGAGACGGGCCAAAAGCGGCTGATCGTGAAGGACGATGGAGTACAACCGAGTTGGTCCCCAGATGGACAACGGATTGCCTATTGGAGTCTATCTGCGGGTCATGATGGGCGAATCCTCTGGACTGTTCCAGTCGATGGAGGCCCTGCGGTAAAGGCCCTCGATGACGGCTTCTTGAATTGGAATCCTGTCTGGTCACCTGACGGCCATTCTCTATTCTTCGGGAGCGACCGCAATGGCAGCTTCAATCTTTGGCGATTGCCAATAGAACAAAGCTCAGGCTTGGTTTCAGGAAAGCCGCAACTCGTCCCCGCTTCCTCGCCAAGCGCGGGCTTCTGGAGTACCTCTCGGGATGGCCGCAAGGTCATATTCTCAGCCAACGAGAGCAAGTCGAATCTGGTGAGATATGACTTTGACCCTGAGAAGCTCGAAGTCGTAGGTGCAGGAGTTCCGGTTACTCGGGGTTCAGAGACGGTGCAGTCGTGCGACATTTCGCCTGATGGGAAGTGGATTGCCTTCCATGGAGGTGTTCCGCAGGAAGATCTGTTCGTTGTACGGGCTGACGGAAGAACGAGCCCAAGGCGGCTAACAGAAGACCCCTATAAAGACCGCCATCCCTTTTGGTCGCCGGACGGGCGACAGTTGCTCTTCTATTCCAATCGGCGAGGCCTCTATGAGCCATGGATTGTGCCCTGGGAAGGAGGGGGGGCGGAGCCTTTGCTTAAGGATAGAGGAGCTGTGCCGGTTGTCTTTCCCATCTGGTCGCCTGATGGCAATCGGGTTGCCTGTATCTTGGATCGACAGGCTGCGGTTATTGACGTGAAACAAAGCGTTGAGGCACGGCGCCCCACGCTTCTACCTTCTGCAAGTGGGGTTGGAGAGGAATTTTTCCCTACTTCTTGGTCGGCCGATGGTCAGTGGCTCGCCGGGGAGATGGTCCGCCTAGACGGTTCGGCTAGCGAAGGGTTTGGTCGTTTTTCTTTCAAGACGGGTTCTTTTGAAAGACTGGCAAGTCAGGGTTCTATGCCGCTTTGGCTGGCAGACGGTAAAGGCCTTATTTACGTTGAACGTGACGGCGTATTCTTGCTGATCCTAAGGAATAATAGAGTTCATAAGTTGCTCGACCCTGGGCCGAATACATCTTTTAGCATGGCTGAATTGAGCCATGATCAGCTAAACCTTTTTGCGGTTAGGAGCGAGCGTGAAGGCGATGTTTGGCTATTTGAATTCCGTTGAGGTAGCCAAGTGGTAGTACCGGGTATAATAATTTTGACGCTGGAAAGGAGACGAGCATGTTCACGTTCAGAGAACTCGCGTCCATTGGCGCAGAGCCTCCTGAGGAATGCCCTGGCAGCAGTTGCTTCACAATGGGCTGTTTGGATACGGCCTGCAGGCCAGTCTTTGTTGAACTGGAGGAAGCAAGTAGCTTGGCGCTTCTAAAGAGAGACCTGAAGTTGGCCCTGGCAGTATGAGGTCGGGCCGAAATAGCATTGAGCTTTCAGGCCTCAGGGAGTAGCGAGCGAGTCGATTGATTCGGCTCTAACTCCACCTGCCTAACCGCCCTTGTCCAGGATCGCGACAGATTTCTAGAATCGCCACTCCCCGGTGGGTGGCTCTCGACTGGGAATCGCTGGCGGGCAGGAAGGGAGGACGGTTCTCGGGTCTGGTACGGCAATTGCGGTATTGAATGCCATACCCGCCATCCTGAAGCAGTGCCTTTGAGAGACAATGCTGGGAGTTTCGTGGCGGGTGCGTTGTTTGAAGTGTTGACGGGCCGCAGGGAGGCTGTTCCTCCGGCCCGTCGGTCTTTCTTCCTGAGTGCGGCACGGTCCGGGCTCCTGCCGGCACTAAGGAAGGGTAGGCCCCCACACACACGGAGGATTGCGAGTTGATGCCCGGAGGTTCCGCGGTGACTGGACGCATGGTTTCCCACTACGACCTCGTCGAGATTCTCGAGAGGGGCGAGAGCGGGCCTGTGTACAGGGCGCGCGACGGACGGGACGGGTCGATGGTGGCCGTGGAGATGCTGCCATCCGTGAGCCCCGCGGCCCTGCAACGGCTCCGCCGGGACGCCGAGACCGCCGCCGGCCTGCGGCATCCCCACATCGCTCCGGTGCTGGAGGTGGGCAGCGACTCCTCTTCGACCTTCGTGGTCCGCGCCCTGGAAGGCGAGACGCTGTGCAGCCGTCTGGCGCGCGGGCCGCTCGCTCCGGATCACGCCGTGGGGCTCGCGTCGCAGATCGCCGCCGCCCTCGGCCGCGCCCACGAGGCGGGGCTCGTCCACCGCGATCTCCGGCCCGGCAGCATCTTCCTGACGGCCGACGGCCAGGCCCGGGTCGGCGGCTTCGGCTTCGTCTGGGTGGCGCCCGCCGCGCCGGCCTACCGCTCGCCCGAGCTGCTCCGCGCCGCCTCCCCGGACGACGTCGACGCCCGCACCGACATCTGGTCGCTCGGAGCCATCCTCTATCAGATGGTCACCGGCCGCCGGCCCTTCCCGGACCCGGGCCGGCTGGAGCCGATGGAGATACCGGAGCCCGGCCCCGAGCCCATGTCCTCGATCCAGCCGGATCTCCCTCCCGAGCTCGACGAGCTGGTGGTCCGCGCTCTCGCCGGGAGCCCCGCGGCGCGGCCGGCGCGCATGGACGACTTCCTGGTCTCCCTGCGGGCGATCCTCGCCGGCGGCGACCTGCGCGAGGTCGACTCGACCGTGGTGCAGGTGCCGGGCGTGCGCGGGATGGGCGGCGCGGGCCGCGCCGAGCCGGAGCCGGCTGCGTCTTCCGCGTCGTCCATGTCGTCGGACAGGCAGGGCGGGGGCGCCCCTTCCGAAGGGATGGCCGTCGCCCACTACCGCATCCTCGAGCTGATCGGCGTCGGCTCCATGGGCACCGTCTACCGCGCCGAGGACACCCGCCTGCGCCGCATGGTGGCGCTCAAGTTCCTTCCCGGCGAGCTCGCCCTCGATCCCCAGGCCAAGGCGCGCTTCTTCCAGGAGGCCCGGGCCGCGTCGGCGCTCGACCACGCGAACATCTGCACGATCCACGAGGTGGGGGAGACCGGCGACGGCCATCTCTACATCGCCATGGCCTCCTACGACGGCGAGACCGTGCGGCAGCGTCTCGTCCCGGGCCGTCTGCCCGTGGCCGAGGCCGTGGAGATCGCCCGCCAGACCGCGGCCGGGCTCGCCATCTCCCACCGCGGCGGCATCGTCCACCGCGACATCAAGCCCGCGAACCTGATCGTCACCGCCGACGGAGTGGTCAAGATCCTCGACTTCGGCGTGGCCAAGCTGCGCGGCGCGGCGGGCGGGGCCGGCTCCTTCCTCGGCAGCCCGGCCTACATGTCCCCGGAGCAGGCGCGGGGCGAGGAGGTCGACCGCCGGGCCGATGTCTGGTCGCTGGGCGTGGTGCTGTACGAGATGCTGGCCGGCGCCCGGCCGTTCAAGGGCGGCGACGACCTGGCCGCGGTCTTCCGCTCCCTGCTGGAGGACCGGCCGGAGCCGTTGAGCCGCGTGCGGCCCGAGGTCGGGCCGGCGCTCGAGAAGATCGTCATGCGCATGCTCGCCCGCTCCCCGGAAGCGCGCTACGCCTCGGCGGACGAGGTCGCCGCCGACCTCGCGGCCCTGCAGACGTCGGCTCCGGTGAGCCGCCGCGTCTGGGGCTGGGCCGCGGTGCTGGCCGCCGCCTCGCTCGCCCTGGGCGGCTGGCTGGCATTGCGCCCTTCCACGGGCGCGGTGCCGCCGGGAGCCATCGTCCGGCCCGCGTTCTCCTCGTTGACCGATGAGGAGGGGAGCGAGCTCTATCCGAGCCTGGCGCCGGACGGCAAGTCGTTCGTCTACGTCAAGGCGGTCGACGGGCAGATGGACATCTTCCTCCGGAAGCGCGAAGAGCGCCGCTCGCCCGTGAACCTGACCGCGGGCTCGCCGGTCGACGACACCCAGCCCGCCTTCTCGCCCAAGGGGGAGTGGCTCGCATTCCGCTCGGAGCGCGACGGCGGGGGGGTCTTCGTCATGCCGGTGCCCAAGGCCGGCAAGGCCGTGGGGGCAACCGCCGGTGAGGGGGGCGGCGAGGCGCGGCGCGTCAGCGACTTCGGCTTCAACCCGGCCTGGTCGCCCAACGGGCAGGAGATCGCCGTGGCCACCGAGGGCGTCATCGGCCCGAGCATCCGGACCTCCGAGAGCAAGATCTGGATCGTCGACCTGTCCACGGGGCTGAAGCGGCGGGTCGTCGAGGACGACGGCGTGCAGCCGAGCTGGTCGCCGGACGGCTCGCGGATCGCCTATTGGAGCGTGCCCGCGGGCGGCTCGCAGCGCAGCCTGTGGAGCGTTCCGGCCGAGGGCGGCGCTCCCTCCCGGCTGCTCGAGGACGAGTTCTCGAACTGGAATCCGATCTGGTCGCCGGACGGCAACTGGCTCTACTTCGGCAGCGACCGCAGCGGCGGCCTCAACCTCTGGCAGGTCCCCGTCGACCAGAAGGCGGGAAAGGTGCGCGGCAAGCCCCTGCCGGTGACGATCCCTGCCGCGGCGAGCGGCTTCTGGGGTCTCTCCAGCGACGGCCGGCAGATGATCTACGCCGCCGACGAGCGCAAGTCGAACGTCGAGAGCTTCCCGTTCGATCCGGTGACGCTGCGGGTGACCTCCGGCGTGGAAACCGAGGTCACCAGCGGCTCGCACCGGGTGTTTTCGGCCGCGGTCTCGCCGGACGGGACGCAGGTCGCCTTCCACGAGGTCATGCCGCGGGAGGATCTCTTCGTCGTCCGCGCCGACGGCACGGGCCAGCGGCAGCTCACCAACGACTCCTTCAACGACCGCCAGCCGTTCTGGTCTCCGGACGGCCGGCAGCTGCTCTTCTATTCCGACCGCGGCGGCATCTACGAGGCCTGGGTCATTCCCGCGGCGGCCGACAGGCCCGAGCCCGAACGCATTCTGCCCAAGGGGGCGGACGCGCTGACCTTTCCCATCTGGTCGCCGGACGGCCGTCGTGTGGCCTGCACTCTCATGGCCGGGGGCGGCGCGATCGTCGATCTCGTTCCGCCGTTCGCCGAGCGCCGGTTGCAGCCTCTGCCGTCGAGCGATCCGTTCGAAGAAAACTTCTCTCCGTCGTCCTGGTCGCCGGACGGCGGGCGGATCGCCGGCAACGTGATCAAAGTCGATCGATCCGTGGAAGAAGGAATCGGCGTGTTTTCTCTCGCTTCGCGCACTTATGAAAGGTGGACGACTCGCGGGCGCAACCCCTACTGGCTTCGCGACGGCCACCGCGTCCTGTACACCGAGGATGGCATCATCATGGTGTTTGACACCCGGACCGAAGAGGCGCAGCGTGTGCTGGCGCCTCCGTCGAGCTCCGCCTATCTGTCCGTGAGCACCGGACCCGGCGACCGCACGCTCTTCACCGTTCGTGCGGTCGATGAGGGAGACATCCAGCTGCTCACGTGGGGCGGAGGAAATTGAGGATTGATGTTTTTTTCGGGCAAGGAGCCCAAGGAGGAAGACCCATGAGCTTCAAAGTCAAGGATCTCGCGATGTCGGTCGGTGGCGTTGGATTGGCCGACGACCCCTGCACGACACAGACCCGGCCCACCACGTCGGGTTGTGTCGGGGGATCGCTGTTCCCCCACGAAGAGCGGCGGCGGAGCAATCTCTCGCTTCTGAGAGCCCAGCTTCGCCGGTCGGTTGCGCGCGGCTGACGCGCTTCCCAGAGCTGTTGTCAGGATGGAGAGCGGCGGGAGGTGGGCTCAGGCTCGCCCACCCTCTCGCCGTTGCCGGTTTTCGAGTACAGTTCGCAGTCGAAGACCGGCCGGCCCCCCGTTGGCGACTCGCAGCGATTTCCCCCCAGGCATCCATCAGGCTCCCGGCAGCGCCAGAGTAGCGTTCAGATGTTGAAGAAGAGAGCTTCGGATTGGACGGAGGGGCATGAGCGTCCTCAACGTTTCGGAGGAGACGCCGCGGTGATCGGCGGGGTAGGCGGGATGGTCTCCCATTACGAGATCCTGGAGATCCTCGAGCGCGGGGAGCGGTGGAGCGTGCTCAAGGCGCGCGATATTGGCCATATGGGCCCTATTGGCGATACCGGCGATACCGGCGGTATTGGCGGCGCCGGTGATGCCGGCGCCCGTGACGCCACTCCCAGTCTCACCAGGTCCGGCGGCGGAGGCACCCGGCCCGAAGCCCACCTCGTCGTCCTGGAGATCTCCGTGTCGCCCGTGCCGGACGCGGTAGCGGCCCGGGTGCGGCGCGACGTCGAAGCCGCCGCCCGGCTCGATCATCCTCACATCCTTCCGATCTACGAATTCGGCACCACGCCCGACGGCGGCGTCTTCGTGGCCCGCGCCCTGGAGAGCGAGAGCCTGCGCGGCCGGATCGCGCGCAACCCGCTGTCTCCGGAGCACGCCGTGGGCCTGGCCTCCCAGATCGCCGCGGCGCTCAGCCGCGCCCACGCGAAGGGGATCATCCACCGCGACCTCCGCCCGTCCAACATCCTTCTCACCTCCGACGGGCAGGCCAAGATCGCGGGCTTCGGCGCCGCCTGGCTGCTGGACGGCGCCATGGCTTCGATACCCTCGGGCGCTGTCTCTTCAGGGCTACCGGCGGCGATCGCCTACCGGGCGCCCGAGCAGCTTCGCGCCGTCCCTGCGGGGAGCGCCGACCCGCGCAGCGACATCTGGTCCCTCGGAGTCCTGCTCTACCAGATGGTCACCGGACGCCACCCGTTCCCCAGCTCCGGCGAGAGCGACCTCGCGGCCGCGATCCTGGAGCGCGAGCCGGAGCCCATGACCGCGGTCAACCCCGGCCTGCCGGTCGAGCTGGAGAGCCTGGTGGCCCGGGCCCTGGCCAAGGACCCGGCCCGCCGACCGGCGCGGATGGACGAGTTTCTGGTCTCGCTGCGCGGCATCCTGGCCTCCGGGCTGAGCGAGGTCGACTCGACCGTGGTGCAGGTGCCCGGCCTGCGCACGGCCCGGCCGGATAGCGCGTCCGTGTCCAAGGCCTCGCGGTCGGGGTCGCTGTGGATGGGCATCCCGGGGCAGGACGCGGAAGAGGGCCACGCGGAGGGCGTCGCGATCGCCCACTACCGCATCCTGGGCCTGCTCGGCGGCGGCTCCATGGGCCGGGTCTACCGCGCCGAGGACACCCGCCTGCGCCGCAACGTGGCGCTCAAGTTCCTGCCCGGCGAGCTCGCCCGCGACCCGGTGGCCAAGGCGCGCTTCTTCCAGGAAGCCCAGGCCGCCTCGGCCCTCGACCACACCAACATCTGCACCATCCACGAGGTGGGGGAGACCGGCGACGGCCACCTCTACATCGCGATGGCCTCGTACGACGGCGAGACCGTCCGCTCGCGCATCGCCCGCGGTGCGCTGCCGGTGGCCGAAGCCGTGGAGATCGCCCGCCAGACCGCGGCCGGCCTTGCCAAGGCCCACCGCGGCGGCATCGTTCACCGCGACATCAAGCCGGCCAACCTCGTCGTCACCACGGACGGCGTGGTCAAGATCGTCGACTTCGGCGTGGCGAAGCTGCGCGGCGCGGCGAGCGTCAACGTCGCCGGCTCCTTCCTCGGCACTCCGGCCTACATGTCGCCGGAGCAGGCGCGCGGCGAGGAGGTCGACTCCCGGGCCGACATCTGGTCGCTCGGCGTCGTGCTCTACGAGATGCTGGCCGGCGTCCGGCCGTTCAAGCACGACGACGACCTGACCAGTGTGCTGCGCTCCCTGCTGGAGGACCGGCCCGAGGGGCTCGGCCGCATCCGCCCGGACGTGAAGCCGGAGCTCGAACGCATCGTCGCCCGCATGCTCGCGCGCTCGCCCTCCGAGCGCTACCAGACCGCGGCGGAGGTCGCGGACGAGCTCGCCGCGCTCCAGGCGCCGCCGCGGCCCCTCCTTCGCCGCCCCTGGGTCTGGGCCGCGGTCGCGCTCGCCGCGGTCGCGCTCGGCGTCGGCAGCTACCTGACGCTGCGCCATCGGTCCGCGGCGGCGGCGAGCCAGCTCGGCCAGCCCGTCTTCACCCGCCTGACCGACCAGGAGGGGCGGGAGCACTACCCGAGCCTGGCGCCGGACGGCCTCTCCTACGTCTACGTGAAGACGATCGACGGCCGGATGGACATCTACCACAGGAAGCGCGACAATGATGCAGATCCCCTGAACCTGACCGCGGGCGTGCCGGAGGACGACAGCCAGCCCGCGATTTCGCCCGATGGAAAAAGCCTCGCCTTCCGTTCCGAACGGGGCGGGGGTGGGATCTTCATCATGTCGTTGAAGGGAGGGACGGCGCGGCGCATCTCCGACATGGGCTACAACCCGGCCTGGTCTCCGGACGGGCGGGAGCTGGCGGTGGCCACCGAGGGGATCGTCGATCCTGGCATGCGCAAGTCACAGAGCGAGATCTGGATTCTCGACGTCGAGAGCGGCCTGAAGCGCCGGATCGTCGGCAGTGCCGGCGATATGGGCAATGATGGAGTGCAGCCGAGCTGGTCTCCGGACGGCTCGCGCATCGCCTACTGGGGCGTGCCCGCGGAAGGCGCGCGGCGGATCCTCTGGACCGTGGCCTCCGAGGGCGGCAAGCCCTCCAAGCTCCTCGACGACGGCGCCTCCAACTGGAACCCGGTCTGGGCGCCGGACGGCGTCTGGCTCTACTTCGGCAGCGACCGCAGCGGCAGCATGAACCTCTGGCGGATGCGCGTCGATCAGCGCAGCGGCGACCGCAAGGGCGAGGCCGAGCCGGTCACCATCCCGGCCATGGCGAGCGGCTTCTGGAGCTTCTCGAGCGACGGCCGGCAGATGATCTACGCCTCCAACGAAAGCAAGTCGAACATCGAGAGCTATCCCCTGGATCCCGCCACCCTGCGCGCCGGCGACACCCGCACCGCCGTCACCCGCGGCTCCCACATGGTGCTCTCCGGCGCCGTCTCGCCGGACGGCACCCGGATCGCCTATCACGCCGCGCTGCCGCACGAGGATCTGTTCGTCGTCCACGCCGACGGCACCGGCCTGCGCCAGCTCACCGACGACGATTCCAAGGACCGCCAGCCCTTCTGGTCGCCGGACGGCCGCCGCCTGGCCTTCTATTCGAACCGCGGCGGTCCGTACGAGGCCTGGCTGCTTTCCTGGCCGGGCGGGGTGATCGAGAGGGTTCTGCCCGAGGGGATCGGAGCCGTGATGTTCCCGGTCTGGTCGCCGGACGGCAAGCGCCTGGCCTGCACCCAGGAGGGCGGACCCGCGATCATCGATCTCACCCGGCCCGTCGCGGTCCGCCGGCCGGAGCCGCTCCCCCCGCCCTCCGCCCTCGGCGAAGGGTTCTATCCAATCTCCTGGTCGAGCGATGGCGAGTGGATCGCCGGCAACATCGCCAGGCTCGACGGATCGATGTCGGAGGGGATCGGCGTGTATTCGATGGCCACGCGCACCTATGAGAGATGGACGAGCCGCGGGACCAACCCGGTATGGCTGCAGGACAGCAAGCGGCTCCTGTATACCGAGGATGGCGACATCTTCGCGTTTGACACCCGGACGCACGAGGCGCAGCGTGTGCTGTCGCCTCCGTCGAGCTCCACCTACCTGTCGGTCAGCACCGGACCCGGCGACCGCACCCTGTACACGGTGCGGGGCGTCAACGAAGGAGACATCTGGCTGCTCTCGGCAGGAGTGGAGGAATAGGAGAACGGTTCCTGGATCACGGGGCTGGAAGCCCCAAGGAGGATCTCATGAGCTTCAAAGTGAAGGATCTCGCGATTTCGGTCAGTTTTGAGGAAGCAAGCACGTGTGGAACCTGGACCCGGACCACCTCGGGCATCGAATGCCTGGACTCGGTGTACTTCCGGCAGGGCAACTCGGTGCGGCGCAATCTGTCGGTGCTGAAGGCTCAGCTCCGCCAGGCCGTGGCCCGAGCCTAGGAAGCTCGCGAGCGTTGGAGCAGCAAACGGCCTGAGGCGGAAATCGCCGGGTGGCTGACGGAAGCAGGGCGCGGGGCTCGCCCCCTCTTTCGTCACGAAACCCACGATGCGCGCGATGCGGATACCCCCCAGGCCGTCCATGGAGGCTCCACGGCTGTATGATCTCAAGGTCCGGCTTGTCGGACCCGAAGGAGGACTGTCGTGCGCCTCAAACTCCCCCCTTTCGCCCTTCTTGCCAGTCTCGCCCTGAGTCTCGTCCTCGGCGCCAGCGAAGCGTCCGCCGAAGCGCCCCGCCATGCCGAGCTGCTGCGGTTCCTCTATGGAGGCGCGCCCAGGCCGGCCACCGCGGCCACCGCGGCCGGTATCTCCGGCGCGACCGGACGCCAGATCCTGGCGGAGCAGCGCGTCGCCATCGACTTCGGAGCGCTCGACGGCAGCCCCCGGCTTCCCCTTCTCGATCAGCGGGTCTACGACCTGGTGCGCACGGGAAT
Organism: Holophagales bacterium; assembly: GCA_031390755.1. Classification (GTDB taxonomy): domain Bacteria; phylum Acidobacteriota; class Thermoanaerobaculia; order Multivoradales; family UBA5704; genus DATMER01. The sequence goes on from JANMTS010000022.1 coordinate 13,787, forward strand.
CGAGCGGCGCGGCGCGGGCGGTATGGGCGACATGGGCGACAGGGGCGACATGGCCTGGCGCGGCAAGGTGGTCGATCCCCTCTGGGGCGACGTCGGCACCGCGACGCTGACCCTCCAGGGCGATCTCCTGGCCGGTCTCATCGTCATGCCGGACGCCGTGTACGAGATCGAGCCCACGGCGGACGGCGAGCACCGTCTGATCCAGGTGGGCTCCGCGATCGGCACCTGCGCCGGCGCGGCGCTGCCGGACGTGCCGGCCCGGACGCCGATGGAGCGGCGCGAGACCACGGCCCAGGCGGAGGCGGCGGGGGACAGGGCCCGGCTGACGGCGAACGCCGAAGGGCCGACCCGGCTCGACATCCTCGTCGTCTGGACGCCGGAAGCGCGCGTCGGCCTGGGTGGCACCCGCCAGGTCCGCCTTCTGGTCCAGAACGCGGTGGACGTCGCCAACACCTCGTTCATCAACAGCCGGGTCGACGCCCGCCTGAACCTCGTCCACGCCCGCGAGGTCAACTTCCCCGAGACCGGCAACCCCGAGACCGACCTGCTCGCCTTCCAGCGCGACCGCAACATCGCGGCCCTGCGCAAGAGCGTCGGCGCCGACCTGGTCTCGCTCTTCGTCAACCAGATGATCGGCGCCTGCGGCATCGGCTTCCTGATGACCAACGACGCCTTCAGCCGCGAGTTCCAGCCGTGGACCTACTCGGTGGTGAAGCGCGCCTGCGGCAGCCTGGTGCTGGCCCACGAGGTCGGGCACAACATGTCGTGCAACCACGACCGCCAGAACTCCGAGCCCGAATTCGCGCTCTTCCCGTACGCATTCGGGTTCATCTCGGAGGGCCAGTTCCGCACCGTGATGGCCTACGGCAACAACTGCTCGATCTGCCCCTCGGTCGAGAACTTCTCGAATCCCGAGGTGACGCGGGGCGGCCTCGCCACCGGCGTCGCCGGCCAGACCGACAACGCCCGGGCGCTCAACAACACGCGCGAGCTGGTCTCGACCTTCGAGACCCTGCAGCCGTGCAAGCCGGGGCCGAACAACCTGTGCCTGCTCAACAAGCGCTTCCGGGTCGAGCTGTTCTGGGAGAACCAGTTCAACAACACCCAGGGGACCGGCGCCGCCGTCTCCCGCACCGATGCCGCAGGCTTCTTCACGTTCGGCGACCCCTCGAACATCGAGCTCATGGTCAAGATGCTCGACTTCGGCGACGCCATCAAGGTTTTCTATGGCCAGCTCACGAACCTGAAGTTCAGCCTCATCATCACCGACACGGTGAACGGCGCGAGCAAGGTCTACGAGAACACGGCCAAGGAATGCGGCGCGATCGATCAGTCGGCCTTCAACTCGGCGAGCTCGTTCCTGGCCGTGGGCAAGGGCCCGGCGACGCTGGCCGCGGCCTGCCGGAAGGACAAGAACAACCTCTGCCTGCTGAACAACCGCTTCCAGGTGAGCGTGGCGTGGCGGAACCCGGGCAACAACACGAGCGGCGTGGGGGGAGCGGTGCCGATCTCGGGCCTGACCGGCGCGTTCTACTTCACGGACGCGAGCAACCTGGAGCTGATGGTGAAGGCGATCGACCTGGGCGACCGCATCGACATCTTCTACGGCACGCTGAGCGACCTGGAGTACACGATCACCGTGACCGACACGGTGACCGGCGGCGTGAAGACGTATCTGAACCCGGCGGGGAACTACTGCGGCGGGTTGGACGGCAACGCGTTCCCGCGGTGAGGGGGTTGATCCCGCGTGACGTGAAGTCGTTACCAATTTGGCCAAGATCCCACTGAATAAGGGACTGGTATCTATCGGCCACCGTACATCAGCGCCTCGACGAACTGTTTGATCCGGATTGGAGTTTCGGGGTGGAACCCTGAGCTCCGCCTGTAACAAACCTTCCCCCCGTTCGCCTCATCCTTTGAACTCGGCACTCAAGCACTCGCTGCTGTGCCGAAAGGCGGACATGATCACTTTCATCCTCAACGTCGTTACCCAGGTCGTCGGCTTCGTCCGGACGATGGTCGTCGAGCTTCTGCTGCCGCGGACGCCCTCGCCGGTGGGGTGGCAGAGCCAGCGGAAGAGCTTCTCGGCCGACGTTCACCGGGCCGATGACCTCCTCGTCCTTCGGCTGGATTTCTACAACCTGCGGGTGGATGCCGGACCGGGCGGCAAGCGGCTGGTGGAGGCCGGGCCGGGCGATTCCTTCCTGATCGTCCATTTCCCGCCGCAGAACGTGGCCGAGCAGGCGTTCCTGGAGGACGACCACAACGATCCCCTTCTGCCGCCTCCGGTCACCGCGCGGCTGGCGGGGGAGAGCCGGCTCGTCTTTCACCTGGATGCGGGACGGCTTCCTCTCGACTTCACCCTGGAAGCGATCCTGGAGGTGCTCTCCCGGTCCGCGCCGCTGGTCGGCGACCGGATCTGGCCGATTCCGGCCGATCCCGAGGTCGGCGGGATCACCGAGTTTGGAGGAAGGAAATCCCAGATCTCGGCGATCGAGGCGCCGTGGCGGTTGACCCTGTCCCCCCATCCGGACGGCCGCTGGGCGCATTCGCCGTCGGCGGTGAGCGTGGGCACGCGCACCGAGCTCTGGCACACGCGGCTCGGGGTGAAGCCGGCGGGCGGGACCAGGGTGGATGAGTCCTCGGCCTCAAAGCGCACGGCTCGCGCGGTCGCCTCGCCGGACCATGCGGGGCCGGCGGCGGACACGCCCAACCCCTGGCTGGAGAGCGATCTGTCTCCGTTCCGGTCCTCCCTGCGGCGCAACCACCGCCACGATCTCGTCAACCTCACCGCAGACCGGAGCCTGGATGGAAACGCGCCGGTCGCGGTAGAGCGGCTCATGCTTTCGTCGCTCGGGAGCTGGCTGAAGGTTCACGGCGCCTGGGACAACACGGTCACCGGTATCGACCTGATCGAATGGCGGCACTTGGCGACGCTCGGGCGCGATCAGTTCGTGCGCGTCGTCCATGCCGGATTCCTGTTTCCGTTCGGCCACCGGGCGGTGAAGATCCTCATCACCGAGCGCAAGCTCGCGGATGCGTTCAATCAGGATTTCGGAAGCAAGGGGCCCGTCGCCTATCTGCGCCAGCGGGAGTTCATCGTCGTCAAGGAGCCGGTGAAGGTCTACTCGCACCGCGAGATCCCGTTCCGCAAGGTGACTTTCAAAACGCTCCGCAGTCCGAACCTGAGCGGTTCCGAGACGATCGACACTGTTCCAGGCGGCCTCGCGATCCTCTGGCCGCGGCACTCCGTAAGCGGAGTGGGCCAGGACGTGCTTTTCCAGTTGGAGGGCGTCGACTGGGACGGCCGGGCGGTGAGCTTCGCCGCGCCGCAGATCTTCGTGCCGGCGTCCGCGGACGGCTCCGGGACGACGTTCGTCAAGTCTCTCGTGCATGCCTACAACGGCGGGGCGAAGCCGCCGGGCACCTACCCGACGGTGCCGGATGGCCATGCCCGTCGCAACCTGGACCTCGGCGGCCAGCCGATTGCGTTCGCGCCGTCCTTGAAGCCGGGCGACACCACGCTCGAAACCGCCAAGCTCATCCTCAGCGCCCTGAACGCGACCGGAACGCCGAGCTTCCTGCCGGCGATGCGCGGTGCGGAGGTCGCGAACCCCGCCGTGCGGCAGATCGCGGGCTCCGCCGCGCTCTCCCTGATCCGCTTCGACCAGAGCTACCTCGACGCCGCTCCCACGCAGTTCGGCAACGCCGGCGAGGTGTTCGCGCGCATCGAAGCTCCGCCCGGAATCAAGTTTCCGGTGGAGAAGACGGGCGGGCTGGTCGCGCCGGACTTCACGCCGCAGGGCTTCTCCCGCAGCTTCGGTCCGGTCGGCGACGTCGCGACCTTTGCGTCGGGCAGCTTCGATCCTGCCAAGATTTTCACTGGAGTCAAGATCCTGGGCGGCATCGAGCTCGACAAGATCTTCACGAAGATCCCGTTCCCCTGGCCGTCGCAGGCGGGGCCGACGGTGCCGGGGCTCACGACGGTGGCGACGGCGGACGGTGTCCGCACCCGCTACCTTTGGACCACGAGCAACATCCAGGAGCAGGGAATCTTCCTGCCGAAGGCGGGCGCGACGTTCACGCTCGACAGCGTGATCGACACGCCGCTGGCCGGACCTCCGCGTTTTCAGATCGACGGGCGGCTCGAAAGGTTTCAGATCGTCCTGCCGCCCGGGAAGGACGACGCCCTGATCGCGGCTGATTTCGAGCACGTCCGCTTCCATGCGGGCTCGAACGAAAAGGTGGATGTCTCGATCCAGTTCAACGAGATCGTCTTCAAGAACGAGCTCAGCTTCGTCGACGACATCCGCAAGTACATTCCGCTCGACGGCTTCGTCGATCCGCCGTATCTGGACGTCACGCCGAGCGGCATCAGCGCGGGATTCACGCTCGGCATTCCGACGATCGGAGTGGGGATCTTCGTTCTCCAGGATCTCAGCTTCAGCGCGGGCTTCCACCTGCCGTTCGTCGGCGGTGCGGCCGGGCTGCGGTTCGCGTTCTGCGAGCGGGATCACCCGTTCCTGCTGACGGTCTCGCTGTTCGGCGGCGGCGGCTTCTTCGCGCTCGACCTCAACACCAAGGAGGTGACGAACCTCGAGGTGTCGCTCGAGTTCGGTGCGGCCATCGCGATCAATCTCGGCGTGGCTTCGGGCAAGGCTTCGATCACGGGCGGCTTCTATCTCCAGAAGTCGGGCGCCGGCGACGAATTCACCGCGTTCTTCCGGGCCGCCGGCGCGCTCAGCATCCTCGGCATCATCACGGTCTCGGTCGAGCTGTACATCGGCCTGAGCTTCAAGTCCAAGCTTCCGAACGGCGGCTCGCTCGTCGGCACGGCGTCGGTGAAGGTCAAGATCAAGATCGTGTTCTTCAGCGTGTCCGTGAGCGTGAGCATGTCCCGTGAGATCGCAGGCAGCGACCCCACCTTCCTGCAAATGGTCGGCCTGGACGAATGGGCCGAATATTGCGACGCTTTCGCCCCGGAAGCGCCGTGAAGATCTGAGAGTCCCATGGAAAAGCAGACACTCGTTTTCACCGCGCTCCCGAACGGATTCACCCCCGGCGGCACCGCCCGCGTCTCGGTGCTGGTGTCGCCGCGCCTGCTCTCGGACTCCGGAGCGGCGTTCCTGACGCTCGACGCCTATCCCGATCTGCTGCAGTGGCCCGCGCGGGTCGCGGCTCTGAGCTGGGAGGCGAGCGTCGACGGCGGCCCCGCGCTGGCCCTGACGCCGGAGCCTTCGCCGCTCAAGCCCGGGCTATGGGACGCGCTGTTCCGCGACGACACGCGGGTGAAGCCGTTCGTCTTCGAGGACTACCGCGGCACGCCGGTCGAATCGTTCCCCTCGTACAAGATCCACGGCATGATGGCCGGCCTCTACGGCAAGGCCTCGTCCGATCCGGCCTACGGCGCGGGCACGCAGAGGCCCGGGCTCGGCGTGCTGGCGGCCGATCCCGATCTGAGCGCCATCGCCCGGCCGTCGTTCCCGGAGCCGGAGCCGGAATGGAAGTCGATTGAAACCGCGCCGGTGCCGTTCCCGGACGCACCGCCGGCCCCCGACATCAAAACTGATCCGGTGCCCGAGCCGCCGGCTCCCGAGCCCGAGCCGCAGGGCTGTGCGCAGGGGTGTGCGCAGGGTTGTGGAACTGGCTGCCTCGGCTGGCCGCTGGCCCTCTTGAGACGCCTGCTCGGATTCAAGCCGGACGCGAAGGGCGCGCCCGCGCCAATGCCGCCGACATTGCCGGAGGCGGCGTCTTCGAAGCCCGCTCCGACGCCGTCGTTCTCGACCGAGGTCGCGCCGCCCGCGCCGCCGCCTCCGCCCGCGCCGGGAAAAGCCTTTCTGCCGCCGCCGCTCACGCCCGCGCAGCAGGAGCTTCGGGACGCCTTCGACGCGCTCGATTCGTTCCTGAAGCCCTTCGCCGGAGACGAGAACCTGCTCCCCAAGACCCAGGCCCAGCTCGCCGAGTCGTGGGACTTCCACCAGGCGCTGTCCGCCCTCGGCGACTACCCGGAGATCCTGCGGAAGCTGGGACTGGTGATCGATCTCCTGCTTCCCGTGGGCACGGCGCTGCCGGCCGCGGGCACGATCCGGCTGTCCGTGTCGGGTGTGGCCTGGCAGCCCGGCACCACGGTGGTCGCGCTGCGCACGCATTTCGTCTCCACGGCCACGCGGTTCACCGCCGCGCCCCGCCCTGTGCAGCCGGAGATCTCGAACGGATTCCTGCGGGTCGACGACGCGGCCCGGTTCCGCGTGATCCAGAACGACGTGCCGGGCGACGCGGTGAAGCTGCGCAACGCGGCGACCCATTTCCTGCGCTTCGCCAAGCTCGAAGACCGGCCCGGCAACCTGCCGGGGGAGGGCGGCCTGCCGGCTCTGCGGACCACCGGAATCTCGATCGTGCGCCACGAGGCCGCGGCCGAGCTGACCGCGCAGTTCCGGCGCTCGTGCGCGCTCAATCACTTCCTCGCCCTGCAGGACGGCTCGCCCAAGCCGGAGGCGGTCGCGGGCGACGGTCCGGTGCCGCCGCCGTCGGACGAGCTGTTCGCCGAGGATCTCGTGCGCGGCTACCGGATCGACGTGCTCGACGCCAAGGCCGGTGTCTGGCGGTCGCTGTGTGAGCGGACGGGCACCTACCGCTTCCTCGACGACGCCACGGGCGGAACGGTTCCCGAGGCCGCGGCCGACGAGGGTTTCGTGCAGTTGGCGACGACCTCGTCCGCCGATCCGTCCGCCCCGAAGAGCCTGCGGGTGGGCGAAACGCTGTTCACCTGGAACGGCTGGAGCCTCGCGGCGCCGCGCCCGGGCAAGGCGATCCTGCCGGACGACACGCACGCCGATCCGCCGAACACGGCGGTGACGCCCTTCCGGGTCGAGACCGAGTTTCACGCCGTGGCCGGCAGCCTGCCGCGCCTGCGGTTCGGCCGCCAGTACCGGCTGCGGGCCCGCATCGCCGACCTCGCCGGCAACAGCGTCCTGCGCCCGGACGAGCCCGCCTTCGCCGTGGACGTCCCGGGTGAGCCGGCCACGGCTCCGATCACCGCGGTCCGCTACGAGCCGCTCGCGCCGCCCGTCCTGATGCTGCGCGAGGCGCCGGTCGAAGGCGAAGCGCTGGAGCGTCTTGTGGTGCGCACGCCGGATGTCGGCGGTCTCGGAGGGTTGACCGAGCGCCACGTCGCGCCGCCGAAGACCTCGCAGCTGATGACCGAGCTTCACGGCGGCTTCGACGTCGGGAGCGTGGACGGCTCGCCGGTTGGCTATGCCCTGGCCGGCCGCGAGTCCAACAGCGTGAAGGACGGTGCCGTGCAGACCCGTCCGGCCGTCGACGGCCTGCCAGGGGTCATCCCCGCGGACCCGGCCGATTCTGATCCGTGGGTCCAGGCCGATCCGTTCCTGTCCGTCCAGTATCTGCCCGACCCCCAGGCGCGCGGCGTGGCGTTCACCGGCCTGCCTGGCGAAGCCGCGCCCGGCACCGTGCGCCGCATCACGTTCGGCAACGCCTGGCCTGACCTGAAGGCCTTCCGGATCGCGCTCAAGGCCATCCCGGACGGAGCCGTGCCGAACGTCCCGACCTGGGACGCCGATCTTTCCGACCCCGCGACCGGCGTGCTCACCGTGGAGCTGGCTCCCGCCGAGCGCGCCACGGTGCGGATCAACAGCGTGCTCGACCCCGCCGACCTCGACAGCCGCGGCGTCTGGAAATGGACCGACGACCTGGCTCCGGCGAACCTCGCCACGGTCAAGGCGTCCACGCTCGGCGGACAGCACTGGGCGCACCTGCCGTGGCGCGACCTGACGCTCGTCCACGCGGTGCAGAAGCCGCTCCAGGCCCCGGGAATCGTGGCCCTCGACATGCAGAAGACGCTCGGCGAGACCTTCGCCGTGGTGGCCGACGGCGACGTGGACGTCGACGCGCCGAGCACGGGCCGTGTGCAGATCACCGCGGAGTGGACCGACCCCGTCGACAACCCGGACGATCCTACGGCGCCGGTCCCGGATTTTCGGACCCAGACGGCCCACGTCTGCGAGGTCGACGTGCCCGAGGGCGTCGATCCCGTCTCTCTCAAGACCGGAACGGCACCGCCGTGGAAGCACGAGCTTCACGACACGAAGTACCACCGGGTGGACTACACGCCGGTGGCGGTCACCCGTTTCCGCGAGTACTTCCCGCCGGCCACCAACACGGCGGCAACAACCACCTCGACGGGAGCTGCCCTGGGAGTCGAGGTCAAGAATTCCGCCCGGCCGGACGCCCCGAAGGTGCTCTACGTGCTGCCTGTCTTCGATTGGGATTCGCCGCCGGGAACCGCCGGTGTCACCAGGCGCGTGCGCACGGGCGGCGGGCTGCGCGTCTACCTCGAGCGGCCCTGGTATTCGTCCGGCGACGGCGAGCTGCTCGGTGTCGTCTTCCAGCCCAGCGCCGTCTTCCTGGATCTCGAAGACACCCTGAAGCCGTTCGTGACGCAGTGGGGAGCGGATCCGGTCTGGGAGAGCGAGCCCACCGGGGCTGCCGCCCTGCCGGCCCACTTCCTCGACAGCACCAAGACTCTTCCCAACCTCACCCTGATGGAGACCACCGCCCTGGTCTCCGCGGCGGGGTACGCGCCGAGCTTCGATCCAGAGCGCAATCTCTGGTTCGCGGATCTCCGTCTGGACACCGGCCTCGCCTACTGGCCGTTCGTGCGCCTGGCACTCGCGCGCTTCCAGCCGGAGTCCGTGGACAATGCCCACCTGTCGCGCGTGGTCAGGACCGACTTCATCCAGCTTCCGCCGACCCGGGAGGCGGAGATCACGGTCGCCGAGCCCGTGATCCAGGTCAAGGTCACCGGCCCCGCCTATGCCGGCTCCGAGGTGACCCGGACCGCCTCGGCTCTGCTGCCGTTCCTCTCCGGCTCCCCAGGGAGCAATGGCTTGAGCGAGATCGAGGTCGTGGTGGAGCAGCGCGACGCGGCCGACGATCCGGCCAACGAGCTGGCCTGGAAGCCGGTCGCGGCCACGCGCATCACCCTGTTCCAGAATCCGGCCTCACCCGGCCTCTGGCAGGGAACGGTGACCCTCGGCCAGCCCCTGGCCCCGGGCCTCTTCCGCCTCACGGTCAAGGAGCACGAGTGGTTCCGCACCGACGACGCGCCCTCGGACACCACCCGCGACCGCATCAAGGTGGCGCGGCGGGTGGTCTACGCGGACGTTTTCGCCCTGTAGCCGGCTGAGGGTCAATCCCTGACCCTTTTCCTGGGTCAGGGATTGAGCCCTGATCGAAGTCGGACCCCCCTCCCGGGCCGCTCCGCGGCCCGTAGTGCTGCTTATAACCTTCCTGTTTGCAGCAATTTGCCATTTGAACGGCGAGCCCCCTCCAGGCCGGCACGCTCATTGCCAATCCTCGATGCCAGCAAGACCTGTTCAGAGTCTGGCATGCCCTGCCGATGTGCCGGTGGGGATCAACCGGAGAGCTCCTCAACCTTGAGGAAAACGGGAGGATTTCAATGAAGAGAATGACCTGTCTGGGCGTCATCGCCATGCTTGCGACGGTTCCCGCGTACGCCACCGATCTGCACGAAGCCATCTTTGGCCCCTCGGCCAGCATGGATGCGGAGACGGTCGGCACGCCGCGCGATCCCGGAGCCCGCGCCGTCGAGATGCAGCAGCTTCAGCGTCATCTGGCGGAAGGCCGGGCCGGGCAGGCATTGACTCAGCCGGTGGTGATTCAGCTGAGCGCGGCCGAGCGCCATCAGATCAACGATCCGGGCCGCATGGAGCGGAAGTACCTCGTCGGCGTCGCCAAGCCGATCGGCGCCAAGGTCGACTTCTCGTCGGCCGGTATTGCGGCCAATATTGGAGCCGTCCGCGGCGCGGGCGGCCAGGGCTTCGTCTGGACCGCCGCGGTCAAGATTCCCGGCGCCACCGCCCTGCGCCTCCACCTCACCGGCGTCGATCTGCCGGAAGGCGCCCAGATGTTCGTCTACAACCTCGCGGGGCAGGCCTTCGGTCCCTACACGGGCCGCGGCCCGCTCGGCACCGGCGACATGCACACCAACACCGTCTTCGGCGAGCAGATCCTGCTCCAGGTCCACTCGCCCGCGGACTTCGACCGCGCGCCGAATCTGACCCTCGCCGAGGTCGGCGTGATGGGCGCCCGCTTCACCGCGCCGCGCTACGGCCCGCGCGGCGTCTATGACGACGAGATGAAGGCGGTTGTGGGCAATGCCAGCAACCTCTGCTCGAACAACGCCAACTGCGTGGTCAACGCCGCCTGCCAGTCGAGCGCCGTGGTCAACACGGCCAAGGACGCGGTGGCCGGCATGCTGTTCCAGTCGGGCGCCAGCTTCTACATCTGCACCGGCGGCCTGGTCGCCGACTCCGTCACCACCTCCGTCATTCCCTATTTCCTCACCGCGAATCATTGCATCAGTGCCAGTGGAGAGGCCTCCAGCCTGGAGACTTACTTCGACTACCAGACCACTTGCAGCAATCCCAACTGCACGCAGCCCTACAACAACACCGGCGACACGGTCGGCGCCACGATCAAGGCGACCGGCGCGACCTCGGACTTCACCCTGCTGCAGCTCTCCTCGGCGCCGGTCACGGCGGACGGCGTCGCGACCTATCTCGGCTGGAACAGCACGGCCGTCGCCAACACCAACAACGCTCCGCTCTACCGCATCAGCCATCCCAAGGGCTCGCCGCAGGCCTACTCCGAAGGCGTGGTCGACACCACCAAGGGCACCTGCCGCCGGCTCAACCGCGGCAACTTCATCTACAGCCGCGACACGATCGGCGGCACCGAGGGCGGCAGCAGCGGCTCGCCGGTCCTCAACGGCGCCGGCCAGATCGTCGGCCAGCTCTATGGCGCGTGCGGCACCAACGTCAACGATTCCTGCGATGCCGCTTCCAACGCCACGGTCGACGGCGCCTTCGCCGTGACCTATCCCAACGTGGCCGCGTTCCTCAACCCGGGCAGCGGCGGCTGCGGCGCGGTCGGCTCGAGCTGCACCGCCAACGGCGACTGCTGCTCCAACAGCTGCAAGGGCCCGACCGGAGGCAAGACCTGCAAGTGATCTGAGAGACGGCTGACGCGATCCGCCGGAGCCGGAGGAGGGGCCGCCTGGTCCCTCCTCCGTTGCACGAACCCCTCAGGTTGTCCTGATCCTGTTTCTGCGCCCACCCGTTTTTGCACGGTAAAATAATTTCATTTGATCGAGATGTTCGGCGTCGAATTGCTTCGCCAGGAGGGCTTGCAAAGAAAGGTTTTCTGTTGTAGCCTTTCCGGCGTCCTGGAAAACCGAACAACGCTTTTGTCTTAATGAAGCAACAGGAGGGAAAGATGCGTAAGATTCTTGTCCTTGTGGCCGTGGCCTGTCTCGTTTCCGTGATTCCGGCGGCGGCCAAGACGCCCGACGGCCAGACTCCGTCCCAGGAGACGGTCTGCGACAACCAGTCCGGCGCCGCGTTCGGATTGTGCAATGCCTACTGCGAAGCCATGGACTGCGATAGCCCGGCTCCGCATGCCAGCGCCCAGGCCTGCGCGAAGGTTCTGGCGAACTTCCTCCGTCACGCGGGCACCGTTCCGCCGTGCGATGTGTCGTGCCCCTGCACGGCGCTGCCGGCCTTCGCGGCCTTCGTCGACGGCTCGGCGACCATTCAGTATTGCGAGAGCGGCGGCGGTTCCACCTCCGTCGGCGGCGACACCGACTCGGTCGCCGTCTTCCCGGGCACGCCCGGCTTCTGTGCCGCCAACGGCATGGAGCCCGTCATCATCCTGACCCCGGCCCAGTCCGACAGCTGCCGCGACCAGCTGCGCAACGCCGCCGCGGAGCAGAACGTGGTCTGCCTCACGCCGCCCGAGTAGCCTCTCGCGCTTCCCCGAGTCTCCCGGACGCCCTGGTCCTCCTGGACCGGGGCCTTTTTGTCTGTCGGCAGGAGAGGGATCGTCCGTAAATCGGGAGGGGAGACGCGCTGGCGGAACGGCTCCGGGGAGGCTCCGTCTGATCCCCGTGTGAGCGCCGAGGTTGCGTCGGAGGTCACCGACCACCGCACTTTGGCCAAGATCTCACTGATAAGGGAGTAAGAATGCTCCAGGAAGAATCCATCAACGACAGGCCGTTTTGTCCTCGGGATCGGGCGCAGATCGGGGCGAGGTGATTCGGACGATCGCCGGGCGATTGCTGTAGGATCTCAGCCTCTTGACCGCGATCTCCTCACCTGCCGCACCCGCGCGCCTCAGCGATCACGTGCGCCCCATCCCGGCGCACCGGAAGATCCTCGCGTTCGCCTGGGTCGCCTGGTGTACCGGTTTCTTCTCCCTGATGCTGCTGTCGTTCACGCTCACGGCCATCCAGACCGAGCTCGGGCTGTCGAAAGAGGCCCTGGCGCCGCTGACCGCGGTGGGCGTGGGGATGACCGGCGTCGGCGGGCTGTTCTTCGGCTGGATGAGCGACCGGCTCGGCCGGCGGATGTCGCTGGCGGTGTCGATCGCCGCCTTCTCGCTCGGCAACCTGCTCTGCGGTCTCGGTCCGGACCTGATCACTCTGATCGCGGCGCGGGCGCTCGCCGGCCTCGGGATCGGCGGCACGTGGGGCGCCGGCCAGGCCATGCTCGGCGAGACGATCCCGCCGGCCCTGCGGGGCCGCTACGGCGCGCTCGCCCAGAGCGGCGCCCCGGCCGGTCTCGGCCTCGCCGCCATCGCCGGCTCGTTCCTGGCGCCCGCGGTCGGCTGGCGCACGGTCTTCCTGCTGGCCGCGCTGCCGCTCCTGGTTCTGCTCGTCTGGAAGCGCCTCCCGGAATCCGACCTCTGGCTGGAGCACCGGCGCCGGCTGCACGACGGGCGCCTCGACGGCGCGGAGCTGGCGCGGGCGCGGCGTCCCGTGCTGGCGCAGCTCGTCGCCGGGGACATGATCGGCCTCTTCACGCGCGCGTTCCTTCTGACCGCCTTCAACATGTCGGCCTACTGGTTCGCGGTGGTCTGGCTGCCGCGGTATCTCCAGGAGGGCCGCGGCCTGTCCATCTTCGGCACGGGCTGGTGGACGCTCGCTTTCGTGGCCGGCTCCGTCACCGGCTATCTCACGTTCGGGTGGTTCTCGGACCGCGTGGGCCGGCGCCGGGCGTTCGCGGCCTACTGCGCCGTGACCGCGATCGGCCTGGGCCTGGTGTTGACCGGGCCGGTGTCGTCGAGCCCGGTGCTGGGCCTCGCGTGCATGGTGGTGGCCGGGATCGGAACCGGAACCTGGTCCTGCTACGGCCCCTATTTTTCGGAGCTGTTCCCGACGCGGGTGCGCGGCGCCGCGATGTCCGTGATCATGAACGTCACCCGCGGCGTCCAGTTCGTGACGCCGTTCGTCATCGCCGCCGTGGCGGGACGGTGGGGCCTGGCGGGCGGCATCGCCCTGGCCGCGGGCTTCGCCGTCCTCGCCGGGCTCTGGGTCTGGACCCTGCCCGAGACCGCGGGCGCGCGGATCGAGGTCTGAGGAGAAGCGCATGTCCGAAGTCATCGCAGGAGCAACGCCCGAGCCGGGCCAGTCGGGGACCGGGTTCCGACGCGCGGTGTCGCGCTGGGAGATCGTCGGCCTGTCCGTCAACGACGTGGTGGGCAGCGGCGTCTATCTGCTGCCGGCCGCGGCCGCGGCGATCCTCGGCCCGACCAGCGTGTGGGCGGTAATCCTGGCCGGCTTCGCGGTGCTCCTGCTGGTGCTCTGCTTCGCGGAGGCGGGCAGCTACTTCGACCGGCCGGGCGGCGCCTACCTCTACACGCGCGAGGCGTTCGGCGAGCTCGTGGGCTTCGAGGTCGGCTGGATGACCTGGCTCGCGCGGGTCGCGTCCGTGGCGTCGCTGTCGGTCGGCTTCGCCCAGGCGCTGGGCTACCTCTGGCCGGAGACCCAGGCCGGGATCGGCCGGACGCTGGCGATCGCGCTGCCTCTGCTGATGCTCACGGCCATCAACATCGTCGGCGTGAAGTCGGGCGTGCGGACGGCCGTGTTCCTGGCGGTCACCAAGGTTCTGCCGCTCTTCGTGTTCATCGGCGCGGGCCTGGTCGCCATGTCGTCGACGGCCGCCCCGGTGCAGGCGGGCGGCAACGGCAAGCTCGGCGAGGCGGCGCTGCTCCTCCTCTTCGCCTATGCCGGCTTCGAGAACACGGCGGCGCCGGCCGGCGAGTTCAAGAACCCGCGGCGGGACATCCCGTTCGCGCTGGTGGTGCAGATCGTCCTGGTGACGCTGATCTACTCGGCGGTGCAGTGGGTGGCGCTCGGCACGCTGCCGAACCTGGCGCAGTCGGAGACCCCGCTCGCGGACTCGGCGCGGCTCTTCCTGGGGCCGATGGGCGGATGGCTGCTGACGGTGGGCGCGGTGCTGTCCATCCTGGGGACGAACAGCAACACGGTGCTGGCGGGTCCGCGGTATCTCTACGCGCTGGCCGCGGACGGCTTCGGCCCGCGGGCGCTGGCCTGGCTGCATCCCCGGTTCCGCACCCCGATGGTGGCGATCCTGGCCCAGACCGCGATCGCGCTTCCGCTCGCCCTGTCGGGCTCGTTCGCGGGGCTGGCCAAGCTCTCCGTCGTCGCCCGGCTCGCCACGTACTTCGGCACGGCGGCCGCGGTGATGGTGCTGCGCCGCAAGTTTCCGAACGCGCCCGGCGTGGTGCGGATCCCGGGCGGGCCCATCATCCCGGTGGCGGCGCTGCTGCTCTGCGTAGCCTTCGCGCTCAGCGCGGAGACGAGCAACCTCATCGCCGGCGCGATCGCGCTGGTTGTCGGATTCGGACTGTACCTGGTGCGGCGGCGCGGAGCCAAGACGGACGGCCCGGCTCCGCTCCAGTAGGGGTTTCTCCGGAGCAGCCCTTGGAGGGCTTTGTCAGGGACTCAGCTCCGGTAGGGCTTCTTCAGGAAGCCCTTGGCCCGGGCCCGGACGTCGTCGTCGCCCTCGTAGCCCTTCATGGCGAGCACCTCGCGGTAGCAGCGCAGGGCGTCCTGCCGCTTGCCCTGGGTGTCCAGAACCATTCCCTTCCGCAGGCGGCCGAGCGCCTTGTACTCCGACAGCATGGGGCGGTTCGAGGTGAGCCGCTCGAGCTGCTCGATGTACCCGAGCGCCTCGGCCGGGCGGTTCTGCCACATGGCCGTGCGGGCCAGGAGGTACAGCGCCCGCTCGGCCATGGCGTCGGTGTAGCCGCTCTGCCCCTGGTCGTGGCGGAGCATGACGCTGCGAAAGACGAGCTCCGCCTCCCGGAAGTGCCCGAGCCGCTCGTGGATGCGGCCCTCGTAGAGCTGGAAGATCGAGTTGTCGGGATGCCGCTCGCGCAGCCACTTCGTGTACCGGAGGGCGGCGTGGTAGTCCTTCTCGAACAGGAAGTGGATCTGCAGCAGCGTGTACGCCGCCTCGGTCGACACGAAGCGCCCCTTGTTCATCGCCCGTTCGAGCTCGACGATGCCGCGCTGCCTGTCGCCCTTGGGAAACAGCCGTGCGAAGGGGCGGAGGATGCGGTACTGCTTCGGAGCCACGTCGACCATGTAGTCGAAGACACCCACTCCGAAGTAGAGGTCGTCGTTGTCCGGATCGCGGCGCCGCACCTCCTTGAGCGCCTTGAGCGCGTGCTGGCCGTCGCGGGCGGCGCGCAGCCAGTTGCGGCGGTCGGCATTCAGGCGCCCGCGCAGGGCGTAGGCGCCCGACCGGAAGAACAGCGCGTCGAGGTCGCCGGGGTGCTTCCTGAGACGCGCATCGCACACGTCGAGCACCCGCTCCATGCCGTCGAACACCACCTTGTCCTGGGACTCGTCGTCCGGCTCCATCTGGATCGCCCACCAGGGGATCAGCGACTGGAGATACGGTCCGACCGGATGGTCCGGATACTGCGCCGTGATCTCCCCGAAGATGGCGTCCGCGGCTCCGAAGTCCATGTCATACAGCCGGCCGAGCCCGGCCTTCGCCTGCTCCTGAAACCAGGGCTCGGCGAGGATGGAGCCGGCCGGGGCGGTGGTCTGGGCGGTCTGGGCGGACGTTCCGGCGGCGGCGAGCGTGAAAAGCAGAGCGGCGGCGGATGCGGCAAGCATGAAGCGCTTCATGGAACGGAGGAACCGCCGCTCACGGGGAGCTATTCCAGATTCCCGGGGAGCCATCCCTTCTGGAATGGCCGTTCGGGAAAAAGGGATGGCCGCCATCCCTTCTGGAATGGACACCATCCCAAGAGGGATGGCCCCTCGGGTAGAAGGAATGGCCGCTCGGGTACAAGGGATGGACGCCATCCCAGAAGGGATGGCGCCTCGGGTAAGAGGAATGGCGGCTCGGGAAAAAGGGATGGGAGCTCGGCCAGAAGGGATGGAGGCTCGCCCTACGCCGGGATCAACCGTGCCCGCTCGCCGTCCCAGCGCCACTGGGACTCGTGGCCGTGGAGGTGAACGCCTCCGAGCCAGCGGTCGATGCCGTGGATGCGCACCCAGTCCTCCCGGCCCTTCAGCACCTCGCGTCCGGTCGTGGTCAGGCTGACCCGCAGGTTGCGGGCAATGCCGCCGGCCCCGGGCTCCAGGCGGATCAGGGGCATGGGGCTGGTGCCCAGCACCTTCAGGGCGCGCAGGAACGAGGTGTCGCCCAGGAAGGGGCGGGTCTCCAGGGCCTGCACCGCGCGGAACAGCGACTCGAAGGTGTCGAAGCCGGCGTCGACCCCGAGCAGGGCCTGGCGCTCGGTGCGGGAGAGACCGTCGCGCGTCCAGGGGAACTCTTCGAGGTGGCGCAGGAGCGCATCGGCCAGGAAGGGGAGGGACGTGGTGTCCCGCCGCAGCGCGACTTCGAGGCCGATGGGCTCGGTCGAGCAGAAGGCCCGCCAGATGTGCCGGGCCAGGAAGATCTGCTTCTCGGTGACGCGCTGGCGCTGGTCGAGCAGCGAGGCCATCTCGGACGGCGAGAGCTGGCCGAGGCCGTGGAACGGCTCGATGCCCGGAAAGGAGCCGATGCAGATCAGGCTGAGCTGGACGCGCCCGAGATCCCGGCCGCCGAACCAGTCGAGCAGCCGCAGGAGCTGGAGCTGGTCGAACAGGTCGTGCTCCAGCCAGATCACCACCTCTTCATAGTTGCGGTAGGTCTCCAGCCCGTGGTCCCACTCGGTGAGGTTGGCGAGGCAGCGGTCGTAATCCCCGTAGCCGTGCTCGGCCAGGTACCGCGCGCGCACCTTCCGCCAGCGCTCCGGGAGCAGGCCGGCGGGGGCGGGGCCTTCGTGGAGGACATCCGCGGAGAGCGTGATGCCGCCCTGCACTCCGGACTGCCGGAGCTGATCCGCGGCGGCGTCGCCGTTGAGCACGTGCAGCATCCGGGCGGGCGCCGGCTTCGCGGGCGCGGGCGGCCGGACCGCCGCGAGGGTGGCCGGCACGGGCACCGCCAGCATCAGGTTCGAGAGCTTGAATTCGGCCATGGACGTCCACCCGGGGGGCATCCCCGATTGTACGGCAGACCGGGGCTGGATGGGGGGCTCAGGAGCCCTTGGGTTTGGCGATCGGGCCGACCGTCGCGCGGGTCGCCCGGAGGTAGTTTTCGGGAGTAAGAAGGAGCTGCGTGCCACGCACCCCTGCCGAGACCGAGACCTCGTCGAACAGCTCGATCGTCTCGTCGGCGAAGACGGGGTAGTCCTTCCTGCCGGCGAGCGCGGTCACGCCGCCGCGGACGTAGCCGGTGAGCGGCTGGACCTCCTTGAGCGGCACGGTGTCGGTCTTGCGGTCGCCCGAGGCGCGGGCCAGCGCCTTGAGGTCGAGCTCCGCGTCGCCGGGCACCACGGCGAGCATCACGCCGGTGCGGTCGCCGCGGGCCACGAGGGTCTTGAAGACCTGCTCCGCGGGGAGACCGATCTTCGCGGCCACGCTTTCGGCGGTGAGATCGTCCGGGTCCACCTCGTAGTCGACGAGGCGGTAGGGGAGGCCGAGGGAGTCGAGGAGGCGGGCGGCGTTCGTCTTCATGGCCTCGCTCCCCGGTCCGGGCTCGCGTTACGGATGGCCGGCGCGGACCGTGTCCAGCAGCCGGATGAGCTGGGTCTTGTCGTCGTCCGAGAGCATGCCGAGCGCGCGGTCGTCGGTGTCGTCCATGACGGTGTCGATGCGGGCCAGCAGCTCCAGGGCGGCCGGGGTCGCGAAGCAGAGCACCTGCCGGCGGTCGCCGGGGCAGCGCTTGCGGCGCACCAGCTCCTTGGCCTCCAGGCGGTCGACGAGGCGGGTGATGCCGGGGGCCTCCTCGATCATGCGCTCGCTGATGGCCAGGGTGGGGAGTCCTTCCGGACCCGCGCCCCGCAGGATGCGCAGCACGTTGTACTGCTGAGCCGTCACTCCGAAGGGCTCGAGCATCCGGCCGATGAAGCGGCGGACCACGTCCGCCGTGCGCAACAGACCCACGACACCCTCCTGGCTCCGCGTACGGAACGGCTTCGTCTGCCGGATTTCGCGCTGAATCGCGCTGTCTCGTTCGCTCACGAAGGGAGAATATCGGCGAATGCTTGACATGTCAAGTATTGGATTGATCCCATTCTCCCCTTCCCCGGCTTTTCACTGGGACCGCCGGCGTCCCGCCCGCCGACTAACCCGTTCTGGTGTGTGGGCGGGGGGGCGCCCGGGGTCCCCCGGACAAGCCCGGGGAGGGGGGGTTGGG
>JANMTS010000063.1:0-85814 GCA_031390755.1 Holophagales bacterium
GGCGGCCCTTGTGGCCGCCCGGGTTGGGGCAAGGGCGGCCACAAGGGCCGCCCCTACTCTGGACCCGCCAGCAGCACCCAGCTCCGGCAGAGCTCCTCGAGGTGGTGGGGGTCCTTCGTCGAGAGGGCTTCCCGGCTGAAGCGCTCGATTTCGGCCAGCGGTTTGCCGGCGCGGCGCAGCCCGTAGCGGATGGCGCTCACCAGGGCAAAGCGATTGCGGCTCCGAAGGGAGACGCGGATGTCCGGATAGATCGGTGGCATGAGATGAGTCATCCCTCACCGATACAACGATGGAGCCGCGCATTCTGTTTCACTTTCGGCCCTCTTTTTTGAACTTCAAGAAAGGAGGGCCGTATGGAGCTTCATGACACGAGGCGAACGGTGATCCGCGTCGAGGGATTGGTGAAGCGGTTCGGCGAGATCCGGGCGGTCGACGGCGTCTCGTTCGAGGTCCGGGACGGCGAGATCTACGGCCTGCTCGGACCGAACGGCGCGGGTAAGACCACGACCTTCTCCATGCTCGCCGGGCTCCTCGCGCCGGACTCCGGCCGCGTAACCGTTGGCGGAGTCGACCTTGCCTCGAACCCCGTCGCGGTCAAGCGCGGCCTTGGGATCGTGCCCCAGGAGGTGGCGGTCTACGAGGAGCTGACCGCGCGCGAGAACCTGCGGCTCTGGGCCGGTCTCTACGGAATGTCCGGCGCAGCGCTCGACCGGGCCGTCGACCGCGCTCTCGACGAGGTCGGCCTCGCCGGCCGCGCCAAGGAGCCGGTGGAGCGCTTCTCGGGCGGCATGAAGCGCCGGCTCAACCTCAGTCTTGGACTGGTCCACGGCCCGAAGGTCGTGCTGCTCGACGAGCCCACGGTCGGAATTGATCCCCAGGCGCGGGTCAACATCCTGGACGTCGTGCGCCGCACCGCGGACGGCGGCGCGGCCGTCCTCTATACCACCCACTATCTCGAAGAGGCGGAGCGTCTGTGCGACCGCATCGGCATCGTCGATCACGGCAAGCTGCTGGCCGAAGGGACGCTCGCCGAGCTCAAGGCCCTGGTGGCGGAGGAGGAGGTCGTCACGCTCTTCGGCCGCTTCGAGCCCGCGGCGGCCCGCGCGGAGGTCGAGCGGCTGCCGGGCGTGCGGGTGCTGATCGCGGACGAAGGCCGGGTGGCGTTCTCGGCCGGTGGGGGGGACGACCGGGGAGCCGCCGGGCTGCTCGGCGAGATCTACAACCGCGGCCTGTCGATCGACCGCGTGTCCATCGAGCCGCCCAGCCTCAACGGGCTGTTCCTCAAGCTCACCGGCCGGGAGCTGCGGGATTGAGCGTTCGCCAAGTTGGGCTGCTGGTGCGGAAGGATCTGCGGCGGCGGGTGCGGTCTCCGCTGTCGACCCTCATCATCCTCGCCTTCCCCCTGGTCCTGTCCGGGATCATGGCGCTCGCGTTCGGCGCCGGGGAGACCCGGGCGCCGAAGGTCCGTCTCCTCCTCGACGACCAGGACGGCGGCCTCGCCGGCACGCTGATCTCGTCCGCGTTCTCGCGGCCGGAGGCGGCGGAGTATTTCGAGGTGGAGAGAGTCGACGTGGAGAAGACCGGGCCGGACGCGCTCGCCCGGCTGGAGAAGGACGGCTTCTCGGCCATCCTGCGCCTGCCCGCCGGTCTCACCGACGCCCTTCTCGACGGACGGCCCGCCACCCTGGAGCTGGTGCGCAACCCGTCCCAGTCGATCCTGCCGGAGGTGGCGGAGCAGGTCACCGACATCCTCGCCGAGGCGCTTTCGTCGACGGCCTACACGCTCCAGGGGCCGCTCGCGGGTCTGCGACCGCTGCTCGACGCCGACCAGGGACCGTCCGACCAGGACGTGGCGGCGGTGGCGGTCGCCGCCAACCAGTGGGCGAGCCGCTCCAGCCGGTACCTCTTTCCTCCGGCCATCACGCTCTCCACGGTGCAGTTGGAGAAGACCGGTGGGCCGTCTGGCCGCGTGGCCGGAGCCTCGCGTCCCACGTCGGTCTTTCTCTTCGTGCTCCCTGGCGTGGCCGTCTTCGCGCTGTTCACTCTGGGCGACCAGGTCATGCGCGACCTGCTGACGGAAAAGCACAAGGGCACGTTGCGCCGTCTTCTGGCGGGACCGGTGGGGACCGGCACGGTGATCGTGGCCAAGGCGGTGACGGCCGCGGTGATCTCGCTCGCCGCCCTGCTGATTCTGGCCGCCGTGGCCGGGCTCGCCTCCCGCCGCGGAGTGGACCCCGCCGGCTTCGTGATGCTCTCGCTCTGCCTGGTGCTCGCGGTGACCGGCCTCGCCTCGACCGTCTACGGGCTGGCGAAGGACGACCGCCAGGGCTCGACCATCGGCAGCGTCCTCTATCTCGTGCTGGCGTTCTCGGGCGGCAGCTTCCTGCCGCTCGACAGTCTCCCGGCGGCGATGCGGGCGGTGTCGCCGTTCTCCCTCTTCTACTGGGGGACGGAGGGGTACAAGGAGCTGCTGCTGGAGAACGCCGGTCTGCGGGAGGTGCTGCCGAACGTCGGCATCCTCGCGGCCACCGGCGTCGTGCTGCTGGCTCTCGGCGGGGTGCTCCTGCGGCGCCGGGTGCAAAGGGGCGCGGCGTGAGCGCGATGCGCCAGATCGGCCTGCTGGCCCTGAACGACCTCCGCCTCACCTGGCGCCACAAGGCGGCCTTCATCTGGATGCTCGCCCTGCCGGTCGCCATGATGTGGATCTTCGGCCAGACCGGCGGGCCGCGGGAGCCGCGCAAGGTCACGCTGGGCGTGCAGGATCTGGACGGCGGCTGGCTCTCGAAGGCGCTGGTGGCCGAGCTGGCGGACGACCGGGTGGAGCTGAAGACCGTCGGACCGGAGATCCCGGCCGGCCAGGAGCCGCCGCCGCGGACCCTCGTCATCCCGGCCGGGTTCACCGAGAGCGTGCTCGCCGGCCGCCGGCAGGAGCTGCAGCTCGTCCAGCAGCCGGGCAGCGACGCCGAATTCAGCCTCGCCGCCCAGGTCGACACCGTGCGGGCGATCGTCCGAGTGCTCGGCCGGCTCTCCGAGGCGGGACCGTCGATCGAGCCGCGGGCCGCGTACGACCGGCTCGCCCTCCGGCCGTCGCTGGTCAAGGTCGCCGTCACGACGGCGGGGAAGGGCGTGGCCGTGCCCACGGGCTTCTCCCAGAGCGTGCCGGGCATCCTGACCTTCTTCGTCCTGATGATGACCAACATCTACGGCGGCGTCTTCCTGACCATCGAGAAGCGCCAGGGGATGATCCGGCGCCAGGCGACCCTGCCGTTCAACCGCGGCGTCCTGTTCACCGGCAAGCTGGCGGGCCGGCTGCTCATCGCCGCCGCCCAGATCGTCATCTATCTCCTCGCCGGCCGCTTCCTCTTCGGCCTCTCCTGGGGGCATTCGCCGCTCGGCCTGGCGCTCATCCTCGCCTGCTTCGCGGCGGCGGCGGCCGGGCTGTCGCTCTTTCTCGGTGCCGTGCTCAAGACCCCGGAGCAGGCGTCGACGGTGGGCTGGATCCTCGGCATGGTGCTCGGCGCGCTCGGCGGCTGCTGGTGGCCGAGCGAGGTGATGCCGCGCTGGCTCTGGAGCGCGGCCCACGTGTTCCCCACGCCCTGGGCCATGGACGCTCTCCACGCCCTGATCTCCTTCGGCCGCGGCGCCGAGGCGGTCCTCCTGCCGTCGGCTGCGCTGCTCGGTTTCGCCCTGCTGTTCTCCGTGCTCGGCGCCCGGCTCCTCCGCACGAGCTGACCCGCCTGCCCGCAAGTTCGGCGGGTGCTAAGATGCCCGCACGATCCCGATCGCAACCGGTGCTGTCTCGGAGGTGCCCTGCATGGAGTGCTTCGCCTCGATCCTGATCCTCACCTCCCTCTGGCTGATCGTCCGGGACATCCTGGCGCGGGAGCGGATCCGCTCGGTCGAGCGGGGGCTCGAGGAGCATCAGAAGGCGCTCTCCCGGTATCAGGAGATGCTCGTTCAGCTGAAGCGGGATCTCCGGACGGGCCAGGCGCCCGCCGAAGAAGCTCCGGACGCGGCTCCCGTCACGGCGACGGAGGCGACGACAGCGGCGCGGCCGGTTCCGATGTCGGTCCCGATTCCCGTTCCGGTCCCGCCGCCGGTCCAGGCCGCACCGCCGCCTCCCGAGGAGAAAGTCCAGGAAGACGGGAAGAAAGAGGAAGAGACAGAGACGGTTCTGCCGTCCCCGATTCCGCCTCCGGAGCCAATTCCGGCGCCGGCACCAGAACCGTCGACGCCCGCGGCTCTTCCCGTTCCGCCTGTTCCTCCCGTCCCGCCTGTCCGGTCCGCGCCGACGTTCCCGGCCGCGCCGCCCCGTCCTCCCAAGCCGGCCTTCGACTGGGAAAACCTCATCGGCGTGCGCCTCTTCTCCTGGATGGCCGGCATCATGCTCGCCATCGCCGCCATCCTCTTTCTTCGCTACTCGATCCAGAACGGCTGGCTGAGCGCGCCCGTGCGCATGGCCATCGGCATCCTGACGGGCGTCGGCCTCCTCGTCGTCTGCGAGCTCAAGGCCGCACGGCGCTACGCGGTCACCGCCAACGCCCTCGACGCCTCGGGCATCGCCATCCTCTTCGCCACCATCTTCGCCTCGCACTCCCTGTGGAACCTGCTGGGGGCGACGCCGGCCTTCCTTCTCATGGCGCTGGTGGCGGCCGTGGCCGTGGGCCTTGCGATCCGCCGCGACTCGCCGTTCATCGCCGTGCTCGGCCTGCTCGGCGGCTTCGCCACGCCCGCGCTGCTCTCCACGGGACAGGACCGTCCGATCGGCCTCTTCGGCTATCTGCTTCTGCTCAACGCCGGCCTCGCCTGGGTCTCCCTCCATCGGCGCTGGACGGTCCTGATCCGCCTCGCCCTGGCCTTTACCGTCCTCTACCAGTGGGCCTGGGTTCTCCGCTATCTCGATCCGGGCCGGGTGCTGCTGGCGATGGGGATCTTCCTCATCTTCCCCCTGCTGTATCTCGTGGCTCCGCTCCTGGTGCGGCGGGACGAGGCGGAAGACCGGGACCGAGGCTTCTGGCAGGTGGTGTCGATCAGCGCGGGGCTGCCGCTCCTGCTGGCCTTCTACCTCGGGTCGTCGGCGGAATTCGGCGCCCACTTCGGGCTGCTCTTCGGCTACCTGCTCCTGCTGGGGGCGGGGCTCGCCATCTTCGCCGCGGTCCGCGGTCCCGAGATGCTGCATGTCGCGGGCGCGGGAGCCACGGTCGCTGTCTGGTGCGTGTGGCTCGCGACCTCGTACAGCTCCCCGGCCTGGCCGGAGCTGCTCGCCTTCCTCTCGGCCGCGGTGCTGCTCTACCTGGCCGCGCCCTGGATCTCCCTCAAGATGGGCGGACGTCTGCCCGACGGCTCCGGCACGTTCGCGGCGACGCTCCTGATGGTGGCGTTCCCGGTGCTCGCATACGTGGAGCCGGCCACGGCGTCGCCCGGCCTCCTGTTCGGCGCGCTCTTCGTGCTCGTCCTGGCCAGCGCGGCGTTCGCGCTGATCTACGAGTCGGGCTGGCTCCACTACGGCGCGGCGTTCTTCGCTGTCGCCGCGGAAGCGGTCTGGTCGGGCCGGCACCTGACCCAGGAGCGGCTCCTGCCCGGGCTCGGGCTCTATGCCGCGTTCGGGCTGCTCTACCTGGGCGTGCCGATCGCCGCCCGGCGCTGGGGGCGGACGCTCCAACCGAAGGAGGCGAACGCCGTCGTCCTGCTGGCCGGCCTCGCCCTCCTGGGATTCCTCTCCCTGAGCTCCATTGCCGTCTCGGCCGTCTGGGGGCTCGCCCTGCTGCTGGTGATCCTCAACGCCGGCCTCTTCCTGGAGGCTCGGGAGGGGCGGATGCCGCTGGCGTCGTGGCTCGGTGTCCTTCTCTCCTGGGGGCTGATCGGATTCTGGTGGGCGACCGTGCCGCTCGACGCGAGCCTCATCCCCGCGCTGATCCTGGTCGCCCTCTTCGCCGTCGTGTCGCTGGCGGGCAACCTCTGGAACGCGGGCCGGGCGGGAGCCGGGGGCGACACGGGCATCTATCTCGCCCTCATCGGCCATCTGTTCCTCCTGTTCGTGGCGACGCAGCCGGGGCTCTCGGTGCCGCCCTGGCCGGTGCTCGGGGTGCTCGGCCTCCTCACGCTCGGAGCGGGCGTGGCCGCCCTGATGCTCCGCCGGGGCGGTCTCCATGCCGGCTCCCTGCTCGGGGCGCAGCTCGTCGTGGCCACCTGGCTGATCGCCTCCGGCCGGCAGGCTCCCTGGCCCTCCGTGGCCCTGGTCTCCGCCGCGGTCCTGGCCGCCTTCGGCATGGTCTGGATCGCCGCGGCCCGAAGACGGCAGCCGGACCGGGACGGCGACGCGGACGGCCTCGTCGGCGCCTGCGCGAACACGGCCATCGCGTCGCTCGTCGCGGCCCAGCTCGTGGGTCTGATGGCCTCCTTGCAGCCCGGCGGGCCGTCCCTCGGCCTGGCGCTGCCGCTCCAGGCGGGTTTCACGACGGGGCTGCTGGTCCTGGCCTGGCGGCATCGCCAGTCGGCGCTGGCTCCCCTGTCGGTGCTCTTTTCCTTCGCGGCGGCAGCCTGCTGGAAGGGATCGGCCTGGGAGTCGGTCGTCTTCTCCGTGGTCCTCCTCCTGATCTATCTCGCCTATCCGCTCATCCTGGGAGCCCGCGCCGTGTCCCTGCGGGCGCCCTGGCTGGCGGCGGTCCTGGCCAGCGCGGCCTTCTTCCTTCTCAATCTGGAAGCTTTGCGGGACGACCTCGGCTTCGCCCCGGTCATCGGCCTGCTGCCCGTGCTGCTGGGAGCGGCGATGGCTGTGCTCCTCTGGCGGCTCCTCGCGCTGGAGCCCGAGGGCCGCCGGGATATCGGAAGGATCGCGATGGTGGCCGGCGCCGTGCTCGCCTTCGTGACGGTGGCCATTCCGTTGCAGCTCGAAAAGCAGTGGATCACCATCGGCTGGGCGCTGCTCGCCGCGGCCCTGGCCTGGCTCTACGGCCGGGTGCCCCACAAGGGCCTGCTGGTCTGGACCGCCGGCCTGGCCGCCGCCGTGGTCCTGCGGCTGTCGGTCAACCGCGCCGTGCTCAGCTACCACCCGCGGGCCGAGCTGGTGATCTGGAACTGGTACCTCTATACCTACCTGGTGGCGGCCGTGGCGCTCCTGGCGGCGGGTTGGCTGCTGAGCAAGACCGACGACCGTCTGGCGCGCGAGCTGCCGCGGGTCTCCGTGCTCGCCTTCTGCGGCAGCGGCCTTCTCCTGTTCCTGCTGCTCAACATCGAGATCGCCGACTACTTCTCGACCGGCCCGACGCTCACCTTCAGCTTCCTCTCGGACCGGGCCACGCTCGCCGAGGGCTTGACGTACACCCTGGGGTGGGGCATCTTCGCACTGGCATTGCTCGTGACAGGCATCGTGGTCAGGAACCGGGGGACGCGCGTCACCGCGATCGCGCTCCTCGTTGCCACCATGATCAAAGGATTCGGCTTCGACCTCCGCTCCCTGGAGGGGCTCTACCGCGTGGCCAGCTTCGTTGGCATGGCGGTCTGCCTCGCCGCGGTGGCGGTGCTCATTCAACGCTTCGTGCTGACGCGAAGCCCCGAGGAGGCGAACGAGTGAACGCGGCTTTCCCCTTCCTGCTGGTCCTGCTCGCCGCGCCGGTCCCCGTCGTCCCCCCGGGTGCGCCCCTGGAGATGAAGGAGTTCCGGTACACGCGCAACGTCGAACCCATGCTCACGGGCGTGGCCGTGCTGACCCTCGACGCCTCGATCCTGTCCCACAGCTCGCTCGACGACCTCCGGCTCGCCGACGCCGAGGGCCGGCAG
Source organism: Holophagales bacterium (assembly GCA_031390755.1). GTDB lineage: Bacteria > Acidobacteriota > Thermoanaerobaculia > Multivoradales > UBA5704 > DATMER01. The sequence goes on from JANMTS010000063.1 coordinate 7,780, forward strand.
ATCCCCTACATCCTGGAGGACAGCCCGGACGCCCTCGTCCTGGAGCTGCCGGAGCCGAAGCGGATCGAGGACCGGTCGCGCTCCAACTCGCGCTACCGGATCGCCCTGCCGTATCCGACCCTGCCCGCGTCGCGGCTCGTCCTCGAAACCTCGTCGAGCGTCTTCGAGCGTTCCGTCCGCCTGGAGGGACCGGAGAACCGGCGGGGCGAGCCCCGGTGGTCGCTCGGCGGCGAGCGTTGGACCCACACTGCCGGCGGGAGCGGTGTCTCCAACGGTTCCAACGGTCCCGACGGTCGCGACGAGCCGGCCTCCTTCGCGCTCGATCTCCCGGATCGGCCCGGCAGGACGATCGATCTGATCCTGGACGAAGGCGACAATGCCCCCTTGCCTCTCGGCCGCCTGCGCCTGGAGATTCCCACGCAGCGCCTGCGCTTCGTGCATCCCGGCGGGGAGAAGGTGAAGCTGCTCTACGGGAACGCGCGGCTTCCGGCGCCGCGCTACGACCTCGCCCTGATCGCATCGCAGCTCGATCCGAACGGGGCCGAGGAGGTCCGGCTCAGCCGCGAGCCCTCGCTGGGCTCGTCGAGCGATCCGTCGAGGGTTCCCCGCGGTCTCTTCTGGGGCGCCCTCGCCGCGGCCGTCGCCGTGCTGCTCCTGCTCCTGACGCGCCTGCTCCAGGAGGGCCGGGTCCAGGCCGCCGCCGAGGGCGTCGAGAAATGAGCCTCGACTACGACGCCCTGCTTCTCGTCGCCATCGAGGAGGCCCGCCAGGGCCTGGCCGAAGGCGGCATCCCCATCGGAGCGGCGCTGTTCGACAAGGAAGGGAAGCTGCTCGGCCGCGGCCACAACCGCCGCGTCCAGGAGAACGATCCGTCCGTCCACGGAGAGACCGACGCCTTCCGCAAGGCCGGGCGCCAGTCGAGCTACCGCGACACCATCATGGTGACCACCCTGTCGCCCTGCTGGTACTGCAGCGGCCTCGTGCGTCAGTTCCGCATCGGCACCGTGGTGGTGGGGGAGTCCGTGAACTTCGACGGCGGCATCGACTGGCTCCGCGAGCACGGCGTCCAGGTGATCGACCTCGCCAACGACGAGTGCATCCGGATGCTGGCCGACTACATCGGGGCCAATCCGCACGTCTGGAACGAGGACATCGGGGAGGAGTAGAGACGCCCCAGTCCGTTACCCGGAACCTCACCGGGTTGGAAACTTCGGGGCGTCTTCTTTTTTATAGGCACCCCGGGCAGTTTCGAGTTTCCGGATCAGGTCCAGGCGCTTCAGCCCGGCAACAGCTCCTCCAGGGCGAGGCGGGTCTTGGGGGGAAGTCGCTCCGCATCGAAGTAGCGGGTGACGACCTCCAATGCCTCTTCGACGCTGGTGATGTTCAGGTAGCGCAGCAGGTAGCGGACGTCGTCGAGGTCGTGGAACTCTTCACCCAGCCGCATGGCGGCACACTTCATGGCAAGCAGGTAGGCCGGCCGCGCCACGAAGATCTTCAGATAGTCGAGATCGAGGTAGGGGTCGAAGTCGCCCCGTGGACTCAGGAACCCCTTCACCGCGTCGTTGAGCCAGTCGTCCGGAACGTCGGCTCGGGCGGCGACCCGGCTGGCCGCCTGGCGGATCACCCCGGTGGGCCGGAAGTAGCCGTCCACGTCCCGCGTCGCGTGCCGGGCGTCGAGGGCCAGGCACATCACCGCGCCACCGACCAGGTAGAGCTCGCCCTGCACGTCCTCGGCAGCCAGCTCCGTGTTCAGCAGATCAAACAACCTCAGCATGTCCGACCGGGTCAGGCGAGGGCCGGCCATCGTTACACGCGATCGCCGATCGACGAGTCGATGAAGATGTTGCGGCGTTTGAAGGGTACCGGCGCCGCCCGCAGCAGGTGCAACCGCAGGCCCGCCAGAGGGGTGGCGAAGCGCGGCTCCATCTCCATGGGCTCGACATCACGCACCCAGGCGGGGGGCGGTACGTCCCGCCGGTGAGCGGCCAGCTCCACCATCGCTGCCACATAGTTCCGGAAGTACGGAGTGAGCCCCGTCAGGTCCGCGTGCTCGACTGCACCGCACAGCTCTCCCGGGGTGAGGCCGGAAAGGAGATCATTGAGCTCCGCCAGCGCGAAGCTGGGCCGGTCGTCGCCGCGCAGCGCCTCCAGGAGCCGGGCAAACCGCAGCCGGGCGTCAGGCAGCGCCCGGGACAGTACGTAGGCGGACATGTCCTGCCCCGCCTGGTGCGACAGTCGCTTCAGAATCTCCTTCTGCTCCGGGGTGATGCGGATCTGGAGCTGCGAGGATCTGCCGGACATGGACCCACCATCGCACAAGGGCGGGTTGGCGTCAATACGGCGGTATTGACCGAGAAGGTTGTAGCCGACCTTGACCTCGCAGTGGCCTCGTGCGTCAGTTCCGCATCGGCACCGTGGTGGTCGGGGAATAGGTCAACTTCGACGGCGGGATCGACTGGCTCCGCAAGCCGCGAATCCTCACGTCTGGAACGAGGACATCGGGGAAGAGTAGAGACGCCCCAGTCCTTCTACCCGGAACCTCACCGGGTCAGAAACGTCGGGGCGTCTTCACGATTCGGTTTCAGCCAGGATAGCCGGGGATCTTCGCCCCCAGCCCGATGTCCCGAACCGCCAGCCAGCCGCCCTCACCGGTCCGGACCGGCATGACGACGCCGGGGCCGCCGCGGTCCAGGACCAGATTTTGCCGCATCTTCGGGGTGAGCCGGGGATCGTCGTCGAACATCAGGTCGTCGATGTAGTACGTACAGCGGCCGGGCTCGATCACATGCATGTGGACGTGCTGCGGCAGATCGCTATCCGGATACCCCGCCGGCCGGATGGTGTCGAATCGATACCGGCCCTTTTCATCCGTCTTGACCCAACCGCGCAGCCGGCCATGGCGAGCCGCAGCCTCGCCGAGACGGCTGACGCTTGAATCCGTCGGATAGATCCCTTTTGAGTCCGTGTGGTACGCGTAGACGATCACTCCGGGCGCCGGCCGGCCCTTCGCGTGCGTGACCGTCCCCTCGATCCGCAACGGCTCCCCGGGCTCGCTTTCGGGAGCGATGCGGGCGCTGGCGGCCAGCGTCTCCGGCAGACCCTGAAAGACCGCCTCGCACCCTTCGCACGGCAGGCCGACGATCGGCTCCTGAGCGCGAGCCTCCGCCGCCGGTTTCTGGGAGCAGCCGAGAAGAAGGAGCGTGGCGAAAACGGCGAGGGGGCGTCTCATGGTCGAAGTCTAGCCGAAGCACGAAAGCGGGGGCGGAACCGGCCAGGAATCAGAACGCCAGCCGGTCTCCGCCCCGTTCCATGTACACCTATGGCGGGAGGACGGGCCTTCGGCCGAGGCCCGTCTCGGGTTGGGTGGGAAAGTGAATCGGTTGTCAATGAACCCTCTCCCCGGGATACCTTCTCCGCGAGGAGAGGCGCACTCTACACGATCTGCGCGGCCCGTCAAGGACCAAAATGTCCAGATTCTGGACGACTTTCCGCCAACTCGCCCGGAATGTGCAGAAAACCAGCCTCTTGACGCTTGACTCTCCCGGATTCTCAGGTATCGTAGCGGCCATCGACGGCCGATTTAGCCGTCAAAGCCGCGGTTTCTTCCGCCGCAACCTCGTTTGCCGCTGCTGCGATCCTGTTTGCCGCAGCGGAGATCGCGGTTGCGGCAGCGGCAATCACGTTTGCCGCTGGCGAGACCGTGGTTGCGGGCCGGAAGTCTCGTTTGCCGCTGCCGCTCACGAGGTTGCCGCAGCGGATTCCCTGGTTGGGGCAGCGGCAAACCGGATTGCAGCAGCGGCAAACGGGGCTGCGGCTCGGAATTCACGGTTGCGGCAGCGGCAAACGAGGCTGCGCCAGCCGCTCAAACAGTCACTGCCGGGGGCGGGGGAGGGCGGCGGGTGGCCGCCGAGGGGTTCATTGACAATTTGGAGGAACGGCAGCCGCCGAGTCCAAGGCCGCCGCCGTTCCGCCCAGGAGTCCGCCTGCGGGGGAGGGGGCGGATGGACAGGGTATTGGCTCGATCGGTGGGACCTCCCCAGTTTTTCCAGCGTCAAGGGCAGTTTGCTCCGGTGTCTCGTTCTACGATGGACTCAAGGAGGGGCGGGCAAGATGTCCCATCTCAACATCCACCTGACTCCCGAGCTCGAGAAAGCTCTGAGCGACTACATGCATCTTCGAGGTATCAAGATCAAGTCCGATGCTGTCCGGCAGGCGCTGCAGGAGGCGGTGGAGCGAGAGAAAGGGCTCCGCCAGATTCCCGACTTCACGCGATGGGTGGGGATGGGGAAGGTCGGTCCCGAGAACCCGAGTCCTAAGTTCCGGTCCGACGACGATCTCTGAAGTTGACATGGTTGTCGCCAGCCGCGACGACACCCCGTAGCCGGTGCCAATCCCACGCAAGTAGAAAGACCGAGCCCAGCAGCATCGGTCCCGTGATGAACGGCGTCCCCTGAAAGCCAACCGAAACGGTGATGATGAAGATGTTCAGGATGATCGGGAAGTAGATCACCGCTCCGAGCGTGGTCGTGCGCGGGATCAGGAGGAGGAGGGCCGCGGCCAGCTGGGCCAGGCCCAGGAAGTTCCAGTAGAAGCCGGTGCGGTACAGGGCTTCGAAGAAGAAGCCCACGGGATTGTCGAGCGGCAGCGACGTGAAACGGCTGCCGATCAGCTTCTTCAGCCCCGAGGGCAGGAAGCCGACGGCGAGCAGAATGCGGGTGAGGATGGCGAGCCGGCCGAGCCAGAGGTTCCGGCGGGCCCGCGCATGCAGGCGGTCGAGATGATCGAGGAAACCCGGAGTGTCCATTCTAGCCCTGGAACGCGCCGGAACGGGTTTTGTTTCGGCCGGCCTCAGGTCTTCGGATGGGTGAACACGACCATCCCGAACCCGACCGCGAACACGATGTAAACGGCGAGACCTCCAAGGACCGCGGCGTCCCTCGATCCGCCGGCGACGGCTTTCAGCAAGGTGATCGCGACCACCGCGAAGTGGGCCAGGTTGCCCACCGCGACCGGCCGGTTGTAGATGCCGCCGATGCGGGTTGCCCGCGACATCCAGTTGAGCATCGCGAAGCCGAAATAGAGGCCGCCGACGACCTGGAGCAGGAGCACTCCGTCGCCGTCAGGGTTGGCGCCGAACAGGCCCAGGATCTCCTGGGGCATGAAGGTGGCACTGAGACCGAGGACGGCCATCAGCAAGGCGCTCAGGGACATGAGGATTCGAGTGTTCATCACCAAAGCCTCTTGACGTCATAGGCGTCGAAAGCCGGGTCGGCGGAGACCAGGGTCAAATTCTCTGCGAGCTTCCTTGGACAGCTCTGGGCTGTCGGCCACCCACCAGAGAAACGCGTGGGTGTCCAAGAGGAAGCGCATCAGACATACTCCTTGAAGTCCTCCTCCTCGACCTCGTGGCGGTCCCGGCCTCCTTCGCCGTGATCGCGACGGATCGCCGCCGCCAATCTCCAGGCCACTGCCGACGGACCGCGAGCCGCGCGTTGATCCGCGCGGCCTTTTCCTCCCATCCCGCCGCCGTTCCCAACCTCTCGCGCGGCGGTCCGGAGCGTTTCGGGAGGGAATCGCCATCTGTAGCTGGCGGTGGCCTCTAAGCGAGCGCGGCCCATTCCTCCGGCCGCTCGGGAATGATCTTGATAGCCACGGTCTTCTTCGAGCGCAGGCGGCGAAAGGCCTCGCTCGAAACCTGGCCGCGGCTGACAATTTCCCGGCCATCAAAGACGTAGCGGAGCTCCAACTCGAGCGAGTCCCAGGGAGCTATGAACGGCCGCCGGGCCTTCGCACGCTCCGATCCCGTGAGGGCTCCGGCCTCGAATCGAGCGAGGATCTCCGCCTCGACGAAGACTCCCCGCAGGATCGCATTCTCTTGCATTCGCCGGTTCTTTAACGCCTTGAGGGCAACGCTCAAGAGCGAGATGGCGACGGCAACAGCAAAGGCAGCGGACAAGAGATCGCCGCCGGGCATCAGTCTACAGGCCCAGTGCGCCTCGTTGGACTGGCCGGCCGAGAAGGCAAATTCGTCTGACCTCAGGGTGAGGGGCGGCCGCCCCTCGACGGATTGGGACACGTGCCTTTCCTCAATCGTGTACGATCACGGGTGAAATTTTCAGCGATCTGGTCTCACCTTGAGAGTGGAGCGGACCGTAGCCAGGCCGAGAGACAAGGCGGCTGGGCTGGAGTCTCGCGCCTGAATCGTCTGGCGCCTACAGGGGGTCGTACTGCCATGCCGGAGAAGTCCTTCACCGTTGCCGATTACCTGCTCACCCGGCTGAAGCAGCTGGGGGTCACCGACGTCTTCCAGATTCCCGGGGACTACGTCAAACACTTCACCCAGGCGCTCGAGGACTTCGATGGCATCAACACCATCGGCGGGATCAACGAGCTCGACGCCGGCTATGCCGCCGATGCCTACGCTCGCACCCGCGGGCTGGCGGCGCTGTCGCTCCAGTTCGGCGTGAGCACGTACAGCGCGCTCAACGCCATCGCCGGGGCCTGGGTGGAGCGCAGCCCGATCGTGGTCATCAGCGCCACGCCCGGCGCCGACATGCGCAACATCACCGACATGTACGACGTGCTGTACCACCACTCCACGGGCGATCTCGACTCCGACCGCAAGGTGTACGAGAACGTTACCGTCAAGGCGGTCACCCTCAGCACCAACGTCGGCGCCGCGGAGCAGATCGACGAGCTGCTGATCGAGGCGATCACCCACCGGCGCCCGGTCTACATCGCCTGCTACAAGGAAGTATGGGCCCAGCCGTGCCCGCGGCCGTCGAGGACGAAGCTGAAGCCGCGCGTCGTCGACAGCCCGGCGCTGGCCCTGGAGAACGCGGTCGAGACCGCCTGGACGCAGATCACCGCGGCGAAGAAGCCTATGATCTTCGCGGGCGTTGAAGTACTGCGCTTCGGCCTGTCCGACCTGCTGCAGAAGATCATCGACGCCAGCGGTTTCCTGTACACCACCACCACGCTGGGCAAGACCGTGCTGGACGAGGGCGGCAAGAAATTCATCGGCACCTACTCGGATGCAGCGTCGATCGAGGCGGTGCGCGAGCTGGTCACCGTGTCCGACTGCTTCCTCACCCTCGGCACCATCATCACCGACGACTACCTGGTGTTCATCGAGAGCAAGTACGCCGACATGGTGCTCGCCACCACCGATGGCGTGCGGGTCGGCTACTTCAAGTACGGCGACGTCACCATGAAGGACTTCATGGAAGCGCTGCTGGTCCGCTTCCAGCGCGACAAGAGCTATCCGATCAAAGCGTTGGCGCCGCCGCAGCCGAAGTATCCGGACCCGTGGGCGTCGAACGACGACCCGGTCTACAAGGACGAGCCGCACCGGCTCACCTACAACCGATTCTTCCAGCACTCGATGAAGTTTCTGCACGACCGCGACATGCTGAAGGACATCGTGATGACCTACGGCGTCAGCTCGGCGATGTATGTGGCCACGAACGCCTACGGGCTGAAGCAGGGCAGCTTCGTGTCGTCGGCGGCATGGCAGTGCATCGGCTTCGAGACCGGCGCCGCCTCGGGCGCGCAGCTGGGCAGCGGCAAGCGCGCCTGGACGGTGGCGGGCGACGGCGGCTTCATGATGGTCTGCCAGTCGCTCTCGACGCTGGCGCGCAACCAGTTGAACGCGGTGATCTTCGTGATGAGCAATCAGGTCTACGCCATCGAGCAGGTGTACGTGGACATCACCTCGTTCGAGCCGGGGCCGCAGCACACCTTCGACACGTTCGACATCCTGCCGAAGTGGGACTACCTGGCGCTCGCCAAGGCGTTCGGCGCCGAAGGCATCCGCGTGGAGACGGTGGAGGAGCTCAACGCCGCGCTGGAGCGGATCCGCAAGATCAAGGACCGGCCGACTCTGGTCGAAGTCGTCATTCCGCAAAAGGACTTGCCGGGACAGATGTACCGGCTGGGCACCGAGTGATTCGAAACGCACCGCCAACCGAATCTGTATTCGTCCGAGGAGCCGACAACTCATGAAACAGAAAACCTATTCGATCTTCGGCGCCGGCGCCGCCGGCCTGTACACCGCGTGGCGCCTGCTCAACGGCAAGCCCAGGAAAGGGACGAAGCATGCCGCCAGCCAGTTGAAGAAGGGCGACGTGCTGGAGCTCTACGACTGGGGCAAGTACGACTTCAGCAAGACGCATCCCGGCACCCGCGCTGCCGGCGCGCGCGTCTGCACCTGGCACTACAAGGAAGACAAGAACAACGCCTACGTCGAGCTTGGCGGCATGCGCTATTCGTACTGGGACGACAAGCCCTCGAAGGCCTTCCCGCATCCGAACGACGGGCTGGCCCCGGGACATCGCGTGGTCACGAAGGTGATCTCCATGCTCGGCCTGGACGAATATTCCGTCCCGTTCAACGTCACCAACAATCAGCTGTTCTACTTGCGCTCGCGAAATTTCTACCTCAACGACATCACCTCCAACCAGCCCGCGCCGTATGCGGTGGACCACTTCGGCGCCAGCACCACGCCGGACCAGGGTTTCACCACGGTCGAAAACCTCGCGGTGACCAGCACCACCGGCCCGCAGACGCGGCTGGAATGGTGCCAGTTCTACCGCGACGGCAAGATCACCGTGCAGCTGCCGGAGACCTCGGTGTTCCAGCAAGGCGACTTCCTGAAGGACATCGGCTACTGGAACCTGCTCTACGATCAGCTCGGTTCGGAAGGCTACCAGTATGCCGCCGACGGCAACGGCTACAGCTCGAACGTGATCAACACGAACTCGGCGGTGTCGTTCAACATGAACAACGAGTTCACCCCGGGCAGCCAGTACCGCACGCTGTCGATCGGCTACTCGGGCATGTTCAACGCGTTGTTCGACCAGATCGTGGCGCTGGCGAAAAAGCAGGGCGTCGACTTCCGCTACCACCCGGACACCCGCCTGCATTCGATCCTGTGGAAGGACGGCAAGGCCGTCTTCACCTATGCCAGCCGCTCCAATCCGAACATCGCCGCCGGCACCCGCGAGGCCGATGCGGCCTGGCTGGCGATGCCGCGCGCCGCGATCGATCTGGTGGCCCAGGCCACGCGGTTCCGTGCGCCGGCCGACGACGAGCTGGACGTGCTCAATCACGAGAAGGTCAATCTGTATCTGGAATCGACCATCATGCAGCCCTCGTACAAGATCGGCATGTTCTTCGATCAGCCGTGGTGGGCGCCGGACGCCGCCAACCCGGCGCCGTATCCGGCCCAGATCCTCGCTTACGTCGTCACTCCCGATGTGATCGCGGCGCTCAAGAAGCAGAAGTTCCCGGCCGCGGCGCTCAAGGCGATGACGACGACGACGATTCTGGATCAGCCGTTTGGCTCGATCGGGGATCTGGTGAAGGCCGTGGAGGAGATCACCGATCAGGCGCTGACCGTGCTGCAGCTCAAGCAGCTCACGGCCGCCGCGCGCCGCGACACCATCGGACCCAGCGCTACCAATTCGCCGGTGCGCATGGTGGTTTATTTTGGGAACAATGCGGCCAACCAGGAGCAGAAGCCGGTGTACGGCATCCTCGCCAGCTATGACGACGAGGACAACACCACGTTCTGGCAGGAGCTCGAGCTCGGCGCCAAGCGCCAGCGTGTCGTGCCGATCTCGCAGGACACGCAGCCGCTCGAAGGCCCGCGCAAGGTGCCGTCGCGCATGGTCAAGATGCTGCGCAAGATGCTGGCGGAAATGCACTACGGCCCGAATTCCGACTACAGCGACGTGCCGGAGCCGCTGGAGTCGGCGTACATGGACTGGTCGCTGCCGCCGTTCAACGCCGGCTATCACGAATGGGCCCCGCACTTCGACATCGCCGACGTGCAGCGCAAGATCCGGAAGCCCTCGCAGTTGATCGACGGCGCGGAGGCCGAGATCTACATCGTCGGCGAGGCGTACTCCAACGACCAGGCCTGGGTCGAAGGTGCCTACTGCACGTCGGAGTCGGTGCTCAACGATTTCTTCGGCATCGATCCGATCCTCGACGACACCGACTACCCGTTCATCTGCCCGGAGTGATTCCGGGCGCTACTTCCCGAATCGCGCGTAGAAACCGCCGGCCGCGGCCGTGGCCCGGAGCGCTTCCGAAGGCTGGAAGCGCTCCCCGACCGAGCCGGCGAGCTGCTCCAGGGTGAGGATGAGCCGGTCGAGGCCTTCCTGGTCCGCCCAGCGGCAGAGGCCCCCTCGGAACGGGGGGAAGCCGGTGCCGAAGATCAGGGCCAGGTCGAGCTCGGCGGCGGTGCGGACGACCTGCTCTTCCAGGCAGCGGGCGGCCTCGTTGACCATCGGAAGAACCATGCGGTCGGCGATCAGGCCGGGATCCGGGTTGTCGACCTTGGGATGGATGCCCAGCAGGGCGTAGACGGTCGGGTCCGGCTCCGTCCTCTCGCGGCCTTCGTAGCGGTAGAAGCCGGACTGGTTCTTCGTGCCCAGGCGCTTGTGCTCGGGCAGGCGGTCGAGCCAGGGGGGCATGGCGAGACGGTCTCCGAAGGCGTCCATCAGGATGTGCGCCACCTTCGTGGCCACGTCGATGCCGACCTCGTCGGTCAGCGCCATGGGCCCCATGGGCATGCCCCAGTCCGTCATGGTGCGGTCCAGATCCTCGATCCGATGGCCCTCGTCGAGCAGCCACATCGCCTCGGTCGAGTAGAACATCAGCAGCCGGTTTACCAGGAAGCCGGGCGTGTCCTTCACCAGCACCGGCGTCTTGCCCAGCTTGCGGGTGTACTTGAAGACCGTGTTCACAGCCCAGGGCGCGCTCCCCTCCGCGGCGATGACCTCGACCAGCGGCATCTTGTGGACGGGATTGAAGAAGTGCATGCCGACCACCCGCTCGGGGTGCGGCGTCTTCGCGCCGATCCCCTGGATGGAGAGCGACGAGGTGTTCGAGGCCAGCACGCAATCCTCCCGGACGTGCTGCGCGGTCTCGGCGAAGACCTGCTGCTTCACGTCCATGCGCTCGACGATGGCCTCGATCACCATGTCGGTGCGCGCGAAGCCCGAGAAGTCGAGGCCGGGGTGGAGGAGGGCCATCTTGCGCCGGGCCTCCGGCGCGGTCAGCCGGTAGCGCTTCACCTGGCGGTCGAACAGGCCCGAGGCGTGGGTCATGCCGAGGGCCAGGGCGTCGTGGCTGATGTCCTTCATCCGGACGGGCACGTCGGTCTCGCTCGCCGCGAGCTGCGCGATGCCGCCGCCCATGGCGCCGGCGCCGAGCACGGCCACGGCGCGCACCGGCCGCGCCTCGCCGCCGGGCAGGCCGGTCTCGCGCTTGGCGTCCTCGGTCAGGTGGAAGACGTGGACCAGGCTCTTCGAGATCCGCGAGGTGGCCAGCTCGGCCACGGCGCGGGCCTCGGCGTCGAAGCCGGCGCGCGGGCCGTCCTCGATGCCGATCCGGACCACCTCGATGGCGCGCAGCGGCGCCGGATAGTGGCCGCGGGTCTCCTGGAGGGTCTTCTTGCGCGCCTGGTCGAAGAGAACCTTGCGGCCCAGGGGGTTCTTCTCCAGCAGCACCTCCTTGAGGTCCGGCCGGGATTTGTCCCTGCGCGACTGGCCGGCACGCTCGCGGGCGAAGGCGAGCACGTGGTCGAGGAAGCGGGCATCGGGGATCAGCGCGTCCACGAGGCCGAGCTTGAGCGCCTTGCGGCCCGCGACCGTCTTGCCGGTGAGGATCAGGTCGAGCGACTCGGCGATGCCGATCAGCCGCGGCATGCGGGTCGAGCCGCCCCAGCCGGGGAGGATGCCCAGCCGCACCTCGGGCAGGCCGATGCGCGTGGCCGCGGAGTCGCTCGCCACCCGGTACGTCGAGGCGAGCGAGATCTCCGTGCCGCCGCCGAGGCAGACGCCGCGGATCGCCGCCACGGTGGGAAAGGGCAGCGACTCCCAGGCCGAGAACAGGCGCTGGCCCGTGCGCGCGCCGGCCTCCGCCTCGACCTGGTCGGTCACCCTGGCGATCTCTTCCAGGTCGGCGCCCGCGATGAACATCCCCTCCTTGGCGGAGAGGAGGATCACGATGTCGACGTCCTTGCGCGGGGCCAGCTCCTGGATCGTCCGCTCCAGCTCCTCCAGGGCCGCCCGGGTGAAGACGTTGACCTTGCGGTCCGGCGAGTTGAACGTGAGCGTGGCGACCCGGTCCGCGCCGACCTCGAGTTGGAAGATGGATGACACCGCTATCTCCTTAGAATCCGGGACGGATCAGGAACCGCCCTTGGCCTCGGCCTCTTTGTAGAGCCGCTCGATGACGTCGCCGTACTTCTCGTTGATCACCCGGCGCTTGACCTTCTGCGTCGGCGTCAGCTCGCCGGTCTCCAGGGTCCACTCCTCGGGGAGCAGCTCCCAGGCCTGGATCTTCTCGAAGCTCGCGAGACCGGCGTTGACCTGCTCGACCTCCTTGGCCACGAGGGCGCGCACCCGCGCGTCCTGGATGAGGGCTTGGTTGTTCGCGGCGCCGATCCCCTGGCGCTCGGCCCAGGGACGGAGGGCGTCGAAGTCCGGCACGATCAGGGCGGCGAGGAACTTGCGGCGGTCGCCGAGCACCACGGCCTGGGCGATGAAGCGGCTGCTCTTGAGCGAGTTCTCGATCGGAGCGGGCGCCACGTTCTTGCCGTAGGCGTTGATGATCAGCTCCTTCTTGCGGTCGGTGATGCGCAGGAAGCCTTCCGAGTCGATCTCGCCGATGTCGCCGGTGTGGAACCAGCCTTCGGCGTCGATGACCTCGGCCGTGGCCTCGGGCATGTTCCAGTAGCCCTTCATGATGTTCGGGCCCTTGCCGAGGATCTCGCCGTCCGAGGCGATCTTCAGCTCGACGCCGGGGAGGGCCTTGCCGACCGTGCCCATCTTGACCGCGTCCGGCGTGTTGACCGAGAGCACGGGCGCGGTCTCCGACAGGCCGTAGCCTTCGTAGATCGCGATGCCGGCGCCCCAGAAGAACTCGGCCACGTCGCGGCCGAGCGGCGCGCCGCCCGACAGCGCCATGACGAACCGGCCGCCGAGTCGCTCCTGGATCTTGCTGAAGACCAGCTTGTCGGCGAGGCCGAGTTGGAGGCCGAGCAGCCCCGGCGCCGGCTTGTGCTTGAGCCGGTACGGAAGCGCCTTGCGGCCCACACCCAGGGCCCAGGCGAAGATCTTCTGCTTGATCGGCGAGCCCGAGGCGACGCCCTCCTGCACCTTGGCCAGCACCTTCTCGTAGACGCGCGGCACGGAGACGAAGATGTGCGGCTTCACCTCCTGGAGGTTCTGGGCCACGGTCGCCACCGACTCGGCGTAGCCGATGGTGCACCCCTTGTAGAAGTAGCAGTAGTCCACCGTGCGCTCGAACGAGTGGGACAGCGGCAGGAACGACAGCGCCGTGTACTTGCCGTCGATCTCCACCACGTCCATGGCCGCGACCACGTTCGAGACGATGTTGCGGTGGGTCAGCATGACCCCCTTGGGCGTGCCCGTGGTGCCGCTGGTGTAGATGAAGGTCGCGAGGTCGTCCGGCTTGACCGCGCGGGCCTTCTCCTCGAACCGGGCGACGTCGTAGCCGGCGCCGCGCTCCAGCAGGTCGCCCAGGCCGATCACCCGCGGATCGGTCGAGGTTCCCTTGATGAGGACGAAGTGCTCGACGCCACTCAGCTCCTCCGAATGACTGAGGAAGCCGTCGAGGTGCTGGGTGGTCTCGGCCACCACGATCCTGGCGCCGCAGTTGTTGGCGATGTAGGACGACTGGTCCGGCAGCAGCGTGGGGTAGATCGGCACGAGCACCGCGCCGATGCACAGGCTGGCGAAGTCGACCGTCGGCCAGTGCGGCCCGTTCTCGGACATCAGGGCGACGCGGTCGCCCGGCTGGATGCCGAGGCCTTCCAGCGCCTTGGCCAGTCGCCGCACGCGGTCCACGAGCTCGGCCGTGGATACGGGCTGGTACTTCCCTCCGACCTTGTAGAGAAGACAGTCGGGCTTGTCGAAGCCCGCGGTCTTCAGGAACAGCTCAGACAGGGTGGTGACGGCCATGGATACCTCCTGGCGTAGTTGGCGGAGGCATTGTATCCCGGGGCCGTCCCGCGGGTCGACGCGGGACACAGGCCCCCCGTCCGCCGATCTTCCCAAAAAAGCCCCTTGACGCCGTCGACCGCGCAGCGTTATTCTTCGCGCTCCCGCCCGGCACCCCTCGTGCCTGGAAGATTCAAGCCTTGTCGGGGCGTAGCTCAGCTTGGTAGAGCGCACGGTTCGGGACCGTGAGGCCGGAGGTTCAAATCCTCTCGCCCCGACCATTTCTCCCGCCTTTCCCCGTCTCCGATCCCAGACCCCTCACTCTTCCTGCGTTTTCCTCAAGGGAATCACCCCCCTTGCCGCCGAGGACACGGCCTCCGCGAGCAGACGGGGCTCCACGGGTTTGGGCAGGTGGATGTGGAAGCCGGCTTCGAGCGCCCGCAGGCGGTCGCCGTCGCCGACGTAGGCCGTCAGGGCGATTGCTGGAAGCGCGCCGAGGCTCCCTTCCAGCTCGCGGACCTTGCGGATGAGGCTGTAGCCGTCCTCGCCCGGCATGCCGATGTCGGCGATGAGGATGTCGGCGCCCGAGCGTTGGAGCGCGGCCATGGCCTCGCCCGCGGACGGGACCGAGACCACCTCCGCGCCGAGCAGCTCCAGGGCCGAGGACACCGCATCGCGGGCGTCGGGCTCGTCGTCCACGAGCAGGATGCGGATGCCGTCGAGCTGCGGGAGGCTTTGATCGCGCTCGGGCGCGTCGGCGGTTCTCTCCAGGGCCGACCCAAGCCGGCTGAGCGGCAGCAGCACCGTGAACGTCGAGCCCCGGCCCTCACCGTCGCTCGACACCGCCACCGAGCCGCCGTGCAGCTCCACCAGGTGGCGGACGATGGAAAGGCCGAGGCCCAGGCCGCCGTAGGTCCGGGTCGTGCTGCTGTCGGCCTGCCGGAAGCGGTCGAAGACGAAGGGCAGGAACTCGGGCTTGATGCCGATCCCGGAGTCCGAGATCCGGACGCGGGCCTGGCCCTCGTGCTCGTCGATCGACACGTCGACGCGGCCGTCCTGGGGGGTGAACTTGACCGCGTTCGAGAGCAGGTTCCAGACCACCTGCTGGAGCCGCTCGGGGTCGCCGCGCAGCCCCAGGCCCAATCCCGCCGATCCCGACGATCCCGACGGCATGGCGACCACCTCGATGCGGATGCCCCGGGCGTCGGCGGCCGGCCGCTGAGCTTCCACGGCGCCCTCGACCACCGTCTCCAGGCTCACCGGCCGGACCTTGAGGCGGAGCTTGCCCGTGATGATGCGGGAGACGTCGAGCAGGTCGTCGATGATCTGGCTCTGGGCGCGGGAGTTGCGCTCGATCGTCTGGACGGCGCGCAGGGTGCCGTCCGCGTCCAGCCGGCCGCTGAGCAGGATCCAGGTCCATCCCAGGATGGCGTTGAGCGGGGTCCGCAGCTCGTGCGAGACCGTGCTCAGGAACTCGTCCTTGAGCCGGTTGGCCTCCTCGGCCTTGCGCCGCGCCTCCTGCTCGCGGGTGACGAGCTCGCGCAGCTCCGTGGTCTGCTCGGCCACGCGGTGCTCCAGCCGGCCGGCGTTGCCGAGCAGCTCGGCCTCCTTGGCCGCCAGCGCGTCGGCCATGGCGTCGAACGCCGCGGCGAGCTGGCCGAGCTCGTCCGCCTGCTGCAGCCTCACTCTCTTGGACATGTCGCCCGCCGCGATGGCGTTGGCGGTCTGGCCCACGTGCCGGAGCGGACGGACGGCGCGCCGGGCCGCGAACAGGCCGGCGGCGACCGCCGCCACCGCGGCGAGGGCCACGACCAGGACGGCGCGCCGGGACTCCTCGCGGATGGTCGCGAGGATCGAGCTTTCCGGGCTGAAGATGCCGTACATCCAGCGCTGGCCGCGCAACGGCACCAGGGCGGCGTAGACCGGTCCGCCCACGGTTTCGACCCGGAGATGGGGATCGGTGCTGGTGCCGGCGCGGAGGCGGCGCGAGCGCTCCACGATCCCGGGGAAGGGAAGCTCGACCTTCAGGAGCTGCCGCGTCCCGGGGCCGTAGCGGCTCTCGGCCGCCAGCCGGTCGATGGCGTCCGCAGGGAGCGCCTCGAACGGCCGGAGCTGGAGCGAAGGCTTGGTGGGATGGCTGAGGCGCACGCCCTGGGAGTCCCAGAGGATGCCGAACTCGCCGCGACCGGCGAAGTCGGTGTCCCCGTCCAGGATCCGGTCCAGGCTGGAGAGCGGCAGCCGGCCCACGGCCGCGCCGAGGATGGATCCCCCGCCTCCCGACGCTTTGCCTCCCGATATTTCGCCGGGGCCGTTCACCGGCACCGAGGCGTGGAGGAAGACCCCTCCGCGCTCGGCGTCGTACCGCGGCTCGTGGACCAGCGAGATGCCGGCCAGGGCATCCTGAAAGTACGAAGCTCCGGCCACGCTGCCGCCGGAGAGCCGGCTGTCCGTGGAGAGCACCACCGTCCCGTTCCGGTCGACCAGCGAGATGCTTTCGAACCCGTGGGTCTGGCGCATCTGGGCGAGCGCGGCCTGGACGTCCAGGCGCAGCTCCGGGGACCGGTTGCCGGTGAGGAAGCGCACCGTGCCGGGGGCCAGGGCCACGACCTGGAGGTCGGAGAGCACGCGGTCGAGATGGGCGGCGAGGACGGCGGCGGTGCTGCGGGCGCGGCGGAGGTTCTGCTCGCGGGTGGCGGTGACCAGGTCCGAGCGGGCTGCGAAACCGTTGAGGAGGGCCGTCACGACCAGAGGGCCGATCGCCAGTCCCGCGAAGAGGAGGGAGAGCTTGCCGGCCCAGGGCCAGTCTCGCCATCGCCGCCAGTTCCCGGGCCCGGATGGAGAGGTGCTGCGCATCGCCGGGCATCCTCTCACAGATGTACGATGGGTCCATCATGAAGGAATGCCGAAAATGACACGGGGCAAGGGTTTGCTCGTCGGCCTGGCCATCGCGCTGCTGGCGTGGGTGGCGTGGGCGCAACGTCCAAATCCCCTGTCGGGAGGGCAGTGGGCGACGGTCACGGCGGGCGTCCTGCTCGTGCTCTGGGTCGGTCTCCTCCAACTCGGCCGGCCGGTGCTCCAGTACCTGGTCCTCTGCCGCTTTCCGCTCTTCACCTCGGTCTCGCTGCTGACATTCCCGGTGCTCGCGGCCACCGCGGCGCGGCCGGTGCTCGGCAATCTCTTTTCCCTGGCGCCCTTCGGCTTCGGCGTGCTGGTCTTCCTGGCCTTCTTCCTCGGCTGGGTGGCGCTCATGACCCTGGTGCTGATCGGGCAGCTCGCCCCGGCGCGGTTCGACGTCGAGCCCCTCGGTCTGCCGCCGTGGATGCAGGCCCTGCTCGACAGCCGGTGGGGCCTCGTCCTGACGCTTCTCCTCGCGTCGCCGACGATCGCCGTGGCCTGGCTGGAATCGCCGGGCAGCCCGGGCTGGAAGCTCGCGGCGACCCTGGCCGGACTCGCCGCCGCCGTGGGGCTGATCGGCCTGCTGCTCGCCGTGCGCAACCGGCTGGTCCGGGAGCCGGACACCTCCGGCGTGCTCCTGCACGAGAACCGGTCGCCGTTCCTGGACCGCCGCCGGGTCGTGTCCAGGACGGCACCCCGTCCGCCGCATCGCCGAGCCCCGCGAACAAACTGGATCCGGTCCTTCCTGGACTGGGTGCCCGAGTCGCTCTGCGCCCGGATCTCCGCTCCGTTCTGGCGCGGCTACATCTATAAGGACACCCAGGACCGGTGGCGGTTTCACCACGGCCACCTCTTCAACATGCTGCTGGTCCTGGCCACCGGGCTGGTCTACGTCGCGTTCTACCTCGTGCAGACGCCCGGCCGCAGCTCGTTCGACCTGTTTCCGGCCGTGGTCTACACGATGCTGTTGATGATCCTCGGCACGTTCGTCCTGAGCGCGGCTTCATTTTTTCTCGACCGGTATCGGGTCCCGACCCTTCTGCTGGTGACCGCGGCGTCCTTCTTTTCCCTGTTCATCACGGACACCGATCATTACTACCGAACCCAGCCGGCGCCCGTCTCGCAGGCGCTCGATCCGGCCGCGGCCTTCCGCGCCTGGCGCGCCGCCCGGTCGCGCGAGGGCCGCGACGGACGCCAGGGAGGGCAGCCGCCGGTCGTGGTCGCCGTGACCGCCGTCGGAGGCGGCATCACCACCGGCCTGTGGACCGATCACGTGCTCGCCAATCTCGACCGCGAGATGGGAGAGGGCTTCATCCCGTCGATCGCCCTGGTCAGCGGAGTGTCCGGGGGGAGCGTCGGGACGCTCCATTTCATGGACGCCCTGGCAGATCCCGTGCCGGGGAGCTCCTCGACCCTCGCCGCGCGCCTGGCGCAGGCGCGGGACAACGTGGCGAAACCCAGCCTGCCGGAGGCCATCTGGGGTCTGGCCTATCCCGATTTCTGGCGCACCCTGCCCGGCCCGTGGTTTCGCTGGAAGGGCGTCGAGGATCGTGGCGACGCCCTGGAGCGGGCCTGGAGCCGCCATCTCCGGCACCCGGAGTCGACCCTCGCCGGCTGGCGCGAGGAGATCCGGGCGGGCCGGCTGCCGGTTCCGATCTTCAACACCACGATCTCCGAGACCGGAGGTCGCCTCCTCCTCACCCCGGTCGACGTGCCCAGGGATTGGCGGGCCTACGGCTTCTCGCGGGTCTATCCGGAGCTGGATGTGAAGGCCGTGACCGCGGCGAGGCTCTCCGCGGCCTTCCCCTACGTCAGTCCGATGGCGCGCCCCCGCCTGTCCGATCCCAAGGACCGCCGCGGCTACCACCTCGCCGACGGCGGCTACTACGACAACTTCGGCGTGGCGAGCCTCGTGGACTGGCTGCGCACCGTGCTGCCGGAGCTGAGGAAGGTCTCCGGCCGAAGGCGCATCCTCCTGGTCCAGATCCGCGACGCCCCGAGGGTCGATCCGCAGGCAGGCATCCGGACCGGCTGGGTGGTCGGAGCGCTGGGGCCGCTCAAGACCCTGCTGTCGATCCGCACCGCCACCCAGACCGCCCGCAACGAAATGGAGGTCGACCTCTTCCAACGCCTCGCCTGCCGCCAGGGGGTCCAGGTGGAGTCCTTCATCTTCACCCTGAAGCCGGAAGCCGGGGAGAAGGCGGATCCGCTCCCCTTGAGTTGGCAGCTCACGCCCGAGGAGCGGGAGAGGATCGAGAGGCGCTGGTCGACCCGGGACAATCGGATCGAGCTGTGCCGGGCGAGGATCTGCTTCGAGACGGGCTCCGACGCCGTCTGCGCCGCCGCGCGCGAGCACTGTCGGGCACTGGTGGAGGGGATGGAGCCGCTGCCGCCTCTACCGGCAGGCGATGCGCCGCCACCCTGCCCGCCGACTGAGTGAGCGCTGAAATCCAATCCTGGAGAAGAAGGGCAGTCGTCTCAATAACGCCTCCGAACACCTGTCGGAGGTCCGGCGACAGCCGTCGGCGCAGCGCCAACACGTGTCGGCGGCCGACTTCAGGTGTCGGCGAAACGCCGACACCTGTTGGGGAGCGCCTGCACCTATCGGCAACGTGCCGACACCTGTTGGAAGTCCGCCGACAGCTGTTGGCGAGCGACTTCACCTGTCGGCGCGGCGCCAACACGTGTTGACGAGGCGTCGACGGCTGTTGCCGGATCGGGAGCAGGGGAGTTGAGACGACTTCGGGTGTCGGCGGGGCGTCGACGGGTCTCCTCCAGGGCTCTGACGACAAGCCCGCCGTCCCGAACGGCCACCCGACTCGCCCCACCTTCGCCGACCTGACCTGACGCCACCACCACCCTCTTGGGACCCCCGGAGGTCGTCCGGTCGGGGGAGCGATCCCGCTCCCCGATCGCCCGCGAGCCGATCGGCCACGGCTCCGGGAGAAGGCAGGGAGGCCACGCTCCATCTATGACACCGCCAGGCAATGCTTAAATACAAATCCAGAAGAAGATTGACACCCGCCTCAGGCAACTCTAAAATTTCTAAGTCTAAGGATTCAGAAAGCTTGCGCCGCTCGATGGCGAAAAGGCAGAGGCTGTAGGATTGTTGTGAAGGCCGCCGAGAACCGAGCGGATTGGATGGTAGACACCAAGAATATGCCGCAGTAGGGTGGCATTGATGGCGCCTACGGACGACGACGTTCTCCCGTGTTTGTCTGAGCAACAGTGACCACTGGTAACAGCCATAGGTGCCAATTGGAGCGATGCCAATCCCGCCAACCGACAAATTCTCAGCCGGCGAGCAAGGGTTGGGATACATCTACCAAGCGCGTCTCGCTCTGCTCCATCTGTTGCAGTTGCCGGAGAATACCGCCGTCTTCTTGGAGAAAGATGACGACCTCGATTTCATCGATAGCGACGGCGGCAAGTCCTTGGCCTCGCTCAAGCACAAGGCAGTTGGCGAAAGGCTGACCGACCTGTCAACCGACTTCTGGAAGTCCGTCAACATCTGGCTGGCGCGGTACAAGCGCGATGGCCGTGCCGCATCGAACCTGCGGTTCTTCCTGTTCACCACCGCCACGGTATCGGCCGACTCGTTCCTCGCCCACCTCCTCCTCGATCCACCCGCTGCCACGGACGATGCGGCCACGCTGGCCGAGTTGGCCGATGCCGCGCTCGCTAGGTCGAAGTCGCAGCTCATCAGTCCGATCGCCACGGAGTTCAATGAGCTGAGTGCTTCCGAGAAGCAAGACTTTCTCGAACGCATCCTGATCCTCGACAACAGCCTGCGCATCGGTGACATCCCGGGGACCGTCCGGGACAAGCACATGCGCAGCATCCGGCGCGAGCACCGCGAGTTCGTCTTCGAGCGGCTGGAGGGCTGGTGGACCGACGCCGTGATCAAGCAGTTGACCGGCGCCCGCACGGAAGGAATCTTCGGCTACGAAGTCTCGGACAAACTGTCCAACTTCGCCGAGGAATATAAGGCGGACAACCTTCCCATCACCTTCCGCGGAAAGGTGCCCGCCGAGGAGATCGACACCGAGACCGATCCACGCCTGTTTGTGGCGCAACTGCGCGAGATTGGCATTTCCTCCAATCGGATCAGGAGCGCGATCCTGGACTACTACCGGGCGTTCGAGCAGCGGTCGGCCTGGGCGCGCGAGAACCTGCTGGTGTCGGGAGAGGTCGAGGAGTACGAAGATCGGCTTGCCGACGAGTGGAGCCGCTACAAGGATGTCGCCTTCGAGAAGCTGAAGAACGATAGTGCTGAAGACGCGTTGCGCGAAGCCGGTGCGACCCTCTACAACTGGGCGGAGTTCGAGACCGGGAAGATCGAATCCCTGCGCATCCGCACGCGGGTGACAGAGCCCTATGTGCTTCGCGGCAGCTTTCACATCCTGGCCGATGCCACGCCCGAGCCCAGGGTCCACTGGCATCCCAGGTTCCTCGACCGTCTTGGCAAGGTGCTGGGGGTGGCCCTGTGAAGCGATGGGATCAACGCCCCTTCGAGATTCGCAACCTGTTCAACCCCGCCTTCTGCGGCTTGGTCCTGTTCCGCGCCCTGCACGGCTACGAGGAAGAAGACGCCCGCGGTATGCCCTTCTCGCTGTCGCTGCTGGTACTACCCTTGTGCTTGCACAAGGACTCGCGCGAGGTCATCGCCGGAAGTCCGCGCAGCTACCTGCTCAAGACCACGGAGAAGAACCAGCAGGTCATGGTGGGCTTCCCAAATCGGGCTACCCAGATGCTGCCCTATGCCTTCGAGGGGTTCGGCCTGCTGATGGAGAGGGGCTGCATCACCATCACCGCCGACGGCCGTATCCAGACCATTCCCAAGAAGGTGCGTAAGACCGTCGATGGAACCGGCACCGACGAGACCGTCGCCTGCCAGAAAGTGGCGCGCATCGTAGGAAGAGAATTCGCACGCATTGCCGACCGGGTGACCATTTACACGACTTTCGGGATTCGTCCATGAAGATCAGTTCCATCCACATCTATAGCCACGACGGCCAGCGCCGGGATCTCCGGTTCAAAGTGGACGGGCTCAACGTCATCACTGGTCGCTCCTCGACCGGCAAGTCCGCGCTCTCCGAGATCATCGAATACTGCATGGGGCGTTCCTCGTTCAATGTCCCTGAAGGCGTCATCCGCGACAAGGTGGCTTGGTTCGCCGTGATCTACCAGTTCGAGAACGAGCAGGTGCTGGTCGCCAAGCCGACCCCGCCGGGCGGCGGCGCCAGCTGCAGCACCGCAATGCTGCGACGGGGCACCCTGTTGCAGGCGCCCGAGTTCAAGGAACTAGTGGTCAACACCGACGACGACAGCATCGTCGAATTGTTGTCGCGTCTGCTCGGCATTCCCGAGAACCGCACCGATGTCGCGCTCGAACACAGCCGCGACAGCTTTGATGCGAACGTCAAGCACACGTTCTACTATCTGTTTCAGAAGCAGGGGCTGGTCGCCAACAAGGACCAGCTTTTCTACCGCCAGAACGAGCAGTTCCAGCCGCAGGCGATCCGCGACACGCTGCCGATCCTGCTCGGCGTTTCCTCGCACGACCGGTACGAACTGGAGGCCAGGCTGCGCACTGCGCAGCGGGATCTGAGGATCAACGCCAAGCAGTTGGAGCAGGCGCGTAACGCCGTCGACACGTCGCACGAGAAGGCCGTCGGTCTCTACTCGGAAGCCAGGACGGTTGGCGTCATCGGCAACACCGACGGGAATCGCAATGCCGATGGGATCATCGACGCCTTGAGGTCGGCGTTGTTGTGGGAGCCCTCAACCTTACCCGAAGACGATGGCAGCAGGATTTCTCGCCTGGAGGAAGAACTGGGCAAGTTGCGCCAGGAGCGTCGCGATGTCCAGGCCAGGATCGACGCGGCGCAGCTTTTCGCCAAGCGCGCCAGCGGTTACGAAAGCGAAGCCGCCGAACAGGTGGACCGGCTGGCCTCGATCAAGGCGCTGCCGAAGAACCCAGACACCGGCGAGTGGCAATGGCCCTTCAGCGAGCGGAACCTAGCGCTGAACTCTCCCGTCGCCACCGTCCTGCTCAACGAACTGGATTCGCTCGACAAGGAACTGCGCATCGCCACCGGCCAACGCCCCAAACTCGATGCCTACCTGACCGAACAGGCCGGCAAGGCGAGCGAGATCGTGGGCGCCATTAAGCAGAAGGAAGCGGAGTTATCCGCGGCGATCTCGGCCAACGAGGTCATCGCCCAGATGGGCACCCGCAACCACGCGGCCGCGCGCGTGGTCGGCCGCATCAGCCTGTTCCTGGAAACGCTCCTCCCGAACGAGGATCTCGCCAGGCTGGAAGCAGAGAATCGCCGCCTTAGCAAAAGGGTGAAGCAGTTTGAGGAACAGATCGGCGCCGACGACAGCAACGAACGCCTGACCTCGATCCTCAACAACATCTCCGCCCAGGTGTCGCGGTACATTCAGAGGTTCAACGCAGAATTCGGTCCCTACCCTGCGCGGCTCAACCTAACGCAGTTGACGATCATCTTCGATCGGCCCGAGCGCCCGGTCCCGATGGCCCGGACCGGGGGCGGCGAGAATCATCTGGCTTACCACCTGGCTGCACTGCTTGCGCTGCACCTGTTCGCGGCGCAGAACAACCGCCCAATCCCGCGCTTCCTGCTGATCGACCAGCCGACCCAGGTCTATTTTCCTTCCGAGCAGATCTACAAGGATGCTGACGGCTCGGTGCACAGGACCGAAGCCGACGCTGACCTCGATGCGGTACGCCGGCTGTTCGAACTGTTGCTGAAGTTCACTCGAGAGGACAGCCCTGGCTTCCAGTTGATCGTCACTGAGCACGCGAATCTTCGTGAGCAGTGGTTCCAAGACGCATTGGTAGAACAGCCTTGGACAAAACCACCGGCGCTAGTCCCGGAAGGTTGGCCAGATCCGTGATCTCGGAAGAGATGCCTGCTATTTAGAAGAGGGAAGCCCTAGTCGATCTTTTCCTTCTTGATGATCCCGATATCGTAACGGCCGGCCTGCGCCTCTTCCTCCTCGCTGACGAGGATGGTCGCTGTCTTGGAGGGCAGGCACTCATCGGTCGGAATCGTCGAGAGGGAATCTGCGAGAGAAAACCTGGCCGCGGACAACCTTACCTCGAGAGCGAGGCGACCCGCTGGTCTCTGGAGAAACTCCCCTCGCCTCCGGGTAAACCCACCTCGTGGCGTAGAGACCCGACCTTGTCGCCGGGTATCGTTGCGCAACGCCGAATGACCTGGCCCAGGGAGAGGTGATCTTCCCCGGCAGTCGGGTGACGTGGCGCTGCGGTGAAGGAAACGTCTCTGATCTCCAGCGAGCTTACCTCGATCTCCAGCGAGCTTACCGCGCAGCGGAGTGACGTCGCGGACCACGGGGGATCTTTCCCTCACGGCCCGGTGACGTCGACCGGTCCTGGAGAAGGTGACCGGATGACGAGGTGGCGGCACCCGGCGCCCGGGGGGACTCACCTCGCGGCGCGGAACCTTGCCCGACCGCTGGGGAGGCCTGCCTCGTGCCGGAGAACCTTGCCCCATCGCACGGGAACCTTCCCTCGTGGCGAGGTGAAGGCCCCCGGGAAGAGGTTCCATCAGATCCCGACTGTCGAGGCCCTCTGCAGGCCTGGGCCCTGATTTCGCATGGTTGAGGTTGCACACGGCCGGCGTGGCCGCAACTCCGAGCGGCAGCTTGCCAGTCCTGGCCCGCTCAGTGGCGGCGTTCGACTCAATTTCGTTCACGAGGGTCGTGGCGGACCTGGTGGCGGGTCCGGAGCGTGGGATTGGAGGTTGCGCGGCCGGGCTCGACGCCTGTGGAGTCCTCCTCCGGGTGAGCGCTCTGCGGGAGGAAAAGAGTATCGAAAGAGCGCTCCTGGTGATAAGATCCCAGCTGAAAAATCATGGGTCAGCACGATCTCAGCTACCGGCTGTTCTTCGGTCATCAGCGGATGATCCGGGATCTGCTGCGGGAAATCGTGGGCGAGCAGTGGGTGGAGCGCCTCGACCTCGAATCGGGCGAGCGGGTCAACGCGTCGTTTGTCTCCGACAAGCACCAGAATCGGGAGAGCGATGTCATCTGGCAGTTTCGGAGGAAGGACGGAGGCGAGCCGGTCTACGTCTACATCCTCCTGGAATTCCAGTCGCGGCCGGATCCGTCGATGCCGGTCCGCTTCATGGGGTACGAGAGTCTCTTCTACCAGAACCTGATGGCCAGCCGCTCTGCGAAGGAGTGGAGGAGCCTGCCCCTCGTGATCCCGGTGGTGATCTACAATGGCTTGGAGCCGTGGAACGTCCCGACGGACCTCGGCTCGTTGATTGGGGATCTGGATCCGTCGGCCGAGGTCTACCGGCCCCAGCTTCGGTACCGCCTGGTGGACGAAGCCGCCTACCCGCGGGAGGAGTTGGCGGCGCTGGACAGTCCGGTGGCGGATCTGTTCAGGATCGACAGGAGCCGGGACTGGTTGGAGGTTCGCACGAGCGTTCATCGGCTGCGGCGGACCCTGGCTCCGGCTGAAGACGCCCTGCGGCGCGCCTTCGAGACCTGGCTGAGGAAAGTGATCCTGCCGCGCTTTGGATGGGGTGAGGAGGAAGCCTCCGCCTTGTTCACACTGGAGGAGCTAGAGACCATGCTCGCTGACAGCATTGATCGTTGGAACCGCGAGATCCTGGAAAAGGGCCGTCAGGAAGGTCGTCAAGAAGGGCGCCAGGAGGGCCGCCAGCAGGGAGAAGCGCTCCTGATCCTGAAACAGCTTCGCTTGAAGTTCGGACCCCTGGATGGTGCGACGGAGCAGACGGTGTTTGCTGCCGATGCGGACCAACTCCTGGAGTGGGGCGGCCGCGTGCTGACCGCCGAACGCCTTCAGGACGTTTTCCAGGAGTAGACCCGTGCTTCGGATTCCGCGACGGCGGGGAGGTCGAGACGCCCCGACGACGGTGGACCCGGTCCGTTCGTGATGAAGGACCGGGGCGCCTCTACGCGTGGATCTACCGGGCTGATCTAGCGGGAATCTTCCCCTCTCCCCGGGCTGGCCGCGAGGAGAGGGGGCTGGAGGGAAGCTTCAGGCCAGCGTGGTCAGAACCTTGGCCAGCCGCTCGACCGCCCAGTCGATCTCTTCCTTCTTGATGATCAGCGGCGGGGCGATGCGGATGACGTGGTCGTGGGTCTCCTTGCAGAGCAGCCCCTCGTGCTGGAGCGCCTCGCAGAAGCGGCGGGCTCCGCCGGCCTCCTTGTGGAGCTCGATGCCGATCCACAGGCCGATGCCGCGGATCTCCTTCACGTGCTTCGAGTCGATCGTCTTCAGACGGCCCAGGAAGTACTCGCCCATCTCGGCCGAGTTCTCGACCATCTTCTCGTCCACCAGGGCGCGCAGCGCGGCGCGGCCGACCGCCGCGGCCATCGGGTTGCCGCCGTAGGTCGAGCCGTGCTCGCCGGGCGAGAACACGCCCATCACGTCATCGTCGGCGAGGATGCCCGACACCGGGTAGAAGCCGCCCGAGAGCGCCTTGCCTACGATGACCACGTCCGGACGGATGCCCTCGTGCTCGTAGGCGAACATCTTGCCCGTGCGGCCGAGGCCCGACTGGATCTCGTCCACCATCAGCAGGCAGTTGTTCTCCTGGGTTATCTCGCGCAGGCGCTTGAGGTAGCCGGCGGGCGGCACGATGATGCCGGCCTCGCCCTGGATCGGCTCGATCAGGACGGCGGCGACGTTCGGGTTCATGGCCGCGGCGACCGCCTCGGCGTCACCGTAGGGGAGAACCTTGAACCCGGGGGTGAAGGGGCCGAAGCCGTCCTTGTACATCTCCTCGGTGGAGAAGCTCACGATGGTGATCGTGCGGCCGTGGAAGTTGTTCGTGAAGGCGAGGATCTCGGCCTTGCCTTCGGGAACGCCCTTCACCTTGTAGGCCCACTTGCGGGCGGTCTTGAGAGCGGTCTCCACGGCCTCGGCGCCGGTGTTCATGGGCAGAAAGCGCTGGAAGCCCGTCAGCTCGCAGAATTCCTGGTAGAACGGGCCGAGCTGGTCGCTGCGGAAGGCGCGCGAGGTCAGCGTCACCTGCCGGGCCTGGCCGATGGCCGCGTTCAGGATCTCGGGATGGCAGTGCCCCTGGTTCACGGCCGAGTAGGCGGCCAGGAAGTCGAGATACTTCTTGCCTTCCACGTCCCACACCCAGACGCCTTCGCCGCGGCTGATCACGACGTCCAGGGGGTGATAGTTGTGAGCGCCATAGCGCTCCTCGAGATCGATGAAGTCGGCGGTCGCCCTTTTCTTCTCTTCGAGCACGATGGGGCTCATCAGTCCTCCGCGTATATCCAAGAAAGGTGGGAAGTCAGGATCGGTGAAGGGCGGCGCAGGGCCACCGAGGGCTGATTCTACCCGCAACCGGGGCAACTCTCCACCCCCGGCCTCCCGCCGCGGCCTTTCCTGCTGCTATGATGCGCACTTACACCCGGTCCTGACGAGGCGCCCTGGAATGACGCAACTGCCGTTTGACTACTCCAACATCCCGCGTGACTCGCGGCGCGTCCCGATCGCGACCAAGGTCGCCTTCAAGTTCGACAAGTTCTCGGGCTTCATCAGCGAGTTTTCCGCGAACATCTCGCCCACGGGGATGTTCATCACGATCAAGACGCCGGAGCCCCCCGGAAGCATGCTGGATTTCGAGTTCCGGCTCGGGGACGGCTTCGAGATCATTCAAGGGAAAGGCGAAGTCGTGTGGACCCGAGCCATCGCCGAGGGCCCCAACCGGCCGCCCGGGATGGGGATCCGCTTCCTCGACCTGGGCGAGGGGAGCAAGGAGCTCATCTACCGGATCGTGGACCAGTACATCCAGGACGGAGGCACGCCGTTCGACGTGTCGCTCCGGCCTCCCGATCTGATCGCGCCCCCGGCGTTGGAGCCGGCGCCCGAGCCGATGCCGGTGATGCCAATACTGTCGGCCCCGGTCCTCGACCCGATCCCGCCGCCGGTGGTGGCGGCTCCCCGGCCTGCGGCGTCCGCCCCGGCCACCCCGGCCACCCCGGCCAGCGTAGCGCCCCGGCCCTCGGTCGCCGAGGCCTCGCCGTTCGCGCTGCCTCCGCTCTCACCCCTCTCGATGCCGTCCTCGGCTTCAGCCCCGGCGTCTTCCTCCTCGGCTGGGGCGTCGGCCTTGTCTGACCTCGGAGGCCTTTTGCCGGTCGACTCCTCGGCCTGGCTGCCGCCGCTCGACGGTCTCGATCCGAAGCCGCTCGACGACGACTTTCCGCCGTTCCTGCCGCCCTTTCCGCCCATGGACGACCCCGAGCCGATCCGGCCGACCCTGACCTTCTCCACCCTGGGATCCGCTGCCAGCAGCGCTCCCGAGCCGAGATCCCGGGTCATCCCTCTCGCGATCGTGGGAGGCCTGTTGGCCCTGGCCGCGGCCGGCTATGTCTACCGCGGCCCGCTGATGGCGATGGTCGGACTGGGAGCGGAAGAGGCCGCCGTCGCCGACATGGGCACGGGAGGTCCGCCGTCGCAGCGCGCGGCCGTGCCGCCCGCTCCGGTTCCCAACGAGGAGACACCGGCGCCCACATCCCAGGGCACCGAGGGCACCGTCATCGAGGAGACCGGCGAGAACGACGGCAGGCTCCTGCCGGAAGCCGTCCGCCGCAAGCCGGCCGACGAGGCCCAGCCCGCGGCGGCTCCGGCTCCGGTGCAGGCGGCCCCGGTCGCCCCAGCCCCGTCAGCCCCCGCCGGACCGGTGAGCCCGGCGAGCCCGGCGGTAACCGTGCTGAACCGGATCACCTTCGAGCAGGCTGCCGGGGGGACCGACCTCATCCTCTGGGGCAACGGCGCCATCCGGGCCGAGTCCTACGAAGCGAGCCCGGTCGGCAACCCGCCCCGGGAGCTCGTGAAGATCTACGGCATCGCGAAGGCGTTCGCTCCCACCGTGATTCCGGTGGGTACGGGCGAGGTCAAGCAGGTGCGCACGGGCTTCCATGAAAAGCCCGGACGGAACGAGCTGCACGTGGTCATCGACCTCGCGGCGACCGGAGTCAAGGTGACTCGGATCGAGTCGAAGGACAACCAACTCCGGATTCACCTACAGCGCCAGTAAGGCCAATAGAGCGACAATAGGTCAGCGGACAGGCACGAAGCACAGGCGGGGCACAGGCGGGAGACCAAGCAGGACGGTAGGACGACGGCGATGACCCAGGACATCAAACGCCTCAAGCGGCAGCTCCTCCGGGATCTGGTCCAGGAAAACGTGGACCTGATCGAGGGAAACCTGCCGAAAGGCCTGCGCAAGCGCCGCGGCCCGCTGGTCGTCCGCGTGCTCGCCCTGGCGGCCCTCTCCCTGGGCCTGTTCGGCTCGACGCGGCTCCTGCTGCCGCCGCTTGCAGGTACCCCTACCCCCGGCGGTATCGCCGTTAAGCCCGAAGCCCTGGCCCGCGCAGTACCGGGCGCAATACCGGGCGCAATACCGGGGGCAATACCCGCCGCCGGCCTGCCGTTTTCTTCCGAAGACGAGCAGCCGGCGCTCACGGTCCTCGAGGATGCGACGCCGATCGACGCGGCCGTCTTTCCCCTGGCGGTGCGCAAGATCGCCATCGATCCGGGGCACGGCGGCGACAGCCTCGGCACCCAGGCTCCGCTGGGCCTGGTGGAGAAGGAGCTGACGCTCGACATCGCCAAGCGGCTGCGCAAGCTCCTGGAAGCGGACTCGTACGAGATCCTCATGACCCGCGAGTCCGACACCTCGCTGTCGCTGGAGGAGCGCGGTCTCGCCGCGAACCAGGCCGGCGCCGACATCTTCCTCTCCATCCACCTCAACTGGATCGAGAACCGGAAGGCGCGCGGCGTCGAGACCTACTACCTGGGGCCGACCAACGATCCGTTCCTCACCCGCCTGGCCGCCGCCGAGAACCGGGATTCCGGCTACTCCATGGCCGACATGCGGCGGTTGCTGGACCGGATCTATGCCGGCATGCGCCAGGAAAAGTCGCGCAAGCTCGCCGAGGTCGTCCAGGCCTCGCTCTTCAGCTCCCTGGGCAAGGCCAGCCCGGGGCTCGAGAACCGCGGCGTCAAGGCGGCGCCGTTCATCGTCCTGCTCACGACCGAGATGCCGGCCATCCTCGCCGAGGTGTCCTGTCTGTCCAACGAGGAAGAGGCCCAGCTGTTGACACAGCCGCAATACCGGCAGACCATCGCCGAGGCTCTGGCGGCGGGGATCCGCTCCTATTCGGACTCCGTCGAGGACCGTCCGGCCGGGGCCGCCCCGGAAGTCGCCACGGGGGCCTCCCCGAAAGTTGCCCCAAAAGTCGCCAAGAAAGGGATCTGACGCATGTCTGAGCGCGCTGAGAAGGATAAGGACAAGGAGAAGGACGTGCTGCACGTCGGGATCGACCTGGGCACCTCGCGCAGCTCGATCTCGGCTTCGACCGGCGAGCGCCACGTCGTGGAGAGCTACGTCGGCTGGCCGCTCGACATGGTGGCCCGCAAGGTGCTCAAGAAGGCCGTGCTGATCGGCAGCGAGGCGATCCAGAACCGCTCGATGCTCGACCTGCACCGGCCGCTGGAGCAGGGCCTCATCAAGGAAGGCTCGGACAAGGACGAAGCCGCGGTGCGCGAGCTGCTCAGCCATCTGTTGTCGCTGGTCGGCGTGGACCGCGAGAACCGCGGCAGCCGGAAGGTGCGGGCGGTGGTGGGCGTGCCGGCCGAGGCGCTGCGGGTCAACAAGCAGCATGTCCGCAAGGCCATGCAGGGCTCGGTCGACAGCCTGATGATCGTCTCCGAGCCGTTCGCCGTGGCCTACGGCCTCGAAGCGCTGCTGCACACCATGATCATCGACTCCGGCGCCGGCACCACCGACTTCTGCGTGATGAACGGCCGCCTGCCCACCGAGGACGACCAGCGCACCCTGCCGCAGGCCGGCGACTGGATCGACGAGCAGCTCATGCGCTTCACCCGCGCCCGGTATCCGGAAGCGAGCATCTCGATCCACATGGTCCGCCAGTGGAAGGAGGAGGGCAGCTTCGTGGGCGAGACGAAGTCGCCGGTGGTGGTGAGCGCGCCGGTCAACGGGCGTCCCACCCAGCTCGACATCACGGCCGAGATGCGCCAGGCCTGCGAGGGCATCCTGCCGCCGATGGTCGAGTCGATGCTGGACCTGCTCTCCAAGGCCCAGCCCGACTATCAGGACAAGATCCGCAACAACATCGTCGTCTCCGGAGGCACCGGCCTGATCCGCGGCCTCGGCCAGCGCCTGGAGCAGGAGCTGCAGGCCGTAGGCGGCGGCAAGGTCAAGGTCGTGAAAGACCCCGTCTACGTCGGCTCCGACGGCGGCCTGGCCATCGCGCTGGACGCTCCGGAAGGCGACTGGGAAAAGCTGACCGCGGCTTGATCCTCATGAGCGTTTTCAGCTTCTTCGACATCCCCGACAGCGTCCGCAGCCAGTGGCCTGACGGCGCCCGCGACTTCGATTTCCTTCAGGGCGATTGGATCATCCACCACCGCCGGCTGAAGGAGCGTCTCGTGGGCTCCGACGAATGGATCGAATTCGAGACGCCGTTCAAGATGCAGGCAATTCTGGGAGGCCTGGGCAACATCGACCAGTGCCAGACCGTCGGCGAGCCGTTCTTCGAGGGCGTCTCGTTCCGCCTGTTCGACCGGACGGACAGCGAGTGGCGCATCTACTGGGTCGACAGCAACACCGGGCAGCTGGGTCCGCCGGTGGTGGGTTCGTTCGACGGCCCGGACGGAGTCTTCCAGGGAGAGGACAGCCACAAGGGCGATCCGGTGCGGGTCAAGTTCCACTGGGACCGCCGGGACCCGAGCCGGCCGGTCTGGCAGCAGGCCTTCTCCGTGGACGACGGCCGGACCTGGGAGACGAACTGGTTCATGCATTTCCGCCGACGGTCCCAGGAAGAATCCGGGACAGGCTGATCGGTTTCTAGCGGCTGCCCGATCCTGCGGAACCCGTGGCGGGTTTCTTGGGCTTCGGCTTGCCGCGCTCGACCGTATAGAGGGCGTCGGCGCTCGTCCCTTCGCCGCTCTCCGCCTGAAGCGTCCACTTGTCGCTCAGGAGATAGCGGACGCGGAACGTGTTGATCGGCTCGAAGAGCCCGATCCCGTAGCTGACGTAGAGGCGCGGCGACAGATACTTGCCGACCACCAGCGCGGCTTCATCGAGCGAGCCGTCCGTCTCGATCCGCGCCTCTTCCAGACCGAAGCGGGCCGCCAGCTTCTTGGCGAGCAGGTTGCCGCCCTTGAGGCCGAGCGAGGTGGCGGCGTTCGCCAGCTGATCGCCCTCTTCGGGAGAGGTCTGGTTCAGCGACCGGCCCAGGAGGAGATAGGCGAGCGCGTCGCCCTGGGCCATGGCCGGCTCGGACCACAGGGTCACCTCGGGAGATTCGAGCGTGCCCTTGGCGTTGATCCCGGCCACCGTGCCGTCCTTGGCCGTGCGGTAGGCCCGCACGTCGAGCCTCGGGTTGGCGAGCGGACCGGCGAAGATCACCCGGGCGCGCTCGAGCTTCAGATCCTGGCCGTAGGCCTTGAACGTGCCCTCGTTGATGACCAGCTCGCCCGTGCCGCGCGTCACCCGGCCCGGCTCCTCGATCGCCAGCACCGAGCCGGTCGGCTTGCCCTTGAGGCCGAAGACGTCGATGTCCACGTCCTTGCCGAGCGTGATGCGGACCTGCGCGGAGAGCGCCATGGACTTTTCGGGCAGGGCGTCCTGCGACTCGTTCACGAAGACCACGTCTTCCGACGCCGCGATCGGCCCCTTCTCGCGCTTCGTCATCTCGATGTCGGCGCTGGGAACCTGCACGTCGCCGGTCATCCTGATGAGCTTGCCGTCGTAGACCACGTTGAGATCCGGCGAGACCAGGACGGAGATCTCCTCCGTCTTCATCGCCTGGATGTCCCTCCCGGTGATGGCGAGGCGGATCGGGGTCTCGGGATTGGGCACTCCGGCGCGCCCCTGAAGCTTGAGCGTCCCCTTGCCCGAGCGGACGCTGCCGTCGATCGCCAGGACGCCGGTGCCGTCGCCGACCGCGCTGAGCTTCATGTCGCGCAGCTCCAGGCCGAGCTGGGGCACGTTGGCCCGGCCGTTCGCGAGCGTCGCCTGACCCACGAAGCGGGGAGAGCCGACGGTGCCCGAGAGCTGATAGCCGCCCTTCAGCGTGCCCGCCAGGTTGTTGATGTCGGGCAGGAAGCCCTCCAGGAACGCCAGGTTCGCGAGGTTGACGTCGATCCGGCCGGCGAGCGGCTGCTCCTGGATCTTCGCTCCCGCAGCCGTTCCTCCTGCCAGGCGCGGGATCTCCATCTGGGCCGCGATCGTCCCCACGTCCACCAGCGTCAGGTTCGCGGTTGCGGTGCCCTGACCGCCGGCTCCGGCCTGGACCTTGACGATGCCGTCCGCATACTTGAAGGTGAGGGCCTCGCCCTCCTTGCCGGGGAACCGCAGCTCGCCCGGACCGGGACGGAGGTCGACGTTGGCCGAGGCCAGCGCGGCGCCGTTGCCGCGGGCCTGGACGGTACCGTTCAGGTCGCCGGTGATCTCGAGATCCGGCGGCAGGAAGGGCTTGAACCGGTTCAGGGGGAAATCGGCCACGGTCGAGTCGACGTTCCAGGTGCCGGCCTTGGCCCAGCCGCCGTCCGCGCAGAGGCGGGCACTTCCGGACACCCAGCAGAAGTCCTGAAGATCGACCGCCTCCGTCGAGGCCGCGAGCTCCGCCGGCTGGCCCAGGCTCCAATTTCCGACCGGCTCCGAGCGCAGGTCCAGGCGCCGGATCTGTCCGCGCCAGGCCGTGTTGCTCAGCGATTCGCCAGTGAGGCCGCCCGCGAGCGCGAGGCTCAGCGTCCCCTGCTCGTTGCGGGCCGCCAGGTCCACCTGGTGGCTGGACCGCCGGCCGCGTCCCTGGACGGAAAGCTCGTCGACCCGGTTTTCACCGGAGATCACACCGGTCGACTGGACGTCGAGGGAGACCAGGCCGTTGGGGGAGAGATCGACGTCGGCGACCACCGTGGCCTTGCCCACGGCCGTGGTGCCGAAGCGCAAACCCTCGCCCGTGGCGTCGGCCTCGATGCGCGGCGTCTTCATGGGGCCGGACAGATGGCCCTGCGCCACGACCGAGCCGCCGCCCTGGGGCACGGCGATCCCGAGGTTCGGCGCGGACAGGTTCCAGTCGAGATCGAGCTGGTCGCCGACCGAGCCCGAGGCCCCGAGGCGCGCGTCGCTCCAGGTGAGATCGAGCTTGGAGATCTGATACTGCGAGCCCGCAAGCTGAACGTCGGCCGATCCGAGCACCGGCTGGTTGCGGACCGTGCCTTCCAGCCGGGAGAGCTGGACCGTTCCGACCGGTCCGGCGTCCGCGAGCTGGCCGCGCGAGGTCGCGGCGAACGAAAGACGCCCGGGGAAGTCCTTGGAGATCCGGCCGGGATCGATTCCCTGGCCCCGGATCGCCGCGTTCCACTTGATGACAGGGTCCCAAGTGACGTCGCCGCGCGCCTGGATGCTGCCGGCGAACGCGGTGCCCTGGAGGTTCTCGAACCGGAAGCGGGTGCGGTCGCCCGTTCCCGCCACGATCCAGGTCCCGGCCGTTTCCGGCGGCAGCGAGGGCGAGCGGACATCCGCCTTCACCTCGGCGCGATAGTCGTCCAGGCTTCCGGAGATCCTGGCCTGACCCGAGCGGCTCGACACGACCGGCGCGCCGCCGCGGAGAGGCCAGGCCGCGTTGGTCCAGCTCGCCTCGGCGTCCAGGTCCATGTCCTCGCCGCGGAGCGTCACCGTGCCGTTGGCCGCCAGGCGGGCCGGCGTTCCCGGCAGCTCGATCTCGGCCTTCTGGATGCGCCAGGTGTCACCGTCCCTGGTCAGGTCATAGTCGACGCGCACGCTGCCGACCTCCTCGACCACACCGCTCACGATGCCCTGGCTCGTGAAGGCCTCCAGGTTTCCCTTGGCCGTGACCTCGCCGCTCGCGGGGAGATCCGGCAAGGTGGCCTGGATGAGGCGGGGGTTGAGGCCGGAGAACGCAGCCCTGGCGTCGAACCGCAGCTCGTAGAGCGGGTCCAGCAGGGTCGCTTTCAGGCTGACCGGAAAGGGCTTCTGAACCTCCTGGACGAGATTCATCTCGACCAGGGTTCCGGAAACCTTGCCGCCGCCGGCGAACGGCGCCGTGTCCGGCGCGCGATAGGCCCAGCGCACGTCGAGATCGACCGGATAATCGCCCTGGGGACGAACCGAGCCCTTGACGTCGGCGTCGAGCGTGGGGGAGCGGACGGTCAGGCTGTCCACCCGCACGTCGTTCTGGATGGCCGTGGTTTT
Organism: Holophagales bacterium; assembly: GCA_031390755.1. Taxonomy (GTDB): domain Bacteria; phylum Acidobacteriota; class Thermoanaerobaculia; order Multivoradales; family UBA5704; genus DATMER01. The sequence goes on from JANMTS010000063.1 coordinate 42,941, forward strand.
GAGATCGATGCTGTCGATGACGAACGGCGTCTCGCCGGGGGCCGGCGTCTTCGAGGCCAGGCTCAGGCCGCGGACCCGGGCGTCCCGGACGATGATGTTGAAGCGCAGGTTCACGTCCGGCAGCGGCGTCCGCTCCTTCTCCTCTTCCGACGGCGTGGTGATCACGCGGATGTTGTCCGCATACAGCTTGTGGATGTCGAGCCGCCGCTCCAGCAGCTCGCCGAGCCGCCAGTCGAGCTGCACGCGGTCGACGAACACCTCCATCCCCTCGCGCTCGTAGTGAAGGCCGCGGATATCGAGAGGGCCGCGGATCGGGCCGGTCAGCGAAGCCACCTCCAGCTTGCCGGGGATGAACGCGCCGAGCTGGGTGAAAAGCCACTCGGTGCCGCTCTGGGTGCTCGCGAGAAACCAGAGGACGCCGGCGAGGATCACCGTCAACACGGTGAAGGCGATGGAGAGCCGGAAGAAGACCTTCTTCAATCGCGGGTTCAGGCGCGGGCGATTCATAGATCGGGTCCTATCGTGAGATGGAATCGCACCGGGCGGCCCGGCTCGGTGAGCGCCCAGGCTGCGTCGGCGCGAATGGGGCCGATGGGCGAAACCCAGCGCAGACCCACGCCGGCACCCTGCTCCAGATCGCCGGAGAACGACGTCATGGCATTGCCGGCGTCATAAAAAGCGGCCACGCCCCACTTGTCGAGGAAGCGCCACTTGTCGAGGAGGCGGTATTCGATCTCGACGCTGGCGGTCAGCAGCGACTCGCCGCCGATCACATTTCCGGCTTCGTCGAGCGGGCCGAGCTGCTGGTAGGCGTAACCGCGCACGCTCTGGTCGCCGCCGGCAAAGAAGCGCAGCGTGGGCGGCAGCTCCCGGAACTGATCGGTTTCGGTCCAGCCGACCTGCGCGCTGCTGATGAAGCGGAAGCGGTCCGCGAAGCTGTGGATCAGCTTGCCCTCCGCCTTCGCCTGGATTAAGCTGGCTTTCGACAGCAGCGATTCGTCGGCGCCCCGGATATCGAGCTGCAGGCGCTGGCCCGAGGTGGCGGAGATCCGGTTGTCGGCCTTGACCCGGCTCCAACTCGCCTGGGGGATCAACAGCTCGGAGACCCCCTTGTCCAGTCCGACCTCGAAGTCCTCGCGCTGGAAGTTCAGGCCGAACGCCTCGCGCCAGCTGCCCCGGGCTCGGGTGAGGCCCACGCCGGCCAGGAGGCTTTCGCTCCGGCTCGTCTCCGGCCGCAGATCGGCATAGCCCACCTGAAACGTCAGCACGTCCGTGCGAGGGTAGGATCCGGGAATCTGATAGCTGGCGCTGAAGCTCTTCTCGATCTCCGAGATCCGTGCCTCGGACTGTCCGCGGTGGCCCTCCCGGTTGATCCGGCGCAAATCCAGGGCCACGGTGCCGCGCGGGCCGGTTTCGGTCCCATAGCCCGCTCCAACCGACCACTTCTGGCGTGCGCTGCCGATGAGATTGACGTCGATCGGAACCCGCAGGCCTTCTGCCTCCTCCTGGCGGGTCACCACCTCGACGCGCTGGAAGTAGGGGCTGTCCGCGAGCGCGTCCTGGAGCCGCAGCAGCCTGTTCACGTCGATCGGATCGCCCTCCTTCCAGGTGACGTAGCCGCGCAGAAGGTCCGGATCGAGGAAGTCCTGGTGGAAGCGGGCCGGTCCGAAGAGATAGCGGGGACCGGTCTCATAGAGAACGATCACGTCCGAGGTATAGCTCGCCAGGTCGATGCGGATCTGATTTTCCTGGAACTTCGCGTCCAGATATCCGTTGGCGGCCGCGTACTCCTCGAAGGCGACCTTTCCGGACTCGTAGTCGGGGTGGTAGAGCGTCTCGCTCTCCGCCAGGGGGAAGCCCGTGAGGAGACCCTGAAAGCCGGGGTCGTCCGCTCCGGGGCCCAGGATCTGGACATCGCGCCGGGTGACCTTCAGGGCGGGCCCGGGCTCCACCGTGTAGAGCGCGACCCAGGTGTCGCCGTCGCGTTCGAGACGGGACTGGATCTGCGGCCGGTAGTAGCCGAACGGCTGGAGCGCGGCCGCGATCTCCTCGGGAGCCCGGGAGTGCAGGCGGCGGATGCGGTCCTCGGCGAGATCCTTGTCGCCCCGGGCCTCCTCCAGGCTGAGCGTCGCGAGGACGTTGCGGCGGAGGTCGCCGACGCCGATGCCGGCGATCCCGGCGCCTCCGAGGCCTTCGATCTCGATGCGCACCTTGTCGGCCGCCTGGAGCGGACCGGAATGGAGGAGCTGGGATGTCAGAGCGAGGAGCAGGGCAAGAAAGCTTGTCTTCAATTTCATGTGCGAACGGCCACTCCGGGCTGACCCTCGGGGATTCGAACGGCTCCCTCTTCAGGTTGTGCCCGCTGAGTGCGGAACTGGCGCGAGTGGACGCGGGTCAGCTCGGCTCCAAAGAAGAAAATCAGGGACGAGTAATAGACCCATAGCAGGATGACGACCAGCGAGCTCGCGACCCCATAGGCTGAAGCCACGCTGGTGCTCCCCAGATAGAGACCGATGATGGCCTTGCCGCTCACGAACAGCAGAGCGGTGACCACGGCTCCGAGCCAGACATCCTTCCAGGCGATGCGCACGTCCGGGAGGACCCGATAGATCATCGCGAAGAGCAGGGTGATGATGCCAAAGGAAACAAAGAAGTTGGCGATCTGAAGGAGGTCGACGGGGAGCTCGAAGACCCTCTCCAGGTAGCGGTTGAAGGCGGAGAGGGCGGCGCTCAGCAGGAGCGAGACCAGAAGAAGGAAGCCGATGCCGAAGACCAGGGCAAACGAGTGGAGCCGTTTCTTCAGGAGGCTCGTCAGGGCCGCTCCCGGCTTCGGGGCCACGGCCCAGATGGTGTTGAGGGCCTCCTGGAGCTGTCCGAAGACGGCCGAGGCGCCCAGGAGGAGGGTGACGATACTGATGACGGTCCCGGTCATTCCCGAAGACGGCTGGGCGGCGCTCTTGAGAATGTCCTGAATGAGGAGGGCCGCGTCCCGCCCCATCAGGCCCTGGAACTCGTAGACGATCTGGCCGCGCACCGCCTCCTCGCCGAAGAACAGCCCGGCGAGCATGATGGCGACCACGAGCACGGGAGCCAGGGAGAAAATCGTGTAGAAGGCCAGCGCCGCGCCCTGCGTCGAGCAGCGGTGAGTGTCCCAGTTCGAGATGACTTCGCGTAAAGTCTTCCAACCCTTCATGCCCCGACGTAAGGCAAATTGCGTGCCATGCAATCCGATCCTGCGGGCATGGTATTCTTAGCCATGCCGATTCACTCTGATGAAAGACGGATGGCCGCTTTGCTCAGCGACCTTTTGGTCCGGAGCGGGACATCCGCCAGCGCCGTGGAAAGCCGTCTCGGCTGGGAGCCTGGACATTTGCATGCCTTGCTCGGCGGGCAGAAGGGTTTGACCTTCGAGTCCCTCCTGGAAATCCTGCCGGTGCTGGACGCCACCCCCGGCGACTTCTTCGCGCAGCTCTGCTCCTTCACCCCGCGCGGAGCGGAGACTCCGAGGAACGGCCGGATTCTGGATCGTCGTTTCGAGGAGAGCCGTCAGGTGGTCAAGGCCGCCATCGCACGGCGGCAGGCGTGGAAACAAGAGCGGGCCGCCGCGGTCTGACCTGACCGGCGACCCGCTCCCTCTCAGGCGTGGGTCTCAGGCAGTGCCGCGGCCGAGCTGCTCGACCTTCGAGCTGAGTCGCCGGATGAGCTCGAAGGCCTGGCGCCCCTGCTGACTCAGCTGCTGAAGCTGCAACAACGAGGCGAGCGCCTCGCGATCCACCCCCAGAGACTGGAAGATCGGCACGGTCGTCAACACGATCTCCTTCAGCTTTTCGCTGTCCCCGAGCTTGACGTAGACCGCCGCCAGGTCGAGAGAGACGAGCGCCGCCTCGTACAGCAGCTCCTGGCCGGCAAATCCCGATCTCGCCTTCACGAGGGAGACTTCCGCCGCGTGGAAGTGCCCCAGGTCGCGAAGCAGCTGGCCTTCCTGCCAGCCCGAGCGCAGAAGGATCAGCGTGTCCTGGAACTCCCGGTACAGCTCCCGGGCGTCGAAGTAGAGGGACAGAGCCTGCTCCGGCCGCTCGAGGTCGATGTAGCAGCGGATCAGGTTGTGGCACGCCGCGAGGAGAAGGTGCGGATCTCCGGACGGGTCGATCAGCGGGATCGCCCGGTTCAGGGTCCGGACCGACTCCTCCGGGTCGCCCGCGTACAGAGAGGCGACCGCCTTCTGCACCAGGGTGCTCGCGAAGGCGTTGATCTGCCCGATCTCTTTGTAAATCCGGCCGGCGTCCTCGGCCAGCTGAACCGCCTCGTCGAACCGCCGCTGGAAGATCCGGAGCGAGACCATCTGGGCGAACAGCTTCGCCCGCACCGGCGGATCCCCGGTCCCCTCCTGGCAGTACCGCAACGCTCGCGCAAAGCCGGCCTCGGCCTCCCGAAGCCTTCCCTGGACCCGCAGGGCGTTGGCGTATTGCCGCCAGCTCTGGGACCGCAGGTCGGCGAGCCGCTCCGGGCTTCCGGTGTCTTCGACCAGGCAGCGCTCCGCGGCCAGGCAGGAGAGATGGGCCAGGTGGAGGATCTTCTCCGGATCGTCGAAGCGGAACGCCCGGCTCCCCTCGATCCACTGCTGGATGAGCTCGGGGCTCGCGAAGCGGCGATCCTCGCCGACGCGCCGGAGCTGCTCCTCCGCGCCCAGCGCGGAGAGCTCGCTCCACAGCGCCTCGACCGACGGCTTCGGCTCGGTGCCCCGGCTGAAGAACGAGGCCAGGGAGCGTTGAGCCCCGGCGAAGGCGGGGGAGTAGTCGTAGGCCTCGGCCGCCGCGCTGGCCTCCGTGGCCCGGAGGGACAACAGCCGCTCGAGGCGGACCTTGTCCCATCCCATCTGATCGAGCTGCTGCCGGCAGATACCGCAGCCGGCGAGCAGATGCCTGACGACGCGTCCATTGGACATGGAATCGCCAGGCCGAGAGGCATCCATCAGGAATGCCCCGAGCTCTGTTGAGGTCGGATGAACAGACATCTAGGAATCCTCCAGAAGCGCCATATGCCATTCCATAAAAATTGAAGCAGGACCAAGTCGAGCCTGCCCTACAAACTAAGTGCAGCTTTCGTGTGAAACCGGGACAGAACGGCGGCAAAGTCTGCCGCCGTCCCACTCTCCGTTACTGAAAGGCGTACTGGGGCGAGACCTGCTCGATCCTGTTGTTGAGCTGCCGGATCAGCTCCAGGGCCTGACGGCTCTGATGAGCGAGCTGCCGGAGCTGAAGCAGAGAGGCGAGGGCCTCTCGGTCCACGCCGAGAGCCCGGAAGATCGGGATCGTCTCGGCGACGGTATGGTGGAGCGCCTGATCCGATTGCAGCCGGACGTACACCGCCGCGAGATCGAGGGAGATCAGCGCCGACTCGTAATGAAGCTGCCGCTCCACGAATCCCTGGCGCGCCTGCAGCAGCACTCCCTCGGCGGCCTGAAGGTGACCCATGTCGCGGAGGAGCTGACCTTCCTGCCAGGCCAGGCGCAGCCGGATCAGGGGATCGGGGAATCTCTTGTAGAGAACCCGCGTCTCGAAGTAGATGGACAGCGCCTGCTCGGGGCGGCCCAGGTCGATGTAGCACCGGACCAGGTTGTGGCAGGCCGCCAACAGGAGATGAGGGTCGCCGTCCGCGTCGATGAGGGGGATGGCCTGATTGAGGACGCGGACCGCATCCTCGGCTTCCCCCGCATACAGGCAGGCGATCGCCTTCTGCACCATGGAGCTGGCGAACGAATGGGTCTCCCCAAGCTCTTCGTAAACCTGTCCCGCCTCCTCCGCGAGCTCGATGGCCTCGGCGAATCGCCTCTGGAAGTAGCGCAGGGAGGCGGCCTGAGTGCTGAGGCGGGCCCGCTGAAGCGGATCCCGGGTGCCGGCTTCGAGATAACGCTTCGCCGTGGCGAAGGCCTCTTCCGCCTCGGAAAGCCGGCCGAGCACCCGGAGAGCATTGCCGTACTGCCGCCAGGACTGCGCACGCACATCGGACAGGCGTCCTTCGCTTCCCGCGGCCTCGAGGTCGCAGCTCGCGGCGGCCTGCCGGGCCATCTCGGCGATATGGAGCATCCTGGCCGGATCCTGATAGCGCAGGGCATGGCTCGCATCGACGAGGTGCTTGACGAGGTCCGGATGAGCGTAGCGGGCACCCCCGGCCGCGACGACCTGGCCTTCCCGGGGAAGCGCCGTGAGCTCGGCCATCAGGACGTCGGGCGCCGCTTCCGCCTCACGTCCCCTGGCGAGGAAGTCGTGGAGCGAACGCTGAGCCCGCGCGAACGTCGGGTCGTAGTCGTAGCCGCCGATCTTCCTGGAGAACGCCACCGCCGCCGTCTCCCGGCAGGTGGAGCTGTCGGCCAGGAGATTCCGGATCAGGCGTGCGTTCCGGGGCGCGCTTCCCGACGCCTTGGGCGTTCGGAGGAAACCTTCAAAGTCATCGACTTTGGCATGGTTGTTTAGCATCGTCCCCCCTCCTGAGCGAGCGGTTCGCCGAGGCGGCTTCTGTTGATCTTCATGAATCCAGGTGTTGGTGGGAGGTGAAACCGGGACACTGGAGCGGGGGGTATTCGAAGGTGGAGCAGGGGCGGCGGTCCGCCGCCCCCTTCGCCTTTGCGATCTAGTAGCAGGAGGAGGGACGGGGCCGTCCCTCGGGATCGATGCAGGAGCCCGACAGAGGCTCATAGCCGCCTCCGATGGGGATCAACTCGAACGCGGACACGGCCGGCTTTTCCTGGGCGCCGGGAGTCGCTCCGAAGAGCAGATTGGTGAGCCAGGAAAAGGCGGCGTCGACCCAACCCGCTCCGGCTTCGACCGAGGGGCCCGAGCGCTCGAACGGCCGCGCCTGAACGGCGGGGACGGCGACCAGGAGCAGCATGGTGGCGACGACAGTGACGACGGCAGACCGAGACATGAATCGAAACATGAGATATCCCTCCCTAAAGAAAGCGGTGCCAGGGCCCCTCGCGGGGGCGATGCGCCGCCGAGTGAACAAAGTCTCAAAAGCCGTTGGTCTGTTGGTTAAGTGCGGAGCTTGGAAGAAACCGTGACACTTGTACAACGACGACGTGACGACTCTGTCATTTTAAGGCACGAAGGCCGAGGCTGGAAGACTCCCTTGCAGGGAGAGGGAAAAAGCACACGTCAATGAGCTGCGACGACCCTCGTCGCCGCAGCTCATTGAAGAAACCGAATGTCTCTACTTGTTGGTGTTGCTCTGGCTGAGGGGGGACAGGCGGCTGTTGAGGAGCCGGATCAGCTCGAGAGCCTTCTGCTCCTGTCCTTCCGCATGCTGAAGCTGGAGAAGCGCGGCGATCGCCTCGCGCCCGACTCTCAGCGCCTGGAAGATCGGCAGCGCCTCGGTGACCGTCTCCTTCAACTGGTCGGTCTGACCCAGCTTCACGTACACCCAGGCGAGGTCGAGAGAGACCATGGCCACCTCGTGGGCCAGGTTCCGCTCCATGAAGCCCTTGCGGGCCTGCAGGAGAGTCGTCTCGGCCGCTTGCAGATGGCCGATGTCCCGCAGGAGCTGCCCTTCCTGCCAGCCGACACGAAGCAGGATGAGGTCGTCCTCGAAATCCCTGTAAAGGCTTCGCGTTTCGAAATAGAGCGACAAAGCCTGCTCTGGCCGGTCGACCGAGAGGTAGCTCAAAACAAGGTTGTGACAGGCAGCCAGAAGAAGATGCGGATTCTTCTCGGGATCGATCAGAGGTATCGCCCGATTCAGGACGGTGATGGCATTCTCCGGCTCACCTGCGTACTGGCAGGCGATCGCATTCTGAACGAGCGAGCTCGCGAAGTTGTGCATCTGGCCGATGGATTCGTAGACGCCTGCCGCCTCTTCAGCCGCGTCCGTGGCGTCAGGATACCGACCCTGGAGCATGCGGAGAGATGACATGAACTCGAACAGCCGAGCCCTCAGTGGAGGGTCACCCGTTCCCGCATCCAGAAACTGTTCGGCCGTGATGAGAGCCGCCTCGGACTCGGGCAACCGACCGCATATCCGGAGCGAGTTCCCATAATTACCCCAACTGCGGCCTCTCAGGTCGGAGAGGCGCATTTCACTTCCAGCCACTTCGGCTCTGCAATGATCGGCAGCCACCAGCGCCAGATGGGCGAGATGAAGCATCTCCTGGGTATCTTGATATCGCTTGCCATGGCTCTGTTCGATCAACAGATCGATCAGAGAGGGGACTGCATACTTATTGCTTACCCTGATCGACTGGCTGCGTTGATCCTGAGGCTGCGTCAGCAATTCGGCGAGGAGCTCTTCCGGAGAGGTTTCTGGAGAAATTCCTTGCGAAAAAAAGGCTGCCAAAGCCTGCTCGGCTCCGCGAAAGGCGGAATCGTAGCTGTAGATCTTAGGATCGGATCGCCGCTCGCGGGAGCGCTCCCTGCAGGTGGAGCAACTCATCAAGAGGTGCCGAACCACCTGCGACTGTCTGGGGTTGCTGGGCGGAGATGACCCCTGCAGCAAGCTCTCGAGCTCGGCATCCGTTGGATGCTCGTACCAGCCCGACTTGCCTCTCAAGCCTGAGTCCAAGGTCTCCTTTCCTTTCTCGCATCATCGCGATGCGCCGGCGGGGCCACACGGTGGCAGCCCCGCCGGGGTAACCCTGCTTCAGAAGCAGGGCCGGGGATTTCCCATCGGATCGATGCACGGCCCGCTGTTCGCGGTGGCCCGTCCATCGAACGGATTCACCTTCTTCGTCGCCGGGACCGGCTGCAGCCGCTGGCCCAGGTGTTCAGCTAACCAACTCACCATCCGCTCCATAACGTCGGTGCCTACTGTTGCTCTCCGTTGCTCGCTGGGCTGCGCTTGCGCGGCGGTCGCGAGGACGAGGTTGAGACTGAGCGCGAATACGGAGACTACCACAACCCGAGAAAAGAAACGAAACATGTCAAATTCCCTCCTTACAATAAATGCAAGCTGCTTAGCCGGACGACCCGGCGCCTGCAGGCTCGCGTCAAAAAGCAAAGAAATCAAAAACTTCGTACCCTAAGTGTGCTTCCGCCGCAAAAACGGGACAGCGTGTCCGTAGAGAACGAAGGTGACTTGATTGTGCCCCGTTTCTGGGCACCGAGGCAAGCGAGCGCTGTCCTCTCGAGTGGACGGCTGTCGGCGTTTCTTCCGGGGAAATCGGAGTTGGCACGTGCCTTGTAGTAGAGCTGTTTGGCACGGAATGCAGAAGCTATTCGTGTCTTGCTATGAAAGGAGTTGAACCATGAACGAGACGAGGAACCGACAAAGGGTTGCCTGCTGGACTGCGTCCTTGCTCATTCTTGTGCTGTTGGGAGCGTGCGTGTCCGGTACGGCCGCGCCGCGCCGCGATCCCTATGTGACGAAGCATGACCGCACCTGGAAGGGCGCTGGCATCGGCGCCGCCGCGGGCGCCGCTGGAGCCATCCTCGCCGGCAAGCGCGAGGCGGACGAGATTCTGGCCGGAGCGGCCATCGGCGGGGCCGTCGGAGCCGGAGTCGGCGCCTACATGGACGCCCAGCAGGAGAAGCTCGCCCGCATCCCGGGAACCTCGATCGAGCGCGTGGACGACAACACGCTGCTCGTCCACTTCGAGAACGACATCCTCTTCAATGTGGATTCGGCGACCCTCGACGGGGACGGCCGGTCGACCCTCGACCAGGTCTCGGGTGTGCTGGGTGAATATCCAAAGACGGCAGTCGTCGTCCAGGGTCACACTGACGACACCGGGAGCGAGGAGCACAACCAGTCGCTCTCCGAGCGCCGGGCAACCTCCGTGAAGGGCTATCTGGTGAACCGCGGCGTGGATCCGGACCGGCTGTCCGCCATCGGCTACGGTGAGGGCTACCCGGTCACGGCCAACGACAGCGAGTCCGGCCGGCAGCAGAACCGCCGGGTCGACATCATGCTCCGCGCCAAGGCCGGCCCGGTGCGCGAGGGCCGGTAAGCCGAACCCTCAGGCGGCCTCTCGGCTCCGGGCCGCCGCCTTTGCGGGCGGCTGCGGGATCTCCGGCCGGGGCCGGGCCGCCGCGGGCCTGGCGGACTTTGGCGAAAGCCGAGAATGCTCGCCCAGCCACGCGGCGGCTTCCTTCCAGAGGGTCTCCCGGAAGCGCTCCCGAAAGAATCCGAAGTGACCGACTTCGCGAAGGTTTGAATCCGCCGGCACCAGGTGCCGGTGGGTGACCTCGGCCGTGGAGTAGAGCCGCAGCAGCCACTCGACGGCGGCCCGCGGCGCGAAGGAGTCGTCCTCGAAGCTGAAGGCGAGAAGCGGCCGGGAGAAACGCTCGAAGCCGGCTCGCCGCTCTTCATGGCCTTCGAGGAGAAAGCCGGGGCGGCGGCACCACGAGGCCCACTCTCTCGCAACGCCGCCCGGCAGGTCTTCCTTGATCCCAAGCCGGCCCGGCAGGTAGCCGAAGATGCGGGTCAGCGCTGGGACAGCCACGTGCCAGCGCAGGGCATGCTTCCGGTGTTCCGACTTCGGCCAGAGCTTGTACCAGCCGCTCTGTGAAGCGACCGTCAGCAGCGCGTCGATGCGCTCGTTGTTGTCGGCCAGACCCACGAGCTGCCCGCCGACGCTGTGGCCGACCGTGAGCAGCCGCTTTGGCTGGACGTGGCGCGTCGCCCAATCCAGAACCCCCGCCAGATCCTGCTCGCCCCACTGGTGCAGCCGGGCGTCGAAGCCGCGCAGGCTCCGGGGCCGGGACTCGCCCATGCCCCGGTAGTCGTAGGTGAGAACGGCGAAGCCGCGGTTCGAGAGGAAGCGCGCGAAGGCTTCGTAATAGCCTCGCGGCGCCGCCGTGGCCGAGTTGATGAGGACCAGCGTGTCGTCCTGCCAGGCCGCGTCCGGACCCTTGGGCGAGTGCGGCTCGAACAGCGTCGCCGCCAGCTTGAAGCCGTCCCGGGCGGGGATGCGCAGACCCCGGTCGATCCCTCTCTCCGCGTTCTCGTTCATGGCTCCTCCTCTGGAGTCAGACCCGTTCGCTCAAACACGCTCGATGATTGCGGCGATGCCCTGACCGCCGCCGATGCACAGGGTGACGAGGGCGGTCGCGAGCCCCCGGCGTTCGAGCTCGTCCAGCGCGGTTCCCAGGAGCATGGCCCCGGTGGCGCCGAGTGGGTGGCCGAGCGCGATGGCGCCGCCGTTGACGTTGACGCGCGCCGGGTCGATCCCCAGGTTGCGGATGGTCTGGAGCGCGACCGCGGCGAAGGCCTCGTTGATCTCCCAGAGGTCGATGTCGCCCGGCTCCATGCCCGCCTGTTGCAGCGCCTTGCGGGAGGCCGGGGTCGGGGCGGTGAGCATGATGACCGGCTCGGTGCCGGCCGTGGCCAGGGCGCGCACCCGGGCCCGCGGCTTCAGGCCGTGCGCCTTGACGTAGTCCGTCGAGGCGAGCAGGACCGCGGCGGCGCCGTCGACCACGCCGCTGGAGCTTCCCGCGGAGTGGACGTGGCGGATCTCGCTCACCTGCGGATACGGAATCCGGGCGATCTCGTCATAGGTCTCGCCGTCCGGCCCGATGGGGGAGGCCCCCATCGCCTGGAAGGAGGCGGTCAGCGAGGCGAGCCCTTCGAGCGTCGTCTCCGCCCTGGGATGCTCGTCCTTCTCCAGCACGACGGCGCCGGTCTCGGGGTCGCGCACCGGGAGGAGGCTGTTGCTGAACAGGCCCTCGGCCTGCGCCCGGGCCGCCTTGCGCTGCGACTCCAGGGCGAAGGCGTCGATCTCCTCGCGGGAGAAGTCCTCCAGCGTGGCGATGAGGTCGGCGCTGATCCCCTGGGGAACCTGGAAGTACCGGCCCCGAAGCCGGAGATTGCCGCCGTCCTGGCCGCCGCCGTCCGCGCCGATGGGGAGGCGGGACATGCTCTCGACCCCGCCGGCCACGACCAGCTTCTGGAGGCCCGAGCCCACGCCCATGGCCGCGAAGCTCACCGCCTGGAGGCCGGAGCCGCAGAAGCGGTTGAGGCTCACGCCCGTGACCTCGATCGGCCAGCCCGCGGCGAGCACCGCGTTGCGCGCGACGTTCGCGCCCTGCTCGCCGACCTGGGCGACGCAGCCCGCGACCACATCGTCGACCTCGGACGGATCGAGACCCGAGCGCCCGATCAGTCCGTTCAGCGTCTGCGCCAGAAGCTCCTGCGGATGAAGACCGGACAGGGCGCCCTTGCCCGCCTTGCCGCGACCCCGCGGCGTGCGGACGGCGTCCAGAATGAAGGCGTCAGCCATGGTATCTCCTATCTGCACGAACGATCGTGCGATTTTCAGGTGAGTGAGGAAGGGCTAGTCTCATCGGATCGGCTCGCGGTCAGGCTTTGGAGGACGTGAGCAGCCGTTCGAACGCGAACCGGGCGCGCTGCTGGGCCTGCGGGTCGCGGAGGAGGCGGTGGGTGTGATGGAAACCGAGGGCGATGCAGTCGATGTCGAACGCGAACTGGTCGCAGTCGAGGTCCGCGCGGAAGTGTCCGGTCTCGACGGCCAGCCGGGCCGCCTTGGCGAGGAAGGCGATGCGGTCGCCGTAGGCCTTGGAGAAGAAGTCCCGCTGCGGCCCGGGCCGGTCGTCGAGCTCGACCGAGGCGGTGACGAAGATGCAACCGCCCGGCATGTCGGAGTTGTTGGCCCAGGCGAGCCAGTGCTCGAAGAACGCCCGGATGCGCGGCTCGCCGCGAGGGGCCGCCAGAGCGGGCCGAACGACGGTCTCGTTGAACTTCGCGACCGCGGCATGGAGCACCTGGAGCTGGAGCTCGTCCTTGGACCCGAAGTGGGAGAAGAGCCCGCTCTTGGAGAGCTTGAGCTCGGAGGACAGCGTCCCGATCGTCAACCCCCCCAGCCCGTCGCGGCTCGCAATCCGGACCGCCTGGTCCAGAATCCGCTCGCGAGTGTCGGCGCCCTTGCTCATGGCCGAGAGAATACGAACGGTCGTGCTATTTTGTCAAGGCCCGTCGTTTGAGCCTGCTGGGACCGCCGGCGTCTCGCCGGCCGGCTAACCAATTGTTCAGGGCTCCTGTGAAGCCCCGAAGGGGCGGCGGGCTAAAGCCTGGCGTTTCAACGCCAGGACGTGATTCTCCCCAAATCTCCCGAAGCCCTGAAAGGGCGCAGGGATTGATTGCCAAGGGCTTCAGCCCGCGGGTGAGCGAAGACGTATCCCTGCGTCCTTTCAGGACTTAGGCGGGCTGGTGGCGACGTCACCTGGCATTGAAATGCCAGGCTTTAGTCCGTGGCCCCTTCGGGGCCTTGTTATCTCAATGTCTGTTGCAACTCGGGCCAATGCGCCCTAAACCAGCTCAAGCTGCAACAAACAAGCTTGACCTGCAACAAGCAAGGTTCTCCCACTCTCGGGAAAGCCTCTTTGTTGCAGAATAATGTTATCCCGCGGCCGAGAAGGTTAAGCTGCAACAGAGAAGTTTATTCTGCAACAAATAAGGATGCCCGGCGTTGGGATAAGCTTATTTGTTGCAACTTAACCTTGTTCGTTGCAGGATAGCCTTGTTTGCTGCGGGATAAGCTTCTTTGTTGCAAGTTAACCTTCTCCTGCAACAGGGAAGAGTTCTCCGCGCCGGGATAACCTTCTTTGTTGCAGCTTGGATCGGTTCGAGAGCAGAGAAGAGGCCGGGAGCGGGCAAATTGCTTCGCTCCCGGCCCGGAGCGTCGTCTACGGGGTGCCGCTATACAGCTGAAGCTCGGCAATGTGGACGAGCGTGATCGGGGTCGCGGCGTTGTTGTAGTTGTCCGCGGTGACGTTGAGGCGATACTGGGTGTAGCAGCCCGGGCTGTCGACCGAGTAGGAGCGCGTGCCGTTCGCATACCAGCCGGTCTGGTTCGAGACCGTGTCGACCGTGACCCACGACGAGCCGTTCCAACCCTGGAGGGTCCAGTTCTTGGGCCCGCGCTGCTCGCAGCAGCTGCCGTTCGCGTACTTGATCTGGTAGGAATTGACGGCCTTCTCGGCTCCGCCGCCCCACTCGTAGGCGATCCAGACCGAGGAGGTGTTCATGTTCGAGAGCCAGCTCGTGGCCGTCGAGTTGTCGAACGCCTTCCAGCCTTCATAGGTGGAGGAGTAGACGCCGCTGCGCGTCACGGAGCCGGAAGGCGAGGTGCTGCCGGTCATGACCGGCACCTGGGGCGCCGCATCCTGGCCGGTGAGCACGATCTCCGCGATCGAGACGAGGGTGATCGGGTAGCTGCCGCCGTAGTTGTCGGCCGTGATGTTCATCCGGTACTTGGAGAAGGCCCCGGGATTGTCCACGGAGAAGGTCCGGTTGCTGTTGGCGTACCAGCCGGTCTGGTTCGTGACCGTGTCGACCGTGACCCAGGCCACGCCGTTCCACCCCTGGAGAGTCCAGTTCTTGGGTCCGCGCTGCTCGCAGCAGCTGCCGTTGGCGTACTTCACCTGGTACGACTTGACGAGCTTCAGCGCTCCGCCGCCCCACTCGTAGTCGATCCAGACCGACGAGGCGTTCATGTTTGAGAGCCAGATCGAGGCCGTCGTGCCGTCGAACGCCTTCCAGGGCAGATAAGAGGAGCTGTAGACACCACTGGAAGCAACCGTGCCGGAGGGGGTCGTGTTGCTGGTCATGGTCGGGACCAGCGACCGGTCCGTGGCGACCTGGCAGGCGCTCTGCGCGCCCGGAGGATTCGGGTTCAATGGAAAGCTGCCACCCCCGTTGCCGACGACGATATCGAGCATGAGGTTCGGCTGGCCGCTCACCTCGCCCTGGTAGAGGATGTAGTAGGAGCCGGTCAGCGGCCAGGAGTAGGGGATGGCCACCCAGAGCTCGTAGGGAGCGCTGTCGACCCAGAACCAGCCGTGGCCGGCGGGGGTTGTGGAGCAGCTCACGGGAATCAGCACGAGCGTCCCGACGTAGGACGAGGCCCAGGGGCCTGTGATGCCCGTCGCCTGGTAGCAGACAGGCGTTGCCGCGGACGCCTGCGAGGACAGGAAGCCCACCAAGGCGAAGCCCAACGCGATCAACCATCTTGATGCCGTTTTCATTCGTACTCTCTCCTGTTAATACAGCAGATTGGAAATTCGTACATCAGCGAAGCTGCGGTAGGTTATAACAAGGTGGCTATGTAAGGGAAAGTCCCCGATCCCACACTCTCCAGGATTGGGCAACGCGCCTGAGGCTTCCTCGCGCTGGCCGCTGCCGGCATAAGCGGGGTCTCCGGCATGGCGCGCCGGCCGGGCGTCGCCGGGCTGTCGTGGAAGGTCGCCGGCACTCCGCTCAAGTTGGCGGGAGGAAGGGTTTCCGCGTTACCCTATCTCCCACACATGCTCAAAAAATGGCTCCTCCCCGGCTTGGTGGTCCTCGTTCTGGTTGTCCTGGCGACCCTGTTCTCCTGGTGGTGGCCGTGGCTGCTCAAGCTTGCGGGCTCCCACTCCGGTGAGATCGAGGGGCTCGCCGGCCTCGTGCAGATCGTCCTCTGGGTCGTCGCCGGGCTCGTGCTCCTGGCTCGCGGGCTTCGCCCGGCTTCGCCTCCGAAACCCGAACCCACCATCGAGAACCTGAACGTCAGCATTCAGGCCGCCGAGGCCGAAGAGTTTCTGAGGAAGCTCGGAGTGAGCCGGCCGGCGCCGGACCTGAAGGAGGCCGCCCGGGTCTATCTCGAATATCTGGTGGACGCCTACCAGTATCTCGACCTTCGCGGCATGGGCATATCCGACCGCGTCGCCCTCAAGCTGCCGCTCCTGGAGATGTACGTTCCGGTCAAGGCGCGCCTGAGCACGCCGGAGGGGGAGACCTGGGCTCGGCAACTCCGCGTCGCCGGCAGGGTGCTGAGCGCGGAGGAGACGGAAGCCGTGGGGGAGCGCCTGTCCGAGCCCGTGCCCGTGCTGGCGCTCCTCCAGAAGCACGACGGCGTCGTCTTGCTGGGCGACCCCGGGGCCGGCAAGACCACGTTCCTCAAGGTTCTTGCCGTCGCGCTCGCCTCGGGCCAGGGGGAGACGCTGGGGCTCGGCGGCCGGCTTCCGATCCTCCTCCCCCTCGCCGCCTACGCCAATGCGCTGGCCGCCGGTGACGTGCCTCTCGACCGGTTCATCGCCCGCTACTACGAGGAAGACCGGGGGATCCGGGTCCCGCTCGGCGATCTCCTGACCCAGGCGCTCGACGAAGGCCGGGCGCTCCTCCTCCTCGACGGCCTCGACGAGGTGCGGGATACGGGCCGCCGTCATCTGGTGGTGGACCGGGTCCGGGACTTCTACAGCCGGCACCGGAAGTCCGGCGACGGCGGCAACCGCTTCGTGCTCACCAGCCGGATCGTGGGCTACCGGGAGGTCCGCCTGGCGACGGAGGGTCTCGTCGAGGGGACGCTCGTCGACTTCGAGGAAGACGAGATCGGGTCCTTCATCGGCAAGTGGACGGCGGCCCTGGAGAAGGCGGCGGGCGGCGAGACGGGTGTGTCGCGTGGCCGGGCCGAGGAGGAGCGCCGGGAGCTCCTGGCGGCAGTCCGTTCCAATCCTGGTATGCGGTCCCTGGCCGCGAACCCGCTCCTGCTGACGATCCTGGCCCTCATGAAACGGCAGGGTGTGGCCCTGCCGGACCGGCGGGTGGAGCTGTATAAGACGTACGTCGAGACTCTCCTCAAGAGCTGGAATCTGGCCCGCGGGCTGGCCGGCCGGCCGGGCCGCGACGTGGATCTGGTGGACCGGATGAAGGTCCTGGCGCCTCTGGCCCTGTGGATGCACGAGGTCTCGCCCGGAGTCGGCCTGGTCAAGGAGGGGGATCTGCTGCGCCGGCTCGAGACCCTCTGTACCGAGCGCGGTTATCCAGACGCGCCGCGGGCGGCCGACGAGTTCCTGGAGGATGTCCGGAAGGGCTCCTCGCTCCTGGTCGGCCGGGGCGAGCACCAGTACGGCTTCATACACCTGACCTTCCAGGAGTACCTGGCCGCGGTGGCGCTCGCCTGGCAGGCGCGGAAGGATCGGGCCGCTCTCGTGGAGACGCTGGCGGCCCACATCGGAGAGGCTCCCTGGCACGAGGTGGTGCTCCTGACGGTGGGGTACCTGGGGATCGTGGATCAGTGGGAGGAGGGGGCGAGCGAAGTGGTCGAGGGCCTTCTCGCAAAGGCTCCGGGGCCGCCCGGGGAGGCCGCGATCTGGATGGGAGAGGCGGTGGCGGATGCGGGCCGTGCCTCGGTCAGCGCGTCCTGTCGTCAGAAGGTCGCGGCGGCTCTCCTGGAGACGATGGCCGCTCACGGGCGGGTGGTATCGCCACGCCGGGCTGCCGCGGGCAGGGCTCTGGCAGCGGTGGGAGACCCCCGGCCGGAGGTGATGACGGCGGACGGGATGGAATTCCGCACCGTGCCCGCCGGGTCTTTCCGGATGGGGAGTGAAGCCAACGACCTTAAAGGCTTCGACAACGAACGGCCTGCTCACGACTGTCTTCTTGCTTACGAATACCGGATCGGCCGCTACCCGGTGACCGTAGCCCAGTTCCGCGAGTATGTGGATGCGACAGACACGAAGCCGGAGGATCCGGACAGCCTGCGTGGTCTGGCGAACCAGCCGGTGAGATGGGTTAGCTGGCCGGAGGCCCTGGCCTTCTGCCGTTGGTTGGAAGATCGCTGGCGGAAGAACGGACATCTAAAAGATGGCTGGAGTGTGACTCTACCTTCGGAGGCGGAGTGGGAGAAGGCGGCTCGGGGGCCGGATGGCGGCCGGTATCCATGGGGTGGCAATTTCAACCCTGACCTGGCGAACACGTCGGAAGGCGGAGTCGAGGGCGTCAGCACGGTAGGCTGCTTCCCGGGTGGGGCGAGCCCTTATGGCTGTGAGGAGATGAGCGGTAACGCATGGGAGTGGACGCGGAGCGTCTTTAAAGAGTATCCCTACGAGGCGAAGGACGGTCGGGAAGATACTGTAGCAGTGCAGAAACTCTTCCGCGTCGTGCGCGGCGGCTCGTGCTTCCGCAACTCCGGGCGCGCGTCTTGTACGTTCCGCGGCCGGGAAGAGCGGTTCCCCCGGCAGTTATTCCGAAGCGAACTCGAAGGGTTCCGCGTCGCTCTGCTCCCATTCTCCTCTGATCTCTGAACCCTCTGGACTCTGCCGGCTGGCTGACTCGCCGGCCGCGGTCAACTTGACATGGCTTCACCCAGAGGCTCGTTTGCTTCGTTCGGAATCTCGCTCGACACCAATGTCATCGTTCGCGTGGTCACAGCGAGCCACCCCACCACATCAGTTAGGATTCTCCCATCCTCGCGAGGAGAGCCATGGACCCGAAGGAAAAGACAACCGGCGTTCACGAGTACCAGGACGATCCGCGCAACGCGGCGGTCCGGATCTGGATCAACGGCGAGCTGTTTCCCCGCGACGAGGCGAAAGTCTCGGTGTTCGACTCGGGGTTCGTGCTCGGGGACGGCGTGTGGGAGGGGCTGCGGCTCGCTTCGGGCGGGTTCGCGTTCGTCGACGCCCATCTGGACCGGCTCTACGAGGCGGCCAAGGCTTTGATGATGGACATCGGGCTCTCCAAGGCCGAGATGATCCGCGCGCTGCACGAGACGGTCGAGGCCAACGGGATGACCGACGGCGTCCATGTGCGGCTCATGGTCACGCGGGGCGTCAAGCGCACGCCGTACCAGGATCCGCGGCTCACGATCGGCAAGGCCACGGTGGTCATCATCCCCGAGCACAAGGCGCCCAAGCCCGAGCTGGTGGCCCGGGGTGTGCGGGTGTTCACGGTCCACGTGCGGCGCGGATATCCGGATGTGCAGGACCCCAAGCTCAACAGCCACAGCAAGATCAACTGCGTCACGGCCTGCATCCAGGCCACCCAGGCAGGGTATGACGAGGCGCTGATGCTCGATCCCCACGGCTTCGTGGCGACGTGCAACTCGACCCACTTCTTCATCGTGCGCAAGGGCGAGGTCTGGACCTCGTCGGGGCGCTACTGCATCCCCGGCATCACGCGCGGCAACGTGATCCGCGTCTGCCGCGAGGCGGGCATCCCGGTGTTCGAGAAGGACTTCTCGCTGCTGGAGGTTTACGGAGCGGACGAGGCGTTCGTGACCGGCACGTTCGCTGGGGTGGTTCATGCGACCGAAGTGGACGGGCGGATTCTGAACGACGGGGCGCGGGGGCCGATGGTCGAGCGCCTGCAGGGCCTCTACAAGGAGCTGGTGGCCCGCGATGTGGCCGACGGTGCTGCCGGGAGACCGTCGTGAGCCTGCGGATCGCGGCGTGGTCGGGGCCGCGCAACATCTCGACCGCCATGATGCGAGCCTGGGAGAACCGGCCGGATGCGACGGTGGTCGACGAGCCGCTCTATTCCTTCTATCTGGACCGGACGGGGCTCGATCATCCCGGCCGCGAGGAGGTCATCGCGGCGGGGGAGCCGGACTGGCGCAAGGTCGTGACCGGTCTCACGGGGCCGATCCCGCGGGGGCGACAGGTCTACTACCAGAAACACATGACGCATCACCTGCTGCCCGAAGTGGGGACGGACTGGTTTCCCGAGGTCGTCCATGCCTTTCTGATCCGCGACCCGCGGGAAGTGCTGCTCTCCTACGTGAAGAGCCGCCCCACGGTGACGGCGGACGACATCGGCGTGCCGCGCCAGCGGGAGATCTACGAGCTTGTGCGTGCCCAGATTGGCGAAGAACCCGTTGTGATCGACGCCGGGGACTTCCTCAAGGAGCCGGAGGCCCACCTGCGCGCCTGGTGCGGCCGGCTCGGGCTCGACTTCACCGACCGCATGCTCCACTGGCCGGCCGGCCCGCGCGACACAGACGGCGTGTGGTCGCCCTACTGGTACGACGCCGTGCTCAAGAGCACCGGCTTCGAGCCCTGGCGGGAGCGGGAGCACCGCGTGCCGGATGAGCACCGGGCGGTGATCGAGGTCTGCCAGCCGCTGTATGAAGAGATGTACGCGCGGCGGCTGCGGGTGTAGGGGGAAGTGGCAACGGCCCCCTCTCCCTCGCCGTGCGAGGGAGAGGGCTGGGGAGAGGGAGGATGGGATCAACCCCTCAGCGGCCTTTTCTGACCCGGAACGCCGCCACCGCCTGCGGCTGGCCTTCCGGCAGGCCGGCGGCCATGCGGCGGATCGCCTTGTTCCAGCTCGCCTGGCTCGTCCACTTCTTCGCTTCGACGGGCTCGGTGGCCACATCGGGCGCGGTCAGCCTCGCGGCGAGATCCGGCCGGGGGCGGCCCTGGCTGTCCACGGCGATGGCTTCGAGGTCGACGCCGCGGCGGTAGATCGCGAGGAGGCCGAAGACCTCCTCGTCTCCATGCACCTGGAGGAGGGCCACCTGGCCGCGCGGGCCGTCCTCCAGCTCCCAGAGGACGCCTTCGACCAGGGGATGGCCGGAGGCGAAGAACTCCAGGGTCTCGCGCTCCACGGCCTCGGCGCGGTCGAAGGTTCCCAGGTAGCGCGAGCCCGGCGCCACTCCGGGGATGTGGTCGACCAGCGCCTCCCAGCCGTACTCGATGGCCCAGACGCCGTGCCCGGTCTGCGGCTCCAGCAGGAAGCCGAAGCGGCCGGCGGCGCGGAGCACCACGTTCTCGTTGAGCTGGTCCAGGTCGGGCGGCACGCGGGAGAGGATCTCGGCCGCCATCTCCGGCTTGTATGGGTCGCGGTGCAGCTCGTGATAGGCCGCGTTGCGGACCCGGTCGTGGGCCTCCTGGGCCTCGCGCAGCACGGCGTCGAAGACGGCCGGGTCCACGTCAGCCGGACCGTGGAGAGCTTCCTTCTCCACGGCGCGGGCCACGTGCCGCAGCTCGCGCTCCATGCCGCCGAGCGGCTCCTCGAACAGGCCGATGGCCTCGTAGAGACCCGCCACGGCTCGTCCCAGGCCCGCGGGCGGACGGAAGTAGACGATCTCGGTCGGAATCGTGCGGCCGATGCGGTCCAGCCGGCCGATGCGCTGCTCGACCACGGCCGGATTCCAGGGCAGGTCGAAGAGCACGAGCCGGCGGCAGAACTCGAAGTTGCGCCCTTCGCCTCCGGCCTCGGTCGAGATCATCACGCCCGGACCCTCGGGGAGCCGGAACTGCGCCACCTCGATGTCCCGCCGCTCGGCCGGGAGATCCTCATGGAAGAGGCCGACCCGCGCCCGGCCCTCGCGCTCGATGGCCGGCTTCAGGCGGTCCAGGGTCTCCTTGTGCGCCACGAAGACGAGCGTCTTCTCGCCCGCCTGCTGCCAGCGCGCGGCCTGCTCGGCGAGCCACTGGACGCGGGGATCGAGGCGCTCGGCTTCGGAGAGGAGGGACGAGAGGACGAAATCGTCCTTGTCGGCTCCCGGGGCGGCCGCCAGCGCGGACGGCGAGGCGAGGGCGCGCACGATGCGGTCCGCCTTGCGGCGCTCGGCGAGCGGATTGCCCGTGGGCAGCGCGCGCATCCGGCGCTCCAGGTCCAGCAGCGGCTTCCAGCCCGGGCTCTCGATCTCGATGGGGACGCCGACGCGCGGCGGCAGGCCTCCAATATCCGCGCGCCGGGCTGAGCTGGTGCAGGGCGGCAGCGGCTCGCGGCGGGCCAGCCGCTCAGCGAAGCTCTCCTCCTCGGGAAACTCCTCGGGGCGGAGGAGCTGGAGCAGGCGGAAGAAGCCGTGGGCGTCGTCTTCGAGCGGCGTGGCCGAGAGCAGCAGGGCGTGGCGGCCGAGCGCCGCGATCGGCGCGACCGCGCGGTAGGCCTCGTTGCCGGGATGGCCCGGCGGCCGGCGCAGGTGATGGGCCTCGTCGACGACCAGCAGATCGATGCCGGCCGCCACCGCCTGCTCGGTGAGGCGGCGGCGGGAGGCGAGCAGGTCGAGGCCGACGATCACCCGGCGGTGGACGTCGAACGGGTTGAAGTCCGGACCGTGGTCGCGGGCCACGTCGGCGAGACGCTTCTCGTCCAGGAGCACGAACACCTGGTGGTACTTGCGCCACAGCTCGCCGAGCCACTGGAGAGTCAGCGTCTCCGGGGCCACGATCAGCGTGCGGTCGGCGCGGCCGGTCTGGAGGAGGCGGTTGAGGATGAGGCAGGCCTCGACCGTCTTGCCCAGGCCCACCTCGTCGGCGAGCAGCCAGCGCACGGGATCGCTGTGGCAGGCGCGCTCGGCGGCGTGGAGCTGGTGGGGGAAGATCTGGATGCGGCCGCCCAGGAACGAGCCGAGACCGCCGGCCTGGCGCAGGCGCTGGAGGCGGAGACCGTCGAGGCGGTTGAGGAAGTCGTCGTAGCTGTCCACCTGGCCGCGGGCGAGGCGCTCGGCCGGCGGCAGGGCCACGGGAAGCGGCCAGAGATCCGCGGCGGGCACCTCGCGGCCGTCCTCCAGGCGGCAGAAGCCGGCCTCGCAGGCGGCGACCACGACCGTCTCGTGGGTCTCGTCCAGCCGCGCCCTGGCGCCGGGGACGAGGAGCAGCGGCACGAGCGCGTCCGAGCCGGTGGAGAAGGCCAGGGTCTCGGCGCTGTCGGGGAAGTGAACGACGACGTTGCGCCCGCTCACCTCCACGACCTGGCCGGGCCCCAGCTCGGGATTGAAACGATGGGTGAGTCGATCTCCTGGCTTCCACATGCGAGCGCGGATTGTACTCGCACCCCAACGTCTTGCGTTTCGCGTGGGGGAGGCGTAGACTCATCGGCCTTGTCATCGCCGGCCCGGACTGCGTCCGGAGTCGCACCATTCACCTCTCTGTTCCGCAGGAAGCGGGACCGAAGGCCATAGGGAGGTTCTAGTATCCATGCGCCTCTATGAGCTCGTCTTCGTCGTGGACCCTCGCGTGTCCGACGAGGACGTCGTAACGATGATCCAGGAGTACAGGCAGATGATCACTGCCGGCGGCTCCGAGATCGTCAAGGAAGAGAACTGGGGACGGCGCAAGCTCGCCTACCCGATCGAAAAGCTGAACGAGGGCAAGTATGTCCTCTTCGGCATCACCAGCCAGGGTGGAAAGACGTCGCTGCCTGAGGTCGAGCACCGCATGCGGCAGAACGACAAGATCCTGCGCTACCTGACCGTCCGCATCGACGAGGACCTGAAGCGGGCCGCGCGCCGCGAGCAGGCCCACCCGGCCGGCGGAACGCCCTCCGACATTCATTCCCCCAACGCTGCCAACGCCGCCAACGCCGCCAATGCCGCCGACGTTGCCGATGCTGCCGACGACGTCGACGACATGCTCGACGGCGGAGAGGAGGCCTGAGATGGGACGCCCGAGAAAGGTCTTCTTCCGGCGCCGGAAGGTCTGTAAGTTCTGCGCCGACAAGATCGACTACATCGATTACAAGGACGTGAAGCTGCTGCAGCAGTTCATCCCCGAACGGTCGAAGATCCTGCCCAGGCGGATCTCCGGCACCTGCGCGACGCACCAGCGTCCCCTGCAGCAGGCTATCAAGCGGGCGCGCCATCTGGCGTTGATCCCCTTCACCACGGACTAGGAGGCGAGCATGAAAGTCATTCTGCTCACCGACCAGCGCAACCTCGGCAAGCGCGGCGAGACCTTCGAGGTCAAGCCCGGCTATGGCCGCAACTACCTGCTGCCGCAGGGCCTCGCGTTGGAGGCCACGCCTTCCAACGTGAAGCACTTCGAGCAGAGCCGCAAGAAGATCGACGCCGTCCATGCCAAGGAGAAGGACGCCGCGCAGGCCGTGGCGAACCAGCTCTCGGGCCTCACGATCACCATTCCGAAGCGCGTCGGCGAGACCGGCACGCTCTACGGCTCGGTGACCGCGGGCGACGTGGCCGAGGCTCTCGAAGCCAA
Source organism: Holophagales bacterium (assembly GCA_031390755.1). Classification (GTDB taxonomy): domain Bacteria; phylum Acidobacteriota; class Thermoanaerobaculia; order Multivoradales; family UBA5704; genus DATMER01. Next base: position 66,589 of record JANMTS010000063.1, read on the forward strand.
GGGCGTCACCATCGACCGGCGGCGGATCGACGTCGAGGGGGGCATCAAGACCCTCGGCGATCACAAGGTCGCCATCGACCTGCACTCTGAAGTCACGGCTGAGATCACGGTCTCGGTCGTCGCCGAAGAGTAGTCGGGGCTTCGGCCCCTTCAGAATCCGAGATGACGGCGAGCGGCACCGAGACCCGGGAACGCCGTTCGCCGTCCATCGACGACTTTCTGACCGAGCCCACCCGCGATCTGACCGACTGGGAGTGGTTGTGGAAGGGGGACCATGCGTTCCCGATCCGGAGCCATCGCGGTCCTCTCGGCCGCCTTCTGGTGGCGGTCAAGCGCCTGTTCCGTCCCCTCGTGAAGGTCCCGCAGAACGACCTCTGGGAACGCCAGCGGGTCTTCAACGTCATCCTGCTCGAGCAGCTGCATCGCGCCCAGGAGGTCCGCGACGAGTACCGCCGCCGCCTGGAGTACCTGGAGGCGCTCGACGCCGAGGGCATCCAGGAGATCATGCGCCACAACGACGCGCTCTTCGCCCGCGCCGACCAGAAGGTCGACCGCTACCGGCGCGAGGTCCGCGACCTGCTCGGCAGCCTCGGCGCTGCGCTGTCGGTGGTGCAGACGGCGGAAGCGTCGGAGCAGCCTCCGGCGGTCCAGCCCACGGTCGAGACGATTTCCCGCGCCCACGAGGAGCACGGCTACCTGGAGCTGGAGCGGCGCTACCGCGGCACGGAAGAAGAGATCCGCGAGCGGATCGCGGCCTATCTCCCGTGGCTGCGGAAGCTGCCGGCCGGTGCCGTCCTGGACGTGGGATGCGGCCGGGGCGAGGCCCTGGCGCTGCTTCGCGACCAGGGGATTCCGGCCCGCGGCATCGACAGCAGCGCCCGCATGGTGGCGCTCTGCCGGGAGCGGGGGCTGGAAGCGGAGGAGGGGGACGCCTTCGCGTCGCTCGCCGCTCTTCCCGAAGGCAGCCTGGCCGGCGTGGTCTCCTTCCACGTCATCGAGCATCTCCCCGCGGGCCTGCTCGACCGCCTGGTGCGGCTGGCCTGGCGGGCGCTCAAGCCGGGCGGTGTGCTGATCCTGGAGACTCCGAATCCGCTCTCGATGCTGGTGGCGGCGCGGAGCTTCTGGCTCGACCCCACGCACCAGCGGCCGGTCCATCCGGAGAGCCTGAAGTTGACGTACGAGCTCGCCGGGTTCGACCCCGTCGAGCGGCTGGACCTGCGTCCCTATCCCGATTCCGAGCGGCTGCCCGAGATCGATCTCGCGCAGCTCCCCGAGGATCAGCGGATTCTGGCCGACCGCGTGAACCGCCTGCGCGACCGGCTGGACGAGCTGATGTTCGGGTATCAGGATTTCGGGATGGTCGGCACGAAGCGCTGAGCCCCGCTGGTTGTCCCACCTGTCTGGAGTCTCCGCACTACACAGGAAGGGCTGATGAGGTCGTACCCTCGCCAGCAGGCAAGGAGCTGATGTCGAGAGATTTCGCGAACGCCGTCGCCGTCGTCGGTCTGGCCGGACGGTTCCCTGGTTCCAGCAAGAGCACCTCCGCCCCCTTCGACCGGTTCGACGCCGGGTTCTTCGGGATCAACCCCCGCGAAGCCGAGATCCTGGACCCGCAGCAGCGGGTGTTCCTGGAGGCGTGCTGGGAGGCCCTGGAGGACGCCGGCTGCGATCCGGGAGACGCGGGCGCCGGCAGGATGACCGGGGTGTTCGCCGGACAGGCGACGAGCACGTACCTGCTGTTCAACGTGTTGCCGGCGCTGACCGGGTCGATGGACCCGTTGCAGCTCCTGGTGGGCAACGCCGCGGACTCGCTCGCCACGCGGGTGTCCTACAAGCTGAACCTGAAGGGTCCGAGCTTCACGGTGCAGAGCGCCGGCTCGACCCCGGCCCTGGCGATTCACCTGGCCTGCCAGAGCCTGCTCAACGGGGAGTGCGATCTTGCGCTCGCGGGCTCGGTGTCGATCGACGTCCGGCGGATGGAGGAGGGCGGAGCGTTCGTGGCCGTTCTCAAGCGTGCGGAGGAGGCGGTGCGGGACCGCGACAACATCCAGGGGCTGATCCTGGGCTCGACGGTCCGGCACGGCGGCGCGCTGGCGAGCCCGGCGTTGGGGGATGCGGGCCTCGCCGGTCTCTTCAAACGGTTCCAGGCTCTCAAGCCGGAGACCGTTTCGTTCCGGGGAGGCGGCTCGACGGTCGAGCTGGTGCTGGACGCGCCGCCGGAGCTGCCGGCCACGCGCACGGACCGCCAGCGGTTCGTCCTGCCGGTCTCGGCACGCAGCGAAGAAGGGCTGGGCCGCGCCTGCCAACGCCTCGCCGACTGGCTGGAAACGCATCCGGGCCTGAATCTGGCCGACGTGGAGCACACGTTGCGCGTCGGCCGCCGGCAGTTCGAGCACCGCCGAGAGGTGGAGTGCGGCTCTCTGGAAGAGGCCATCCAGGCGTTGCGCCCTGGGACCGCCGGCGTCCCGCCCGCGGGGCTAAACAAAGAAAAAACCGCCGGCGCGGCGCCGGCGGTCCCAGGGGGGCGCCTCGTCTCGCTGCCGACCTATCCGTTTGAACGCCGCCGGTACTGGCTCGATGGGCTTGCGGGACCGGTTGAAGAGGCGACCACGCCGGACGCCCCCTCCGCCCTGCTTGCCCTGGCCGCGGGCGCGGTTCAGTCCTTCCACCCCCGGCCGGCGCTCTTCAATCCCTACGAGCCGCCGCGGGACGCCCGCGAGCAGGCGCTCTGCATCCTCTGGAGCGAGGTGCTGGGCGTCGATCCCGTGGGCATCCACGACGACTTCTTCCAACTCGGCGGGCACTCGTTGCTCGCGACGCAGATCCTCTCCCGGGTCCGCGACGCGTTCGGCGTCGACTTCCCGCTGCAGCACCTGTTCTCCTTCCCGACCGCGGCGGAGCTGGCCGAGGCCATCCGGTATCTCCAGGAGGAAGGGACTCCGGAGGCGCCCGATCCCATCCCGCCGAGCCCGATGCGGGAGGGCGGCGGTCCCTATCCGCTGTCCTTCCCGCAGGAGCGTCTCTGGTTCCTCGACCAGTTCGAGCCGGGCACGCCGGCCTTCAACATCCCGGCGGCGGTGCGGCTGCGCGGCCGGTTGGATGGAGAAGTGCTGCGCCGGAGCCTCGACCGGGTGGTCGAGCGGCACGAGACGCTGCGCACGCGGTTTCGCGTGACGGGCGGCGTGGAGGGCGACACGGAGGCGCAGGAGGTGCTGGCGCCGTTCGCGGTGGAGATGCCGACGGTCGATCTTTCGGCGCTGCCGGGAGCGTCCATCCCGGCGGAGGAGCGGCGGCTGACTCTGGGCGAGGCGGCATGGCACTTCGACATCTCCCGCCTGCCGCTGCTGCGGGCGCTCCTGGTGCGCTTCGCCCCCGAGGATCACTCGCTCATTCTGGTCGTCCATCACATCGTGTCGGACGGCTGGTCGATGACCGTGCTCCAGCGCGACCTCGCGCGGTTCTACCGGGCGGAGCTGGAGCAGACCCCGCCGCTTCTGCCCGAGCTTTCGATCCACTACGCCGACTTCGCGGACTGGCAGCGCCGCCGCTTCTCAGGCGAAATCCTGGAGCGCCAGCTCGACTACTGGCGTCCGCGGCTGGCGGGCCTGCCGCCGCTGGAGCTGCGCGGCGACCGGCCGCGTCCGCCGGTCCAGAGCTGGCGCGGCGGCTATGAGGACTTCCAGCTTCCAGCGGCCCTGGGCGAGTCGCTCCAGGAGGTCGCCCGCGCGGAGGGCGCGTCCTTGTACATGGTGCTGCTCTCGGCCTTCGAGACGCTGCTGCACCGCTACTCGGGCCAGGACGACTTCGCGGTCGGCACCTACATCGCGAACCGGAACCGCGCCGAGGTCGAGGGGCTCGTCGGCTTCTTCGTCAACGACCTGCCGCTGCGGGCCGATTTCTCCGGCGGTCCGGGCTCCCCAGGCTCTCCGGCCTTCCGCGAGCTGCTGTCCCGGGTCCGGGCGAGCACGCTCGAAGCCTACGTCTGGCAGGACATGCCGTTCGAGAAGCTCCTGGAGGAGCTGAAGCCCGAGCGCGACATGAGCCGCGGCGCGATCGTTCAGACGCTGTTCAACCTGCTCAACTTCCCGGCGGTCCACGAGGAGCTGCCGGGGCTGACGTTGAGCGGCGCGGGCGTGCGCAACGATCGCTCGAACTTCGATCTGACCCTGTGGATGGCCGACGGCGTCGAGGGGCTGGTGGGCTGGCTGGAGTACAGCTCCGACCTGTTCGACCGCGCCACGGCCCGGCGGATGACCGGCCACCTGCGCCGGCTGCTGGAGGGGATCGCCGCCAATATCGCCAATACTGCCTGCCGGGTGGAGGATCTGCCGCTCCTGGCGCTGGCGGAGCGGCGGCAGATCCTGGAGACCTGGGCGACGCGCACCCCCGGCTATACCGGTTACGACGCCGAGCGCTGCTTCCCCGACCTGTTCGAGCGCCAGGCCGCGGCCCGGCCGGACGCGGAGGCGGTCGTGGGTCCGGACGGCCGGTTGAGCTACCGGGATCTGGACCGGCGCTCGAACCGGCTGGCCCGGTACCTGCGCCGGCTGGGCGTGGGGCCGGAGGTGCGGGTGGCGATCTGCCTGCCGAAGACGGTGGAGCTGCCGGTGGCTGTGCTCGCGGTGCTCAAGGCCGGCGGCTGCTACGTACCGCTCGACTCCACCTACGCCAATGAACGCCTGGGCTCGATGCTGGAATCGGCGAGCCCGGCGGTCCTGGTCACCCGGACCGGCGAATTCGAGACTCTCCCGGACACGGGCGCCGCCCTCGTCCGACTGGACGCCGCGGACGACTCGGCCCGCATCGCGGAGGAGAGCGCGGCGCCGCTCAGGTCGGACAGCGGTGCCGAGACCGGCGTGGGGCCGTCGAACCTGGCCTACATCATCTTCACCTCCGGCTCCACGGGCCGGCCGAAGGGGGTGATGATCTCCCACCGCAGCCTGACGAACGCCTACCTGGCCTGGGAGGCGGACTACGGCCTGCGCGGCCTGGCTTCCCACCTCCAGATGGCGAGCTTCTCGTTCGACGTGTTCACCGGCGACCTGGTGCGCGCCCTGGGATCGGGCGGCAAGCTGGTGCTCGCGCCGCGCGAGGTGCTGCTGGAGCCGGAGCGGCTGGTGGCGCTGGCGCGGGCCGAAGCCTGCGACTACCTGGAATTCGTGCCCGCCGTGGCGCGCGGCGTGATGGAGCACCTGGAAGCCACGGGCGGGCGGATCGAGTCCGCGCGGCTCGTGGTGGTGGGCTCCGACTCCTGGTACATGGGCGAGGGCGAGACGCTGCTCCGGCTGCTGGGCGACGAGGTGCGGCTCGTCAACTCCTACGGCATCACCGAGACGACGATCGACAACACGCTGTTCGATCTGACGTCCGGGCCGGCTTCGGCCTCGGCGCCTGCGTCGGCTTCGTCGGCGATGATTCCGATCGGCCGGCCGTACGTGAGCAACGAGGTCTACCTGCTCGACCGCGCCCTCTCGCCCGTGCCGGCGGGGGTTCCGGGCGAGCTGTTTCTCGGCGGCCCCGGCGTGGGGCGCGGCTACCTCGACCACCCGGCGCTGACGGCGGAACGGTTCGTGCCGCATCCGTTCAGCGCCGAGCCCGGTGCGCGGCTGTATCGCGCGGGCGACCTGGGCCGCTGGCTGCCGGGGGGAGACGTGGAGCTGATCGGGCGGGCGGACAGCCAGATCAAGGTCCGCGGCGTGCGCATCGAGCCGGCCGAGGTCGAGTCCGCGCTGGCCGCCCACGAGGCCGTCCGCCAGGCCGTGGCCGCGGCCGTCGAGGTGGCTCCGGGAGACCGGCGCCTCGTGGCCTGGGTCGTAGGAGACGAGGGGTGCGGCGCCGACGCGCTCCTCGACAGCCTGCGCGCCCACCTGCGCGGCCGGCTTCCCGAGGCCATGGTGCCGTCGGCGTTCGTGCTGCTGCCGGCGTTCCCGCTGACGCCGAACGGCAAGGTCGACCGCCGCGCGCTGCCCGCGCCGGACTGGAGCCGTGCGGCGGGAAGCACCGGAAGCGCTGGAGAGACCGCGGGTTTCGTGGCGCCGCGCACCGAGATCGAGCGGCGCCTCGCGGAGGTCTGGGCCGGCGTCCTCAAGGTGGAACGGATCGGCGCCTTCGACAGCTTCTTCGACCTGGGCGGCCACTCGCTGCTCGCGACCCAGCTCATCTCCCGGGTGCGCAGCGCGTTCGGCATCGAGCTGGCGCTGCGCACCCTGTTCGAGGCGCCGGTCCTGGCCGAGCAGGCGCTCATCCTCGAAGAGGAGGAGCTCATCCGGGAGGAAGCCGCCATGGCCCTGAGTGAGGAAAAGGAACGGCTCGCGCTCGCCGCGGCAGCCGCTGCGAAGCCGCCGTCCGCCGGGGAGCGCCTGAGCGAACGCGAGCAGAAGCTCGAAGCCCTGCGGTCGAACCTGTCGCCCGCCCAGCGCGCGGCCCTGCTGAAGCTGCGGTCGAAGGCGCCCCAGGGCGGCCAGGCGCGGACGGCATCGTCACGGCCGGCGATCCCGCGCCGCCACGCGGAGCGTACCGATCAGCCGGACGGGCCGGCGCCGCTCTCCTTCTCGCAGGAGCGCCTCTGGTTCCTCGACCGGCTCCAGCCCGGCGACACGTCATACAACATCCTGGCGCCGCTTCGCCTGCGCGGGCGGCTCGACCGCGGCATCCTGGCCGCGAGCCTCTCGGAGATCCTGCGGCGGCACGACTCCCTGCGTACCGTCTTCGCGGAGGTCGGCGAAGCCTCGGTCCAGATCGTCCGTCCCGCCGCGCCCGCCGTCCTGCCGGGGATCGACCTGCGGGCGCTGCCCGAGCCGGCGAGAGAGGCGGAGCTCCACCGGCTGCTGGCGGCGGACGCGGCGCGCCCCTTCGACCTGCAGCAGGGCCCCCTCATCCGGGAGAGCCTGGTGCAGCTCGCCGGTCAGGACCATGTGCTCGTGCTGGTGATGCACCACATCGTCAGCGACGGGTGGTCGCTGGGCGTGTTCGTGCGCGAGTGCATCGAGACCTACGCCGCCCTGTCCGAGGGGAGGGCCTCGAAGCTCGCGGAGCCGCCGATCCAGTATGCGGACTACGCCGCCTGGCAGAGGGAATGGCTGCAGGGCGAGGTGCTGGAGACCCAGCTCCGGTACTGGCGCCAGGAGCTCGCCGGCGCTCCGGCCGTCATCGAGCTGCCCACGGACCGGCCGCGGCCCGCGGTGCCGAACCGCGACGGGCTGACCGTGCCCATCGCGCTGCCGCCCGGATCGCTCCAGCGGCTGACCGACTTCGGCCGGGAGCGCGGCGCGACCCTCTTCATGGTGCTGCTGGCGGCGTTCCAGGCCGCGCTGCACCGCTACAGCCGGCAGGACGACATCCTGGTGGGCTCGCCGCTCGCCGGCCGCAACCGGCCCGAGATCGAAGGGCTGATCGGCTTCTTCGTCAACATCCTGGTCTTTCGCGGCCGGTTCGGCGGCGGCGGAATGGACGGCCCGACGTTCGCCGAGCTGCTGGAGCAGGTTCGCGCGACCTCGCTGGAGGCCTACGCCCATCAGGATCTGCCCTTCGAGCGCCTGGTCGAGGATCTGGGGCTGGCGCGGAGCCTCTCCCAGAACCCGCTGTTCCAGGTGGCGTTCACGCTCCAGAACGCGCCCGCGGGCGAGCTGAGCCTCGCCGGGCTGCGCATCGCGCCGATCCCGCCCGTCATCTTCGCGGCCAAGTTCGACATGGACCTGTCGCTCTGGGAGGAGAACGGCCGGCTCGTCGGGGTCGCCACCTATGCCACGGAGCTGTTCGACGAGGCGACCGTGCAGCGGTTCCTGGACCGCTGGCTCGTGCTGGTGGACGCGGCCGTGGCGGACCCGGGCCTGCGCATCCTGGAGCTTCCCCTGCTGACTCCCGAAGACCGCCGCCAGCTCCTGAGCGAGTCGGGCAGCCGCGCAACCCGGCGCCCCCGGAGATACTCGACGCTCCCCGAGCTGTTCGAGGAGCAGGTCGCTCGCAACCCCGGAGCCGTGGCCCTGCGCTTCCAGGACGAAGAGCTGACCTACGGCGAGCTGAGCGCGCGGGCCGCCGCGCTGGCGCATCGGCTTCGTGGAGAGGGCGTGGAGCCGGAGGTGCGGGTCGGGCTGTTCCTGGAGCGTTCGCCCGAGGTGGTGGTGGCCATGCTGGCGGTCCTGCAGGCCGGCGGCATCTTCGTGCCGCTGGACCCGGCCTATCCCGCCGAGCGCCTGGAATTCCTGCTGGAGGATTCGGCGGCCTTGCTGCTGCTGACCCGGAGCGGGCTGCGCGAGCGCCTGCCGCGGCTGGTGGAGACGGCCGGCATCCGGACGATCTGCCTCGACGAGCCACAGTCCGTCTCGGCGACTCCGTTGCCTGTCGCTCCGGTGTTGCCGGTGGCGGACAACCTGGCCTATCTCATGTACACATCCGGCTCGACCGGCCGTCCCAAGGGGGTGGCCGTCACCCACCGCAACATCGTGCGGCTGGTGAAGGACACGGACTTCGCGCGCTTCGGCCCGGACGAGGTGTTCCTGCTGCTCGCGCCGGTCTCGTTCGACGCCTCGACGCTGGAGATCTGGGGCCCGCTTCTGAACGGCGGCACGCTCGTGGTGTTCCCGCCGCACGCGCCGACGCTGGAGGAGCTGGGCGCCGAGCTGCTGCGCCAGCGCGTGACGACGCTCTGGCTGACCGCGGGCCTGTTCCAGCCGATGGTGGAGACGCAGATCGACGGCCTGCGCGGCCTGCGGCAGCTGCTGGCGGGCGGCGACGTGCTCTCCGTCCCGCACGTGCGGCGGGCGCTGGCCGAGCTGCCGGGCCTGACGCTGATCAACGGCTACGGTCCGACCGAAAACACCACGTTCACCTGCTGCTATCCGATGCGGAGCCCCGCCGACTTGAAGGCCGGCTCGGTCCCGATCGGCTATCCGATCGCGGGCACCTGGGTCGAGCTGCTCGACCGGAGCCTGAGGCAGGTGCCGCCGGGAGTCCCCGGCGAGCTGTGCGCGGGCGGCGAAGGTCTGGCGCGGGGCTACTGGAACCGGCCGGAGCTGACCGCGGAGCGCTTCGTGCCGGATCCGGTTGGCGTTGCAGGCGTTGCGGGACAGCGCCTGTACCGCACGGGCGACCTGGCGCGGCGGCTCCCCGGCGGGGAGATCGAGTTCCTGGGCCGGATCGACCAGCAGGTCAAGGTCCGCGGCTACCGCGTCGAGCCCGGGGAGATCGAGGCCGCGCTGACGGCGCATCCGGCGGTCGCGGAGGCCGCCGTGGTCGTGCGCGGCGGCGGCTCGGACCGCAGCCTGATGGCCTGCCTCGTGGTGTCCATGGCACCCGGGGGGATGTCGGGCTCCGGGCCGGAGCTGGAGGCCGAGCTGCGCGCCTACCTGCGCGAGCGCCTGCCGGAGCCGCTGGTCCCGACGGCCTGGGTCGTCCTCGACGCCCTGCCGCTCAACCCCAACGGCAAGGTGGACCGCGCGGCCCTGTCCCGCCTCGAGCCGGCCGGCGCGGGCGGTTCCAGCGGGCGTGAGTACGCGGCACCGCGCACGCCGACCGAGGAGCGCCTGGCCGGGATCTGGTCCGGCCTGCTCGGCACCGAGCGCGTCGGCGCTCACGACTCGTTCTTCGACCTCGGCGGTCACTCCCTCCTGGCGGTGCGGGTCGTGTCGCGGGTGCGGGAGGCGTTCGGCGTCGAGCTGCCGTTGCGGGCGCTCTTCGAGAGCCCGACGCTCGCCGAGCTGGCGGTGCGCGTCGACGAGAGCCGGTCCGTGGCCGCGGTCCGCCTGCGTCGGCGCGAGCCGGGCGAGAGGCTGCCGCTGTCGTTCGGCCAGGAGCGCCTGTGGTTCCTGGACCAGCTCGATCCCGGCAGCCCGGCCTACAACATTCCGGCGGCGGTGCGCCTCGCGGGGAGCCTCGACGAGCCCGCGCTCGCCGCAAGCCTGAACGCGATCGTCGCCCGCCACGACGCGCTGCGCACCGTCTTCGCCGCGGGGCCGGACGGCGGCGTCCAGGTGATCCTCCCCGAGCTGCTGGTTGAGCTGCCGGTGGCCGACCTGCGGTCCCTGCCGCCCGGGCTGCGCGACGGCGAGGCCCAGCGGCTGGCGGAGGAGCAGGCGCGCCTGCCGTTCGACCTCGCGCGCGGTCCTCTGGTCCGGAGCCTTCTGCTCCGGCTCGCCGCCGCCGAGCACGTCTGCGCGTTCACGATGCATCACATCGTGTCCGACGGCTGGTCCATGGGCGTGCTGGTGCGCGAGCTGGGCGAGCTGTATGCGGGACGGACCCTGCCGGAGCTGCCCGTGCAATACCCCGACTTCGCCATCTGGCAGCGCGAGTGGCTGCGCGGCGAGACGCTGGAGCGGCAGATCGCCTGGTGGCGCGAGGAGCTGGCGGACGTGCCCGTCCTGGAGCTGCCCCTCGACCGCCCGCGGCTCACGTCGCCAACCCTGCGCGGCGCCAGCGTGCCGGTTCAGTTGACGGCTGAGCTCTCGGCCGCGCTGGCGGATCTCAGCCGGCGCCAGCGGGCAACCCTGTTCATGACGCTTCTCGCCTCCTTCCAGGTCCTGCTGCACCGGCTCTCCGGACAGCGGGGCGACGTGGTGGTGGGCGCGCCGATCGCGGGCCGGACCCAGCCCGAGGTCGAGGGTCTGATCGGCTTCTTCGTCAACACCCTGGCGCTGCGCGGCCGGACGCAGGACGCGCCGAGCTTCCTGGAGCTGCTGGCGCGGACCCGGAACGCGGCGCTCGGCGCCTACGCGCACCAGGAGCTGCCATTCGAGCGGCTGGTCGAGGAGCTGCGTGTGGAGCGGAGCCTGGGCCGCAATCCGATCTTCCAGGTGATGTTCGCCCTCCAGAACCGGGACGCGGAGCCGCTGGCTCTGCCGGGTCTCACGCTGACGCCCATGCCCGCGGGGACCGCGACCGCCAAGTTCGATCTGGAGCTGACGCTGGCGGAGCAGCCGGAGGGGACCGCAGCGGGGATCGTCGGCGCCCTCTCCTACAGCGAGGATCTGCTCGACCGCTCCACCGTGCAGCGCTGGGTGGGCCAGCTCGGCGTGCTGCTCGCCGGAGTGGCCGCGGACCCCGGCCGCGAGCTGTCCTCCCTGCCGCTGATGACCGAGGCCGAGCGCCACCAGCTCGTCGAGTGGAACGATACCCGCGCCCTCGGAGACGCCGTGCCAGCTCACCGACAGTTTGAGCGGCAGGCGGAGCGGACGCCCGACGCTCCGGCCGTGCTGTTTGCGGGGAGCGCGCTCACCTACGCGGAGCTGAACGATCGGGCCGGCCGCCTGGCCGCCCACCTGCGCAGGCTGGGCGTCGGCCCGGAAAGCCGGGTCGGCCTGTTCCTGGAGCGCTCGCTCGACCTGCCCGTGGCCATCCTCGGAGTCTGGAAGGCGGGCGGAGCGTACGTGCCGCTCGATCCCCTCTACCCCTCGGATCGCCTGGCCTTCATGCTGGAGGACTCCCGGACCGCGGTGCTGGTGACGCAGGCGGCGCTGAGCGAGCGTCTGGGCGAGCTGGTGTCCACCGATGCTGGCGACGCTGGCGATGCAAGGATCGTCTTCGTCGACGAGCCGGCAGTGGAGGAGATGCAGGCGTTGCCGACGGGCTCCCGGTCGTCCGACCTGGCCTACCTCATCTACACCTCGGGCACGACGGGCCGGCCCAAGGCGGTGATGATCGAGCACGGCAACCTCTCGCACACGCTGGCGGCCTGCCGGGATGCGTTCGACTTCCGGCCCGGGGACCGTGTCCCGTGCATCGCGTCGTTTTCCTTCGACATCTTCCTCTTCGAGCTGCTGAACCCGCTGCTCGCGGGCGGCGCGGTCGAGATCTTCGGCCTCCGCCCGGCGCTCGACTTCGAGGGCGTGGTCGCGTCGCTCTCGACCGCCACCCACTTCCACGCCGTGCCGGCGCTGATGCGGCAGGTCGTGGAGACCGTGCGCCGCGGCGGCCGGCCGGAGCGCTTCGCCAGCCTGCGCGAGCTGTTCGTGGGCGGCGACGCCGTGCCCGCCGATCTGCTCGCCGACATGGCCGAGACCTTCCCCGGAGCGCGGACCTTCGTGCTCTACGGGCCGACCGAGGGCACGATCATCGGCTCGCGCCACGCCGTCCAGGCGGGCAATTTCCGATCGCTTCTGGGGCGGCCGCTGCTGGGCCGGCCGCTGCGCAACGTCGACCTGCGCCTGGCGGATGCCTCTGGCGCCGGGGGCCAGGACGTTCCGATCGGCGTGGCGGGCGAGCTGTGGATCGGCGGTCCGGGCGTGGCCCGCGGCTACCTCCACCAGCCGGAGCTGACCGCGGAGAAGCTCGTTCCCCGAGAGGGTGACGGCCGGTGGTACCGGACCGGCGACCTGGCGCGCCGCCTTGCGGACGGCAGCTACGAGTTCCTGGGCCGGATCGACCAGCAGGTGAAGATCCGCGGCGTCCGCGTCGAGCCCGGGGAGATCGAGGCGGTGCTCGCCGCCCATCCGAAGGTGGCGGCGGCCGCGGTGGTGGTGCGGGGCGAGGGCGCGGAGCGCAGCCTGATGGCCTGTGTTGTCGGGCCGCCCGACATCGAGCCGGAGCTGCGCAGCCTGCTGCGCGAGCGCCTGCCGGAGGCGATGATCCCGGCGGCCTGGCTGTGCCTGGACGCCCTGCCGCTCAACCCGAACGGCAAGGTGGACCGCCGGGCGCTGGCGCGGCTGACTCCGGCGGGCTCCCAGACGGCGGACGCCTCCGCGGCTCCGCGCACCGTCACGGAGGAGCGCCTGGCCGCGATCTGGGCCGATCTGCTCGGCCTGGAGCGGGTCGGAGCCCACGACTCGTTCTTCGACCTCGGCGGCCACTCGCTGCTGGCCGTGCGGGTGGTGGCGCGGGTCCGCGAGGCCTTCGAGGTCGAGCTGCCGATCCGGGCGCTGTTCGAATCCCCGGTCCTCGCCGATCTCGCCTCGCGGATCGACATCCTGCGCGGAGCATCCGGAATGGATACCGCGGTGGACGCCGGTCCGGTTCCGACCGGGCTGGAGCGCGGCCCGCTCTCGTTCGCGCAGGAGCGGCTGTGGTTCCTCGACCGGCTGGTGCCCGGCGGCTCCTCGTACAACATGCCGTCGGCCCTGCGCCTCACCGGCCGGCTCGACCCCGCGATCCTGGCCGCGAGCCTGTCGGAGGTCGTGCGGCGGCATGCGGCCCTGCGCACCTCCTTCGTGGAGGTCGACGGCCTGCCCGTCCAGGTGGTGGGACCGGCCGTCCCCCTGACCCTGCCGGTGATCGATCTGACCGCGCTGCCGCCGCGCGACCGCGAAACCGAGCTGGCCCGGCGGGCGGCCGAGGAGGCGGCGCGCCCGTTCGACCTGGAGACGGGGCCGCTGGCGCGGGCGGTGCTGCTGCGCTCCGGCCCGGAGGGTGCCGAGGAGCATGCGCTCCTTCTCGTGATCCACCACATCGTCAGCGACGGCTGGTCCATGGAAGTCCTGGTCCGGGAGAGCCTGACCGCCTACGCCGCCCTGTCCGAAGGAAAGACTCCCGAGCTGCCGCCCCTGCCGGTCCAGTATCTGGACTACGCCGTCTGGCAGCGGGGCTGGCTGCAGGGCGAGATTCTGGAGGACCAGCTCCGGTACTGGCACGGCGAGCTCGACGGCGCCGCCCCGCTCGACCTGCCCGCGGACCGGCCGCGGCCGGCCGTGCGCACGCCGGCCGGCGGGGTGGTGAAGGTCCGCCTGCCGGACGGCCTGCAGGAGACGGCCTCCGGCCTCGCGCGCCGCCACGCCGCCAGCCTCTTCATGGTGCTCCTCGCCGGCTTCCAGGCGCTGCTCCACCGCCGCTCGGGCCAGGACGACCTCTCGGTCGGCACGCCCGTGGCCGGCCGCAACCGGGGCGAGGTCCAGCCGCTGATCGGCTTCTTCGTCAACACCCTCGTCCTGCGCTCGGACGGCTCCGGCGATCCCTCCTTCGAGGATCTGCTGCTCCGCACCCGCGCCCGCGCCCTCGGCGCGCTGGCCCATCAGGACGTCCCCTTCGAGCGTTTGGTGGAAGAGCTGGCGCCGGAGCGCGACCTCGCCCGCTCGCCGCTGTTCGACGTGGTGTTCGCGCTCCAGAACGCCTCCGCTCCCGGCGGGACACCCCTGGAGCTGCCCGGCCTCGCCCTCTCCGGCCTGCCGGTGGCGATGGGGACCGCCAAGTTCGATCTCACCCTCTTCATGACCGAGACGCCGGACGGCCTCGAAGGCGCCCTGGAGCACAGCCTCGACCTGTTCGACCGTCCCACCGTCTCCCGCCTGGCCGGCCACTTCGAGACCCTGCTGGCGGCGGCGCTGGCCGAGCCCGGCCGGCCGCTCTCCGAGCTGCCCTGGCTGGGCGAGGCCGAGACCCGGCAGGTGCTGGTGGAGTGGAACCAGACCGCTGTCGACCTGGAGCTCGTTCCGGTCCACCGTCTCGTCGAGACCTGCGCCGCGGCCTGGCCCGGCGCGCCGGCCGTGATGGGGGAGCACGGCATCCTCACCTACGGCCAGCTCAACCGCCGCGCCAACCGGCTGGCCGACCGCCTGCGCCGGCAGGGCGTGGGGCCGGAGGCTCTGGTGGCGCTGCGCATGCCGCGCTCGCCGGAGCTGGTGATCGCGGCGCTCGCCGTGCTCAAGGCCGGCGCCGCCTACCTGCCGATCGATCCGGCCCATCCCGAGGAGCGGGCCGCGTACATCCTGCGCGACTCCGGGGCGCGGCTGCTGCTGGAGACCGTGGACGTGGACCTGGAACGGGTGGGGGAGGAGAGCGACGCCAACCTCGAGGTTCCCGTCGCTCCTGGAACCCTGGCCTACGTGATCTACACCTCGGGCTCCACGGGCGAGCCGAAGGGGACGGAGCTGGTCCACGCGGGCCTCGCCAACCTGTGCGCCTGGCACCGCCGTCTCTACGAGCTGAGCCCGTCCGACCGCTGCGCCCTGGTGGCAGGGCCGGGCTTCGACGCCTCGGTCTGGGAGATCTGGCCGTGCCTCACCGCGGGCGCCACGCTGCACGTGCCGCCGGCCGACACCGTGACCTCGCCGCCGGACCTGGCGGTCTGGCTCGCGGAGCGGCGGATCACGGTCACGTTCCTGCCCACGCCGCTCGCCGAGGCGGTGCTCGCCGAGCCCCTGCTCCCGGCTCCCCGGGCCTTGCGGGCGATCCTCACCGGCGGCGACCGGCTGCATCGGCGGCCTCCGGCCGGCGCGCCGTTCGCCCTCGTCAACCACTACGGCCCGACCGAATGCACCGTGGTCACCACGGCCGCCCTTGTCGAGCCGGATCCTGCCGACCCGGCCGGGCGCTTCGGTGAGCGGGCGCCCGCCATCGGCCACCCGATCGACAACACCCGGGTCTACATCCTGGACCGCGGCCTGCGCCCCGCCCCTCTCGGCGTTCCCGGCGAGCTCTGCGTGGCCGGAGTGAGCCTCGCCCGCGGCTACCGGGGCCGCCCGGCGCTGACCGCGGACAGGTTCGTCCCCGATCCATTCTCAGGCCTCGCGGGAGCGGGCGGCGGGGGCCGGATGTACCGGACCGGCGACCTCGCCCGCTGGCTGCCGGAGGGCGAGATCGAGTTCCTGGGCCGGATCGACCATCAGGTCAAGATCCGCGGCGTCCGCATCGAGCTGGGCGAGATCGAAGCCCTGCTCGGCCGTCACCCCGGAGTCCGGGAAGCGGCCGTTCTCGTCCGGGAAGGCCAGCTCGTCGCCTACGTCGTTCCCCGCGAGGCGGGGGAGGACGCCGATCTTCCGAGAAATTCGGGCGATCCCGGAGGGGTTCTGGTCAATCATCTCGCCGCCCGCCTGCCCGCGGCCATGGTGCCGACCGGCTGGGTGTTCCTCGACGCCCTGCCGCTCACGGCCAACGGCAAGGTCGACCGCCGCGCCCTCGCGCGCCTCGCCCCGGCGTCCTCGGACGCTCCCGAGGGCGTGCGGTTCCGCACCGCGACCGAGGAGCTGCTGGCCGGCGTCTGGTCCGATCTTCTGGAGAGGACCGGCATCGGCCCGCGCGACGCCTTCTTCACCCTGGGCGGTCATTCCCTGATGGCGACGCGCCTCGCCTCCCGCGTGCGCGACCTGCTCGGCGTGTCGCTGCCGCTGCGGGCCGTGTTCGAGGAGCCCACGCTGGCCGACCTCGCGGCGCGCATCGACCGCGAGCGGGGGAGCGGGCTCCACGGCGCGCCGCCCCTGGCCCGGCGGAGCCCTGCCGAAGCTGCCGAGCCGGCTCCGCTCTCCTTCGCCCAGGAGCGTCTCTGGTTCCTCGACCGGCTGGAGTCCGGGGCCGGCGCGAGCTATGCCATCCCCCTGGCCATGCGGGTGCGCGGCGCGCTGCGGCCGGATCTCCTCCGCGAGGCCCTGAACGGCGTGGTCCGCCGCCACGGCGCCCTGCGCACCACCTTCCACGCGCGGGAGGACGGCGAGCCCCGCCAGACGGTCGCGCCCGAGCTGCTCCTGGACGTTCCGGTCATCGATCTGTGTGCCCAGGGAGAGGAAGAGAGAGAGGCCGAGGCGGTGCGGCTCTTCCAGGCCGATGCGGCGCGGCCGTTCGACCTCGAAACCGGTCCGCTGCTGCGCGTCCTTCTGGTGAGGCTGGCGGCGGACGAGCACTGGCTGCTCCTGAACCTCCATCACATCGTGGGGGACGGCTGGTCGGTCGGCGTCCTCGTCCGCGAGGCCGGCGCCCTCTACGGCGCGCTCGCCGAGGGCCGGCCCGCCAGCACGGCGGGGCTCGAAGAGCTGCCGGTCCAGTACGCCGACTACGCGGTCTGGCAGCGGCGCTGGCTCTCCGGCGACACGCTGGCCGCCGAGATCGCCTGGTGGAAGTCCGCCCTGGACGGCGCGCCCACCGTGCTGGAGCTGCCCGCCGACCATCCGCGGCCGGCGGTCCAGAGCTTCCGCGGCGCGGTCCGGCCTGTGGCCCTGTCGCCGCTCCTGTCCCAGGCCGTTCGGGATCTCGGCCGGCGCCAGGGCTCGACCCTCTTCATGACGCTTCTGGCCGGCTTCGACATCCTTCTCCATCGCTACACCGGGCAGGAGGATCTGCTCGTCGGCTCGCCCGTGGCGAACCGGCAGCGAGCGGAGCTTGAGGGTCTCGCGGGACTGTTCGTCAACACGCTCGTGCTCCGCGGCCGGCTGCACGGCGAGCCCTCCTTCCGCGAGCTGCTCGACCGCGTCCGCGGCATGGCGCTGGGTGCCTACGACCACCAGGATCTGCCGTTCGAGCGCCTGGTCGAGGAGATGCGGATCGAGCGCAGCCTCGCCCGCACGCCGCTGCATCAGGTCGTGTTCTCCCTCCAGGACGACTCGCAGCGGGCCGTGCCCCTGCCGGGCGTGACCCTGGAGCCGCTCCAGGTCGACAGCGGCACCGCGAAGACCGATCTCCTGCTCTCCCTGGCCGACTCGGAGGACACGGCCGAAGGGATTGCGGGCCGTATTGAGGGGGGTATTGAGTACAGCACGGACCTGTTCGACGCCACCACGATCGAGCGGATGGCCCGCCACCTGGTCCGCCTGCTGGCCGCGGCCGTGGCGGAGCCGGACCGCAGCGTGCGCGAGCTGCCGATCCTCGACGAGGCGGAGACCGATCAGATTCTCCTCCAGTGGAACCGTGCCGGAGATCCCGGCCGGTCCGGCCAGCCCTTCCGGGATATTCGCCTGCACGATCTCTTCGCCGCATCGGCGGCCGCGAACCCCGACGCGATCGCCGCCGTGTTCGAAGAGGAGTCTTTAACCTACCGCGAGCTGGACGGGCGGTCCGACCGCCTCGCCCGGCGTCTCGCCGCGCTCGGCGTCGGCCCCGAGGTGCTGGTCGGCCTGTTCGAGCCCGAAGGACTGGAGCGCCTCGTCGCCGTCCTCGGTATCTTCAAGGCCGGCGGCGCCTACCTGCCGCTCGATCCGACCTATCCGGCGGAACGGCTGGCGCTGCTGCTCGAAGACTCCGGAGCTCCGCTCGTGCTCCTGCGCCGCGGCCTGCTGGAGAGCCTGCCGGAGACCCAGGCGCGCCCCGTTTTCCTGGAACAAGCGCTGGAAGAAGCGCTGGAAGACCCGGACGAGCCGGCGGCGGAAGCCCGGCCCGCCGCTTCCACGCCGCACAATCTGGCCTACGTCATCTACACCTCCGGCTCCACCGGCCGCCCGAACGGCGTCCTGGTGCCTCACCGCGCGGTCGTCGGCCAGATCCTCCAGGCGGTGGACGAGTTCCGGGTGGGGCCGGGCAGCCGGGTCCTCCAGGCCGTCTCGTTCAGCTTCGACGCCTCGGTGCTGGAGACCTGGCTCGCGCTGGCCTCGGGAGCGACGCTCTGCATCGCCGACCGCGAGGCCCGCCTGTCCGGCGACGCGTTGGCCGAGCTGATACGCCGCGAGTCGATCACCACCGGCGTGCTCACGCCCGCGATCCTGGCCGGCCTGCCCGTCGACGGCGTGCCGTCGCTGAAGGTCGCGAGCGTGGGCGGCGACCGCTGCCCCGCCGAGCTGGCCAACCGCTGGGCGCCCCCGTCGTCCGGCCTCGATCGGCTCCTCAACTGCTACGGCCCGACCGAAACCACGATCTACGCCACCTCGGGGCCGATCGCGGGCCGTGCTCGGAGCGAGCCGGGCGAGCCCTCCATCGGCCAGCCCATCGAAGGGATGCGGGCACGGGTGGTCGATCCTCTGGGCCAGCTCGTGCCTCCGGGAGTCGCGGGCGAGCTTCACCTCTCCGGCAGTGGTCTGACGCGCGGGTACCGCGACCGGCCTGTGCTCACCGCGGACCGCTTCCGCCCCGATCCGTTCGCCGGGTCGACCGGAGACTCGGCGGGCGGCCGGCTCTACCGGACCGGCGACCTCGCGCGCTGGCTGCCGGATGGAACGCTGGAGTTCCTCGGCCGGGCCGACGGTCAGGTCAAGATCCGCGGCGTGCGTATCGAGGTGGGGGAGGTGGAGGCGGCCCTGGACAGCCATCCGTCCGTGGCGTCGTGCGCGGTGGTTCTCAGGGAAGACGACCGGGGAGAGCGTTTCCTGACGGCCTGGATCGTGCTGCGAGGGCTTTCCGAAAGGCCAGCCCTCGCGGCGGAGAATCCTCACCCCCCGACCCCCTCTCCCATCTCCCTCCCGCCCCCCGCCGGGAGAGGGGGAGCCCCCGCTCCTCTTGCTGTCCCTGTTTTGGGTGGTGGCGCCCCCTCTCCCGGGGCCCCTCTCCCGGAGATGATCGGGTTGGGAGATGGGAGAGGGGGTCGGGGGGTGAGGATTCTCCGCCGCGAGGGCTGGCCTTTCGGAAAGCCCTCGCAGCACGATCCAGGCCGTCAGGAAACGCTCTCC
>JANMTS010000064.1:0-5912 GCA_031390755.1 Holophagales bacterium
GGGGTCACCTCCCCCACGACTACCCTCCAGCCGGGGGAGCTGATGACCTCCCCCGGCAGCGGCTTGGGGGTCGCCGGGTAATACTCCAATACCGGCAGCGTCGTGGCCACGACGCCCTACAGCACCACGGTCATTGATAGCGATCAGAGTCATTATCGGGGAGCTCTGCCGAGCATCACCCTCGAGACTTGGACCGACAACCGCGAGGACGACCTCGAAGCTCTGTCCCAGATCCTCAAGCTCACCGCCTTCTTCGATTACACCCGCCGATACGTGGTCACCAACACGGGGCCGTTCGATCTCACGGGCATCCGGGTCACCGACACCCATGGTGACCTGTCGATCAACTGCCACGGCGTCACCACTCTCGCCCCGGGCGCCTCGCTGGCCTGCGAGGCCACCTTCAACGCCGACTGCGGCCCTCAACTGAAGACTTCCACGGTCACCGCCTCCACTCAAGACGGCTATGCCGTGTCCGATACGGATCCGAACAACTACTGGGGCTCACTGCCAGGTATCTGCGGATGAAATCAATCAGCGTGGAGAAGAGGGCCCCCTCTCTCCCCTCACGCGGGGAGAGAGGGGGGGAGGGGGAATGGGATCAACCGATCAGTTGATTTTGACCAGGCTGCCCTTGACCGTCAGGATGCCCCCCGCCTCCACCGTATGGAGGCCGGAGGCCTTGTTCGTCATCATGGCGCCCTCGTTGCTGAGGTTCACGCTCGCCTTGTTGGTGACGTTCAGCGCTTCGTTCTTGAGGTCGGCCGTGGCCTTGTTGGAGATGTTCATCCCTTGCGTCGCGAGGTCGCCCGTGGCCTTCGCCGTCAGCTTCGCTGACGATTGCAGCGTCATGTCCCCCGTCGACTTGATCGTCACCGTTCCGCCCACCTCGATCGAAAGGTTGCCGTCCACCTTCAGGGTGTAATTCTTGGTGACTTTCTGGTCGAAGTTGTCCTTGTTGGTGTGCGTCTCGGCCTTGGTGACCGTCACGTCCCGCGTGCCCGCGACGGTGTGGGTTTCGTTGCCCGTGTCCACCTTGATGTCGCGGTTGCCCTTCTTCACCTGGAGGGACTGGTTGCCCTCTTCCACCGTAACCGTCCGGTTCTTGTAGACGTCGATCGTCTGGTTGCCGTCCGTCTTCTTCTCGAACCCGACCTTCACGGTCTCGTTGTTCTTGACCACGCGGTTGTAATCGCGCTCGGCCTGGAGGAAGACCTCCTCGGAGTCCTTCTTGTCTTCGAAACGGAATTCGTTGAAGCCGCCGCCGCCTTTCGAGACGTTGCTCTTGATCGTGCTCTTCGTCTGCTCGCCCGGCAGCGTGTAGGGCACCGTCTGCTCGGCGTTGTAGACCGAGCCGGTGATGAGCGGCCGGTCCGGATCGCCGTCCAGGAAGCTCACCACGACCTCCTGGCCGATGCGCGGCAGGAACATCTGCCCCCAGCCCTTGCCGGCCCAGCCGTGCGCGACGCGGATCCAGCAGGAGCTGTTCTCGTCGCTCTTTCCGAGCTGGTCCCAGTGGAACTGCACCTTCACGCGGCCGTACTTGTCCGTCCAGATCTCCTCGCCGGACTTGCCCACCACGATCGCCGTCTGGGTGCCGGGGATCACCGGCTTGCGCGTGGTACGCGCCGGCCG
The DNA here is from genome assembly GCA_031390755.1 of Holophagales bacterium. Lineage (GTDB taxonomy): Bacteria > Acidobacteriota > Thermoanaerobaculia > Multivoradales > UBA5704 > DATMER01. Next base: position 1,636 of record JANMTS010000064.1, read on the forward strand.
GAAGGTCACGTCCGCGGGCAAGGCCTCGAACGCGTTCGTGTAGGTTTCCGGCGTGGCCGAGTGCGACACCCGGGCCAGGAGGTAGGCGGCGTTGGCGTCGTCCCGGTAGTGTTTCTGGAGCGTGGTCTTGCCGCCGGCCGTGAAGGCGGGACAGAAGCTCTGGCCGCGCAGAACCTTGCGCGGCGCCTCGTGCTCCTCCATGCGGAGCTTGGCGAGCCCCTCGGCCGCGTCCTTCTTCGCGAAGCCGCCGGGATATTCGTAAATGCGGCGCTTGCTGCCGTCCGTGGCGACCGTGCTGTCGGTGCTGCTCATCAGATCCGTCGACGGCGTCTCGAACCCGAAGTCGTCCACCGCCACCTTGCCGGGAATGACCCCCTCCTCCACCGTGCAGGCGGAGACGACGTTCTGCTGCTTCCAGTCGCCGAACGTGCCGTAGTCGACCGTGGCCGCGCCCGCGCAGTCGGCGAACGCGGAGGCGTCGTCGCCCAGCACGAGCGTGTGCTTGCCGTCCTCGTGCGAGAAGAAATAGAAGATCCCGTTCGCCTCCAGCAGGCGCGACACGAACGCGAACGCGCTCTCGTTGTACTGAACGCAGTACTCCATCGCGGTGTAAGCGCCGGTGGTGCTGTTTTTATAATCGGTGAAGCCGAGCTCGGTGAACAGGCCGGTGACGATGTCGATCACCGACTTGTTCTGATAGATCCGGCAGTCGGCCGTCATGGTGAGCAGCCAGGCCCAGGGGTGAAGCTCCGCGAAATAGGTGGTGAACCGCGAATCGCTCCCCGCCTGCACGAAGCGCCCGACGATGCCGTTGAGGTAGCGCGAGCTGCCGTCCGCAAGCTTGACCGTGACCGTGGCGCTCTTGCCCACGATCTTCGAGAAGTCGAGGCTCTTCTCCTCCGACTGCATCTCCAGGAACACATGGAAGAGGCTGGAGACCCGCTCCTCGCCGTGAAAGCTGCGCAGGAGCAGCTTGTCCGCGCCCAGCGGGGTCGAGATCGAGATGTGCTGGTCGGTCTGGGTGAAGGCCATTGGGGACACCCCTCCTTACCCTTCAAGGTGGGGGCGGGAGGGGTTGTGTTGCAGGGGAGCACTCGTCCTATCATTGCTATCATGGACGCAAGAATCTCGAAGACGTACCAGTTGATCGTGCGGAATCTCGAAGAAGAGGTGGTCAGGGAGCTGAAGCTTCGGGCCGCCCGTCACGGGCGTTCGGCAGAGGCTGAGCATCGGGAGATCCTTCGTGCGGCTCTCTTGCCCCGGATGGAGAAACGGTCCCTCAAAGACCTCCTGCTCGCCATGCCGGCCGAGGGCGAGGACGCCGATTTCGAGCGTGAGCTGTTTGCACCCTTTCCGTAGTCGAGAGACCGGCGCGCCCTTCAACTCCGGCCTCCTCGCCGCTATCCTGATGCCTGCCGGCGACCGCTCCCGTTCGCCGGCCTTCGGGAGGATCAGCATGCTGTTCGACGTCGTCATCATCGGAGGCGGCCCGGCCGGCCTCTCGGCCGCTCTCAATCTCGGCCGCGGCCGCAAGCGGGTGCTGCTTTGCGACTCCGGGCCGCGGCGCAACGCCGCCGCCGAGCAGATTCACGGATTCGTGACGCAGGACGGCACCCCGCCGACGGAGTTCCGCCGGATCGGCCGCCGGCAGCTCGAGGCCTACCCCAACGTCGAGGCGCGCGACGTGGCCGTCGAGGAGATCCGCGGCGAGCGCGGCGGCTTCCAGGTGCGTCTTTCCACGGGACAGGTGGAGGCCCGCCGCATCCTCCTCTGCACGGGGATGATCGACGAGCTGCCGGACCTCGAAGGCTTCCGGGAGCGGTGGGGAGGGTCGATCTTTCAGTGCCCGTACTGCCACGGCTGGGAGGTGCAGGACCGCCGGTTCGGCTTCCTGGCGCCGAGCGCCGACCGGCTCGAATTCGCCTTCCTCCTGCGCGGCTGGACCGGCGACCTCACGGTCCTCACGGGCGGCGGATACGACGTACCGCCGGAGACGCGGATGCGCTTCGACCGCGCCGGGATCCGCGTCGAGGAGCGCCGCATCGCCCGCCTTTCCGGAGCCGGCGGCCTTCTCGAGCACATCGATTTCGCGGATGGAGACCCGCTGCCTCTCGACGTGCTCTTCGCGCATCCCCCGCAGCGGCAGGTGGCGCTCGTGCAGACCCTCGGGCTCGCGCTCGATGCGGGAGGATACGTCCAGGTGGATGAGCAGCAGACTTCGGTTCCAGGGATCTACGCGGCGGGAGATCTGATCACGCCCCGACAGAGCGCCACCCTCGCGGCGGCGGCCGGAGCCCAGGCGGCGGCCGGGCTCAACCACGAGCTCACCGCGGAGCTTGCGGTGAACGGCGAGCTGTAGAAGGATCGGAGGCTCGAAGCTTTCGGCGTTCTGACGAGAGGCTTCGTCGTGACGGCGAAGCCCTTCGGACTCTGGCGAAGCGCTTCGGCGTGACGGCGAAGCCCTTCGGATTCCGGCGAAGCGCTTCGGCGTGACGACGAAGCCCTTCGGGCTCCGGCGAAGCGCTTCGTCGTGACGGTGAAGCCCTTCGGACTCCGGCGAAGCGCTTCGGCGCGACGGCGAAGCCCTTCGCGCGGCGACGAAGCTCTTCGGCGAAACGCCGAAACCGGGCACCGCTTGAAAGAATCGCGCCTCACCGCCCACTTTCCGGATGTGCGCCTTTTCTTCCAGGACAGCCCGGCCCGGCTCCAGATCCTCTCGCGGAGCCACGTGCGCGAGATGCGCGATGTCGGCGCCGCCCGCGAGCTCCTGCGTCCGATCCTGGCCCAGCCCGGCAACGGCGCCGCGGCCCGGCGGAGCCTTCAGACCGAGTCCGCGTTCACCTCGGGCACCGCCTGGAGCGACGCGGACCTTCTGGAGACCCTCGCCCGCCGGATCGTCCAGGACGGTCTCTTGATCGTCTCCTGCGCCGACTCCTACCTCGCCTCTCTTCAGGGCACGTTCCAGGCCGCCGGGGGCGCCGCCGCCGCCGCGGCGGCCCAGACGGAGGCGAAAACCACGCCGCTCCAGGATGAAGAGGCTGCCAAGGAAGAGAAGGGAACCCAGTGGCCGGCATCACCGTCACCGGCGATCTCCCCGCCGACGGTGTGATCGAGCAGACCGTGCCCATCGACACCACCGCGGGGACCTCCGGCGAGATCGACGACGCCTTCCGGGAAAAGCTGCTTTCCTGCTACGACCCCGCCCAGGACGAGGCGGCACAGCAGGTGGAGCCGGAAGAGGAAGAGGCAGACGATGAGGAGCAAACCGGCGAGGCGGCGTCCTGATGGCCTCGCTCGTCGCCCACGTCCAGCTCTGCAGGGCCAAAGGCGAAGCGCAGGCGCCGGGGTCTCGTGTTAAGATATCTCCTGTCCCTTGCGGGATGCGCTTCGGGAGAACTTAGTCCGATGACCGATCAAGAGCTGAAGGAGCTGGTGGCTTCCCTGGCCGTCTCCCAGAAGGAGACCGACCGGCAGTTGAAGGCGACCGACCGGCAGTTGAAAACCCGGTCGGAGGAGATGACCCAGCAGCAGAAGGAGACCGACCGGCAGCTGAAGGAGCTCGGGAAGCAGATCGGAGGGCTTGGCGAGAAGTTCGGCAGCTTCACGGAAGGTCTGGCCCTTCCGTCCATGACCAAGATTCTGCACGACCGCTTCGGCATGGATCAGGTGTTTCCGAGGGCCAGAGCCCGCGACAACGGCCGATCCATGGAGGTGGACGTCCTCGCCAGCTCCAGAACGCGCAACGACGTCTTCCTCGTCGAGGTCAAGAGCCATCTGCGGGAGGACGCCCTCGATCAGATGAAAAGGATGCTCCGCGAGTTTCACAGTTTCTTCCCCGGTTATGAAGGCAGGAAGCTCTACGGCATCCTCGCCGCCGTCGATGCTCCCGACGAGATCCGGCAGAAGGCGCTCGACGAAGGGATCTACCTCGCCAGGGTCCACGACGGCCATTTCGAGCTTCAGGTGCCTGCAGGGTTCCAGCCTCGCGCGTTCTAAGATGCGCCTCGGGAGAGCTTAGTCCGATGACCGATCAAGAGCTGAAGGAGCTGGTGGCTTCCCTGGCCGTCTCCCAGAAGGAGACCGACCGGCAGTTGAGGGAGACGGATCGGCAGTTGAAGGAGACGGACCGGCAGTTGAAGCGGCAGGCGAAGGAGCTCGGGAAGCAGATCGGAGGGCTGGGCGAGAAGTTCGGCAGCTTCACGGAAGGTCTGGCCCTTCCGTCCATGACCAAGATTCTGCACGACCGCTTCGGCATGGATCAGGTGTTTCCGAGGGCC
>JANMTS010000072.1:0-2379 GCA_031390755.1 Holophagales bacterium
GTGTCAACGATCACCCAAATTTCCCCCGTGCCGATCACCTAAAATTCCCCCTCTCCTCCGGTTGTCTTAGTCCTGTCTCGCCCTCGTCGCCGGGCCTGTGGGACCTGTGGGCGGCGCCGCTGTTGGCGCCGTCCAAGGAAGCTGTGGGAAACGCCGCTTCTGGCGTTTTCCATAGCTCCGTCAGGATCCATAGGCCATGTCTTGCTCTTCAGGGGGTGGGGGGCGGCGCCGGGTTCTCCGGCGCCGTGTACGGCTCGCTCCGCGTCAGCAGGCCCGCCTTGCGCTTCTCCTTGAGCCGGTAACTCTCCCCCTTGATGTTGATGATCGTCGAGTGGTGCAGCAGCCGGTCAAGGATCGCCGTGGCGATGACCTGGTCGCCGAAGACCTGGCCCCAGCCGGCAAGGCTCTGGTTGGACGTGATCAGGATCGAGCCCCGCTCGTAGCGGCGCGAGACGAGCTGGAAGAACAGGTTCGCCCCCAGCCGCTCCAGAGGCAAATAGCCGATCTCGTCGATGATCAGCAGCTTCGGCTGGACGAGCAACTTCAACTTCTCCTCGAGCCGATTGTCGTTGTGCGCCCGCGTCAGGCTCGCGATCAGGCCGGCCGCCGTGATGAAGGCCGTCCGAAAACCCAGCGCGCAGGCTCGCAAGCCCAGCGCCACCGCCAGATGCGTCTTGCCTACGCCCGGTGGACCGAGCAGCAGAACATTGTCGGCATCGGCCAAAAACCGGCCCGTCGCAAGCTCCCGAACCACCTTCGGCTCGATCGAGGGCTGAAACTTGAAGTCGAAGCTCTCCAAGCTCTTGTGGAACGGAAAGCGGGCCATCGTCGTCTTCATCGCCGTGTGACGCTCCTGCTTGGCCCCCAACTCGCGGCTCAACAGGTCGGCGAGAAACTCGCTGTACGCGACCTCTCCCTTGCTCGCATCCTGGAGCAAAAGCGGTAGCTCCTCGGCTGTGCGCATCAGCTTCAGCTGCCGCATCTGCTCCTGGATCTGCTCGATCGCAAAGCCGCTCACAGCGCCACCTCCTCGTACCAGCCCAGCGGCCGGACCTCGACGTCCCCTGCCCCCAGGTAGGCCGGGTCGAACCGGGGCGGCCCCTCCGCCGGCGCCTGGGCAGCCGGCGAGTTGCGCGGTGGCCCCGTCCATAGAGCCACCTGGTGCTTGCCCAGGAGCCGGCCGTGGCGCACCATCTCTTCGCCCTCGCGCCCGAACAGGATCTCCTCGGCGAGAAGATGCACCCGCACCGTGTGCCCCGCCCAGCTCAACGGCACCGGGTAACGATTCGCCTCAATGGATACCAAGCCGTCGCGCGGCACGATCCGGCTCTGCTCTTGGGGCGTCGGACGCCGGGCCTCCACCGAGCACAGAGACGCAGCTTCTGACCGCGCGAACCGCTGCGCCGGCTGCTCGTACGTCGTCCCGTGCACGCGCTGGTCCGCCACCTCCAGGCACCACTCCAACAGCCAGGCGTTGAGCTCGGCCAGATCCCTGAAGCGCCGGCCTGCCAGGCAATTGCGCTTGACGTACTTGACCCCGCTCTCCACCTTGCCCTTCGTCTGCGCACGGTAGTACCGGCACAGACGCACCGTCACGCCGTAAAAGTCCATGCGGTCCTTGAACTTGGCGTTCCACTCCACCCACCCCGAAGACTCGTCCTTCGACAGCACGATCGTCCGAGGATTGTCGTAAAGGATCGTCTGAGTACGGCCGCCAAAGTGCTCGAAGGCATGGACGTGGCCATCCAGCAACGCCTCCAGCCCTTCCCGGCTGTAGCCGCGCGCGAAGATCCGCCGGCTGTAGCCCAGCACCATCGTGAACACATGCACCCGCACTCGCTCCTGGCCCAGCCACACCCAGGCTGAACCCCAATCCACCTGCGCCTGCTCTCCGGGCGCTGTCTCAAACCGCACCGTCGAGGCTGTGCTCCTGTGCTCCTGGCGCCACGGACGCAGGTAGCGCACCAGCGACGGGTACGAGCCCTCATAGCCCTGAGCCTTCAACTCCCGGTACAGCACCGCGGCATTGAAGCCTACTTCGGGCGCTCGACCGCGCAAAAAGCTCTCCCAACCGTCCGCTGCCCGGCTCCGCCCAGGCCGACGCTGAGGCTCCCACTTCTGCCGCAGCCACTTGCGCACGGTCTTGATGTCCAGATCGAGCTCGCGACCGATCTCCCGCTTGCTCAGGCCCCGCTCTCGCAGGGCCCGTACCGCTCCCCAGACGCTCTCCTCGATCAACGGCTCCTCCGTGGCGCCTACAGGCGCCACGGCCAGCATCTCGATTTCAGGCTTGCTGTCCATGCCCACTCCTCTCTCGGTTACGAGGAGGGGGGGATTTTTAGGTGATCCCACGGGGGGAATTTAGGACGATCGGTGACA
>JANMTS010000132.1:0-9304 GCA_031390755.1 Holophagales bacterium
CTTGGATTGGCAGAGGAAAATTTCTACACAGGTATCATCTGGCCCCAGGAGAGCCTTAAAAGTGGCCTCAAGTTTTTGCTGCTCTGACTCTTGCAGGAGACTTGGAGGAAGATTATGGCCTCCGCATACAGCAGCTTGATAGCGAAAACCAAAATCGATGAGGATCAGGGTACTCTTCGGTGAAAGAATATCGTGAATTTCCTCAGCAAACCTGGTTAAAGAGCGAGATTGATAAGGAGGATCGATAAATTTGCGAGAGTTCAATCGTTCTCGCAACTTCGTAAGCGCCCACAACCAGCGCTCGGCTTGGATGATAGGAGTAAGGAACTCAGTCGCTTGGCGAATTCGCTTGACATCAGTAGCCGTAAAAGCTCCGTCCTTCTGCCATTCAAAGTTTAGGCAGCCCACTACGGCACCATGAAAGCGAAGGGGGAAATTGACTAATGAGCGCATGCCGGCAACGTACTCCCAGTAACCCGTACCCCCAGCGAAGTCCGCGTCTTTACTCCAGTCGTGGCTGTGAACGAACATACCTTCAGCGAGAACCTTCCCGATGGTGGATTCCCCCGGGTTCGGCCTCTTGCATATCTCCTCAGGCTGAAAGCCATATTTCAGTGCAGGCCTCCGCAGCCATCTGAAAATCAGCACCTCGTCGGCTCGCTTACCAGGCAACCGAAGGCACAGTGAAACAAGATCAGCGCCGATGCTCTCGGCTAATGCGCGGAGAATCCCCTGACTAAAAAGAAATTTTTCTCTTTTCGCTTTCACGGGCTCCAACACCTGCTCGACCACGGCGAGTGAGAATGCAGAGAGGCACCGCATGATGACCAATAGGGCCCCAATGAAGAGAGCGACTTTTGATATGAAGGCCAAGCCGAAGATCCCGGCATCGAGAGCATCCTCAACTGTGCGCGTAGGAGTGGCAGTCAGCCAGAGTTTCTTCATTTTTTCGCTGACGCTTTTTGCCAAAGGCGACCATGTGCTCAAGCGGGGAACAGCCGCGTAGAGAATGTGGAGGCAGGCGTAGAGAAAGCCTCCGAGGAGGTTAAAATACGCCCACCCCCTTCTCTGTCGTGTGCCCGAACTGGCAAACATTGCCCAACTAACAAGGACGAGACAAATACCTGATAGGAACGCTTCCAAGAACCGATCCCAGGGGGACGGAAGCACAATACCCAAGACCCCGCTGGCCAGGAACGGAACCAGGAGCCAGGCCCACTTGGTTTTATACCACTTGTGGGGCAGTCGATAGAGGAGTGCTAATGCCGTGCAAATAAAGAAGAGACTGTTCAGATTGGAGAGAAGCGCCTGCGCGAGCGTCTCAAGGAGGTTCCAGTCAATTTGGGGCTGAAAAGCTCTAATCTTCGCCCAGAAGGCAGCCGTCCGCAGTGCATATTGAAGGCCGAGAACCAAGTAGGCCAAGCCGAGGTACCACACCCAGTCTTCATCCTTCAAGACTTGCTTGCGCAAGATCAGCAGGACGCCTGCGATTCCAACGGCCACAATGGCGGTGATGAAGGTGATGGTCGTGGCCTTATAGGCGCTCAAGGCGGCGTAGCCGGCAATAAAGTCTAGGATTGCATCGCTCATGCTCAATCCTCCCTCTGCTGCCAGTGGCGGTTCTCTGAATCGAATAGGAATGACGCCTGATGCACTGCCGATCCTTCCTCCCACCTCATCAAGGAAGCGCAGGTTCCCCCTGCGTCTGGTCTCACTCGAACCCAGGTTGGCCGGGCTTGCCCCAGATCGCGCCCTGCGTGGAGATCTTCCAGGAAGCCTTGCCACTCTTCTTCAGGGGCGGCGCTTCCCGGCAGCGGTAGGAGCCGGCCCCAGGTGCCGGAGTTGAGGTAGAGACCCTTTTCAAGAGCCAAAGCCTTCGCAGCATGGGTGTGGCCGAGCACAACCAGGTCCGCGCCGCTACGCTCCAGGAAGAGGGGCACCCACCGAGTGCTGGAGTCCGGCGCGAAAGGATCAAATACACCGTCTTCCTCAGAGACTCGCCGTAGCCGAGGAATGAGCTTCCTTGAGAGATCCCCGGACGAGCGCACCAATTGTTGCTCCTCTTGGAGCCAGAACCGCAGGCGCTCTCTCGGGGAGTTTTCCTTTCCCTCACGTACCCACCGAGCCGGCGAGTGTTTCCTCGCCATCCGGCTCCAGAGTGACTCCGGTAGTGACCGCAGGAAGTCCTGGAGCGATCCGAGAAAGGTTCTCTTCTCTGCAAAGCTCAAGAACTGAGACAAGATGGGAAATACCGCCTCGCGCTCCGGCTTCAAGGCATCAACCCACGGATAGCGGGCACGCAGGCGCAGCAGATGCTCGACCACCAACCGCGTCCCCGCGGGAGGCTTGTACTCGTGCTCGTCCGGATGGGAAAAGCCGTAGCTCAGGCGATTGGCAGCGGTGCGCAACTGGCCGTACTCGATCCGGTTCCAGTCGTCAAAGCAGTCCCCGTGCGCAACCAGCACTCTTGCCGGCCCCACCTGGAAGGCGACGGCCTCGCCTTCCGTCCGCCAGCGCAACGAAGAGGCAAGAGACTCAACGCCCAGCCGGTGATTGAGAACCTCCCGGACATCGGGAAACAGCAGCTCAGGGTCATGATTGCCATTCAGAATCCACAACTCGTGCCGAGGAGAGTGCGCGAGGTGCGCAAGAGCGTCGAAGACCTCCGGGTGGTGCTCGACGATCGCCGTGGCTCGTGCCGCTGCCCCACAGGGGTCGAAGGAGGGGACCGTCTCTTCGCCGTCCCGGGGAACCAGAAAGTCGAGGAAGTCTCCCGCGATCACCACCCGGGCAGGGCCGACTTCCTCGACGATCCAGCGGAGAAAACCGGCCAGCTCGGAATCAGCCCGGAACAGACCCCGACCCCGCTCCGCCCCTAGGTGAAGGTCGCTCAAGAGAATCAGTTCGGCCTCGGCGCAATCACCCATCGGTATCACTCCTGCGTCAGCTACAAGCTGCGGGCGGGCAGCCTCTTCGAAGGCTGCCCGCCCGCCATCAGTTGCCGTTTTCGTTCTCTTCGTCTCCGAGGAGGGACCAGATTCCGTTGCCCGAGTAGTGAAAGCGGCGTGGCGGGCAACTCCGGGGCAACCACGCTCTCAAACGCTTAAAACTTGTCATGGCGTCCACCCCCTTTCGGGTCACTTCAACAGCAACCCACGTGCCAGACTAGAGGTGTGCCGGAAGGCATTTAATTGCAATGCTTTAGTGGGGAAGGCCGATCTGGGGCGACTGATTGTGTAGGATCGGCCGGATGGGATTCCTGGTTTCCGGACGGTGATGTTCTGTGACCTCATTCACGGCCGGATCTCCACCGCGATCCCGGCGTCGACCGCCGCCCAGATCTCCTCGATCTCCTCGTTGGTGACGGCGATGCAGCCGAGCGTCCAGTCCGACAGGGTGTGCGCCTTGCCCATCCACGCGAACCCGGTGCCCAGGCCATGGATCATGATGTCGCCGCCGGGCGAACAGCCTCGCTTCCGGGCCTCGGCTACGTCCGTCGCGTCGGGATAGGAGACGTGCAGTGCGCGGTGGTACTGGGAGTTCCTCTTCTTGAAGTCGATCCGATAGACCCCCTCGGGCGTCCGACTGTCCCCCTCGCAGTGCTTGTCGCCTTCAGGTGAGCCGCCGAGGGCGACGGCGTAGGTCTTGAGCGGCTTGCCGGCGCGCAGGAGCGTCAGCGTGCGCTCGGACTTGACGACCAGGATGCGGTCGGCCTTGCCCGCGCCCCCCGGCACTGCCAGGGAGGAGGACGTGAGGAGAAGCCCTCCCACCAGGAGGGCCGGGACCAGGCACCGCACCGACGCCACCGACGCGTTGAGCATGTTGCCCGTAGAATACTCCGTACGGATCGTCCGGTATTGAATTGACGTTTGGGATCGACCTTCGGAGGCCCCTCATGCGCGAGATCGTGCGCCACCTGTCCCTTGCTGCCCGGTCGCTGTCCCGGCAGCCGGCGATTCTGATCCCGGCGGTGTTGACGCTCGCCCTGGGAATCGGTTCGAACACGGCGCTCTTCGCCTACCTGGTGGCGATCCTGAGGCCTACCCTCGACGCGCCGGCGCCCGAGCGGGTGATGACGGTCTACTCGGCGACCGAGCAGGTGCCGAGGATGAACTCGTCCTACCCCGAGCTCCTGGAGATCGTGAAGGGCCAGACGGCGGTGGTCGACCTGATCGCCGCGTCGCGCTTCGGGGCGTCGGTCTCCGACGGCGAGCGCAGCGCGTTCGGATGGGGCGGGCTGACGACCGGCGGATACTTTCAATTCTTCGGCGCCCGCCCCGCCTTCGGACGCCTGCTCCAGCCCGCCGACGACGAGCCGGGAGCGCCGCCCGTCGTCGTCCTCAGCCACCGCTTCTGGATGGGCAGCCTGGGCGGCGATCCGGCCATCGTCGGCAAGGATCTGCGCATCAACGGCGTGAACGTCACCGTGGTCGGCATCGCGGAGGACGGCTTCCAGGGTCCGGGCCTCGCCTCGGCCCTCTACGTGTCCGTGAACCTTTCCGACCGTCTCACTGGGACCCGGCGGCAGCAGGATCCCGCCGCCCGCTGGCTCTATTTCTACGGCCGGCTGGCGCCGGGCGTCAGCCTCGAGAAGGCGCGGGCCGCGATGACGGTGCTGGGCAAGTCGCTCGACCGGGCCGCCCCCCTGGACGACGGCAAGCCGCGGCTGATGGTGGTGATGCCCTACAACCAGCTCGACCCCGGCTACGAAACGGGCGAGTTCGTGGACCGGGCGCGGATGCTCATGGTGGTCGCCTCGGCCTTTCTCCTGCTGGGCTGCGCCAGCATCGCCAACCTCCTGCTGGCGCGGGCGATCTCGAAGCAGCGGGAGTGGGGCATCCGGGCGTCGCTGGGAGAGGGCAGGGGCAGGCTCGTGGGCGGGGTGATCGCCGAGAGCCTGGTGCTCTGCGTGGCGGGAGGCATCGCGGGCCTGGGCGTGGCCCTGCTGCTGGCGCAGCGCATCGAGGACTACGTCATGGGGCCGCCGGCCGGGCTGGGAGACTGGCTCCAGGGCACGCGGCTGATCCAGTTCGACCCCCGGACCGCGGCCTTCGCGGCGCTCGCCAGCGTGGTCTGCGCCCTGCTCGGCGCTCTCGGGCCGGTGCTGCGCATCCTGCGCGGCGACCTGCTGGCGCCGCTCAAGACCGACGCCACGGGCACCTCGACCGGCCAGGGGCTCGCCCCCCGCAAGGCGCTGCTGGTGGCGCAGGTGGCCCTGTCCATCCTGCTGCTGCTGACCGGCGGCCTGCTGGCGCGGACCCTCGGCCGGGCGCAGGACGTGGACCCGGGCTTCAAGGCGGACGGCCTGATCCTTGCCACGGTGAACATTCCGAAAAATATCCTTGAGGAGTCCAAGACGGCGACGGGCAGCGGCGGCAACACGATCTACGCCCGCGTGCTGGAGTCGGCGCGGGCGACGCCGGGCGTGTCGTCGGCCAGTCTCTCGCACGTGCTGCCGGCGGCCGGATTCGGGAGGCAGGTCGAGGTCAAGAGCCTGGACCGGCAGGATCTGGAGATCGAGGCGACCTTCAACACCGTGGCGCCGGACTACTTCCGGACTGTCGGAGTGCCGATCCTGGCCGGCCGGCCCCTGGACGAGCGCGACGGCGCCGACGCGCCGCGCGCCGTCGTGGTGAACCAGGAGATGGCGCGGCTCCTGTGGGAGCAGCAGCCCGCCGTCGGCCGAATGATTCGCGTTAACGACCCGGCGTCGCCCGAGGTGGGGGAGGCCCCCTTCGAGGTGGTCGGCGTGGCGCGGAACACCCGGACCCAGTCCCTCCTCCAGCCGCCGGGACCGATGGTCTTCTTCTCGTTCGAGCAGCGTCGGCACCCGCGCATGACGCTCGTGCTGCGGTCGTCGGCCCCCATGGCCACCCTGGCGCCCGGCCTGCGGAAGGCACTTCGCCAGACCCATCCGGACCTGACGATCGTGGATCTCGTCACCTGCCGCGAGCACCTCGCGCGCGGTCTGTTCGAGCAGCGCATGTACGCCGAGATCGCGGGCCTCTTCGCGCTGCTCGGGCTGGCGGTGGCGGTCGTGGGGCTGTTCGGCCTGATGAGCTACTCGGTGACTCTGCGGGGCCGGGAGTTCGGCATCCGCATGGCGATCGGCGCCCGGCCGAGCGACGTCCAGCGCCTCGTGGTGCGCCAGGGCATGACCCTGGTCGCGATCGGCATGGCGGTGGGCATGCTCGGAGCGCTCACCCTGGGCAGCGTCCTGTCCACCTTTCTCTACGGGATGAAAGCGTCCGATCCGCTGACGCTCGCGGTGGTGCCCGCGGTCCTCGCCGCCGTCTCGCTCCTGGCCTGCTGGCTGCCGGCACGGCGCGCGGCGCGGTTCAACCCGGCGGCGACGCTGCGGCAGGCGTGACCGCTGCTTCCCGGTTCATTTCACCCGGCATTTTCCTCACCGCAGCCGGCGCGCGGGTCATTTCCCAGCTCTGGGATGCGGCCTCCCAGCGCTGGGGTGTCACGATACCCGACTGGGAGCTCGCCGCACCCGCGGGTAAACCCGCGTCCCAAGCGAGGGACATGCCCGCACCCGTGGGTAAAACGACGCCCCAACTCTGGGAAATGACACCGCAGGCGGGTGAAATGTACCAACCCGCGGGTTGGTACATTTCCCAGCGCTCCGTAGTGAACCAAATCGCGGGTGCAATGACACCGCAGCGCTGGGAGGTCGCCCCCCAAGCGTGGGAGACGGCCCGCGGACCGGGAAATGGCGGTTTGTGTCCCAACGGAGCGCCGACGGTGAGCTCGGAATGTACCAACTACGAGCCTTGGATCACAAAAAGCCGATCGCCAGAGTGGTGAGGGCCCACGTCCTGCCATAGAATCGGCCCCTATCCCAGATCCCGCGCGTCGGCGAGGTTGAGGGGGAATGAGGGGGAAGGGTCCGGAGGGGGCCGTGTTTCATGCCACGTATCTTCGACAACATTGAGCGCTCCCTGCTGCCCGCACTGCGGGATGGTCTCGCTTTGTCCGATCGCGCGGATTTCTGTGTCGGCTACTTCAACCTGCGCGGCTGGAAGTCGATTGATGGGTTGGTCGAACGCTGGCCGGGAGGTGAGGGGAGTTGTTGTCGGTTGCTCATCGGGATGCAGCGGCTTCCCCAGGAGGAGCTTCGGGAGTCCTTGAGCCTCCTGCCTTCCGTGCAGGGCATCGATCTCCAGACGGCTGTCCGCCTCAAGCGGCGCTTGGCCGAGGAGCTCCGCGAGCAACTCACCCTTGGGGCACCGACCGCCGAGGACGAAGCGGGTCTGCATCGATTGGCCCGACAGCTTCGTGCCGGTAAAGTCGTCGTCAAGCTCTTCCTGCGGCATCGGCTGCACGCCAAGCTCTACCTTCTGTTCCGATCTGACCCGAACAACCCGATCACGGGCTTCCTGGGCAGCAGCAACCTCACCTTCGCTGGCCTCTCCCAACAGGGGGAGCTCAACGTCGATGTCCTGGACCACGACGCCTGCAACAAGCTGGCTGCCTGGTTCGAAGACCGGTGGAACGATCGCTTCTGTTTCGACATCTCGGAAGAGCTCATCGAGGTGATCGACCAGAGCTGGGCTCGCGAGGAGGCCTACCCCCCCTATCTGGTCTACCTGAAGATGGTCTACCACCTCGCCCGCGAGGCCCGGGCCGGGCTGGCCGAGTTTCGAATCCCCAAGGATTTCGGCGACAAGCTCCTCGCCTTCCAGACCGCCGCGGTCAAGATCGCCGCCCATCACCTCAACAAGCGCGGGGGGGTGCTCCTGGGTGACGTGGTTGGATTGGGCAAGACGCTGATGGCAACAGCCCTCGCGCGGATCTTCGAGGACGATCATGGGCTCGAGACTCTCATTCTGTGCCCCCGCAACCTCGTCCGTATGTGGGAGGACTACCGGGAGCGGTACCGGCTTCGCGCCCGCGTGCTGCCCATCACCCGGGTTGCCCAGGAGCTGCCGGATCTGCGCCGCTACCGGCTGGTGTTGATCGATGAGAGCCACAACCTGCGCAACCGCGAGGGCAAGCGGTACCGGGCCATCCGCGAGTACATCGAGGCGAACGAGAGCAAGGTCATCCTCCTCTCGGCCACGCCCTACAACAAGAGCTATCTCGACCTGTCGAGCCAACTCCGGCTCTTCCTTTCGGAAGATGCCCGGCTCGGCCTCCGCCCGGAGCGGCTGCTGCGCGAGCTTGGGGAGCCCGAGTTCATCCGTCGTCATCAGTGCAGGCCCGACTCGCTCGCCGCGTTCGAGAAAAGCGACTACGCGGACGACTGGCGCGAGCTGATGCGCCTCTACCTGGTGCGCCGCACCCGCACGTTCATTCAGGATAACTATGCCGAAATCGACGACTCGAACGGGCGCCGGTTCCTGACCTTTGACGACGGCAGCCGCTCCTATTTTCCGGTGCGGGTGCCGAGGACGGTGGGTTTTCCCATCGCTGAGGGAGATCCCCTGGACTCCTACGCCCGCCTTTTTTCGGACGACGTTGTGGCGGTGATCAACTCCCTGTCTCTTCCACGGTATGGGCTTGGCAACTATGTCGCCTCCACGTGGCGGGAGCCTCCCACTCCGGCGGAGGCCAGAATTCTCGCCAACCTGTCGCGCGCCGGACGGCGGCTGATGGGCTTCTGCAGGACTAATTTGTTCAAGCGGCTGGAGAGCAGCGGCTGGTCGTTCCTTCAGTCGGTCGAGCGCCACGTGCTGCGCAACTTCGTGTTCCTCCATGCCATTGAGGCCGGGCTCCCGTTGCCGATCGGTACCCAGGACAGCGCTGCCCTCGATCCCCGGTTCACCGATGCCGATGTCGAGCTTTCCTCCCAGTCGGATCTCTTCGAGGGAAACGGGAACGGCGAGGAGACTCAAGACAAGGAGGCCGGGGATGGGGGGCAGGGCAACGGGCTCCTGACGGAGGACGACTTCCGTCGGCGGGCGAGTGAGATCTACCTCCGTTACGAAACCCGCGAGCGGCAACGCTTCAAGTGGCTGCGGTCCGACCGCTTCGTCCCCGGGTTGGCCGTCGACCTTCTGGCCGACTGCCGCAGCCTGCTTTCGGTGCTGAACGAGCTCGGCTCCTGGAACCCGGCTCAGGACCGGAAGCTCGAAGCGCTTGTCAAGATCGTCGAAGAAGCCCATGGCGGAGAGAAGATCCTTCTCTTCTCGCAGTTCGCCGACACCGTCGCCTACCTAGGAGCCTGTCGGGAAACCGTCTGGAGGTTACAGGGTTGAGGTAAAATGGTCGTCATGGAGACGACTCGCTTCCTGGGTTACGCGCCTGGTCAGTTGTTGCTGTTGCCCCCGGACCTTCGGGATTGGCTGGAGGAAGG
>JANMTS010000134.1:0-52527 GCA_031390755.1 Holophagales bacterium
GCCCAAGGCCGTGATCATGGTCTTGATCTCGTCCGAGGAGAGCATCTTGTCGAAGCGCGCCTTCTCGACGTTGAGGATCTTGCCCTTGAGCGGCAGGATGGCCTGGAAGCGCCGGTCGCGCCCCTGCTTGGCCGAGCCGCCGGCGGAATCTCCCTCGACCAGGAACAGCTCGGCCATCTCGGGATTGCGCTCCGAGCAGTCGGCGAGCTTGCCGGGCAGGTTCGAGGCGTCGAGCGCGCCCTTGCGGCGGGTCAGATCGCGCGCTTTTCGAGCCGCCTCGCGGGCATGGGCCGCCTCGACGCACTTCTCCACGATCCGCCGCGCCTCGCGGGGGTTCTCCTCCAGGAAGCGGCCGAGCTTGTCGTTGACCGCCTGCTCGACCCAGCCCTTGATGTCCGACGAGACCAGCTTGTCCTTGGTCTGGGACGAGAACTTGGGGTCCTTGATGCGGACCGAAACCACCGCGGTCAGGCCTTCGCGCACGTCCTCGCCGGTCAGGTTCTCCTTGAGAGCCTTGGCCAGGCCCGACGCCTGCGAGTAGGTGTTGATCGACCGCGTCAGCGCCGTCTTGAAACCCTGGAGGTGGGTGCCGCCGTCCCGGTTGTTGATCGTGTTGGTGAAGCTGTAGATGATCTCCTGGTAGCCCTCGTTCCACTGCAGGGCGACCTCGATCTGCTCCGGACCGGTGCCGTCGTCGCGGATGTCGTTCAGGTAGATCGGCGTGGGGTGGAGCGGCTGCTTGTTCCGGTTCAGGTGCTCCACGAACGAGGAGATGCCACCGGCATAGGCGAACTCGGCCTCCTTGTCCGTACGCTCGTCGCGCAGGCGGATGCGCACTCCGCGGTTGAGGAACGACTGCTCGCGGAGGCGCTGGGCCAGCGTGTCGTAGTGGAACTCCAGGATGGCGAAGATCGTGCCGTCCGGCCAGAAGCGGACCTTGGTGCCCGTCTTGTCCGACTTGCCGATGGCCTTGATCGGCCCTTCCGGCAGACCCTTGTGGTAGGTCTGGAACCAGACCTCACCGTCGCGCTTGATCTCAAGCTCCAGGGTGTCGGAGAGCGCGTTGACCACGGACACGCCGACGCCGTGCAGGCCGCCGGAGACCTTATAGGAGTTCTTGTCGAACTTACCGCCGGAGTGGAGCTCGGTCATGATGACCTCGGCCGCCGAGCGCCCTTCTTCCTTGTGCAGATCGACCGGTATGCCGCGGCCGTCGTCCTCGATCGTGACCGAGTTGTCGGTGTGGATCACGACGTCGATGACCGAGCAGTAGCCGGCCTGGGCCTCGTCGATCGAATTGTCGACCACCTCGAACACCATGTGGTGGAGACCGGAAGCGTCGTCCGTATCCCCGATGTACATCCCGGGGCGGGTGCGGACGGCTTCCAAGCCCTTGAGAACCTTGATGTTCTCGGCGGTATAAGTCGCTGGATTCTCCAAGAGTGATCTCCGCGCTCTGAACTGGGTTGTTCCGCCCACGGAGGGTGTGGGCACAGAGAGTGCAATCTTACCATGCCGCACGGGGTTTTTCGAGGCCTATAGCCCCGAAATTTCAATGCTTTACGGCTGGTGAGGAGGGGTCCGCCAGAGCTTCCCGGGACTCCCCGCTGAGCACAACAGAAAAAGGGTCCAAAAGCTTCCCTTGAAGCCGCATTCAGGACAAGTGGGAAAGCGTTCCCTTTTCCATCTCCCAGATGGTGCCGACGTCCAGCGTGAGCCAGACCTGGGGCCGGTTCGAGCTGGCGAAAAGCTGGCGCCGCTCGCGAAATTCCCCTCCCTGAAAGACCTTCCAGACCGCGGCGTGGGTCAAGGGTGCCAACTCGGCGTCCGCGTCGTCAAGGAGATGAACCGGTTGGCGGCCGGCGGCCTCGACCGCGCGGCCGTGGGCGGCGAGCAGAAGCAGGGACAGCGCCTTGCGCTCCCCGGCCGACGCCACGCGGCGGATGTCGTGGCCGCCCCAGAGGATCTCCAATTCATCCCGGTGAGGGCCCAGCAGGGGCATCTGCCGGCGCCGTTCGCGGTCCGCGGCAGCGTCGAGAACCCTGGCGATCGACTCGGCCCCTTCGAGCCCGGAGACCGGCGAGGGCCGGTACCGCAGCTCGATCGGAGGGAAGGGCAGGCCCGACTCTTCGAGAACGGCCTGGAGCGTGCCCTTGAGGCTCTCCACGTACTCGTGGCGGTGTTGGATCACCTCGGCGGCCAGCGAGGCGAGCAGCTCGTTCCATATTTCGATGCCACCCCCGTCCTGGAGCAGCAACTCGCGCTTCTGGCGGAGCGCCTCGCGGTAGCGCCCCAGCAACTCCAACGCCGCGGGACGGCTGGCCACGACGCCGCGGTCCAGGAACCGGCGGCGGGCCTTCGGAGCCCCGACCAGCACGTCGGCCTCGGCCGACGTCCAGGCGACGATGGGAAGCGCCGCCAGGTGCTCGGAGAGCGGCGCCGCCTTGCCGTTGAGCAGGCGCTCGCGCCGGCCCTCGATCCAGGCGACCTCCAGGCTCGACCGGTGATCGGTCTCCACTTCCGCATGGACCCGGAACGAGGTGCCTCTGTGGCGCATGCAGTCGGCGATCTGGGAGGCGCGGAAGCTGCGAGTCGTGGCGACCACATAGATCGCCTCCAGCACGCTCGTCTTGCCCGCCCCGTTGCCCCCGAGGAGCAGATGGGAGCCCGCTCCGGGCCGCCACTCCAGCGGGTCCAGGTTGCGGAAGTCGTTGACGAGAAGCTGCGAGAGCAAGGGGAGAGCGGACGGGAAGAAGGGGAGAGGGGCGGCCGGCGCGCCGCCCTCAGATCCTCATGGGCATGATCACGCAGAGGTAGCGCGTGTCGGGCCCCTCCACGGGATAGCCGACGCACTGGGTATTCTCGTCCTTGAGCTCCAAGCGGACCTTGTCGGTCTCGACGACGCTCAGGAAGTCCCGCAGGTAGTCGGGGTTGATGCCGACCCGGAACTCCGCGCCTTCGTAGTCGCAGGAGACCTCCTCGACCGCCTCGCCGAGGTCCGAGTTGGCGGCCGAGATGACGACCTGGTCGGAGGTGAACTGGAGGCGCACGGCGCGGGCGCGATCGCCGGTCATGAGCGCGGCGCGCTGGACGGCGTCGACCAGAACCTTGCGCTCGAAGATCACCTTCTTGTCGTTGTCCTTGGCAATCACCCGCTCGTAGTCCGGGAAGGTGCCTTCGAGGATGCGGCAGATCAGCTCGCGGCGGCCCAGGCCGAACGAGAGGTGATGCTCGCCACGCCGGTAGGAGAGCTTTCCCTCGCCTTCCAGCCGCTGGAGCTCCTGGAGCGCCTTGCGCGGCACCAGCACCGCTTCCTGAGCGGCGCCGTTGCCCTCCAGGCCGCCCTCGACGAGCGCGAGCCGGTGGCCGTCGGTGGCAACCATCTCCAGCGATCCGTCCTTGAGCTTGAGCAGCGCGCCGTTGAGCTGGAAGCGCGACTCCTCGGCCGAGACCGCGAAGAGGATCTTGGAGATCATCCTGCGGAAGTCCAGGAACGGGATCTCGACCAGGGTGCTGTCCTCGACGTGGGGCAGGGTCGGGAAGTCGTCCGGGGCGAGGCCGTGGATCTTGAAGCGCGACTTGCCGGCGCGGATGGTGAGGACGCGCGGTTCCTCCTGAATGAGGAGAACCTCGTCGCCCGTAAGAGAGCGGATGATCTCGAGCAGCTTCTTGGCCTGGACGGCGATGCCGCCGGCATCCTTGACCTCGGCCTCGCACCACGAGGTCAGCGAGACGTCGAGGTCCGTGGCGGCCAGATTCAGACGGTCTTCCCGCGCGGTCAGCAGCAGGTGGGACAGGACCGGAATGGTGGTCTTCCGCTCCACGATTCCCTGCATGGGGATGAGCTCGCCCAGAAAGTCACTTCGATTGACGCGGATTTCCATTCCCTCTTCTCCGTACTAGAAGGCATCAGAATATAGCATAGACGTCGTAGTAGAAGGTGTCTGCGGATTTCCGGAAAACCGTGTAAGTCCCTGGAACATCGGGGCTTGAATGGGTCTGCCGGTCCGGGAGGGTCTGCGGAGGGGTTGTGGACGGCCTGCGGACGAAAGTGGAGAAAATCGGCAGGCCAAAAGATATCCGCAGCGGCTCAGAAAGTTTCTCCACAGGGTTTCCGCGGGTTTCTCGAGACGGGTTCAACGGAAGTGCTGCTCGAACTTCTGCAGCGAGCGGTCGAAGTCGGGGTCGGTCTTGCGCAGCTCGGCGACCTTGTCGACGGAGTACATGACCGTGGAGTGGTGCTTGTCGTTGAAGAGCTTGCCGATCTCGGGGTAGGAGAGATCCGTCAGCTTCTTGCACAGGTACATTGCCACCTGCCGGGGAATGACGATCTGGCGCGCGTTGCTCTTGCTCTTGATGTCCGCGACCTTGAGGTCGTAGTGCCTGGCCACGGCCTTGATGATCTCGGCCGCGGCAGGCTTCTTGCCCTCCTCGGGCAGAATGTCCTTGAGGGTCTCACGGGCCAGGGCCGGTGACAGCGGCTTGCCGGTCAGCGACGAGAACGCGATCACCCGGGTGAGCAGACCTTCAAGCTCGCGGATGTTCGACTTCACCTGCTGGGCGATGAACTCGGCCACGTCGTCCGGCAGGTCGGCCTTCTCCAGGTAGGCCTTGCGCTGGAGGATCGCCACCTTGGTCTCCAGGTCGGGCTGCTGGATGTCTGCGATCAGGCCCCACTCGAACCGGCTGCGCAGGCGCTCTTCCAGCGTCGGGATGTTCCTCGGCGAAGAGTCCGACGTCAGGATGATCTGCTTCTGGCTCGTGTAGAGCGTGTTGAAGGTGTGGAAGAACTCCTCCTGCGTCCGCTCCTTGTTCGCGAGGAACTGGATGTCGTCGATGAGCAGCACGTCGATCGTCCGGTAGCGCTCGCGGAACTCCGGCATCCGGTCGAAGCGGATGGAGTTGATGAGCTCGTTCACGAACTGCTCGGCCACCAGGTAGAGGACGCGCAGGTTCGGCCGGGTACGGAGGATCTCGTGGCCGATGGCGTGGAGGAGGTGCGTCTTGCCTAGGCCGACCCCACCGTACAGGAAGAGGGGGTTGTAGCTCTGCGACGGATTCTCCGCCACCGCCTTCGCCGCGGCGTGGGCGAACTCGTTCGACTTGCCGACCACGAAGGTGCTGAAGATGTACTTCGGATTGAAGTGGGACGGAGAGATGAGCTCGCCGCTGTCCTCCTTCTCGTCCTCCAGGGTGAACAGGACCTCGAAGCGGGGCTCGCCCAGCGCGTCCAGGGCATGCTCGACGGTGCTGCGGTAGCTCTCCTCCAGCGTCCGCAGGAAGCGGGCGTTCGGGGCGCGCAACAACAATCTGCCCTCGGATTCGTCGCTGACCTTCAGAGGAAGGAACCAGGTGGCGAACTCCTCCGGGTCAAGGTCGTGCTGAAGCTGTTTCTGGAGGGACGACCAGAGGGATGACGGCGGCATGAAACCTCGATGGTAAGCAGTCGAATTCCACAGATTTTCCACAAGTTGTGGAAATCCTGTCCTCGGGGGTGGACCGTCAGTCTAGTGTGGTTCTGAGCGCGACCGGCGCGACCGGGTTACTGCTGAGGAGAGAGCATAACAACACCCTCACGGCCCCGCAACCCCCTCCTCTGTCCAAGGGGAAGTAAGTCCTTTTTCCCGGCACGGCCCCGGATGAAAATCGCGCCCTGGCACCATCCGGCCCGGCCGGGGAGCCCACGGCGAGGGGACGGATAAAATTGTAGAAATGCCATGAGCGAGAGGTAGCAATTGCATGAGATGGGACCGTCCCGGGGGAGGACTGTCCTGCCGGGGAGGTCGGTAAATCATTGATGAACAGAAAGTTAGGAGCTTATCGCCCGGCAGGCAGATGGTTTGCAGGAGAGTTGCGCACCGCCAGTAACGCGAATACGAGGGGGAGGTGCCTATCCTGCCAGACGTCACTCCTGCCAACCGGAGATCCCTCTGATCTCAGTCTCTTTTTCTTTCCTTTTCCCCTGGATACAGGGGTAGATCCAAAATCCAACCGACTCCAAGGTGCTTCCCCCCTGGCGCCCTCCGGCTTCGAGGCCGGAGGGGTGTCCGGACGCCTCCTTTTTGTCAGGCACGGAGGCCGGGACGAAGCAGGCATGGACGTTGCAGATGTTGTTTTGCACGTAGGAACGATCGAAGGGGGCCCACCCAACCCAACGAATCCCACCTACCCGAGACGCGAGTCTCAACCTCTTTGAACCCAACCTGATTCCCCTGCACAAGGGGTAAATCCAAAAATCCAACCGGAGAGATGGGGCCCCTTCCCCGAAAGCCTCCCAGTGAAAACTGGGAGGCTTTCGGCTTTCAGGGACTTGATTCGACGGTCCTCGGGGGAAGCCCCACACTCGGCATGGGGGTTGCAAGCTATGGGGAGCAGAACAAGTCGGGGAGGTTCCACACCCACCACGAACGATCCTACCTGTTTTGAGGTCGGTTACGATCTCACCCTCTCAGCACGCTTCCTGATTCCCCTGCACAAGGGGTAGATCCATAAAATCCAACCGGAGAGATGGGGCCTCCCCCTTGTCTCACTCTCCGTTCGTCCTCTTCCTTCGTCATCCTTTCGTCATGCGCGGCGCCATCCTGGCGCGCCGCGGCGGCACTGCCAAATTGGCCAGAAGGATGCCACCGGGTTGGATAGAATGACGCGATGCGGCACGCTGACGCCCTTCTGACCTGGTACGACCGGCACCGGCGGGATCTTCCCTGGAGGCAGAGCCGGGATCCCTACCGCATCTGGCTGTCCGAGGTCATGCTCCAGCAGACCCGGATCGAGACGGCTCTTCCTTATTACAATCGCTTCCTGGAGAGGTTTCCCACGGTCGGCGACCTGGCGCGGGCCGAGGTGGACGAGGTGCTCGCCCTGTGGTCGGGTCTCGGCTACTACCGGCGGGCGCGGCAGCTACATGCCGCGGCGAAGGCGGTGGCCGACCTTGGAGAGTTTCCCCGGACGGTGGCCGGCCTCCTGGAGCTGTCGGGGATCGGCGCCTACACGGCGGCGGCGGTGGCGAGCATCGCCTTCGGCGTGGTGGAGCCGGTTCTGGACGGCAACGTGGAGAGGGTGCTCTCGCGCTGGCTCGCCCTGGATCTCGACCCGAAGAGCCGGCCGGCGCGCGAGCGGATGTTGGCCGCCGCCGCGGAGCTGCTCGATCCGGAGCGCGCGGGCGACAGCAACCAGGCCCTGATGGAGCTCGGCGCGACCGTCTGCGTCCCCCGCCGGCCCCGCTGTCTTCTCTGCCCGATCTCCTCCGCCTGCAAGGCTCTCCAGGAGGGCGACCCGGAGCGGTTTCCCATCGCGAAGCCGAAACGGGAGAGAGAGCTCCACCGGCTCGCGGCGGCGGTGGTCGAGCGGGACGGCAGGATCCTGCTCTTCCGCCGGCCGGAAGGCAGCTCCCTCCTGGCCGGTACCTGGGAAATCCCCTGGACGAGCCTCGAGCCGTCCACCGGTCCGGAGGAGAGCCTGGCGGCGCGCTATGGAGGACGATGGTCGCTCGGCGAAAGGATCGGCGGAGTCAGGCATTCCATCACCTTCCGGGATCTGGATCTCGACGTCCACGAGGCGACCCTGAAACGGGGGAAGATGCTGGAGGAGGTCGAGTCCGGATGGTTCGACGGGGACGAGCGCCGGGCGCTGCCGCTGTCGTCTCTCGTGCCGAAGATCCTCAAGGCCGCGGCTCGACGATCTTCTCGCTGAAGAGGGCGCTGAAGGGGCTGAAGCTCTTACTCGCCCGGGGCCAGGATCTCCGGCAGGCGGCTCTGCCCGGCCGATCGCCGGCCTTCCTGGCGCGCCCAGGCTCCCCGCTCCGGGTCTCCCGTCGCCTCCCAGAGCTCCGCGGCCTGGAGGAACCACTCCGCGAACAGCGGCTCTCCGCTGCCCAGATCCGTCCTCAGCTTGTTCTCGAGCGGCGTCTCGACATCCTCGAAGAGACGGCGCGCCTCCCTGGCGTCCCCGCTGCGCAGCGCAACCCAGGCGCGGTGCAGGGTGATGGGCTCGACCAGGTCGGAGCGCAGCGCGGCTGCCCGGGTGAGGGCCCGGTCGCCTTCGGCCAGGTCGCCGGCATAGGCGGCAGACAGGCCGGCTTCGATCCACGCCTCGCCGTCCTCCGAATCGGAAGCGAGGATGCGGGCGACAAAGCGGCGCGCCTCCGCGAAACGGAGGAGATGCCGGGCCGCCACCGCAGCGGCGAGCAACTCGTCACGCCTTGCGCCGGGCGCTGTTCCGGCTGCCGCGAGCGCCGCCTCGAAATCGCCGCGCCCCAACGCCGCGGACGCCTGGCTCGCGGGCGGGCGGCGGAGGATGGAGAAGAGGGCCAGCGCGCTCACGGCAGCGCCGCCCAGGACAAGCACGATGAGGAGGACTTCGAACGACGGCATCGGGAGCCTCCGGGTCTACAGCAGAGGGAGCTGGGCAGGGCGGAGCCACTCCCAGGCCTCCTGCTCCACCGCGTCGAGCCAGCCGGCGCGGCCGTCGGGGTCGAGGTGGAGAGCTGGCAGCCCGCGGTCGCGCAGCTCGCGCAGGAGCCGCTCTTCCACGGCCCGCTGGAACGCGGGGTCGGAGGAGCGGATGCCGTCCGGCGACGGCTGCTCCACGATCGGCACGTGGACGAGCACGTCGTAGGTCCGGATCCACGACGCCACGAGGTGCTCCAGCGACTCCTGGCGCCCGGCGGCGAGCAGCAGATAGACGTAGTTGTCGAGCACGCTGCGGTCGCAGATGACGACCGGGTAGCGGGCATGGGCGACCAGCTCCTCGGCGATCTGGGTGTGGAGGATCCACGACTGGGCCGCGAGCGACGTGTCCTCGTTGATCGGCAGCGGGCACCGCCGCGCCACCTCGTGGACCACGTCGATCGAGACATCCCGGCGCTTCAGGCGCGCCGCCAGGCCGTAGCAAAGCGTGGTCTTGCCGACCCCGTGGGTGCCGATGAAGGCGATCTTGGCTCTCGAGCTCATCATCGACAGATTATCTCCAAGACCTCTTCCAACAGCTCCATCGCCGTTCCCAGCAGCTCCTCCGGGATCGTCAGCGGCGGCACGATCTGGGCAACGGTCCCCTTTGGGCCGCCCGCGAGCAGGATGATTCCGCGCTCCAGGGCGCCGGTGGTGAGCCTTCGGGTGGCGGCCGCGGTCGACATCTCCACCCCCCAGAGAAGACCCCGGCCCCGCACGGCGCCCACGCAGGAGAAGCGCTCCGGCCAGGTGGCGAGCCGCGCCTTCAGGATCTCTCCAAGCTTTTCGGCACGTCCGGTCAGATTGTCGTCCTCGATCACCGACAGGGCGGCGAGCGCGGCGGCGCAGGCGACGGGGTTGGCCACGAAGGTGGCCGTGTGGAGCGCCTCTTTCTGGGTCTCCCAGATCCGGAAGACCTCTCTGCGTCCGAGCACGGCGGCGATGGGCATCCCTCCGCCGAGCGCCTTGCCGCAGCAGAGAAGGTCGGGGCGAACGCCCTCGTGCTCCACGGCGAAGAGGCGGCCGGTGCGGCCGAAGCCGGTGAAGATCTCGTCCGCGATGAGCAGCGTGCCGTGTCGGCGGCAGGAGCGCTCGACCTCCGCGAGCCAGCCGGCGGGCGGCACGAGCACGCCCTCGCGGCCGACGATCGGCTCGACGACCACCGCGGCGACCGGGCTCTGCCGGAGCAGCTCGTCCACGCGCTCCGGGTCACAGGCGAAAGGCAGCCGGTGGACCCGGGCGGAGAGCCACGGAGCGAACGGATCGCGAAACTCGGCGCGCGAGGACACGGAGAGCGCTCCGAGCGTCATCCCGTGGTAGGCCGGCTCGAAGGCGAGCACACCGCTTCGGCTGGTGAAGGCGACCGCGGTCTTGATCGCGATCTCTACGGCCTCGGCTCCGGAGATGGAGAAGAAGACCTGGGGATCGTCGACCGGCGCGAGGCGGACCAGGCGCTCCGCCAGCTCGACCCGGAGGGGATGGCCGTGAACGTCTCCCAGCCCATGGAGGAGCTTACCCGCCTGTTCCCGCACGGCCTCCACGACGCGGGGATGCCGGTGGCCCACCGCGGCGACGCCGAAGCCGGACGTCATGTCTATATAGATGTTGCCGTCGACGTCCTGGACGTTGGCGCCGGACGCCTCCTCCCAGAGGAGGGAGACGGCGCCGGGCATGGCGGGGAGGGTGTTTATGCCCGGCGCTTCGACCTCGGCCAGGCGACGCGACAGCTCGCGCGAGCGCGGGCCGGGGGGAGGAATCACGATGCGGGGAAGAGGGCTCACATTTCGCGCCGGCCGGCGAGGGACCGGGCCAGCGTCACCTCGTCCGTGTACTCGATATCCCCGCCCACCGGCATGCCGAACGCCAGCCGCGTCACCCGGATGTTGCGCGGCTTGAGCAGCCGCGCCAGGTAGAGCGCCGTCGCCTCGCCCTCCACGTTCGGGTTCGTGGCGATCAGCACCTCCTCCACTCCGGCCAGCCGGGCCATCAGCCCGGGGATCGCCAGCCGGTCCGGACCGATCCCGCGGTGCGGCGACAGCGCGCCGAGCAGCACGTGGTAGACGCCTGCGAACTCGCCGGTGCGCTCGATCGGCTCGATGTTGAAGGGCTCCTCGACCACGCAGATCCGCGTGCGGTCGCGGCGCTCGTCCGTGCACCAGCGGCAGGGGTCGACCGCCGTGATCGAGTTGCAGGAGGAGCAGTGGAACAGCTTCTCCTTCACCTCGACGATCGCCTGGGCGAGGGCCTGGGCCTCGCCCGGAGGGACCTTCAGGATGTAGTGGGCGAGGCGCGTCGCGGTCTTCGGCCCGATGCCCGGGAGCCGCGACAGCTCTCCGACGAGGCGGGCCAGGGGCTCGGACATCTCAGAACAGGCCGGGGAGACTGGACGCCATCGAGCCCATCCGTCCCTGCATCGTCTCCTCCACCTTGCGGCCGGCCTCGTTGACCGCGGCGACGATCAGGTCTTCCAGCATGGAGGGGTCGTCCTTGTCCATGGCTTCGGGGTCGATCTTCACGGCGACGACCTGCTTGTGGCCGCTCATCTTCACCGTCACCATGCCGCCGCCGACGCTCGCCTCGACCACCAGGTCGTTGAGCTCGCGCTGCAGCCGCTCCTGCATCTCCTGGGCCTGCTTCATCAATTGACGCATGCTGCTCATGGATTCAATCCTCTCTTGTACGCTCTTCAACCCGTTCGACCTTGCCCCCGAAGATGTCGAGGATGGTCTGGACGGTTGGATTCTCCACCAGGCCCGACGCCACGGTGGCGGCCTGGCGGGTCTGTTCTTCGGTTTCCGCCCGGCGGCGGTCGCCGGTCCCCTGCACCGTGCGCCACGTGACGCCCGGTCCCCACACGGCGGCGAGAGCCTCTTCGATGACCTGCCGGTTGCCGGCCTGCTGCAGCCGCGATTCGAGCCAGGTGTCGCCGGGCATCCGGGAGAGAGTCAGGCGGCCGTCCTCGAAGGTGATCTCCTCGGCCTCGGAAAGATGCGCGGCGAGCGGCTGCTTGCGGCGGCTCACCTCGTCCAGGAAGGCCTGCACCGGGTCTCCGGAGATCGGCGGCCGGACCGGCGGCGGAGTCTCCGCCGGCCGGGGCGCCTCCGGAATCGGCTGGGGAGCCACCGCCGGAGGCTGGGGAGCAACCGCAGGCTGGGGAGCCGGGCCCGGAGATGCAGAAGGACGCGGAGCCGGCTCCGTGCGGACCTCCCGCGGGGCGGCGACCGGCCGTGGAGCCTGGGAAGGCGTCGCGCGCGGCTGGGGCGCGGCCGGGGCCACACCGACGTTTCCGGCCAGGATCTCCTCGACGCGGCGGAGCTTCGGCAGCTCGGCGGCCCGCAGCCAGGCGATCTCGACGGCCAGGGCGCCGGACTCGCTGCGCCGCACCATCGCCTCGCTCGCGAGCAGCTGGTGGAGCAGCCGGAGCGCGTTCTCGTAGCCGGCCTCCCGCGCGACCGCGGCGAGGGTCTGGGCCTCTTCGAGCGGCAGATCGAGCGTCTCCGGATTTCCGCCCATCGCGAGATGCAGCGCGTCGCGGCAGAAGGCGAGGAACTGGCCGTAGACGTTGCGCGGATCCCAGCCCTCGTCCTCGATCCGGCGCACCGCCCGGGCCACGGAAGGACCGTCCCCCCCGAGGATCGCGGTGAGCAGCTCCTGGAACAGCGCCGTGTCGAGCCCCCCGAGCAGCCGGACGGCGTCCTCGTCGGCGATCACGCTGGAGCCGAACGTGGCGAGCTGGTCGAGCAGCGCCACGGCGTCGCGCACGCTCCCCTCGCCGGCCCGGGACACCAGCCGCAGCGCGGTGTCGCTCGCCTCGATCCCCTCCTTGTCGCAGATCATCCGCAGCAGGTCGGAGACGTCCTGCGACGACACGCGGCGGAAGTGGAACTCCTGGCAGCGGGAGAGGATCGTGGCCGGGACGGCGTCGATCTCCGTCGTGGCGAAGATGAAGACCAGGTGCGGCGGCGGCTCCTCGACGATCTTGAGCAGGGCGTCGAACGCCTGCCGCGACAGGCGGTGGATCTCGTCGAGGATCACGACCTTGTAGCGGTCGCGGGCCGGACCGTAGCGCAGGCTCTCGGTCAGCTCGCGCACCTGCTCGACCTTGGAATAGGTGGCGGCGTCGACCTCGATCACGTCCAGGTCCGAGCCGCGGGTGATCTCGACGCAGGCCGTGCACTCGTTGCACGGATCGGGAAGCGGCCCGCGCTCGCAGTTGAGCATCTTGGCCAGCAGCCGCGCGGTGGTCGTCTTGCCCACGCCGCGGATGCCGGAGAAGAGGTAGGCCTGGGCGATGCGCCCTTCCTGGACGGCGTTGCGCAAAGCGGTCACGATCGGCCCCTGGCCGACGAGGGTCGAAAAGCTCTGCGGGCGCCACTTGCGGGCGAGAACCTGGTAGGTCATGAATGCGAAGTCGGTTGGCGGCTGAGGGACAGCGACCTACGAAGGGTTCCGGTTTGTCTGCGGCACTCGACCGGAGACCTTATCGCTGCTCCCTTCCGGGCCTGACGAGGTTCGGTAACGACCGATGCACAGGACCCGAACCCTTCGTGGGGCGCTGCCAGGAGCACATGCTATGTCCTGGGGTCCGTCATGTAAAGGTCTGGAGGTGGGCAAAAATTTCCGGAGAGAGACGGATCGGCTGCGGTTCGCCGTTTCTTCCTCACCGACCCCGTCGCCAGCTTGCCTCAGAGACAGCGTTGGCCGCACGGGCCGAGCATCGTGGTTTGCAGCATTCCGAGCTTGACCTGTCCGCAGGGTTGGGACGCTCTCTTCTCGTTGGGGCAGCGGCACGCCAGCCATCCGTTCCTGACCAAGAAGCGACCGCTCCACCTTGGGGTCCGCCTTGGCCGGCGCGGCCGGGGCCTAGGGCGCCTCGACGAAGTAGCCGTTGATGTCGATCGCCACGTTCACCGCTCCGCCGCCGGTGAGATTCGCGAGGGCGGCGAGCTTGCCGGTGCCGTCCGTCGAAAGCGGCAGGATGGCGTTGTTCGCCACCACCGTTCCGGCGGAGAAGTAGATCATGCCGGTGCCCGTGTCCGGATAGTTTCCCGGGAAGAACGAGACGCTTCCCGGATTGGCCGAGGCGAGGATGGTCACGTTCGCCGAGATCGCCCGCGCGCCGGCCGGGAGGTCGCATCCCCCCTCCAGCTCCAGGATCTTCGCCGTGCCCGAGCCCAGGGGCGAGCCGTAGCGCGTGTCGAGAATCCGGCACGGCCCGAGGGTGTAAAAGTCCAGCTCCTTCGGCGGCACCACCGACACCGGCACCGGCAGTGAGGTGACCGAGCCCGACGCGTTCGAGAGCGTCAGCGTCACCAGATAGATGCCCGGCGCCCGACCCCCCGTGTTCCACGAGCCGGAGGCACCGGTGATCTGCTGAATCAGGTCCGTTCCCAGGAAGGCCTTCCAGGTGTAGGTCAGCGGCGGCTGGCCCTTTCCCGTGGAGACGAACGGCACGGACTGTCCCGCTTCCACGGTGGTGACGGGCACCAGGGACGACAGGATCGTCGGCGACGGATTGAGCACCGTCACCGTCTTCGTGATCTCGGTGCAGCCCCACGGATTGCACGCGGTCAGCTTGACGCTGTGCGGCCCGACGGTGCTGAACGTCGCGCTGGGGTTCTGCAAGATCGAGACACCAGCCAGCACGGATGAAGGCAGGAGAAGCCACACGAAGAGCGGCACGGCGAGGCGCGCAGGGAGTTTCAACATCAAAAGCCCTTTTAAATTCTTTCTAAGCTATCTGTTTTTCCTCTCCAGGTCAAGACCCAGGACTCCCTCTTCCCCGGTCACGGGGCGGGGAGAGGGGGGAATGGGATCAACCAACCGGGCGTATACAATGAGCGCCATGTCGCCTGAGGAGAGGATTCTGTCCGGCGTGCCCGACCCCGAGGATCTCGGCATCGAGCCGTCGCTGCGCCCGTCGAAGCTGGAGGAGTACGTCGGCCAGACGAAGATCCTCGACAACCTGAGGGTCTTCATCCGGGCGGCGAGGGAGCGGCGGGAGAGCCTCGACCACGTGCTCCTGTTCGGCCCGCCCGGCCTCGGCAAGACCACGCTCGCCAACATCATCGCCAACGAGATGGGGGCGCCGCTGCGCGTCACCTCCGGACCGGTGCTGGAGCGGGCCGGCGACCTGGCCGCGATCCTCACCAACCTCGACCCGGGCGAGGTGCTGTTCATCGACGAGATCCACCGCCTCGGCCCGACCGTCGAGGAGATCCTCTACCCGGCGCTGGAGGACTTCCGGCTGGACCTGGTGATCGGCCAGGGCCCTGCCGCGCGCACCGTGAAGATCGAGCTGCCCCGCTTCACGCTGGTCGGCGCCACGACCCGGGCCGGCCTGCTCTCCGCGCCGCTGCGCGCCCGCTTCGGCATCGTCCACCGCCTGAGCTTCTACCATCCGGACGAGCTGAAGCTGATCATCGAGCGCTCGGCCAGACTGCTTTCGATCCCGATCGATCCGGACGGCGCCATGGAGATCGCCCGCCGCAGCCGCGGCACCCCGCGCGTCGCGAACCGCCTCCTGCGCCGGGTCCGCGACTTCGCGCAGGTGGAGCGCTCGCGCCGGATCGACCTCAAGATCTCCCAGAAGGCGCTGGCGCTGCTGGAGGTCGACGAGTTCGGCTTCGAGGATCTGGACCGCAAGATCCTGGGCACGCTGATCGAGCACTATTCCGGCGGCCCCGCCGGGCTCAAGGCCCTGGCCGCGGCCGTGGGCGAGGACACCGGCACGATCGAGGATCTCTACGAGCCCTACCTGATCCAGGAGGGTTTCCTCCAGCGGACCCCCCGGGGCCGGGTGGCCACGCATCGCGCCTACCAGCATCTCGGGTACAAGCCCCGGCCCGGGACGACCGGCTCCCTCTTCTGACCGGCGCCTTCAGATGCCGATGCCGATCCGGTCCGCCCTGATCTACAACCCGAAGGCGGGCCGCCAGCGTCACGCCCAGCTTCTGGACGCGATGCTCGAGACCCTGCGCCGCGGCGGTCTCGACGTGGAGCCCGTGCCCACCGGCGGTCCCGGCGACGCGACCGGGCTTGCCCGGGACCGCGCCGCGGCCGGGTTCGATTCGGTGCTGGCCTACGGCGGCGACGGCACCGTGCGCGAAGTGGCGGCCGGCCTCCTGGGGACCCGAACCGCGCTCGGCATCCTCCCCGGCGGCACCGTCAACCTTCTCGCCCTGTCGCTCGGCCTGCCGCGGAACGCCCTGGACGCCGCCGCCGTCCTCCCGCGCCTCGCTCCCCGGCCGCACGACGTCGGCCTGGTGAACGAGGCGCCGTTCCTCATGATGATCTCCGCCGGTCTCGACGCCAGCGTCCTGGCTGCTCTCGACACCCGGCTCAAGTGGCGCTTCGGCAAGGCCGCCATCGCGGGTCAGGCGTTGCGGGAGTGGTGGCGCTACCCGTATCCCCGCATCCGCGGCGTGGCCGACGGCGAGCCGTTCGAGGCCTCCTTTGCGGCGGTCTCGAACATTCCTTACTATGGCGGCCGGTTCGTCCTCGCGCCGGGCGCCGAGCCGTACGACGGAAACCTCGATCTCGTCCTGTTCCAGGGCGGCGGGCGCTTCGGCACCGCCTCCTTCGCCGTCGACCTGCTGCGCGGCGCTCATCAACGGCGGCGCGACGTGATCGTCCGCCAGGTGCGCGAGGTCGTGATCGAATCCCCGGCGGGTTCGGTCGCCCAGATCGACGGCGACGTCTGCGAGGAGCGCCTGCCGGTCACCGTCCGAGTCGCGCCGCAACCGCTCCTCGTGCTCGCACCCGAGCCTCCTCCGCTCCGAAAGGGGATCCCATGACCGGACCCGTGACCCAACGCCCTCTGGACGCGATCTTCTCTCCTGGCTCCGTGGCCGTGGTGGGCGCCTCCCGCCGCCGCGACTCGCTGGGGTTCAGCCTCCTGCACAACCTGCTGGTCAACGAGTTCGCCGGCGCCATCTATCCGGTGAACCCCGAGGCCCGGGCCGTCCACTCGCTGAAGTGCTACCCGAACGTCGCGGCCATCCCCGACCCGGTCGACCTCGCGGTGATCCTGGTCCCGCGGCAGAAGGTCCAGGGCGTGGTGGAGGAGTGCATCGCCAAGGGGGTGCGCGGCCTGATCGTCATCTCCGCCGGCTTCTCCGAGATCGGCGAGGAGGGTGCCGAGCGGGAGCGCCGCCTGCGCGAGCTGGTCCGCGCCGCCGGGGTGCGCATGATCGGCCCGAACTGCATGGGCGTCATCAACACCGCCGCCGACGTGCGTCTCGACGCCACCTTCGCGCCCACGCCCGCGCAGCCCGGCTCCGTCGGCTTCGTCAGCCAGTCCGGCGCCCTGGGCGTGGCCATCCTCAACGTGGCCCAGGCGCTCGGCATCGGCCTCACGCAGTTCGTCTCCATGGGCAACAAGGCGGACGTGTCGGGCAACGACCTCCTGGAGCATTGGGAGAACGATCCCGAGACCAGGGTCATCTGCATGTACCTGGAGTCGTTCGGCAACCCGCGCCGCTTCACGGAGATCGCCAAGCGCGTGACCCGCAAGAAGCCGATCCTGGTGGTGAAATCGGGCCGCACCGCCGAGGGCGCGAAGGCCGCCACCAGCCACACCGGCGCCATCGCCGGGGCGGGCGCGGACGTGACCGTCTCGGCCCTGCTCGACCAGTGCGGCGTGCTGCGAGCCAATACGATCGAGGAGCTGTTCGACGTCTGCCGCGCCCTGGTGCGCTGCCCGCTGCCGGACGGCAACCGGGTCGGCATCGTGACCAACGCGGGCGGCCCGGCCATCATGGCGACCGACGCCTGCGTCAGCCTCGGCCTGCGCATGGCCGAGCTGTCGGACGCCACGCGCCAGACCCTGCGCTCCTTCCTGCCGGCCGAGGCGAGCGTCGCCAACCCGGTGGACATGATCGCCTCCGCCACCGCCGAGTCGTACTCGCGCTCGCTGACCGCGATGCTGGACGACCCCGGCGTCGACATGGCATTGGTGATCAACGTGACGCCGCTCCTGGCGAGCCCGACCGACGTGCTGGAGGCGATCGGAGCGGTCTCGCGGAACCGTTCGAAGCCCGTGCTGGCGGTGATGATGGCGACCGAGGAGTTCTACGACACCGTCAAGCACCAGAGCGACCTGCCGCCGGTCTACCGGTTCCCGGAGCCGGCGGCGCGCGTGCTCCT
The DNA here is from genome assembly GCA_031390755.1 of Holophagales bacterium. Classification (GTDB taxonomy): domain Bacteria; phylum Acidobacteriota; class Thermoanaerobaculia; order Multivoradales; family UBA5704; genus DATMER01. The sequence goes on from JANMTS010000134.1 coordinate 17,595, forward strand.
GCTCCTGTCGCGCTACGGCGCCTGGGTGCGGCGACCGGAAGAGCTGGCGCCCCCGGAATTCCAGACGGACGACGCCGAGGTCGAGCGCATCCTGTCGGCCTGCCCGGACGGCTACCTGGAGCCGGCCGACGTCTTCCGCGTGCTGGACCTCTACGGCATCCCCCTGGCGCGCTGGAAGAGCGTCGCCACGCCGGAGGAGGCGCTGAACGCGGCGCGCGAGATCGGCTATCCGGTCGTGCTCAAGGCGGAGGCGGCGGACCTCGTCCACAAGAGCGATGTCGGAGCCGTGCGAGTGGATCTGCGCGACGAGCAGAGCCTGGCCGAGGCTCTCAAGGAAGTCGCCGCCTCGGTCGAGGGAGCGGGCCACCGGATCGAAGGCTGGCTCGTCCAGGAGATGGCCAAGGGGGGCCACGAGGTGATCTTCGGCATCACCACGGACGCGCGCTACGGTCCGCTCCTGATGTTCGGCCTGGGAGGCAAGTACGTCGAGGTCTTCCAGGATGTCCGCTTCGGGGTCCTCCCCCTGGCCGTGAGCGACGCGAGGGAGATGATCGAAGGCATCCGCGGCTTCAAGCTCCTCCAGGGAGTCCGAGGGGAGCCGGGAGCCGACCTCGACCTCCTGACCGAGCTCCTCCTCCGCCTGGGCCAGCTGGCCCAGCGCCACCCCCGCATCCAGGAAGTCGACGTGAACCCCTTCCTCGCCGGCCCCGACCGGGCCAGCGCCCGGGCTGTGGACGCGCGCATCCGGGTGGGGCTCAAGGAGCTTCTTGAAGCTCAGGGTCCAAGGCAGTGACACGCTCAAAGACGAAAGGGCGCCCCTGCGGACTGTCCCTGGACTGTCACATCGAAGTTGTAGACTCCCCTCCTATGAAAAATCCACGGAAGTCGACCATCCACGAGGCGACGGCCGGTTACGAGTCCCGGCTCGGGGAGCTTCTCGCGCTGGTTCCCGAGGATCTCGAGCGCAAGCACGAGGAGATGCGGCGCGGGGTGTTCCCATTTCTGCGCGCCACCTACTACCGCTGGGCACAACTCTGGCCGCAGGTCTGCAAGGATCTACGCGGGACCGACGTGCTGGCGGTTGGAGACCTGCACGTCGAGAATTTCGGCACCTGGCGGGATGCCGAGGGCCGGCTGGTGTGGGGAATCAATGATTTCGACGAGGTCTCACGCCTCCCGTACACCAACGACCTGGTCCGGCTTGCCACCAGCGCACACCTCGCAATCACCGAAGGCGGGATGACGCTCAGCGCGGACGAGGCCGACGCAGCTCTCCTCAAGGGGTACACCGAAGGCCTGGAGGCGGACGGGCGGCCCTTCGTCCTTGCCGAACACTGGGATGCTCTGCGGCGGATGGCGACTGAGCGGCTCAAGAATCCGGAAGCGTTCTGGGAGAAGCTCGAAGCCCAGCAGCGCGTGGCAGAGGATCAGGTGCCGGCGAGCGCGCTCAAGGCTCTCCGAGGTCTGCTGCCGACGACCGGCCAGGCGCCCGTCTATGTTCATCGGATCGCCGGGCTCGGAAGCTTGGGCCGACAGCGCTTCGCGGCCCTCGTCGACTGGAGCGGGGGCAAGATCGCCCGCGAGGCCAAGGCTCTGGCTCCACCGGCGACGGCCTGGACACACCGCAGCGAAGGCGAAGTACGCGACGTGATTCGCACGGCCGTCAGCAAGGCAGTGCGCTGTCAGGATCCCTTCTTCGCGGTGAAGCGGCGCTGGACCGTCCGCCGGCTTGCGCCGGACTGCTCGCGCATCGAGCTTTCCCAGCTTCCAAAGTCGAAAGACTCGGTGCGTCTCCTCCAGGCCATGGGCTGGGAGACCGCCAACATCCATCTCGGCAGTGCGAGCCCTCACGCGCTCCTTCTCGATCTGGTCTCCCGCCCCCATGGCTGGCTCCACTCTGCGGCCGAAGCCATGAGCGCCGTCGTCCAGGATGACTGGAACGCTTGGCGAGAAGCACCGGTCTCGTCGCTGCCGCAGGTGCAGGACAAGGAGCCGGCAACCCCACAGAAGAAGACTCGGAAGAAACGGTAGGGGCTAACCGCGCCGTTTCAGGGCCCGGCTGGGGAAGAGCCGCAGGCGAGCGCACAGACGAACGCGCTGCGGCGCTCCTTCTGGGTCAGCACCTTGACCGTCCCCTTGAGCGCGGCGGCAAAGCGCGCCAGGTGAGCAGGATCCAGATCCGTTGAGAGACTGCGGTTGTCCACCACCGCCAGACTCAAGGTGACCAAGGGCACCTCCACGAGCTGGCGCTGCCTGTCGTGCGACAGGAAGAATCCCCGTTCCCGGTCCGGGGGATCAAAAAAGCCATCCCGCATCCGGTCGAACTCGTTGCAGATCTCCGCGAGAACGCGCTCTTCGATCCATTCATCGCAGATCAGAACGAAGTCGTCCCCGCCCACATGTCCCAGATGGGCTGCGGGAACAAGCCTCTGCATCCCCTCGGAGAGCACCCGCGCCGTCTCGCGGATCAGGTCGTCGCCCCGGAGAAAGCCGTAGCAGTCGTTGTACTCCTTGAACCGGTCCAGATCCGCATAGACGATGGCGAACCGCGGCATCTCCAGGACTTCGCGGATCCAGCGCTGGATGACGGCGTTGCCCGGTAGGCCCGTCAGCGGATTGGCCCCCGTGGCCCATTGAATCTCGAGCTCGGTGGATCGTTGAATGAGCTGGCGGATCGTCACCGTACCCACCAGCGCGCCGTCCGCATCGACGACAAGCACGGGATCGTACAGATCCTCCGCAGACCGGGCGGTCGCCAGCTTGTAGAGGGTGGTGACGCGGGCCGTCTCCTCGACAGCCAGGGGGTTGCCCTTGGCCAGCACGTCTGCGGGCTTGCGCTGAAAGACCGGGTATCCGAAGGGGCCGGCCGTCCTGGCATAGAAGTAGACGCGCGGGACCAGCCCGACAGGCCGACGGTTCCGGACGAGGACGACATGGTCAGCTTCCGGAGTGTGACGGAAGAGGTGGTCGATATCCCCGACGCTCAACGCCTCGGCCTCCACCGTCATGCAAGGAGCCACCAGGCCAGCCAGGTTCTCGTCAGGACCAGCAGACCACCGGTCAGCCGCCCGCCCGAGGCTCACCAGCCGGTCAAGAATGGGGAGGGGCAGGGGCAAAGGCTCGGGCTGCGGATGCGCGAACAGAAACCCCTGAGCGTAACGAACACCCAGACGGAGAAGAGTTTCGAGCTCCTGCCAGGTCTCCACGCCTTCTGCAATCAGCTTCGTCCCGACGCTCGTGCTGAAACCCACCAGGGCTCGCACGAGTTGCTGCTTGTATGGGACGCGGTCCACATCGCGCACCACCGCCTGATCGAGCTTGATGAAATGAGGCAGGCTCCTGAGTAGAACCACCAGGCTGGAGTGGCCGGAACCGAAATCGTCCAGCGCAATCCGGAAGCCTTGGTCCGAGTAGTGGCGTATCAGCTCCTCGAATCGGCCGAAATCCGAGATCGCCTCCTTCTCGGTGATCTCCATGACCAGAAGATCCTGATCGATTCCCAACTCACGAATCAGGTCAAGGGTGAACCCCTGGATGAATCGGGGATCACTGAGCACCCGCGGGCTGACGTTCAGGAAGAACCGCGCCTTGCGCGCCTCGGGCGGCAGGCTCGCGATCTTGTGCAGAGCGGCAGTGCGGCAGCAGCGCTCCAGATCCCAGAGCAAGCCCGTCTCGCGAGCCCGCTGGAACATCGCTTCCGGCCGCTCGTAAGGGGGCGTTCCTCGGGACAGCACCTCATACCCGAGCGGCAGCCCCGAGGTCAAATCGAGGATCGGCTGAAAGAACGGACGGATGGTGAGATCCTCGAGCCAGGTTATCGCCTGCTCCTCCATCACCACATTCCGCTCGGCATCTCGAGCAAGCATTCGTCACCTTGAGCCGCAGGGCCGGCCTGTTCAGGAGAGCTGGAAACTGAGGCTGAGAAGCATACCCCCCGCCTGTGACGCTGGTGCGACAAGGCTCCGGCATCGCCGTGTCCGTCCATGGATGGCGGATCTGAGAACCGGCCCTGAGTTGCCTCTGGAACCGCTGTCTGTGTACGCTGCGGGCGTGAAACCGGAAGAGCCGACCTATGGATCCGACAAGCACGGCCTGGTCTGGGGATACCTGTTCTCGGCAGGCCAACCTCCGACGCCGATCGATTCCGAGGCGGCCGCCGAATGGATTGCTGCGCCGAAACCCTCATCGCATGGCCACTTCTTGTGGCTGCACTTCGCTCTCTCCAATGCCGCGTCGGAGCGCTGGCTACGCATGCACCTCAAGCTGCCAGAAACCTTTTTCGGTTCGATGCACGACAACGTGGGCTCGACTCGCCTGGAGCACGACGGCGACACCCTGGTGGCGGTCATTCACGACGTGATCTTCAATTTCACCTTCGATCCGTCCGCGGTCTCGACGGTCTGTCTCTGCATTGACCCTCACCTTTTCATCAGCGCGCGCCTGCGCCCCCTCCGGTCCGTCGACCGCCTTCGCGGCTCGGTCCGATCCGGACAGGCCTTCCGCTCGTCCGCCGAGCTTCTTGCACATCTGTTACAGGATCAAGCCGGCGTGCTCGTCGATATCGTTCGCGAGTCAGGCGCAAGGAGCGATCTAATTGAGGACAAGCTTCTGGCCAATCGTGCTCCCGTGAGCCGACGGGAGTTGGCGGCACTACGGCGAACCCTGGTCCGTCTGCAGCGGCTTCTCGCTCCCGAACCCGCAGCCCTGTTCCGTCTTCTGAACCGGCCGCCCGGTTGGATTGCCGGCGACGACTTCGAGGATCTGCGCCAGGCCGCAGAGGAGTTTTCCACCGCCGTCTCCGACTCCACCGCACTGGTGGAACGAATCAAGATCCTCCAGGAAGAACTGGCCGCCGCGATCAACGAGCAGACGAGCCGGACCCTCTTCACCCTGACCGTCGTCACGGTTCTGGCGCTCCCCATCAATCTGGTGGCTTCCCTGCTGGGTATGAATATAGGTGGGATTCCCTTCAGCGAAAGCCCGCACGGGTTTTTCCTGGTCGTCGCGGCTCTTGCCGCGCTGACGGCGATCCTCGCCTACCTGACGCTCGGAAGGCGCCGAGACTAAGGCGCTTCTCTTCTTTGGGCTCAGAATCCTCCCAGGTCGGCATGATCCCGAGGATCTTACGGCCGCCGATCGGGCGAGGAAATCGTAAAGCTGAATCGCAATGTGGATTGCCCGGTCTTCGCGTAACGGGCGTTGTGCCACGACGGCGGAGAGATCCCTTCCTTCCACGTACTCCATCACGAAGTAGTAGAACTCGCTCCCCTCCTTCTCCGAAGACCTGCGGCACGTGCGGCGCGATCCGGGCCAGTTCGGCCTGGAGCCGCGCGCCCCTTGCCAAGGGTGTGACAAAAAAGCTGCGCCCGGACGAGGGGTCAACGAGACGCAGTACCATGGCTATGATGCGTGTAAGTACGCCTCTCCTTGGCCTGCTCCTCCTCGCCGCCGGAGCGGCGGCCCAGGAGCCCGGTATCGCGGTCACGGGCCGGGCGCTCGGCCTGGGACAAACGCCGATCGGCAATGCCCGGGTCGAATTGGAGCCTGTCCTGAGCCGGTATGAAACCGGCAGGCAGGAGATGGAAGGGCAAGGCCCAATCCCGGCGGCGCGCACCATCACCAGCCCGAATGGTCGCTTCATCCTCCGCGCCCCTCGGAGTGGAATCTGGCGGATCGTCGTGGCGGCAGACGGCTTCGTCCCGCACCAGCAGATCCTCCCGCTGCTCGAAGATACCGAGCTTCTGCCGGCCGAGCTGCCGGTGGACGCCGGACTTCTGGTCCGCCTCGTCTCTTCCCGCGAAGGCGTACCCGTGCCCGGAGCACGGGTGCTCGGTGAGCCAAGGAACCGCTTCCCAACCGCCGTACCCGGCACCCTCCTCGGCGGATGGGCTCCCGTGGAGCGCCGGGGGGTTTCCGGCAACGACGGCTCGGTCCGCCTCGCGAAGGCGGCCTCCGAGAAGCTCCGGCTGTGGGTTGCCGCCCGAGGGGCTCCCGTCCAGCAGGGACCCGAGACCCTGGAACGCTCGGCCGTCGTCCAGATCTCACCGGGCATCGTTGTCACCGTGGAGGTCCAGGAGGGTGGAGCGGAGCCGCTTCGGGACGCCCTTGTGTACGACCTCGCCGGACGCTTCGTCCTCGGTACCACGGGACAAGACGGCCGTCTCGCCGTCGCCGGTCCGGCGCGGGGAGAGATCGGAGTCTCGGTCGTAACGTCCGACGGCCGGAACACCCTCTTCCACTGGAAGGAGACCGATCCGAGCCCCGGCCGCCCTCGTCTCCTCGAGATTCCGCCGCCCGCCTCCCTGACCGGCCGGGTGGTCGACCGCGACACCCTCGCTCCGCTCCCCGATGCGCTCGCCTGGCCGGCGGGCGACCCGGGACGCTGGGTGCGGGCAAACGCCGACGGCACCTTCCGCCTTCCGGAAGGCGGGGGCCCGGCCGAAGCCGGCCTCGCCGGGGCCGCGCCGGGCCATGCTTCCGCCTTCCTTTCCCTTCAGAACGGCCAGTCCCGATCGCCGGCCTGGCTCGCCCTGGTTCCCACCAGGGTTCTCCCCGGCACGGTCGTCGACGAGGGGAACCGGCCGCTCGCGGGCGTGGAGCTGTGGATCTCGTCCCTGGACGGCCTCCAAGCCGGGACGGAGGCGCATGCCGCGCTGACCGCGGCGGACGGCGTCTTCCGCGCGCCCGGCCTTCGCACCGGCGCGAGCTATCTCGTCACGGCTGCTCTCCCCGGCTTCGCCCCGTCCTCGATGCCCGTGGTGATCCCGAAGGAGTCGTCCGTCCCAAGTCTGCGCCTCGTGCTCGGCCGGGGACGGACCGCCTTCGGCCAGGTCGTCGACGAGAGCGGCCGTCCTGTCCCGGGGGCTCGGCTGAAGCTGATCCCGACGGCCGCCGGCCGGGTCGTGGGATCCGCGCCGGTTGGGGACGAAGGCTCACCGCGGCCGACGCGGACGGGGCCGGACGGCCGGTTCTCGCTCCCGGACCTGCCTGCCGGCTGGTTTCGCCTGGAGATCGAAGCCGAGGGTTTCCTGGCGTCGGCCAGGGATGGGTTGCAGATTCCGGCTGCCCAGGACCGCGCCAACCTCGGCCGGCTCCGGTTGCGGCGCAGCCTCGGCTTGCACGGGTGGGCCGGCGACGAGGACGGGCTCCCGCTTGCCGGCGTCGAGGTCTGGATGATCCCCGCATCGGTCCGCGACTGGGACGACCTCTATGCCAGGGGGCCTGCCGCAGTCACGGGCGCGGACGGCTCGTTCACGTTGCGGGATCTTCCCTCCGAAGCCGGATTCAGCCTCGACCTCTGCCGCGCCGGCTACCTTCCGCTGTCGGCCATCCTGCGGGAAGTCGCGCGCGAGCCGTTCCAGGCCGTCCTTCAGCGTGCGGCGACGATCTCCGGCCGGGTGATCGCCGAGGACGGAGGCCCGGCGTCCGGCGCCAGCGTCCAGGGTTGGCTGGCGGGGGAGGAGCCCGCGCGGACCGAGAGCATCCGCCCCTGCCTGCGCGGATCGGGGGCGGCCCTCGCCGACAGCGAGGGACGCTTCCGCCTGGATGAGCTTCCTCCCGGCTGGTGGAACCTGCGTGCGACGGCCGGCGGCAGCCGCGGCGAGACCCGCGAGCGTCTTCATGTACGGGCAGGCGAAAGCGCGGCCGGCGTCGAGATCGCCCTGGAAAGCGGCGCGGTCGTTTCAGGCCGGGTTCTCACCGCGGAGGGCAGGCCGGCGCCGTCGGCCCAGGTCTCGGCCCTCTCGGAGCACGGCGCCGTCCAGACCCTTTCCGAGGGGGATGGCGCCTACCGCCTGGCCGGAGTCCACCCGGGAGAGTGGACCGTCGAAGCCACCCTCGGGGGAGGGCGGTGGGCGAGCCGGAGCCTCACCATCCAGGCGGGAGACAACCGGCTCGACCTCACCATGGACCAGGGCTCGGCGCGCCAGGAGATCCGGGGCCGCGTGTTCGGCCCGGACGGTCCCGTGGCCGGCGCGACCGTCGTCGCCCACTCGGCCAGAACCTTCAGCGCCGCCGATGGATCGTTCCGCCTCTCCGTGGAAGACGACCAGGACTACGAGCTCTGGGCCGAGAAAAGCGGCTTCGCTGCCGCCTCGGCGGGAGCGGCCGTCTCCGTGGCCGGGGCACCCGTGAGTGGAGTCGAGATCCGGCTGAGCCGGGGCGGAGCGGTCTCCGGCCGGCTCGTCGGCCTGGAGCCGGAGGAGCTGCTTCAGGCGAGCGTCGAGATCGCCATCACGCCGCCGTTTGTCGGACGGGCCGCGATCGACCCTCAAGGAGGCTACCGGATCGAGGGCGTTCCTTCGGGCGAGTGGACGCTCACCGCGCGGGCGGGCAACCGCACGGTGCGCGAACCGGCCGTCCTGCCCCAGGGCACCGCCGAAGCCACCGTCGATCTCGCCTTCCCGGCGAGCCAGGAGGTGAGCGGCTGGATTCTGGGTCCGGCGGGGGCGAGGCCGTCGCCGACGCCTACATCCGCTTCATGGCGCCCGGGGCAGTGGCAGGCAACACCTACAGCCTCTCCGATGGCGCCTTCCGCCTTCGCGTGGAGGACGGAACCTACCGGATCGCAGCCCGCCGGGAAGGCTACCTCTGGACCATGCAGGAGGAGCCGGTGACGGTCGAGGGGGGACCGGTCACCGGGCTCGAGCTGCGCCTCGACAAGGCGGCGGAGATCCGCGGCCGCATCCTCGGGCTGGCGCCCGGAGAGCGCGCCGAGGCGGTCTGGGCTTCCGCCGGTGCGAATGCCGGCCGTCGCGAGGGCCAGCTCGACCAGGAGGGCGGCTTCGTCATCCCCGGCCTTCCTCCCGGCGACTGGACCGTGACCGTCTTGCACGGCGGCCGGGAGATCAGCCAATCGCTCCACGTCGGCCCGGACCAGGAGACGGAGTGGATCGATCTCGATCTCGACAGCCAGGCCGTACCCGATTGAGGCGGCCAGGAGAGGAACCAGGGAGACGAACAGGTCACGTCAAGGGGTGTGCGTCCTGTTCTGGTTTCAAGGCTTTTGTGTCTCGGAGCCCATCCACTCCTTGATCTTCTCGTAGGCATCAGGGTGACCGAGCAGGTCGAAATGATGGACGCCGTGGAGAACCCACCGCTGGGACTCTGGCAAAGGCAAGGTCAGGCCTGGGTCTTCATGGCGGCCGAGAGCGCTGTCGACGGGGACGAGCCCATCGCTGGGCCAGGGGTCGCCGAGGCCCTCTCTCGCCATGGCGGCTATCGCGTAGCACCCCACGCCCTCGGGCAGGGGCACCGGCTGCCGCGGATCTCCCGAACGCTCGAACCGGTCCCGGTCTGCCCAGTCCTCGTCCAGCAGGTTGCCGTGGCGCAGGTCGGTGATGCCGGCGCTGCGGATCTTCCCGAGGCGAGCCAGCGGCGCCGTGTAGCGGCTGATCCCCAGAACGATGTCCACCCAGTTGCCGCCGCGCTCCAGGGGCGAGCCGTGGTGGGGTGTGCCGAGGAACACGAGACGCTTCAGAGCCCGCGGCCAATCGTGCCCCGCGGCTCTCGCGTAGTGGCAGGCGCTGCGGGCCACCAATCCGCCCATGCTGTGCCCGAGGATCGCCAGCTCCTCAATGGGCACCGGCCAATGAAGCACCAGGCTCTCGAGCAGGGCGGCAAGCTCGCGGCCATTCGTGGAGACGTGGAGCCCGCTGTTGTAGTGCAGATAGACCGGCGTATAGCCAAGGTCGCGGGCGAGCGCGGCGCCGTGGTCGTGCCCCTTACGATTCCATTGCAGATCGTTCATGCACAGGCCGTGCGCCAGAACGATCACCTTACCGCCGGGCCGCGGGATGGACGCGGCGAGTGCCGGCCCGGGTTCCAGAGGCTGCCCGTCCAGGCGCAACCGCATGGGGATGGCCAGCGGGTTCCCGGAGGCCGCGAGCTGATCGCCAAGCACCCCGTTCAGAGCGGCCAGCAGGGCTTCGCGTCCGGGCGGCGAGCTCCCCTCGCCGAGCCTCGCAACGGCCGGCGCGAGGAGGGCGTCCAGCCCGCCGCTCACGAGCCGGGTCACCCCCCGGATGCTCCGGTAGACGAGCCCGGTGATGCCGCGCGTGGCACGTTGTGCCGGGAGGCCCGGAATCCGGGCGATGTTGTGGTGCATGGCCTCCACGAGGTCGGTCATGCCCAAGGTGGCCTCGGCGGCCAGGAGGGTGATCCCACGGAGGTCCGAAGGCCGGAAATGGAATTTCCGTCTGTTCATTGCGGGCAGTATAAGCGCGTGCGGCACGTGCCGGCCGCCTTCGTCACGATCACCGCGGCAGGAGCCCCTTGCCCGTCGCGTCCGGCAGGTCGATGCCCAGCACCTCGGCCAGGGTCGGGGCGAGGTCGTACGGCGCGCAGGCCTCCTCCCGCTCCTCGGCCTTGAAGGGGCCGCCCCAGAAGAGGACCGGCACGTGGGTGTCGTACTCGTGGTGCGTTCCGTGGCCGGAGCCGCGGGCGGCGTCGAAGTGCATGAGCACGTGGTCTCGCGGGATCAGGAAGGCGTCGCCCGAGCGCGCGGCGTCGAAGTCGTTGAGGGCGAAGGCGGTCGCGGAGCCGTCCTTCGGCCAGCTGGCGCGCTGGGAGACGAGGAGGACGCCCTCGATCTCTTCGCCGTAGAGACGCTGCACCACGGCCGGAAAGACCCGGTCGAGATCCGCGGCGGTGACCTTCTGGCCGGCCGCCCCGCACGGTCCTTCAAGAGTGCTGGCCGGAAAGACCGAGGGGTCGTAGGCCACCGTCCATCCCTCGACTCCGAAGATGGGCTGAGCCCCCGCCGGCAGGCAAAGCTCTGCGGAGAGCGCCCGGTTCAGCCTCTCCTGGAAGGACGGATAGCCGGACTCGGGATCGCTGAGCAGCCGCCCGCCGATCCGCTTGCCGGTGCTGCGCCGCACAACCTCGGGGAGCGGAGAGAACCCGTGGTCCGAGGACAGCGCCAGGACGACTCTCCCCTTGGGCTCGGTATCGGCCAGGGCGTCCAGGGCGGCGAGGAGCCGGCCGAGCTCGCGGTCGAGGCGGCGCAGCGCATCCAGGGTCTCCTGTGACTCGTTGCCGTAGCTGTGGGAGACCACGTCGTGCGCGGAGTAGGAGAGAGCCAGGAGGTCGGGCACGCCGCGCCGGCCCAGGGCAAGCGCGGGGTCTGCAAGGGCCGCCAGCGCCAGATCGGTGAGGAGCCGGTCTTGGAACGGAGTGCTGTAGACCCCGTCGAAATAGCCTCTGGGGTGGAGGGTCAGCTCGTGGTCGAAGCCGATGCCCAGATCGGGAAGCTGAAAGCGGCCGAGGTTCGTGGCGGGGTGCGGCCAGCCTGCGGACCCGGCCGGCTCAGGCAAAGGCTGCCAGAGCGTGCCGAAGCGGGCCACGAGCTGGCCGCCGGCCTGAGTCTGGTTGAACCGCTTGACCAGGTCGCGCGCGGCGGCGCCCGCGACGCCGTCCGCGTCATACGCCGCGGACGAAACGTAACGTCCCGTCTCGCGGTCGTACCAGTAGACCAGGTGCCGCGGATCCTTGCCGGCCAGGAAGATCGCGCCGCGGTCCTTGCCCGAGAGGGAGACGACGCGCGAGCCCGGGCTCGACTCGACCAGCCGGTCGCCGAGCGTGGGCACGCGCAGGTTCGCCGGTCCGGGGATCGTGCCCGACGGCGGCAGGGCCACCGCCGGCAGTCCGCGGTGCAGCGCATAGAGCGTCAAGGCGTCGTCGCTGTCGAGAATCACCGTCTCGCCGGCCGGACCTTCGCCGATGCGGGTGGAGGACTGGTTTCCCATCTCTCCCGACGCCTCCCAGACCTCCAGCGCGCGCTTGCGGGCGAACACGTGGATCCGGCCGTCCTTCACGACCTCGCGGTAGAAGAGCGGCGGCTGGCCCGGCAGGCGGGACGGGTCCGGCTGGTCCGTGCAATAGAGCCGCCGCAGGCCCAGGCCGCTGGGATTGGCTTCGAACCAACGGTTGGCCACGATGCCATGGACGCGCGGCGGCGCGCCGGTGCCGATCGAGGCGTGGCCGGGCCCGGTCTCGGTGTTGATGTGGCCATACCGGCAGGCCGTCTCGACCTGACCCTCGCCGAGCAGCCTCTTGAAGCCGGCTTCGTACCACGGGCGGTAGCTGTCGAGCCGCGGCCAGGAAAGCCCGTCGACCGAGATCACCACGGCCAGCTTGACCGGCTCCGGCGAAGCCGGCGCAGCGGCACAGGGGATACCGGCAAGAAGGGCCGCGAGCCCGGCGGCCCGCACCCGGATCAGGGTTGAGATCTTCATGATGAAACTCTATCGAATCGCCGTGACATTCGTACCACAGAAATGTGAGAACGGTGTGTCCGGGAGCACCCGCTCTGCTTGAAACGCCAACGGCGCCGGCCGGCGGCCAGGAGGCCGTCATGACACGAGGCCGGTCAGACGCCGATCGAGAAGGCCAGCGTGAGCAGCGTCTGCTGCTCCAGGGTGTGCGCCTTGCCCGAGCCGGTGGCCGGGCTGCCGCTCGCGGAACGCTTCAGGGTCCGGATGGTCCGGCCCGCCAGGCGCTCGATGCGCGGCTGCACGAAGAACAGCGCTCCCATGTTGGCCGGCTCCTCCTGCACCCAGACGATGTCGCGCACGTTCGGATAGCTCTCCAGCACCGTCCGCAACTCGTCCTCGGGGAAGGGATAGAGCTGGTCGAGGAAGACGACGGCCGAGATGGTGTCCTTCCTCTTCTCCCGCTCCCGCTTCAGCTCGTGGCCGATCTTGCCCGTGCAGAGGATGAGCCGCCGGGCGTCCTGGATCTGCGGGTCGGGCACCACGTTGAGGAAGCGCTCCCGCGACAACTCGGACGCGGGCGAGGCCGAGTCCTTGTGACGCAGCATGCTCTTCGGCGTCAGCACGATGAGCGGCTTGCGCCAGCTCCGCATGGCCTGCCGCCGCAGCAGGTGGAAGTACTGCGCCGCCGTGGACGGCTGGCAGACCTGGATGTTGTCCTCGCCGCAGAGCTGGAGATAGCGCTCCATCCGGGCGCTGGAGTGCTCCGGACCCTGACCCTCGTAGCCGTGGGGAAGGAGCATGACCACGCCCGAGAGAAGACCCCACTTGTCCTCGCCCGCGGTGATGAACTGGTCGATGATGATCTGGGCGCCGTTGGCGAAGTCGCCGAACTGGGCCTCCCAGAGCACCAGCGCCTCCGGGCAATCGCGGCTGAAGCCGTACTCGAAGCCCAGCACCGCCGCCTCGGAGAGGAACGAGTCGTAGATCTCGATCCAGGTCTTGTCCGGGGCCACGTGGGCGAGCGGCACGTGCTCGTTGCCGTTCTCGACGTCGATCAGCACCGAGTGACGCTGGTTGAAGGTGCCGCGGCGGCTGTCCTGGCCCGTCAGGCGGACCGGGATGCCCTGGTCGACCAGCGAGGCGAAGGCGAGCGCCTCGGCCATGCCGTAGTCGAGCGGACGCTTCCCCTGCCCCATCTCGGCCCGCTGCTCCAGCAGCTTGCGGATCTTGTCGTGGATGTGGAAATCCTCGGGCCAGGTGGTGAGCGGCCGGGTGAGCTCGTCGAGCTTCTCCTGCGGCACGCCGGTGGCGACCTCGTGCCCGGGCTTGTGCCGGCCGCCTTCGAACGCGTCCCAGTAGGGAGGCAGCTTGCGAAGCGTCGGCTTCTTCTCGATGGTCGAGGCCTCCTGGTGGGCGGCTTCGAGCTCGGCGCGCACGGCCGCGACCCGGCGGTCCTGGTCTTCCTGGGAGATGCCGCTCGCCTTGGCGAAGATCTTCCAGATCGGCGGGTGGGCCGCGATCTTCTTGTAGAGCAGCGGCTGGGTGATGGTCGGGTCGTCCACCTCGCTGTGGCCGTGCCGCCGGTAGCCGATCAGGTCGACGACGACGTCGTCGTGGAAGGTGTCGCGGTACTCGACGGCCATCCGGGCGACGCGGGCGACGGCCTCGGGCTCCTCGCCGTTGACGTGGAAGATCGGCACGGGCAGCCGGCGGGCGACGGAGGTCGCGAAGCGCGAGGCGTGCAGGCTGCGCGGCTCGGTGGTGAAGCCGATGAGGTTGTTCACCACGACGTGGATAGTGCCGCCGACGTCGTAGCCCGGCAGGCCGGCGAAGTTGAGGGTCTCCGCGAGCACGCCCTGGCCGGCGAAGGCGGCGTCGCCGTGGAGGACGATCGGCACCACGCTGCGCGGGTTGCGCTCCTCCGGCCAGGCGAAGCGGGTCTGCTTGGCGCGCACGCGGCCGGCGGCCACGGGGTCGACGGCTTCGAGGTGGCTCGGGTTGGAGGCGAGGTGGATGTCCACGGTGCGGCCGCAGCGGCCCTGGTGCTCGCCGGTGGCGCCCATGTGGTACTTGACGTCGCCGCCGCCCAGGATGCTGCGCGGGTCGACGTCCTCGAAGCCGGCGAAGATCTCGGCGGTCCTGGCGCCCACGGTGTGGACCATGACGTTGAGCCGGCCGCGGTGGCTCATGGCGAGGACGACCTGGCGGGCTTCGAGCTCGCACGAGGTCTCGAGCATCTCGTCGAGCAGCGGCAGGAGCGATTCGATGCCCTCGATCGAGAAGCGCTTGGTGCCGAGGTAGCGCGCCTGGAGCATCTGCTCGAACGTGTCGCCGCGGATCAGCAGGTCGAGGATGTGCGAGGGATCGGCCTTGGTGGGCTCGTCCCGTTCGAGCCGGTCCTGGATCCAGCGGCGGCGCTCGGGGTCGACGATGTGGGAAAGCTCGACGCCGATCGGTCCGCAGTACCAGCGGCGGGCCTGCTCGGCGGTGGCGGGATCGATTTCGCCGAGCAGCTCGTCCGGCTCGATCTTCAGGCGGTCGAGCGGGTCGAGGTCGGCATAGAGGTAGCCCAGCCGCCGGTAGGCGTCGAGAGTCTTCTCATCGAGAGTATTCCCGTTGAAAGACGGGGCGGCGGAGGCGGAAAATGAAGCTGGGGCGGTTGTTTCCATAACCGCCCCAGGATATCGCAGAAGGGTTTGCCCTCAAGGGCAGGCGAAGGCGCCGGTGTCGGTCACCGTCTTGAACGTCTGGTTCACCGGATTCACATACATCTTCACGGTCCCCGTCTCCAGGTCGGTCACCTTCAGCGTCACCCCGACGTTCGTCAGACCGCTCACGAACACCCAGTACCGGTTGTTCAGGCCGCAGCCGTCGAGCACCTTCACCGTCATCTCGACGTTCGCCGGGTCGAAGAACCAGAAGTAGCCGCTGTCGTCCGTCAGCGGCGTAGCGAAGCCCTGGCCGGAGCCGGCGTTGGGGCTGGCCCACGCGACCTCCAGCTTGAAGCGGGCCTCCTGGACGCAGAGGGTGGTGCCGCCGTTCAGGCACTGCTGGGTGATCTCGACGGAGCCGATGTCGCAGGAGGCCGGGCGGACGGCGCCGCGCTGGTCGATCTCCTCGCAGCCGGAGCCGTGGTTGATCGCCTGGCTCGGCGCCTGCGGAACGTGGACCGGCGTGTTGCCGCCGGCCGAGGCGAGGGCGGCGAGGCTCGGGTTGATCGGAGCGGCCGTGGTGCCCACCGTGTCGGAGTGGCTGGCGCTGAAGTCCAGACAGCCGGCGCCGATGCCGATCAGGTTGTGCCCGGCCGAAAGGGCGGAGCCGGAGCAGTCGGCGGTCGCACCGGCTCCGTTGCCGGCGACGATCGAATTCTCGAAGGTCGGATGCTCGACGCTGATGAAGGGGTCGCTCTCCACGAACACGCCGCCGCCCTTCACCAGGGCGGAGTTCGCCGTGACGGTGCTGTTGGAGACGACGCCGTGGCTCTTGCTGGCGGCATAAAGGCCGCCGCCGGACCCGCTGGCGGCGTTGCCGGAGAGGGTCGAGTTGATCAGGTCGACGATGCCCTCGGACGAGACGCCGCCGCCGTTGGCCGCTACGTTGTAGCTGACCGTGCTCTGGAGGAGGCGGATCGAGGACGCCGCGCCCTCGCCGTGGACGCCGCCGCCGAAGTCGTCCGCGGCGATGTTGCCGGTGATGACGCCGCGGGTGACGGTGAGCCCGCCGGCCACCCGGATGCCGCCGCCCGGCTCGTGGTCGGTCAAGCCGTTGCGGACGGTCAGCCCGATCAACTCCAGCGCCGCACCGGCGTGGACGTCGAAGGCGCGGTCGAGCGCGTCGGCGTCGAGGATGGTGTTGACGGCGTTCTGGCCGACGACCGTAATGTCGTCCTGAATGTCGAGGTCGCCGCTGTCGGCCTGATCCTCGCCGGCTCCGGCGCGGGTGAGGACGTAAGTACCGGTGTTGAGCAGGATGACGTCGGCGCCGTTCGAAAGGTTGGCCGCGATCACGGCCTCGCGGAGCGAGCAATCATGGTTGCAGGTGCCATCCGCGGTGTCGCCGAACTTGGTCACCTGGAAGACGGCGGCCTGGGCGGAGGACGCCGCCGCTGCCGTGAGGAGAAGGGCGAGAGCCGAGGAAGCGAGAGTATTGGACGTGCGAAACATGGTCGATTCTCCTTCGATCTGAAAACCCGGGAGGCCGGCCCGGAGAAAGCGCTGCAGCGTTCGGTTCCTGCACTTTCTACGGCCGGCCCGGGCTTTGCGTCCAAGAAGAACGGCACCGTTTCACGGACAGCTGGCGAACGCGTTCGTGTCGGTGACCGCGGGGATGGGCTCGCCGCCCGTCCGGCCGTAACTCCAGGAATGACCGGTGAAGGTGTCATCGACCAGGATCTGGACGCTGACGTCGGTGAGGCCCGTCATGAAGACCCAGAACCGGTCGTTGATGTCGCAACCGTCGAGCACCTTGATCATCAGCTCGAGGTTCTCCGCGTTGAAGAACCAGAAAGCGCCCGTTTCGGCGGTCAAGGGGACGGACTTCGCGGTCCCTTCCTCCTGCGGCGTCTGCCACTGGGCGGTCACCCGGAAGCGGCCGCCCCGGAGGCAGAGCGTCTCCGCGTCGGGGATGCAGGCGGCGCTGCCGACCTCGACCGCGCCCACGTCGCAGGCGCTCAGGCCGTCCTCGTCGCCGTCGTCCGGCCGGCTGGCGCCCCGCTGGTCGGTGCCGCTGCAGGCGTCGCCGACGGAGTCGATCAACGGGCTTCCCGGGAGGGGCAGGTGAGTGGGGGTCGGACCTCCGTTGTCCGCCAACGGTCCAAGCTTCGGATCGAGAGGATTCGCGGCCGTGCCGCCCCGGTCTCCCGAGCGGCTGCCGCAGCCCGAGCGGACGCCGTAGGCGTTGTACGAGCCTCCGGAGAGCGATTCCAGCCCCACGCAGTCAGGTTCTGCCCCGCCGGTGTTGCCGGCCACGACCGAGTGGTTCAGGGCGATCGAGTAGGGGCAGGGGCCGCCCGGACATTCGAAGGTCGACAGGTGGATGCCGCCGCCGACAGCGGCCTGGTTTCCGGCCACCGTGACGTGGCTCAGCTCCTGATCTTCGCCCGAGACCTTGATGCCGCCGCCCTGGCCCAGGGTGCGGTTGCCCGAGACGGTGACGTTGTCCATCCTGAGCAAGATCGAGTAGAGACCGCCGCCATCGTCGGCGGCGACATTGTTGGAGATCGTCGAGTTGCGGATCGTGGCCACGAAGGAGGACAGGCCGCCGCCGGTTCCGGCCGCCTCGTTGCCGGTGATGACGCTGTCCACCACAGTCACGTCGCCGACGATGCCGCCGCCGGAGCCGCTGAACCCCGGAAAGGGGGTCGCGCGGCCCGGAGCCCGGCCGTTGCGGATGGTGACGCCCCGGACCTCCAGGCCGACCTGTCCGCTGGCGTCCAGGACGCGGTCGGTGCCGCCGCCGTCGAGGATCGTGAGATCCGCTCCCGCGCCGACGAGGATCAGGCGGTCCTTCACGTTGAGGTCGCCCGTAAGGTTGTCGACATCGAAGGCGCCGGTCCGGGTCAGGATGTAGACACCGGGGCCGACGAGGACGGTGTCCTCGCCGGGCAGGGCGTTGGCGGCCTGGACCGCCTCGCGAAGCGAGCAGTCGGAATCGCAGGTGCCGTCGAGCGTGTCGGCGGTTTTGGTGACCGTGAAGCTTGCGGCCTGCGCAGCCGGCGCCAGGAGCGCCGAAGCGAGGACGAACAGGGCGCCAGCTGAAAGCGAGCGGAACGGAATGGCCATCATCGGGCGTCTCCTTGAAGCCGCGTTCCGCAGGTCTCGAACGCATTCGTGTCGACGATCGTGGGGAAGGGCTTGCCGCCCTCCAGGGTGTAGCTCCAGGTGGAGCCGGTGAAGGTGTCCTCGAACTTGATGTAGACGCCGACATCGGTGAGCCCGGTCATGAAGATCCAGAACCGGTCGTTGACGCCGCAGCCGTCGAGCACCTTGATGGCCAGCTCGAGGTTGGCCGGGTCGAAGAACCAGAACGCACCGGTGTCCCGGGCGAGGGGCAGAGTCCCGGCGTCGCCCGTCTCGCCGTGCGCGGTCCAGCGGGCGGTGACCTGGAAGCGGTCGCCCTCGCCGACACAGAGCGTCGTGGGGCCGGGCTGGCAGCCGCGCCCCCGCTCGAACGCTCCGGCGTCGCACTCCGCGACACCGCCGACACCGCCGACACCGCCGATGTCGCCGATGTCGCCGTCCACCGGGCGCACGCGGCCGCGCTGGTCGCTGCCGGAGCAGGCGCTGCCTGGGAACTGATCGATCGCCGGGCTGTCCGCGAGCAGGGCGTGGGTCGGAGTGGGGCCGCCGTTGTCTCCGAGCGGAGTGAGCCGCGGGTCGGGCGATGCCGAGACCTGGCCGGTGATGTCGGAATCGACCGGCGCCGAGTTGCCCGCCACGAGCGAGCTCTCGAGGGAGAAGCTCTGCGGGCAGACCGGACAGGTGATGTCGAAGAGGTACAGCCCGCCCCCTTCGGCGGCGCTGTTGCCGGTGATCGTGACGCTGGTCAGAGCCTGGTCCTCGATGGCGATGGCGATGCCGCCGCCGACGTAGGTGGCCCGGTTGCCGGACACGGTGACGTTGTTCATCCGCAGGGTTTGAGGCCAACCGATGCCGCCGCCTTCGACAGCTTCGTTGTCCGACAAGGTCGAGTCCCGGATCTCGACCTCGACGCCGACGATGCCGCCGCCGTAGGTCTGGGAGTGGTTGCCGGTGACGTGGACTTCCACCAGGGTGAGGTCGTCGGCGTTCACGCCGCCGCCCGCGCCCGAGTGAGGGTTCGACCGGACCATCTCGGCGCGGCCGTTGCGGATCGTGGCCCCATGGACCTCCAGGCTGCTGTTGACGACGGTCGCCTCCAGCACGCGGTCGTGGCCGCCGCCGTCGAGCACGGTCTTCCGGGCGCCGGCGCCGAGGATGGCGAGGTGGCCCCGGACATCGAGGTCGCCGAGCACGTTGCCGTCCTCGCCCCGGCCGGGGCGATCGAGGGCGTAGACACCCGTTCCGAGAAGGATCACCTCGGTCCCTTCCCGGTCGTTGGAGACGGTGACGGCCTCCCGCAGCGAGCAGTCGTGGCCGCAGGCGCCGTCGAAGGTGTCCGTCCCCTTGCTCGGGATCAGCACCGCGGAGGCCGGGAGGAAGAGGGAGACCTTCGCCGCGGTCACCGCGGTCATCGATAGATCGGAAGCCGCGAGCTGCAGATCCGCGGAGCAGTCGAGCGCCGAGGTGTCGAGGCGCGGCGAGAACGGGGCTCCGGAGGGCCGCGAGTGGGTCCACGACCGGCCGGTCACGAGGTCGTCCACCCGCAGCTCGACGCCGCGGTCGGTCAGGCCGCTGAGGAACACCCACCAGTGGTCGTTGAGGCCGCAGCCGTCGAGCACCTTGACGACCAGCTCCAGGTTGTCCGGCGAGAAGAACCAGTAGTTGCCGGTGTCGTCCGTGAGCGGCACGGCCTGGGCCTGGGCGCCCGAGCCGTCGGCGTTGGACCAGGAGGCGGTCACGCGGAAGCGGCCGTCCTGAAGGCAGAGCACGGGGCCGCCTGGCAGGCAGACCTGCTGGGCGGAGCTCTCGACGGCGCCCGCGTCGCAGGGAACGGACCGGAGCTGACCGAGCTGGTCGGTGGGGGTGCAGGCCTCGGCGGGAAGCATGTCGAGCGCGGGGCTGCCGGCCAGGAGCGCATGGACCGGCGTCGGGCCGCCGATCCCGGCGAGCGGAGCGAGCTTCGGATCGAGCGGCGCGTTGGCGGTGCCGGTGCGGTCGAACAGCACGCCGTCGCCGCTGCAGCCATCGTTCACGCCGATCACGTTGTAGCCGGCGGAACCTTCCTGGCTGCAGTCCGGATGCATCGGCGCCGAATTGCCGGCGAGGATCGAGCCTTGGATGTTCGGCTCGAACAGCGTGGGGAACTGCGCAATCGCCATCTGGATGCCGCCGCCGCTCTCTCCGGCCCGATTGGCGGTGAAGGTGGAGCCGACGATCACCGAGCCGTCGTCCACGAGATGGTAGAGGCCGCCGCCCCGGCGCCCGGCCGAGTTGCCGGAGAACGTCGAGCTCTCGACCCCGATGCCTCCCCCGCCGCTGCCGTAGACGCCGCCACCGTTGCGGTCGGCGTGGTTGCCGGTGATCGTGCTTTCGAGCACGACGAGCGGGCTGTCGGCCTTGACGCCGCCGCCGTCTCCGGTTTCGACGCCGATCGCGCGGCTCGAAGACACCATGCTGCGACGGAGGACGACCCGGTCGCTCACCTGGCCGCGGACGAGGATTCCGCCGCCGCCGCCGTGCACCAGGCCGTTGCGGATCGTCACGCCGAAGACCTCGGCGGTCGTCCGGATGTCGAGCACCCGGTCGGTGCCGTTGCCGTCGAGGATCGTGCTGCCGGCGTCACGGCCGACCAGGATCAGAGGCCCGATGACGTCGAGGTCGCCGGTCGAGCCGTTGTCCTCGTCCGCGCCGGTCCGGGTGAGCGTGTAGATGCCCGGCGGCAGCTCGATCACGTCGGTGCCGGGAGCGCGGTTCGCCTCGAAGACGGCTTCCCGCAGGGAGCAGTCGTGATCGTCGCAGGTGCTGTCCTGCGTGTCCGCGGTCTTGGTCACCGTGAAGACGGCGGCACCAGCAGGGCCGGACAGCAGAAGTCCCAGGCTGAGGACGAGAATCCTTTTCATCGTGACTCCTCGCAGACATCGAGTGCGGACGTGTCGAGACGGGTCGGAAACGGAACGCCCGGGGGATTCGAGGAGGACCAGGACCGGCCGGTGAGGGTGTCGTTCACGAAGACCTCGACGCCCACGTCGGTCAGCCCGGCCTGGAAGACCCAGAAGCGGTGGTTGATGGCGCAGCCGTCGAGCACCTTGATCATCAGCTCCAGGTTGTCGGCGTTGAAGAACCAGAAGCTGCCGGTGTCGCGGGTCAGCGGGAACGGATGGGCGTCCTCTGTCGCGGTCTGCGTGGCCCACCGGGCGGTGACGCGGAAGCGGCCGCCGGCCCCGAGGCAGAGCGCAGTATCGCCGGCATCGCCGGGCTGGCACTCGGAGTTGGCTTCCACGGAGCCCGCGTCGCAGCCGCCGACGGGACGCAGCCGCCCGCGCTGATCCTTGCCTCCGCCGCCGGCACAGGCCGAGGCTGGGACCCGATCGATCGCCGGGCTCCCCTCCAGGGGCAGCCGGGTCGGCGTGCTGCCGCCGTAGTTGCCGAGCGGGGCGAGCTTCGGGTCGAGCGGCGCCCCTGCCGTGCCGGCGATGTCGCCGGGGCCCGCGAAACAGCTATCCGGGTCGCCGAACACGTTGCCCTGCCCCGTATGCACCAGGCCGAGGCAGTCGGCGGCTTCTTGGATCACGGAATTGCCGGCCACGACCGACAGGTCGAGCTGGACAGGTAAAGGCTCACAGGGCGGGCCTGACGGGCAGTCGATCCCCTCGGTGGCGAGGCCTCCGCCGAGGTTGGCTTCATTGCCCGAGACCGTGGCGTGGCGGATGGCGAAGAGCGCATCGCGCGGGTCCAGGATGGCGCCTCCGCCGATGTAGGCGCGGTTCCCCGAGAGGGTGACGTTGTCGAGCCGCAGGCTGAAGGCCGCATGGAGGCCGCCGCCGGTGAACGCCTCGTTGTCGGCGAACGTCGTGCCCCGGGCCTCCAGGAAGGTCGCGCTGGAGACGCCGCCTCCCATCTCCGCCGAATTGCCGGAAATCAGGCAGTCCACCAGGAGCAGGCGGCCGGCGGCGCGAATGCCGCCGCCGTTTTCGCCGTTCGTGCTCGGAGACCAGAGCGGGACCACTCCGCCGCGCACCGTGACTCCGCTCAGCTCCAGGGAGGCTCCGGAGGCGACGTCGAGGATCCGGTCGCGACCGCCGCCGTCGAGGACGGTCAGGTCCGCGCCGGCACCGGTGATCACCAGGTCGCCGAGCACGTCCAGGTCGCCCGTCACGCCGAGATTGTCGATCCTGCCGCTCCGGGTCAGCTTGTGGACGCCGGGACCGATGACGACGGAATCCACCCCCGGCGCCGCGTTGGCCGCCTGAACGGCCTCGCGCAGGGAGCAGTCGGCGCCGCAGGCGCCGTCGTTCGTGTCGGCCGTCTTGGTGACGGTGAAGACGGCGGCCCCGGCGGGTGAGCAAAGAAGGAGGCTGAGACCGACGACGGCAAACCTGTTCATCAGGGCTCCTGGCACGCGTCGAGCGCGGACGTATCGAGACGGGTCGGGAACGGCACGCCCCGTGGATTCGAGGAGGACCAGGACCGGCCGGTGAGCGTGTCGTTCACGAAGATCTCGACGCCCACGTCGGTCAGCCCGGCCTGGAAGATCCAGAACCGATCGTTGATGGCACAGCCGTCGAGCACCTTCATCATCAGCTCCAGGTTGCCGGCGTTGAAGAACCAGAAGCTGCCGGTGTCGCGGGTCAGCGGGAAGGCATGGGCGTCGCCCGACGCGGTCTGCGTGGCCCACCGCGCGGTGACGCGGAAGCGGCCGCCGGTCCCGAGGCAGAGCGCGGTATCGCCTGCCTCGCAGTCGGAATCGACCTCCACGGCACCCGCGTCGCACCCGACGGCGGCATCGCCGCCGCCGTCGACGGGCCGGAGCCGCCCGCGCTGATCGGTGCCCGAGCAGGCGGAGGCCGCGGCGAGGTCGATCGCCGGGCTGCCTTCCAGGGGGAGCCGGGTCGGCGTGGCTCCGCCGTAGTCTCCGAGCAGGGCGAGCTTCGGATCGAGCGGCGCTTCCGCCGTGCCTGCGGCATCACCCGCCACCGGGAAGCAGAACGTCGGATCCCCGAACACGTTGGCCGTGCCGAAGTGCGGGAGGTTGTAGCAGTCCGCCCCCTGGGGGGCCGAGTTGCCGGCCACGATCGACAGGTCGAGCTGCAGAAAGGGTCCCGGCGGACACGGCACGCCGGACGGGCAGGTGGGCGTCTCCAAAAAGAAACCGCCTCCGTACGAGGTGGCCTCGTTGCCGGCCACCGTGGTCTGGCGGATCAGGTAGTCGAAGCCGGTCGGGGCTAGATACGCACCGCCTCCGACGCGGGCCCGGTTGCCCGCGAAGGTGACGTTCTCGAGCCGGAGGTTGCTGATGGCGTACAGGCCGCCGCCATCCAGCGCGCTGTTCTCGCTGAACGTCGTGCCGCGGGCATCCAGATTCGTCCAGGTGAGGGCTCCACCGCCCAGCTCGGCCGAGTTGCCGGAGATGACGCAATCCACCAGCGTCAGGTCGCCGTAGGCGAAGATTCCGCCGCCGTAGCCTCGGGCGGCGTCGTTGGGAAGCGAGGGCGGAGCCGCTCCACCGCGCACCGTGACCCCCCGGAGCTCCAGGGAAGCCTCCCAGGCGACGTGGAGGACGCGGTCGAGGCCGACGCCGTCGAGGACGCTCTGGCTCGCGCCGGCACCGACGATCACCAGGTCGTCGAGCACGTCCAGGTCTCCCTCACTACCGAAATCTTCGGGGGCGCCGCTCCGGGTCAGCTCATAGACGCCGGGACCGACGACGACGGAATCCACCCCCGGCGCCGCGTTGGCCGCCTGAACGGCCTCGCGCAGGGAGCAGTCGGCGCCGCAAGCGCCGTCGTTCGTGTCGGCCGTCTTGGTGACGGTGAAGACGGCGGCGGCGGCAGGAGTCTGTGCGAGCAGCGTCAGAAGAACCAGGTGACCCGCGGTACGGCAAAGGGTTCGGAGCAAGGTCGCCTCCTCCAGTATGGGATACCAACATATATTGTCATACCCGGAGGATTCATTTCACTACGGGATTGGCTGCGCGATTGCCTGCGGGATCAGGCGAGGGGCAGCCGCACGGTCATCTCGGTCCCCCGGCCCGGTCCCTCGCTCCTCACCTCCACCTGGCCGCCGTGCATCTCGATCAGCCGGCGGACCAGGGTCAGGCCGATGCCGAGCCCGCCGCCCGAGCGGTCCAGGCTCTGCTCCCCCTGGGTGAAGAGGTCGAAGATCCGCGGCAGCAGCTCCGGGGCGATGCCGATCCCGTCGTCCTTGATCCGGACCACCGCCTCCCCCTCTTCCTGCGAGGCGGCGATCTCGATGTGGCCGCCCGGCTCCGTGAACTTGGCGGCGTTGCGCACCAGGTTGCCGAGCGCCTGCTCCAGGCGCGTGACATCGCCATGAAGCCGGATGGGATCGGGCGGAAGCACCACCTTCACTTCATGGATGCGGGATTCGAGGACGGGAAGCGTCATCTCGACCGCGCCCCGCACCGCATCGCGCAGGTCGAAGGTCTCGCGCCGCAGCTCGATCTTGCCGCGGGTGATGCGGGAGACGTCCAGCAGGTCGTCCACGAGCCTCACCAGGTGCTGGATCTGGCGCTGGATCACCGGCACGGCCCGGTCCATGACCGGGCCGGAGGGCCCGGCCTGCTCCAGGGCGTAGGACGCGTTGGCGATGGCGCCGAGCGGATTGCGCAGCTCGTGGGCGAGCATGGCCAGGAACTCGTCCTTGCGCCGGTCCGATTCGACCAGCGCCTCGGCGCGGGCGCGCAGCTCGGAGGCCAGGCGCTCGCTCTCCCGGGTGCGGTCGGCGAGGCGGTCGCGCATCTCGCGGAAGGCGGCGGACAGCCGCGCCACCTCGCTGATGTCGCTGCTCTCCAGCGGAGCGGCCGGATTGCCCGCGGTGAGCTCGTCGACGGCGTCGGCCAGCGTGCCCAGCGGGCGGGCGATGCGGCGCGCCGTGACGATGCCGCCCGCCACGGCCAGGGGGACGACCAGGAGAAGCAGCGCAAAGGCCATGTCCCGGCCGCGCCGGACCCCGGCCAGCGCCGTGGTCCGCGGCGCCTCGATCGCCACCATCCAGCCCAGCCCGGGCACCGGCACCGGAGCGAACGCCATCAGCCGGCCAGGAGGAGGGGGGAGGCGTCCCCGGCCCTGGGCGCGGTCCCAGCCCTCGGGCGGTCTGGGGAGGAGGGCCACGCTCTCCTCGCGGCTGGCGATCAACTGACCGTAGCCGTCCGCCAGGTAGACGTTCGAGCCGGACCGCGCGATCCGGGCCGCCAGCAGCTCTCCGTCGAAGACCGTGACGAGAACCCCGGCCAGGCGCCTCTCCTGTTGCAGGATGGGAGCGCTGAGCAGCAGGACGATCCGATCCCTGGAGCCCACGAGGCGGATCAAGGAGCGGGGCGGGCTCATCCGGCTCATCTCGGCGCTCACGGTGGGCCAGTCGTAGAGGTTCAGGGGGACGTCGCCGTTCGCGGCCAGGACCGTCCCGGACGCGTCCAGCGTCAGGAAGCCCTTCACGTCCGGATAGGACGGCCGGCTGCCCTCCAGCAGGGTCGCCTGGACGCCCCCCTCCATGGGCAGGCGCCCGGCCAGGGCGGCCACGACCGAGGCGCGCGCGGCGTTGAGCTCGACGTAGTCGGCCACGTTGCGCGCGATCGCCTGGGCCTCGATGCGGCGGGTGTCCCGGGCCTGCGCCACCGCGAGGCGCTCCTCCTGCGTGGTGGCCACCGCCGCCGTCAGGATGAGCGCCAGCGACGTGGCCGTGGCGAGGGCGAAGGCGAGCCGGGTGCGCAGGGCCGAAAGGTCCATCGCGGCGAGCCGGTGGGCGAACCCTGGCAGAAAGGCGAGCGCGAAACCGCATCCCCAGTAGATGGCGAGGCCCGTCCAGGAGCGCGTGGGCAGGGAGACGAGGGCGCCGTAGATCAGAAACCCGGCGCCGGCGGCCAGGTGCGCCAGCCGCAGCCGCCGGACAGGCGTCCTGGTCTGGAGCTGCGCGGCCAGAAGGAAGCCGCCGCCGAACAGCAGGAGGAGCCCTGCGGGGAGCAGGAACGGCCTGGCCTGATTGAAATACGAGCTGCGGAGCAGGATCGGCCCCCCGGCCAGCAACACTCCGAGGAGCACGGCGATGCCGCCCATCAGCAGCGCGAAGAGGTCGCGTCCGCGCCGCTCGATGCCCCCCGACGGCGATGTCGGCGATGTCGGCGATGTCGGCGATGTCGGCGAAGAGGGAGGGATCGAGGCCGCCAGCAGCAGCCCGGCACCGAGCCCGGTGTAGACCACCATGCCCGTCCAGATCTGCTGCAGGGCGAAGGTGAGCCCCAGCACCAGGAGGGCGGCGCCGGAGAGCCCGTGGGCCAGGAACCGCAGCGCCGGGCGGGGGCGCAGGATCGCGACGGCCAGCAGACCGACGCCGGAGGCGAGCGCCAGGATGCCCCAGGCCAGCTGGTACGGCGCCAGGATCTGGTATTGGGCTCCGGAGAAGCGGTGCGGGGCCACCAGCATGAAGGCGGCGATGAACGAGCAATACAGCCCCAGGATCCAGCGCAGGCTCTCGGCCCTCAAGGTCTCTTTGAAACGCTGCGTTGGCAAGGTGAGTCCGATCCTCCTCAGGGGATGCAAGGGCTGCAAGGATATCGAAGTCTGACTAGAATGCCGGAAACCGCCGGAATCGGCGCCACACCGGCGCCGCCCCGTCGCCGGAACATTTGGAGGAGACCTCTTTCATGCGGAGACGAGCCCTGAGTCGAATCGCCCTGTTCCTTCCCGTCCTGGCCTTCCTGCTCGCCGCCGCTCCCCTGCCGGCGCAGAAGGAGGGCGCCCCCCTGCTCGGATTCAGCGCCGAGAGCGCCGCCGCCCAGCGCGACCTCGAAGCGAGGTTCGACGCCCTGCTCCAGGCTTCCAACCTGAAGGAGTGGGCGAAGCGCCTGTCGGCCCACCCCCATCACGTCGGCTCCCCCTGGGGCAAGGAGAACGCCGAGTTCATGGCCGGGCTCTTCCGCTCGTGGGGCTTCGACACCAGGATCGAGGAGTTCCAGGTCCTGTTCCCGACGCCGAAGCTGCGCAAGGTGGAGATGATCGCGCCGACGCGCTTCACCGCCTCGCTCGCCGAGCCGCCCATCCCGGAGGACTCGACAAGCGGCCAGACCGCCGAGCAGCTGCCGTCCTACAACGCCTTCTCGATCGACGGCGACGTCACCGGCGACCTGGTCTACGTCAACTACGGCGTCCCCGGGGACTACGAGGAGCTGGCGCGCCGCGGCATCGACGTGAAGGGCAGGATCGTCATCGCCCGCTACGGCGGCTCCTGGCGCGGCATCAAGCCCAAGGTCGCGGCGGAGCACGGCGCCGTCGGCTGCCTCATCTACTCCGACCCCCGCGACGACGGCTACTTCCAGGGCGACATGTACCCCAAGGGCGGCTGGCGGCCCGAGCACGGAGTCCAGCGCGGCTCGGTGGCCGACATGCCCCTGTACCCGGGCGATCCGCTGACGCCGTTCATCGGCGCCACGAAGGACGCGAAGCGCCTCAAGCGCGAGGACGCTCCGACGATCACGAAGATCCCGGTGCTGCCGATCTCCTACGCCGACGCGCTGCCGCTCCTCCAGGCCCTGTCCGGCCCGATGGCGCCTCCCGAATGGCGCGGCTCGCTGGCCGCGACCTACCGGCTCGGCCCCGGCCCGGCCAAGGTCCATCTCCAGCTCGCCTTCGACTGGAAGCTCGTCACGGCCTACGACGTGATCGCCCGCCTGGAGGGCTCCGAGCATCCCGATCAGTGGATCCTCCGCGGCAACCATCACGACGCCTGGGTCAACGGCGCCGCGGACCCGGTCAGCGGCATGGTCGCGGAGCTGGAGGAGGCCCGCGCCCTCGGAACCCTGGTCAAGAGCGGCTGGCGGCCGAAGCGGACGATCGTCTACGCCGGCTGGGACGCCGAGGAGCAGGGTCTGCTCGGCTCGGTCGAGTGGGCCGAGACCCACGCCGCCGACCTGCGCAAGCACGCCGTGGTCTACATCAACTCCGACAGCAACTCCCGCGGCTTCCTCGGCATCGGCGGCTCCCACACCCTGGAGGTGCTCGCCAACCAGGTGGCCCGCGACGTCACCGATCCCCAGAAGGGGGTGAGCGTGGCCGAGCGGCTCCGCTCCGCCCAGGCCTTCTTCGGCTCTCCCGACGAACGGAAGGGCGCCCTGGCGAATCAGCCGTTCCGCCTCGGCGCCCTGGGCTCGGGATCGGACTACACCCCGTTCATCCAGCACCTGGGGATCGCCGCGATCAATCTCGGTTATGGCGACGAGGACGAGTACGGCCAGTACCACTCGATCTACGACTCCTTCGACCACTACACCCGCTTCATGGACCCCGACTTCTCCTACGGCGTGGCGCTGGCGAAGACCGCCGGCCGGCTGGTCCTCCGCCTGGCCGAAGCCGACGTCCTGCCGTTCGAGTTCACCCGCCTGGCCGAGACCGTCGGCGGCTACGCGGACGAGGTCATCCGCCTCGCCGACACGATGCGGACCGAGACCGACGAGCGCAACCGCATGATCGACCAGAAGCTCTACCAGACCTTCGACGACCCGAAGCAGACCTGGGTCGCTCCAGAGCGGCGGGCCGCGGTGCCGCACTTCAACTTCGCCCCGCTCCAGAACGCCGTGGACACGCTGCGCCGCAGCGCCCGCTCCTACGACGAGGCCTGGACGAAGGCGGCCGGCACGGACGAGCCGATGCCGGCGGACCTGCGGGCGAAGCTCGACGCCATCCTGATGAAGAGCGAGCGCTCGCTCACGCGCGAGAGCGGCCTCCCCGGCCGTCCCTGGTTCCGGCACGACGTCTACGCTCCGGGCTTCTACACGGGCTACGGCGTCAAGACGCTCCCCGCCGTGCGCGAGGCGATCGAGCAGCGCAAGTGGACGGAGGTCGAGACCCAGGTCGGAGAGGTGTCCCGCACGCTGGAAACCGCGGCCAAGGAGATCGACCGGGCCACGGCCGTTCTGCAGGGCAAGTAGGAAGGACGGCGACGGATCGAGACTAGGGGGCGACCTCGCCAGCGAACGAGCCGGTGAGGATCGCCCCTCCGCTTTTCACCTGGACCCAGAGACGGTAGCGGCCGGGCTTGGGAAACTCGTAGGGAAACGAGACCAGGCCCGGCGTCGGCCCATGCATCGCATGGCCTGAGTGGTTCATTGGCTTCCCAACCGCCATCTGTTTCTGGAACGCCTCCTGCGCCGCCATCGCGAAGCTGCCCACGGGATGGAGATGGACGAACACCGCTCCATCATCCCGGGTGACCACGGCGTGACCCATCATTCCCATGTAGGGCTCCAGGATGGCGGTCTGCCCATCCGCACCTTTCACCTGGAAGCGGAGATCGGTGTCCTTCCCGGCCGCGAGCGTCGCGCCGTCGCGCAGCCAGGCCATCTCGCCGCCGCCGGCCAGGGGGCTAATGTCTCCAGAACTGCCGGAGCTGCCGGCTCCTGGTGATGCCACGTCCCACGAATCGTCCGGGTCCCCTGCCGGCGTTGCCGGCGCGGCCGGTGCTGTCGGCGCGGCCGGGATCTCGACCGTCGTGGTCAGCGTCTGGGGGAATCCGCTCTCGTGGACGATGTCGGCGTAGAGGCGGTAGCGTCCCGGCGGCAGGGAGGGCAAGGGGGATCGGAAGCGCTCGTGACCGCCGTCCACCGGGACCGGATGGAGATGCGCGAAGGCGTCCAGTCCGGGCTCGCGCAGCAGGAAGAGATGCATGAGCTTGCCGTGGTCCGGTATCAGGGGCGTCCAGTTGCGGCTCCGATCGTCCTGCACCTGGAGGTCGAGTTGCGAGCCGACAATGGATGCGGTCACCGGGAGCGGCTTGTAGAGACTTTCGCGCGCTTCCGCTTCGACGGCGCTCCACCAGCGCCGGCCGCCGGTCA
This sequence comes from Holophagales bacterium, assembly GCA_031390755.1. Lineage (GTDB taxonomy): Bacteria > Acidobacteriota > Thermoanaerobaculia > Multivoradales > UBA5704 > DATMER01. The sequence goes on from JANMTS010000134.1 coordinate 47,447, forward strand.
GGATCAGCGCCAGGAGCAGCCCGGCTCCCAGCATGACCCACCGCGCCGTCCGTCGGCGCTTCCCGTCCGGCGCCTGGCCGGGTGCGAGCACGCTCTCCCGGACCGCGGCGCCGGCCAGCGTCACGGCGCCCGCGAACAGGAAGAGGCCCAGGCCCGCGAGCACCAGGCCGAGACCGGGTTGCATCCCCTTGAGCTCCGTCGGCGCCGTGGTGACCGGCACCAGGGCCTCTCCGGTTCCGCCCGGCTCGTCTTCCGCGCTCTGGATCTGAACCCGGATGGAGTACGAGCCCTGGACCATCAGCCAGAGCTGGCCGCTGTACGTCCCGGGAGCGCCGGGCACCGGCGTCATCGTTTCGGGCGGCGGCGCGCCCTGGATGCCCGTCCGGAAGTGGACCGGCTGAACCGTCACCCCGTCGGGCGTCCCCTGCTTCACGCGGACGGTGATCTCCGCCACTCCGGGGATGACTTCCGGCGGCCGGACGATCACCCGCACCGGCCAGGGGCCGGCCTGGCCGTCGAAGAACACGTTCGGGCTGCCGACGTGGCCGAAGACCGCGGCCGGCAGAAGCAGCAGACCGAGGAGAACGGGAAGCGCGAGCCGTCCGCCGGTCCGTCTCACCGCCGCACCCTGGCCATCCAGCCGCCCCACCACAGGCCGAGGCCGGACGAGACCGCGGCCAGCACGACGGAGATCGCTCCCGCGGCCGGCGTCATCGGATTCTCATCCAGGTTCCAGAACTCGTAGCGCCAGTCTCCGAGCCGCGTGTCGTAGCTCCAGTGCTGGTCGCCGCCGAAGACCGCATTGCGCGCGCCGGGGCTCAGCAGAAACTCCGAGAACAGCCACTGCGCCGCGAAGAACAGGACCGCGAACACCACTCCGGCGAGGATCGCCGTCTTCCAGCCTCCGAGCCGCTCCCGGCGCCGCAGCAGGAGGTCCAGGCCCAGCGCGGGAATCACGAGCAGCAGCGGGAAGGCCGGCGGCGCCATGTGGTCCATCGGGTTGTTGATCGGGCCGAGGAGCGGCTGCGCGGCGAAGCGCGGCAGGATCCAGACCATCGCCGCCACGATCAGCATGTAAAAGGCCGCGGTGAGCGTCGCCGGCCAGCGCAGGCGCGAGCTCCGCGCCGCCGCCACCAGCAGAAGCGGATGGAACGCGCACGCGACCTTGTAGAAGGTCGCCGTGTGCTGCTCGTTCGGATGGCTGTACTCGGAGAGCAGGATGGCGACCATCACCACCACCACCCCGGCGGCATAGAGCGGAGCGATTTCGGGAAGCCGCGGAGCGATTTCGGGAAGCCGCGAAGCGATTCCGGGAAGCCGTCCCGGCCCGTCGGCCGCGCTACCCCTCCGATTGTTGAGCGCCAGCACCAGCAGCATCGTGCCCACCTGGATCGCGATCATGCCGGCCGCGAGCACCGTGTGCGGCGGCGAGAGGATCTCCACGTCCAGCCCGTAGACGTTGTGCCACCAGTCGTCGAACGGCGCCGAGGTGAGCATGGCGATGGCTCCCCAGATCGCCACCCAGGCGCCGAACGGAGCCCGGAATCCCCAGAACCTCACCGCGGAGTCGCGGCTCTCCGTCGAGCCGCCGAACGTGGTGCGGAGCGCCATCCAGCCGCCGCAGATCCCGGCCAGCACGCCGCCCAGGTAGATGGCCATGTGGGCGGGCGTCCAGAACGTGTCCCGGCCGATCGTCATGTGCCAGGAGATGTCCCAGAGGATGCCGACCGCGATGCTGGTCGAGCCCAGCAGCATGACCGGGATGACCCAGGGCAGGCGGGCGGACCGGTCGCGAGCCTGCTCCCGGGAATGGACCCCGGCCGGGGCGATGATGGACTCCATGGCTTTCCTCCTGGGCCGATTCTACGACGGCCGGGATGCGTTGAGAGGACCGGGAGGAGGAACCCCCCTGGGAGCGGCTTCTAGGCGACGTCGAGCGAATCGAGCGCGGCGAGCAGCTTCTTCGGCGCGACCAGCCGGTACGAGGCCGTGACCAGGTCGGCGATCTCGTCCCAGTCCACCGGCACGTCCAGCCGCACGCCGAGCCAGCCGCGGTGCCCCACATAAGGTGGACGGAAGAACCGGTCCGGATCGTTGGCGACCAGAACCTCCTGGGCGCCGTCGGGCGCCGCGCACCAGAAGGCCAGGACGTCGTCGTGGTGTTGGTTGGCGTACATCACGAACGTCTTCTTGCCCTGAACGAACCAGGTCGGCTCGCCGTGGCTCAGGCGTTCGGTCGCTTCGGGAAGCGCGAGGCAGAGCGCCCGCAGCCGTTCGAGAGGGTTCTTGTCGAGCTTCCGTGCCATGCCTGGATTGTGGCACAGCGGGTGGCCGTTGACCGCGTCCCGGGCGTTGGGTAATGTCGGACGACGGAGGGAACCGACATGGATGGCCAGTGGTTCTATGTGCTCAACGGCGCCACCGCCGGTCCGGTCGACGCGGCCATCCTGGCGCGCCTGGCCGCCGAGGGCGTCGTCCAGCCGGTGACCTACGTCTGGCAGGAGGGGATGCCCTCCTGGGTCCTGGCGCGGGACGTCCCCGGGCTCCTGCCGCCGCCGGTGCTCCCTCCGGTCCCGCCGGTCCTGACGGCCGGCTCGGTCCCCCTGCCGCCTTCCGCCCCCGTCTCCGGCCGCAGCGTGCTGGGCCAGATCGGCGCCCGCATCAGCCACGCCACGGAGCTGCCGACGCTCTCCGGCGTGCCGGTCCGCGACGTGCTCTTCGGCGGCCTCCAGCCCGGCGTGACCACGACCCACATCGAGGATCTGTTCATCGTCGGCACCGAGACCACCACGCCCAGCCTGGCCGCGATCCCGGCGGGCTGGCCCACGCCGCGCGTGTTCTGGCGCATCTTCGCGGTGGCCGTGGCGGCCTACATCCTTCTCCAGATGGGGCTGCGGCAGTTCGGCAACCTCAACTTCCTGCCGGGCATGATCGTGATCGGTGCCTTCGTGGTGCCGCTCTCGGTCGTCGTGCTGTTCTTCGAGCTCAACACGCCGCGCAACGTCTCGGTCTACCAGGTCGCGAAGATGATCTTCTTCGGCGGCGCGCTCAGCCTGTTCGTCACCATGATCGTGGGATGGATCATTCCGTTCGACGGCGTCGGCGCCCTGATCCCGGCCATGCTGACCGGCGTGGTCGAGGAGGTCGGCAAGGCGCTGGTCCTGCTGATCATCGTCGGCTCGGCCCGCTATCCGTTCCAGCTCAACGGCCTGCTGTTCGGCGCGGCGGTCGGGGCGGGCTTCGCCGGCTTCGAGTCCGCGGGCTACGCCTTTCAGATGGCGCTCTCCGGCGAATCGCTCGCCGCGGCGTCCAGCGGCGCCTCGCTCAGCATCCTGATCCGCGGCCTGCTCGCCCCGGGCGGCCACGTCATCTGGACCGCGATGGTCGCCGCCGCGATCTGGAAGGTGAAAGGCGGCGGACCGTTCCAGATCGGCCAGCTCTTCCATCCCGTGGTCTTCCGGCGCTTCGTCACGGCCGTGATCCTGCACGGCCTCTGGGACACGGACATCCCCCTGATCCATCCGCTGATCAAGTGCGCCCTGCTGCTGATCGTCGGCTGGTACATCGTCTTCGCGATGTTCAAGCAGGCGCTCGCCGAAGTCGCCGCAGCGAAAGCCGAAGCCGAGCCGCCGACCGTATTGACGGCCTGAGCTACCCCTCGGTCAGCACGCGCTCGATGCGCCTGTCCGGAACCACCCAGATCAGCGCCACCAGGACGTAGAAGACCTGGGCGGCCCAGGGCACCCAGAGCGTCGAGACGATCGCCGCGATGTAGAAGAGAGGGGACAGCAACCCCTTCCAGTCCCGGCCGATCGCCCGCCGGAGCATGGAGGTTTCGCCCTCCGCGGCGATCAGAGCCTTCTGGAGCAGCCAGTAGGCGATCGCGGCGAAGAGAAGCACGAAGCCGTACAGGGCGGAGGGCAGGCGCTCGAAGTGGTTCTCGCCCATCCACCCCGTGGCGAACGGCAGCAGCGAGAGCCAGAACAGCAGGTGCAGGTTCGCCCACAGCACGGCGCCGGAGATCTTCCGGGCCGCATGAAGCATGTGGTGATGGTTGTTCCAGTAGATCCCCACATACACGAAGCTGAGGACGTAGCTCAGAAACACCGGCAGGAGCGGCCGGATCGCCTGCAGATCGGCCCCGTGCGGAACCTTGATCTCCAGCACCATGATCGTGATGATGATGGCGAGAACTCCATCGCTGAATGCCTCGAGACGGCCCTTCCCCATGATGGCTCCTTAGACGAAAGTCTTATCGACGCACTGGTGGGAGATGCGATCGCAGGTGTGAACGGCCGGAACCCGGCAAGGGGGTCTCAAGTTTTCGCCGTCTTCAAGAGCGCGGCTTGGGAATCTCTAGATCCCGGCAGATTTTCTCCGCCAGAAAATCATTGATCTCCCGATGTCTCGGCACTGCAGAGCTCTTCCGGGTGCCTCGATTGACGTAAACGGAGTGACTACCGCCCTCTCGAAGAAGCTCACAGCCGTGCGTTTCCAGATGACGGAGGAGATCGAGCCTCTTCATGCTGTGAGCCGGAATGCCTCCCTGATCACGTCCTCGTCTTTGATGTCCTCTTCAGCCAGGATACGGTTCGCTTCCAGCACGAGAGCGACCGCCTCCTGAAGGTTGGTGCGAGCTTCCTCAAGGGAGTCACCCTGCGTGTTCGCTCCGGGTAGTTCCTCCACGAAAGCGATGTAACCCTCGGGAACTCGACGAAAGACCGCCGTGAGCTGTACCTGCATACCTAAAACTCGCTTTCAATCGGGTCGGTGTTGAACGCCATTGAAAAGTCCTCGCCTCCTTGCAGGATATCACCGGTGCTGGGTCTGCCTCTTCCGCGGTGCAGCTCACCCATGCCAAGACCGCTGCCCTCCTTCAGGGAGAGCTCCTGAAAGCCGGGAGGGATTGGCCGTGCTGCCGTAGCACCGTGGGGCCGTCTCCTAGGAGCCTGTCGGGAAACCGTCTGGAGGTTACAGGGTTGAGGTAAAATGGTCGTCATGGAGACGACTCGCTTCCTGGGTTACGCGCCTGGTCAGTTGTTGCTGTTGCCCCCGGACCTTCGGGATTGGCTGGAGGAAGG
>JANMTS010000166.1:0-52484 GCA_031390755.1 Holophagales bacterium
CACCCCAGTCTGCAACGCTCTCTGGTGCCGCGGCTCCGCGCGGCTCTCCCTCAGGTACAGTTCTTCGTCACGACCCATTCCCCTCTCGTTCTGTCCAGCTTCGACCGGATGGAGTTGATTGTGCTGGACAGGCAGACCGAATCGGGCATTCGCGAGCTCGACCGCCAGATCTTTGCGTTTTCAACCGATCAGGTCTACGAGTTCCTGATGGGAACACCGGCCCAGAGCACGGTCATCGAGGAGAAGCTCAGCCAGGGAACAGACCCCGACCTTCCTCTGTATCTCTATCAGTCTGAAGATCGAAGCGAAGAGCAGGCCCAGGCGCGCCTCGACGAACGGAAGCGTCTGGTCGAGAAGCTCCGCCAGGTAACGACAAAGGCATGAGGCGACTTCAACGCCCTTCCGCCTCGCTCCCTACCTTGCGCCCGGGAGGGAAGGGAGCCAGGCAAGCCGACGTTTACGTCGCTCAACGGAACGATGTACCGCTGCGTGAGCGGACGTTTCCCGATCACTGGAACAATCCTGATGTCCGCGGCGCGCTCTATTCCTTTCACGGCAGGGTCTGTGCCTACTGCCTGTGCGCACTGCCGGCCAACGATCCCGGCGACGTGGAGCACTTCCGCCCGAAAGCCATCTACTGGTGGATGGCCTACGAGCTCAAGAACTACCTCCTGAGCTGTAGTCTCTGCAACAGGGTCTACAAGAAGGAACGCTTTCCGCTGCCGGACGGCGTGGCCCACTGCACGTACGAGAACCGGCAGGATGTCGACCGGCAGACGTTCCTGCTCCTCGATCCCGTCGGCGACCCGGTCGAGGACTGGTTGTTCTTCGATTTCGAGGATCCGATCTGCCCGGTCGTCGCGGCGGCCGGAGTGCCCGACGATCAGAGGCTCCGTGTCGACAAGACCATCGCATTCTTCGGTCTCAACAAGAATGTCCGCCGGCAGCGGAGTCGGTATGAGACCGTTACCGAGGCGATGGAGCTCCTGAAGGTGGTCCAGACCGGGAGCGAGGACAAGAAGGCCGACCTGCAGAGGATGGCCAGCCGCTTCCAGCCCTTTGGCATTGCGGTTCGCCAGATGCTCTTCAGGCGCGCTCCTGAGCTTCTTCCCGGACCCGAAGAGGAGATTCTTGGGCTGCTGGCAGACATCTTCCTCGACCTGCGGGAGGCGAGCACGAAGCTCCAGGAAGATCCGAATGACCGGGAAAACCGAAGGCTCCGTGACGAGAGCTATTGGGCCTTGGCGGTCCTATGGCGACACCCTCCGCCGCCGGTCTCCCCTGATCTCATCGAAGCTTGCCTTGACACCGAAGGAACGAAGGACGCTGTAAGCCGCTATTACGCTCAACTCTGATCTGTAGTGCCCCCTGGTGTCGCTCCATACGCCTCCATTCTACGAGGCCGGGTCTGGCAGGGGGACGGTGGAGATCCGGACGGTGCTCCGCGTGTATGGCTCTCCCGAGCCGGACGGTCGCGGCGTCAAGTTGCAACATTCTCCCCGATCCGGCCCTCCGGAGGGCCTTCGAGCCTCTCCGCGGCTCCAAGCTGCAACAAACAAGCGTTCCCGGCCTCCGGGAAACGTCAACTTGTTGCAAAGTGGACTCTCTTTGCAACTTTCAAGCTCTCCCTGAGGCAGGGAAGACTCCACTTGCAACAAGGCAAGGTTTCCTTCGCAACGGGAAAGGTCAACCTGCAACAAATAAGCTCTCCCGCTGACCGGGAAGACTTATTTGTTGCAACTTGAGCTTGTTTGTTGCAGGTTGATGTTGAGTTGCAACAGGGAAGACTCTCCCGGCGGCCGGGAAAGGTTTCCGCGCGGCCGGGAGACCTTGTCTGTTGCAACTCAAGCCTGTTTGTTGCAGGTCGGGCAGCCGCGACGCAATTGTCCCGCTCTAACCCCGCTTCAGGACTTCCTGACACCGCCGCCGGGCGCGGTCGCGGTCCGGCAGCGGCAGATCGGCGAGCAACGTGAGGATCTTCTCTCTTCCGCTCTCCAGGACGGCTAGAGCTTCCCGGTACTGATGCCGGGCGAGGTCGTTGCGGCCCAGGCGCAGCAGACAGTCGGCCAGGAGAACCCGCACCTGGAAGAGCGATGGATCGAGGTAGAGGGCCGCGCGGTAGGAAGACACGGCTTCCTCCGTCCGGCTCGAAAGATCGTGAAGGAAACCCTCCAACGCATAGGCCTCAGGGTCCGAGGGATCGGTCGCCATGAGCTGCTCGATCGCCCGGGCCGCCTCTTCGACACGGTTCTCCGCGAGGTCGCGGGCGGCTCGCGCCAGCAGCTCCGCCGCTCCAAACGGCGCGTGGTGCGCCGGGGGCGGAACGGGAACCGGATCGGGCTCCTCGGCCGGGACGGATGTCGGAGACGCGGGAACGGACGCCCGGGTCCACTTGCCTCCGCGGCTCCTCGAATCCTCCAGCCGGGAGGGCACGGCCGACTCCGGCGGGGCGGAAGGCGGAGCCGGCACGGGCGCCGGACGGACCTTCACCTCCCGGGCTGAAACCGGCGCGGGCGGCGGACCGGTGCGGTGGCGGTAGCTGAAGCAGGAGCCGAGGTCCACGGCCTCCAGGTCGTCCTGGATCTGCCAGAGCGTCTCCGAGGCTCCCAGGAAAAGGAAGCCGTGCGGCGCCAGGAGCTGCCCGACCTGGCTCACGACGCGGCGCTGGAGCGGCCGGCGGAAATAGATGAGGACGTTGCGCAGCAGGACCAGGTCGCACTCCTGGAACGGCAGGGAGAACGGAGAGTGCGCCAGGTTGAGCGTGCGGTAGAGGATCTTCCCGCGCAGCTCCGCATCGAGCTCGAAGAGCTTGCCGCGGCGTCGGAAATAGCGCTCCAGCAGGGCTGGCGGCACCTGGTTGACGGCGCGGTCTCCGTACAGCCCCAGGCGGGCTCCGGCCAGGGCGCCTTCATCCACATCCGTCGCCACCATCGTCCAATCCCAGCCGGCGAGCAGCGGCTCCTCGTTCAGGATCATGGCGAGAGTCGACGGCTCCTCGCCGCGCGCGCAGGCCGCGCACCAGATCCGCAGATGCCGCGACTGGGCCCGGGCCTTCATCAGGCGCGGCAGCACGTGCTCGCGGATGATGTCGAACTGCTGCGGCGCCCGGAAGAAGTAGGACTCCTTGATCGTCACCTGCGGGATGAGGCTCTCCCACTCGTCGTCCAGGCTGTTCGACGCCAGGGCGTGGACGTAGTCCTTGACCGCGGAAAAGCCGCGCGAGCGGGCGCGGCGCTGGGCCACTTCCTCCAGGAAGGAGTAGCGGGCCGGCGAGATGACGTTGCCGGTCGCGTCCCGGATGAGACCGACCAGCTTCTCCAGCACGGGAGAGGGAGGGGGGAAATCCTCGCTCATCGCGCTCAGGGCCGGACGCAGTTTCGGCCCGCCGCCTTGGCGTCGTACAGCCGCCGGTCGGCCAGCGAGACCAGGAGGTCGCTGGTGTCGGTGGAGCCCAGGTCGCCGATCGAGGCCACCCCGAACGAGGCGGTGATCCGGGCGTCGCCGCCGGAGGGCAGCTTCACGGGGAGCCCTTCCAGGGCCAGGCGCAGACGCTCGGCGGCGGCGCGCGCCGCTTCGAGGTCGATCTGCGGCAGCACGGCCAGGAACTCCTCGCCGCCGTAGCGCCCGAGCAGGTCGGCGGCCCGCAGCGTGGCGCGCAGAACCTCCGCCCCTTCGCGAAGCACCGCGTCCCCGGCCAGGTGGCCGTAGGTGTCGTTGACCTCCTTGAAATGGTCGAGGTCGCAGAGGATCACGCTCAGGGGGTAGCGGTAGCGCCGCGCCAGCTCCAGCTCCTCGGTGAGGCGCTCGTAGATCGCCCGGTGGTTGAGCTGGCGGGTCAGGCCGTCGCGGTTGGACATCTCGTGCAGACGCTGCGAGAGGCGGGCGTTGTCGAGCACGAGCGTGAGATGGCCGGCCAGCGCATGGACCAGCTCGCTGCCGGCCCGGCTGAAGTGCTCGCGGTCCCGGGGGACCATCAGGAGCAGCCCCTGGGCCTCGCGCACCGCAAGCTGGAGCAGCACGGCCTGGTTCAGATCGACTCCCGCGCTGCCCATGCCGCCGGGATTGTCCGCCACGGTCCCCTCGACCTGCACGTTCAGGACGTCCGAGGGCGCTTCGAGGTTGGCGACGACCAGGTCGCGCACGGCGTCCACGTCGCGCTGGCCGACCGGCTCCAGCAGCAGGATCTCGATCGTGATGCCCTCGGGCTCGGCGACCGCGACCGCCAGGCAGCGGGCGTCGGCGACCTGGCCCAGGATCTCCAGGGCGACGCGGCTCGCCTCGTGGAAGTCGCTCGCGGCCATGCCCTTTTCCAGCAGAGAGTTGATCAGGGTCGCCTTGAGCAGGTTCGCGTCGAGCTGCCGGGCGACGCGCGCCAGCACCTCCAGGGGGCCGAGGGCCGCTCCCCGGAGACTGGCGTCGGGGATCTCCTCGCGCGGCGCCGCCTTCGACACCGCGGCCAGGCGCGCCACCGTGGAGACGAGCTTCTGCGGCCGGTAGTCCTTAGTCAGATAAGCGTCGGCGCCGGTGCGCAGGCTCCAGAAGCGGGAGGCCGCCTCGCCGTGGCTGGTGAGGATCAGCACCGGAATGTGGGAGCTCAAGGGGTCGGCCTTGAGGAGACGCAGGAGCGGAAAGCCGTCCATCGTCGGCATCTCGAGGTCGGTGACCACGACGTCCGGACGCTCTCGCAGGGCGGTCAGCGCGCCCTCCGCGCCGTCGCGGGCCTCCAGGACGTCGAAGCCGGCGCCGCGCAGCGTCCGCGAGAGGATGGCCCGCGTGACCTCGCTGTCGTCGACGACCAGGATGCGGGGCCGCGGTGTCGACGATGCCGGAGATGTCGGAGATGCCGGAGACGTGGGGCTCGTCACCGCATGGCTCCCTTCTGCCAGACCTTCACGAGCGCCCGCGCCAGCTCCTTCGGCGGCAGCGAGATGTCCGCGGCCCCCTTCTCCAGGGCGACCCGCGGCATGCCGAAGACGATCGAGCTGGCCTCGTCCTGCGCCAGGGTGAGGCCGCCGGCCTTGCGCAGGGCGAGGAGGCCCTCGACGCCGTCGGAGCCCATGCCGGTCATGATGACGCCCGCCGCCTCGCCGGGGCAGCTGTCGGCGCAGGACTGGAACAGCTCGTCCACGGACGGCCGGTGGCCGCGCCGCGCCGGAGTGTGGGTGTCGAGGTGGATCTGGCCCTCGGGCTCCAGCAGCATGTGGCAGCCGCCCGGGGCAAGCCGGACCGCGCCGCGCCGGGGCTTCTCGCCGTCCTGGGCCAGGCGCACGTCGAAGGGAAACTCCTTGTTGAGCCAGTCCACGAAGCCCAGCTCGAAGCCGGCGGCGATGTGCTGCACGATCAGGAAGCTCACCGGCGGATCGGCCGGGATCGCCTCGAAGAAGTCGCGGATCGCGGCCGGACCGCCGGTCGAGGCGCCGATGGCGATCCAGCGCAGCGCCTTGGGCACGGCCAGGGCCGAGGCGGGATCGACGGCCGGACGGCGGCGCTCGCGCGATCGGGGCTTGCCCTCGACCTGGGCCACGGCGCGGATCGTCTCGGGAAGCGTGTCGGCGAGGAGCTGCCAGCTCGGCGTGTCCTCGGGCTTGGGCAGAACTTCGACCGCGCCCCGGCGGATCGCCTCGAAGGCGGTCTGCATCTGGTTACGCGTCGCCCGCGAGGAGAGCACGAGGATCGGCGTCGGCCGCATGCCCATGATCCGCTCGATCGCCTCGTAGCCGTCGAGGTTGGGCATCTGGATGTCCATCACGATGACGTGGGGATGGAACTCCAGCACGGCCCGGACGGCCTGCTCGCCGTCGCTGGCCTCGCCGACGACCTCGATGTCCGAGGTCTTCGAGAGAAAACGCCTCAGGACGGCCCGGACCGACGGGGAGTCGTCCACCAGCAAAACTCGAATCAAGACATCTCCTTCGGGTGATCCCTAGCGTCCGCTCAGCCGGCGGACGAGGTCGACCAGCTCGCCCGCGTCGAGGCTCTGTTTCGTGAGATACGCGTCCGCCCCGACCTTCAGGCCGCGCAGCCGGTCGTCGGCGCGGTCGCGGGTGGAGACCACGATGATCGGCAGCTGGGCGAAGTGCTCCACGCCGCGCAGGTGGGCGGTCAGCTCGAAGCCGTCCATGCCCGGCATCTCGATGTCCGTGACCACGCAGTCGAACGACTCCTCGGCGAGCAGCGCCAGCGCCTCCTGGGCGTCGCTCGCGGCCGAGACGTGGAAGCCGGCATCCTCCAGCAGGCGGCGCTCCATCTCGCGCGTCACCATGGAGTCGTCCACCAGGAGGATGCGGACGCGCCGGATGGCGACCGCCTTCTCCTGGGCCGACGGCAGGTTCCGCAGATACTCGCGCTGGGCGAGCACGGCCGGCGACAGCACGCCCACCGGCTCTCCGGATGCGAGCAGAGCCACGCCTTCGAGCAGCCGGTCGGTCGCCACCTTGCGGGTGATCGGCCGCACCAGAACCTCCTGCTCGCCCTCGACGTCGTCGACCGCCAGCGCCAGCGGCTGGCCCGAGGCCGTGCCTTCGATCAGCAGCTGGACGTCGTCCGCGGGCTGGCGGTAGAGCCGGGCCAGGGGGACGAACGGGACGAGGCGCTCGGCCTTTCCGGGACCGTCCGACAGGATGGCGTAGGTGCGGCCCTCGCGCTCGATCACCGCGTCCGCGGCGAGGCGGGTGGCGCGCCGGGCCACCGAGGACGGCAGCCCCAGCCGGATCTGCCCCACGCGCAGCAGCATGACGGACTCGCCGCGGCGGGCCACCGGCACCTCGACGCGGAAGGTCGTTCCCTTGCCGGGCTCGGAGTCCAGGAAGACCTCGCCGCCGACCCGGTTGACCACGTTGGCCACCACGTCGAGACCGATGCCGCGCCCGGAGATGTCGGTGATCGTCTTGCGCGTCGAGAAGCCCGGCGAGAAGAGCAGGCGCAGGGCCTCCTCCTTCCCCATCCGGCCGGCGCTGCCTTCGTCCACCAGGCCGATGCTCACGGCCTTGCGGATGACGCCGTCGAAGTCGATGCCGCGGCCGTCGTCGGAGATGACCAGGCGCACCCGCGGCCCTTCGGCGGAGGCGCGGATCTGCAAGCGCCCGGCCGGCGGCTTGCCGCGGGCTTCGCGCACGGCCGTGGGCTCGATGCCGTGATCCACCGAGTTGCGCACCAGGTGGATCAGCGCCTCGTCCAACTCGCGGGCGATGCGGCGGTCGAGGCGGGTGTCCTCGCCTTCCAGCTCCACCTCGACCTCGCGGCCGAGGGTCCGGGCCAGCTCGCGGGCGTGGCGGGCGAGCGACTGCAGCGACCCGCGCAGCGGCTGGAGCTGGAGGGAGAGCATCTTGTCGAGCTGCTCCTCGGACGAGCGGATCAACCGGCGCTGCCCGCCTTCGAGCTCCACCGCCACCCGGCGCAGCATGGTCGAGAGCACGGCGAGCACCTGGGTGGGCTGCGGCTCGTGGAGCCCCTCTTCGGCCAGCCGCGCCAGCTCGTAGATGCGCTCCACCACCTGGCGGCCGGCCAGGGCCATGATGCGCACCTGGGTGGCGCGCTCGGCCACGGCGTCGAGCGCGGCGGTGTCGACCCGGATGTCGGCGCCGAGCGAGGTCGGCGATGCTGCGGCCTTGCCGCCGACGGTCGACATGGGCACTTTCTCGAACCGGGCCGAATCCGCCGAGGCTCCGGACGGCAAGCCTTCGTCGATCTCTTCCGGTTCCTCGGGGACCGGCGGCGTTTCTTCCTCAGGGAGAGGCTCGGGCGCCTCGTTGGGCTCGTTGGGCTCCCTGGTCTTCTTCGTTGGTTTCGCCGGCGTCGGGGCTGCGGGGGGTACCGCGGCGGGCACGACAGGGGCGGGAGGCGCGGCGGCCTGCGCCAGCACGCCGAGGAAGCCGGCGTCCCGGGCCGGCTCGCCGCCGCCGGAGACCGCGTCCACCATGCCGCTCAGCTCGTCGATCACGCGGATGAGCAGGGAGATCAGCCCGGGCGGCGAGGTCTGGATCACCTCCTCGGCCGCGTGGCAGAGCTCGGCGAGCGGAGCGATCTGGAGCATCCGCCCGGCGCCCTTGAGGGTGTGCAGCTCGCGCTTGACCTCGACGATCGCCTGCGGGTCCGCCTCCATCTGGGGGACGAACATGACGAGCCGCTCGATGCGGTCGCGCGCTTCCTCCACGAAGAGGGGTACGAGGTCGGCGAACTCGGGATCCACGGCGTTCCTGGAGAGCGGCGGGGCCTAGATCTTGGTCCAGCTGTCGACGTTGATGTCCAACCCCACGACGCCCGCGAGCTGCCCCTTGTCGTAGACCGGGGCGGCGGCGGTGAAGATCTGCTTCTCGGTGAGCAGCGACTCGAACAGCTGCGTGAGGATCGCGTTCTCCTCCTGGACCGCCGCCCTGTACCACGGCCGTTCGCTGAACCCCTCGCCGGCCTTGACCGCGGGCGGAACCTCCCGGTCGCCGACGATCTGGCGGTTGACGGTCAGCGCCACCTGGCCCCCCTTGGCGTCGTAGAAGTAGAGGCACTCGACGTAGGGCTGGCGGGTGATCAGCTCCTGCAGCAGGCGGTCGATGGCTTCCCAGTTGCCCAGGCGGCGCTGGACCTCGCGCGCCCAGGACTGGGCGATGTGCTTGAGCGAGTGCGGCGAATCCAGGTGGAACGACTGGGCGAGCATCTGGATGATCAGGCCGAGGCTGTTGAGCCGGTCCGCGGTGTCCGAGAACGCCTTGAGGCCGTCGGCCATGCGCTGCACCACGTGGCTGACCTCCTTGAGCGTGAGCACCACTTCATCCGAAGCCGCGTTCTGCTGCTGCGTCGCGAGCGAGATCTCGCGCGCCACCCGGGCGCTGTCGCCCGAGGCCTCGCGCAGGGCCTCGATCGCGTCGGCCGCGGCGCGAGCGCGCTCCAGCACGCGCGACGCCTCGCGCGTCCCCTCCTCGGTCGCGACGATGGTGGTGCGGATCGAGCTGGCGAACTCGTCGAGCAGGTTGCGCACGGAATCGACCGACTCCTGCGAGCGCTGGGCGAGGCGGCGGACCTCCTCCGCGACCACCGAGAAACGGCGCCAGTGGTCGCCGGCCGCGGCCGCCTCGATGGCGGCGTTGAGCGACAGGATGTGGGTCTCCTGGGCGATCTCGGTGATGAGATCCAGAACGCGGTAGATCTCCTTGGAGCGGGTGCCCAGCACCTCGGCCCGGCTGGCGATGCCCGCGATGCGCTTGCGCACCTCCTCGACCCCCTGCACCGCCTCCTCGACCGCCTCCTTGCCGGCGTTGCCGCTCTCCTCCGCGCGCTGGGCCAGCTCGGCCTGGGTGGTCGCGTTCTCGGCGATCATCGAGGCGGTGCGGGCCAGCTCTTCCATCGCGGCCGTGATCTCCACCACGGACGCGGCCTGCTCGGACGAGCCCGAGGCCAGCTCCGAGGCGATCTCGTTGACCGAGTTGGCGGCGGAGGCCACCTCGATCGAGCTGCGTTGGATCTGCTGCGCCAGCACGTCGAGGGAGTTGGTGGCGTTGCCGAAGGTGACCGCGACCTTGCCCGGCAGGCCCCGGGAATGCTCGGCGCAGTTCACCAGGTCGCCCGCCCGGAGGCGGTCCAGGCTCTGGACGAGGATGTTCTCCACCTCGCGCTGGCCGCTCTCCGAGCCGCTGACCTGGGCCCAGAGGCTCTGGTGCGAGCGGAAGAGGATCGTCGCGTAGACCCAGAGGGCGGCGCCGGCGCAGAGCAGGAACAGGTTGAACGGCCAGTTGCGGCCTCCCGCCGCCTCCGCCACCATGAGCAGCATCAGGCCCGAGAGCGTGACGCCGCAGACGATATAGAGGCCCAGGCGGGCCTGGTTGCCCGGATCAGTCACGTTTTTCGGCATCGGAGCCATCAATCGCATCTCCTTCATCGAGCCAGAGCAGGGGCGGCGGCTGCCGCGGATCCACCACCAGGAGAGGCTGCGCGGCATGCACGGCCATCCCGGACAACCCGGAGGAGACCGCGGGCCAGAAGCGTCTCAGCACGGGGGACAACGGCCGGATCAGCAGGCTGTCCACGACGCCCAGCACATCGTCCGCCGCCAGGGCCCGTCCGCCGAGCTCGACCCGGAAGCCGCGCGTGCGGGTCAGGTCGCTGCCGGCATTCCGGGCCAGTCCCGCCACCTGGGCGTTGTCGATCCCCCAGAGCACTCCACGCCGGCGCAGGATCAGATATCCCCTCGTGCTCAACGCTACCGCCCCAGGGCTTCGAGGTTGAGCACCCGCACCACCTTGCCGCCCACCGGCGCCTCGCCGAGCAGGAAGCCGCCGTCGCCCAGGATCACGGACTCGGGCGAAATGTCCGCCACCTCCAGCGCCGCGTCCGCGGCCAGCCCCATGAGCTCGCGCGCCTCGGGCGGCCCGGCCACGACCACGATCGTCACCGGGTTGGCGGGGTTCGCGCCGGGCGCGGCATTGACCATGCGGGCCAGGTTGAGCACCGCGAGCGGCTCGCCGCCGAACTCCGCCAGTCCCTCCAGCTCCGGGGCGGAGCCGGGCAGCGGATGGACGGTCAGGGTGCGCAGCACGCGCCGGACGGATACCAGCGGCAGCGCGCAGACGTACTCCCCGGCCTGCACCAGGAGGTGGCTGCCGGTCGCGAGCCCGTCCCGCGAGCTGCTCCTGCCGTCGGCGGTCATAGAATCCTTAGATCCTGGTCCAGCCCGTGACGTTGATGTCCACGCCGAGGACGCCCTTGAACGTGCGGTCGCGGCCGAACACCGGCGCCGCCACCGTGAACACCTGGCCGGAGCTCTGCAGCGACTCGTAGGGCGGCGTGAGCGAGGCCCGCTTCTCCCGCGAGACCGCGCGGTACCAGGGGCGTATCGTCATGTCGATCTCGCGCGCTCCGACGGCGGACAGGAGCTGCCGGCCGCTGACGAGCGCCCGGTTGTAGCTCAGGGCCACGGTGTAGCCGGTGGTGTCGACGAAGTAGCCCAGCTCGATGAACGGCGCGGCCTGGACCAGGCGGTCCAGCGCCTCTTCCAGCTCGGTGGCCGAGGAGGCCTTCTCCAGCTCCTTGGCCCAGGCCTCGACCATGTGCTTGAGCGACCGCGGCGAGTCGAGATGGAACGACTGCGCGAGCAGCTGGATGGTGAGGCCGAGGGAGTTGAGGCGGTCGGCGGTGCCGGAGAGGTTCTTGAGGCCGCCGGTCATGCGCTGCACCACGAGGCTCACCTCGCGGAGAGTCATGACCACCTCATCCGACGCCGCGTTCTGCTGCTGCGTGGCCATCGAGATCTGGCGCGCCACGCGGGAGGTGTCCCCGGACGCCTGCCGCAGCTCGCCGATCGCCGACGCCGCGGCGCGCGAGCGCTCCAGCACGCGGGCCGCCTCCTTGCTCCCCTCCTCGGTGGCGACGATCGTGGCGCGGATCGAGCCCGAGAACTCGTCGAGCAGGTTGCGCACCGATTCGACCGACTCCTGGGAGCGCTGGGCGAGGTGGCGGACCTCCTCGGCGACCACCGAGAAGCGCCGCCCCTCGGCGCCCGCGGCCACCGCTTCGATCGCCGCGTTGAGCGACAGGATGTGGGTCTCCTGGGCGATCTCGTTGATCAGCTCCAGGACGCGGTAGATCTCCTTGGAGCGCGTGCCCAGGGTGTCGGCGCGGTTGGCGATGGCGCTGATCCGCTTCTGGACCTCCTCGACGCCGGTCACGGCCTCGTGGACCGCGCCGGAGCCCGACTCGCCGCTCGATTCGGCGCGCGAAGCGAGGTCGGCCTGCCGGGTGGCGCTCTCGGCGATCTGCGAGGCGGTGCGGGCGAGCTGCTCCATGGCGGCGGTGATCTCCACCACCGACGCCGCCTGCTCCGACGAGCCGGAGGCCAGGTCCGACGCCACCTGGTTGACGGCGTCGGCGGCCGACGCCACCTCGATCGAGCTGTCCTGGATCTGCTGCGCGAGCGAGCTGAGCGCGTCGGCCGCGGCGGCGGAGATCCGGGCGAGGCGGGTGGGCAGCTTCGCCGTCTGCTCCGCCGAGCGCACCAGGTCGCCCGATCCGAGCTGCTCGAACGCCGCGATGAGCTTGGATTCCAGCTTGTTCCAGCGGTCCAGGTTCTCCGGCAGCTTCCTCTCCAGGCTGCGCAGGATCGGATAGACCCACAGGCCGTAGGCGGCGACGCCCGCGCCGCCCAGCACCAGGAAGGCGAAGCGCGGCCACAGCGGCCCGCCAGCGGCGACCAGCAGAAGGAAGCCCACCACCGTGAGCCCGACCGCCACGAGCCAGCCCATCAGGGCGTCGGAACGCCCGCCCGCCCGGTCCTGCCCCCAATCCTGAAGGCCGCCGGGGTCGACGGTGCGGACCGTCACGTCTGGCTCCACCATCCTGTCGCACTCCTTTCGCTGCCGGCTGGCGCTGTCGGCTGAAGATCGCCCCCGTCGCGCCCGGTTTCGACGACCTCGGGGACCTCGGCGCTGTCAAGCAAATTTGTTCGTAGGATAGGAGATTCTACCCCGTGCCGCAAGCCGCGGAAGGCCTCCCGGCCCGGGGCCGCCGCACCGGACAGCTCACCCCGTGAACAGTCATAGCCCTCTCACTGAGCAGCCCCGGCGTTGACGCCATGTCAGTTTCAGCTATGATTTCAGGCAGCTTTTCCTTGGTGCAGGAGACTCTATGGCGCGGGGCGCCGCCGCCCCCACGCCGGAGCCTGCACATTTCGATCAGTAGACCTGATCCAGGAGATCAACGATGTCAAGGAAGGTTAAAGGCTTTGCCCTTCTCCTCGCCGCCTCCGCCTTCGCCACGCTGCCGGCCGCCTGGGCCGGCAACGGCAACGCCCTGCATGGGATCGGCGCCGTCAACAGTGCCATGGGAGGCGCCGGCGTAGCGCTCCCGAACGACGCGCTGGGCGCCCTCAACCTCAACCCCGCGCTCCTCACCCAGCTCGACGGTCACAAGTTCGAGTTCAGCGCCGAGCTGGCCGACGACGACATCACCATCGAGAGCCAGGTCGGTCCGTTCTCGGGCAAGACGGAGCACACGGCCGATCCGGCGCTCATCCCGGCCTTCGGCTTCACGGCCCACAGGCCGGGCGGCAAGATCGCCTACGGCGTCGGCTTCCTCGGCCTCGCCGGCTTCGGCGCCGACTTCCCGCAGGACTCCACCAACCCGATCTTTGCGCCGCAGCCCTTCGGCTTCGGCCACGTCTTCTCCACCTACGCCCTCATGAAGGTGCCGGTCATGGCCGCCGTCCAGGTCAACGACCAGCTCTCGATCGGCGGTGCCTTCATCGCCGGCCGCGCCTCGCTGACCGCCCGTCCGGCGGGCTTCACCACCCCCGACTGCACCGCCACCGGCACCTGCTTCGTGCCGAGCACCGACAGCGACAGCGCCTGGGGCTTCGGCGCCCAGGTCGGCGTCCTCTACAAGATCAACGACACGTTCAACGTCGGCCTCTCGTACCAGAGCGAGATGGAGTTCGAGGACTTCGAGTGGAACTCCGCCGTGGCCAATCCCAACCTGCCCACGTTCGGAACCCACCGCAAGATCAGCCTGCAGGTGAACAACCCCGCCAACGTGGTCGTGGGCATCGGCATCACCCCGGGCGACCGGCTGAAGATCGCCCTCGACGTGAAGCAGATGTACTTCGAGGACACGGAAGGCTTCGGCAACGTGCTGGGCTGGGAGGACATCACGGCCATCGGCCTCGGCGTCCAGTACCAGCTCATGCCCAAGATCACCCTGCGCGCCGGCTACAACCAGACCGACAATGCCATCCCGGACGAAGCCGCGTTCTTCAACGTCGCCTCGCCCGCCATCTTCGGCAAGCACGTCGCGATCGGCGGAGGCATCCAGGTCACCCCGACGATGACCATGAACGCCACCTACTACCGTGCGTTCTCCGAGTCGGTCTCCGGCCCCTTCATCTCGCCGGTCATCGGCCCGGTCCCCGGCACCCGCGTCACCACCGAGATGACGCTGGACAGCCTCGTGGCCACCTTCTCGTTCAGCCTGTAGGAAGACCCCCTCACCGGTCTTTCCAGGGGAGTCCTCCGGGGCTCCCCTTTTCTTTTTCCGCGCAACTGTCCCCCTCCGCACCGCTGACCGCACTTCTTCAGTAGTGCCGCGCTCGCGGCCTATGCAGTTCTGCAGTTATCTACCGAGGGGGGACGTCGATGCATCGGATTGAGCAGACGCAGTACGGATACAAGCTGGTCTTTGAAGGCTTCCTCCAGAAGCAGGATCTGAGCACGCTTCTGGACGACATGCGGCAGACGATCCGCTCACGGGGCCGCAAGTTCCCCGTCCTTCTGGACATGCGCCACTCGCGGGCCTTCCCGGCCGATGCGCAGGTGATCCTCAAGGAGGCGATCCTCTTCTTCAAGCAGGTGGGGATGGAGCGCAATGCCGTGGTCCTGAACAGCGCCATCGCCACGCTCCAGGTCCGGCGCCTGGGCAAGGAGACCGGCATCGACGCCACGAGCCGGTACATCGACGCCTCCACGGAGCGGGACTGGGAAAAGGTCGCGATCGACTGGCTCGTGAGCGCGGTCGACCCTGAGTTCCACTAGGAAAGGCATTCGGCGAAGTTGGCGAGGAGTACCCCCCGGTCTGCGGCGGCGGACCGGGGGGCGTTTTCCGGGTCAGGCCTGGGAGTCGGAGCGGTGCTGCCAGAGCCGTGGAAGGTCGCGCGCTCCGTGGACGAAGGCGAGCACCGCAACTTCGTTCGGGCGGATCCGGTAGATCAGGCGGTAGCTCTTCACGTAAATCTCACGAACATCTCCGGAGGACGCCTCCGGAACCTTGCGGCCACGATCTGCCAGGGTTCGCAGGGAGCGCGCGGCCTCTCTGGCTTCTCGGACCAGAGCGACCGCGTAGAAGCGGGAATCGCGGGCGATGAATTCGGCCGCTTCGTCGAGATCCCGGGCTGCAGTCTCCGTCCAAGTCAGGGTTCGAGCCACTTGGCCATCCGCCGGTCAAGCTCCTCATCCGACATCGTTCTCCCGGCGGCGAGATCCTCAAGTCCATGCTCGATCTTCTGCCGGACGTAGATGTGGTACTGGATGTCTTCCAGGGAGGTGTCGTCCGGAAGATGCTCCAAGAGATCCATGACTTCCTTCTTCGCAGCGTTCATGGGCTCATGGTATCTCAGTGCCTTGGCCATTTCCCTCGCTTGCGGTGTCATCTCCCAGCCTTGGGAGGTCATCTCCCAGCCTTGGGAGGTTGGGACGCAGGCACCCCGGGGCGATGCCGCCTCCCAGGCTTTGCGGACGGGAAGCGCGCGGACCATAGTAGAATCGAGCCATGAAGACGATGCTCGATCTACCCGACGATCTGGTGCGGGCGGTGAAGATCCGTGCCGTCGAAGAGAAAAGGCAGTTGCAGGACACGATCGCTGATCTTCTCAGGCACGGTCTTGCCAAAGGCGGCTCGCCGACAACGAGCCGCAGGCGCCTCAAGCTGCCTCTCATCGAGTGCGCTCACGAGGCACGGCCGGGTGAAGAGATGACTCCGGAGCGGGTTGCCAGCGTGCTCCTCGACGAGGAAGCGGCACCGCACCGTGATGCTCTGCGATAGCAACGTCTGGCTGGCCCTGGCGCTTTCCAAGCATGTCCACCACGACGCCACGCGCGAGTGGCTGGAATCCGTTGAGCAGCCGTCGTCGATTCTCAGCTGCCGCGCAACGCAACAGTCCTTTCTTCGGCTGATCACCAACGCATCGGTCCTGCGTCCCTATGGAAATCCGCCCCTCACGAACCGCGAGGCGTGGCTTGCCTATGAAGCGCTGCTTGCCGATGACCGCATCGTCTTCCAGGCGCACGAGCCTCCTGGAGTCGAGCCACTGTGGAGGACGTTCGCGGTGCGCGGTACGGCCTCACCCAAGCTTTGGATGGATGCCTATCTCGCAGCCCTCGCAGTGGCAGGTGGGCACCAGATGGTGACCACCGACATTGCATTCCACCAATTCCAAGGACTGGACGTCAAGATTCTTGGAGCTCAGCCCCTATCCTGACTTCAAGCCAGCAGCGCCGCCGCATGCCGCGCGGCTCCGAGCAGGGCGGCGCGGTCGTTCAGGATGACGCGGACGGGCACGGCTTCGAGGAAGCCCCGGAAGCGGCCCTTGTCGAAGAAGGCGCGGAGGAAGGTGCCGTCCTGGAGGCGCGGCAGGAGCTTTGGGGCGATGCCGCCTCCCAGGTAGAGGCCTCCCGTGGCGGTGCCGACGAGGGCCAGGTTGCCGGCGATGGCGCCGTAGGCCGAGACGAACATCTCCACGGCCCTGGAACAGAGGCCGGATGCGTCCGCCAGCGCCGCCTCGCCGATGGCCTGGGAAGGATCGTCCCCGGTTTCCAGGGCCGCCCGCACCTCCGGGCTTTCCGGCAGGCTTCGGCGGTCCCTCAGGTACTCGTAGATCGCGAAGAGGCCCGGACCCGAGACGATCCGCTCCACGCTGACCCGGCCCCCGAGGCGCTCCTTCATGTGAAAGAGAAGGCCGGCCTCCTCCTCGTCGCGCGGGGCGAAATCCATGTGGCCACCCTCGGAGGCGACCGGCACCCAGGCGCCGCCGATCCTCGGCATCAGGGCCATGCCGAGGCCGGTGCCGGCGGCGATGAGCGCCAGGTTGCCCGAGCCGGCGGTTCCCGGGAGACCTGGATGGAGGGTCACGAGCTCGGACTCCCCGAGGAGCGGCATGCCCTCCGCCGTGGCCACGAGGTCGTTGATCAGGACGACCGGATGGCCGCCGATCACCGGCGACAGGGCGGCGCCGTCCAGGTGCCACGCGAGGTTCGGCGTGTGGGTGCGGTTCTCGATGACCGGCCCGGGGACTCCGAAGCAGGCGGCGCGGACCGAGCCGGCGTCGGCGCCCAGAAAGTCCTCCATCACCGGCGCCAGGCCGGGATGGTCCGCGCTCGGATAGCGGGCGCTGCGCAGCAGACGCGGCACTCCCGCGACGACCTCGAACAGCCCGAGGTTGCTCTTCGTCCCTCCGATGTCGCCGGCCAGGACGATCGCCCGCGCGGCCATCAGGCGCGCAACGCCTCGCGCAGCTTCGCCAGCCCATTCTTCCGATCGGAGCCGAGATTCACCCGGATCACTTTCCGTCCCCTCTGCTCCAGGGCCTTGCGGTCGCCGTCGGCCTGGGCCCGGACCAGCTCGGCGTAGGTGTAGTCGGTCTCGGGCACGGGCAGATCGGGATACGGCTCGTCCACGATCTGCAGGAACCGGCCGGTGTCGGGGCCGCCCTTGTGGAGCTGGCCGGTCGAGTGGAGGAAACGCGGTCCGAAGCCGAGCGTGGTCGCGAAACGGGTGCGGTCGCGCAGCTTCCCTTGAATCTCTCGCAGGGTCTCCGTCGTCGACGGCGTGGACGGAATGTAGGCGTGAAGCCCGAGGTAGGTGCCGGCTCCGGCGTCGGCGAGCCAGCCCTGGATCGCACCGCCGAGCCCCGCGGCGGACACCTGGATCTCGTCCGACGGTCCCGCCGGAGAGCCGGACGAGCGCTCCTGCATCGCCCGTTTCGCCAGCTCCTTGGCGAGCTGGACGTCGGGCTGGTCGAAGGGATTGACCCCGAGCACGGCGCCGGCCGCGGCGGTCGCCATCTCCCAGCGGAACATCTCGCGCCCCAAGTCTGCGGGATCGTTCAGGCGAAAGCGCGCGGTCGGATGGCCGGCCGACTCCAGGGCAACGAGGCGCGACTCCAGGGCCGGGTCGTCGCCCAGGAACAGGCCGACGAAGACGCGGTCCTTGCCGTAGGCGTCCGCGCTGGCGGGGCGCTCGCCCACGACGGGCACGATGCCGCGCCCGACCTTGCCGGTGCTCTCCGCCACGAGCTGCTCGATCCAGTCGGGGAAGGATTCGATCCGGCTGGACGCGAAGAAGGTCACCTTGTCGCGGCCGGCCAGGGCCAGCTCGCCCAGCGCGGCGCCGAGACGGAGACCGGGGTTGGAGGCGGCGGGCGCCGTGCAGTCCTCGGCCATGGCGCTCCCGCGGGACAGCAGCTCCCGCACGTCGGCGCCGATCAGGGCCGCCGGCACCAGGCCGAACGGGGTGAGCGCGCTGTAGCGCCCGCCGACGTCCTCCTGGGCGTTGAACACGGCGCGGAAACCGCGCTCCCGGGCCAGCGCCTCCAGCGGCGTGCCGGGATCGGTGATCGCCACGAACCGGCGGCCGGTCTCGGCGGCGGAGGCCAGGGCCTCGCCGCACCACTGCCAGAACGTGTGGAAGAACGACAGCATCTCCGTGGTCGTGCCGGATTTGCTCGACACCACGAACAGCGTGCGGATGGGGTCGAGGCGGCTGATCAGCGCGCGGACGGCCTCGGGGTGGGTGCTGTCGAGCACCGAAAGCGCCGGGTAGCCGGAGCCGGAGCCGGACGAATAGGTGTGCGCGAAGACCTCGGGGGCAAGGCTGGAGCCGCCCATGCCGAGAACCACCACGTCGCGGATGCCGTCGGCGCGTACACTCTGTCCGAAGCGGGTCAGATCCTCAGCCTGGGTGCGCATCGACTCCGGCAGCTTGAGCCAGCCCAGGCGGTCGGTCAGCTCGGGAACCTCCTCCTCCGACCAGACGGTGTGGTCCTTGGCCCAGAGCCGGCGGCCGAAGCTCTCCGCCTCCCAGCGCTCGAGCCGCGCGTGGACGGCTCCCTCCCAATGCCCCAGGCGAAGCTCGCCTTCCTGACTTGGATCCCGATCGCTCATCTCGCATCCTCCTTCGTCCAGCCCGACTCTATGCAAAAAGTGTGGCCGTGGGCTACGATCGCCCCCGTCATGAAGACGACGAGCACACGCCCCTTCCGCTGGAGCTTCCTGCTGTTGATCGGTCTGTTGATCAATGCGGCGGCCCTGAGCCTCCTCGCGACGGGCTGCTCCGGCAAGGATTCCGGCGGGCGGGTCTACACCCTGCGCGGCCAGGTGATCGAGCTGCCGGACCCGGCCAATCCCGCCACCGGCCTCACCCTCAACCACGAGGCGATCGACGGCTTCGTCGACCGCAGCGGCGAGATGGTGGGGATGGACCCGATGAGCATGCCCTTCCCCGTCGCCGACGGCCTGCCGCTGGACGGGATCCAGGTGGGCGACGTGGTCGAGGTCAAGCTGGCGGTGGACTGGGAGGGCGATCCCGAGGTGGCGATCACCGAGGTGCGCGAGCTGCCCGCGGGCACGAAGCTCGTGTTCCGCGAAGCCGATCCGAAGAAGGTCTCGAAGTAACCACTCAACCATCCGGCCGGCGCGAAGCTTCCGACGCCGGCTCGACGTTCACTGCAAGGAGATCATCATGCCGGTACGCAAGGCCAACGCCGTCTGGGAAGGCACGCTCAAGGAGGGAGAGGGAAAGATCGCTCTGGGCAGCGGCGCCTACGAGGGCAAGTACTCGTTCGGCTCCCGCTTCGAGGAGAACCCCGGCACGAACCCCGAGGAGCTGATCGCCGGCGCGCACGCGGGCTGCTTCACGATGGCCCTCAACGCGGGTCTCGGCCGCGGCGGCCACCAGGCGACCCGCGTCGCCACGACCGCCAAGGTCCACCTGGAGAAGGTGGGCGAGGCCTTCGGGATCACCCGCATCGAGCTCGACTGCGAGGCCTCGGTGCCGGGCATCGACGACGCCACGTTCCAGGACTTCGCGAAGAAGGCGAAGGAAGGCTGCCCGGTCTCGAAGGCGCTCGCGGCGGTCGAGATCACGCTGAACGCCAAGCTGGTTTGATCCCCTGAATTGATCCCATGCTCCCCTCCCCAGCCCTCCCCTCGCGCGGCGAGGGGAGGGAGCCCGGTCGCAGCCGGCCGCTGATCGCCGGTCTCCCCCTCTCCCGGGGCGGGAGGGCTCGGGCGGACCGGGAGAGGGGGCCGGGGGGTGAGGGGCTTTCCCTCGACTTATCCACGGATCGCTATTTCCTCCTTGACTTCGTCTTTCCAGGCTTTTACGCTGCCTCTCGAAGGAGGTCCCACCCATGGCCTGGAAGCGCGAAGACCCGCCCACGAGCAATCCCGAACCCGCAGCAATCCCCCCTCGCCCCGCGGTCCCCTCTCCCCTGGCTCCGGCATCGCCCGAGCCGCGCCGCTCCGGTGAGCGGGCGACGATCGGTGCGTCGATCATCATCAAAGGCGACCTGTCCGGCGACGAGGATCTGATCATTGAGGGCCGGGTCGAAGGCAAGGTGGACCTCAAGCAGCACAATGTCACCGTCGGCCGCAGCGGCCGGGTCAAGGCCGACATCGTCGGCAAGGTGGTGACGATCGAAGGCGAGGTCGACGGCAACGTGTTCGCCCTGGAACAGGCGATCCTGCGGCAGTCCGGCGCCATCCGCGGCAACATCACGGCGCCCCGGGTGATCCTGGAGGATGGATCGCGCTTCAAGGGCAGCATCGACATGGAATCGTCCCGGGAGTCTCGGCCGTCCGAGAGCCCCGCCCGTCCGCAATCGAACGAAGCCGGCAAACAGGCCGGTGAGCTCGCGGGCCGGGCGGCACAGGGCGGATGAGCTGGTTTTCCCGTTCCCGGAAGGACACAGGCCCGATCGCCCAGCTCGAGCCCGAGCCGGAGGTTCACCGCTCCCTCGGGCTCGCCGCCCTGCTTGAAGGCATGCGTCGCCGCGGCGCCGGCCTCCAGATCCTCGATCTGGGGCCGGCGGTCGGCACCAATGTGGAGTTCCTGTCCCAGCTCGGCTGCAAGCTGCACATCGGCGACCTGTACACATCCCGCGTCTCGGCCGGCGAAGGCGACGAGATCGGCCAGGACCAGTACGAGCAGCTCTTCCCGGCCGACGCCCGCCTCGACGTCGTGCTCGCGTGGGATCTCGTCAACTATCTGAGCCGCGCCGAGCTCACCCGCCTCGGAACCCTCCTGCGCCGGCACTGCCGGCCCGGCGCCCTGGTGTTCGCGCTGGTGTCCAACCAGAAGCAGATTCCGGCCCAGCCGCACCGCTTCCGGATCCTCGGCGACGACCAACTCGCCTACGAGCGGCGGAGCAGCCTCGAGCGGCCCGGCCCGCGCTATGCGCCCTACGATCTGGCCAGCGCGCTGAAAGGCTTCCACGTCGACCGCTCGTTCCTGCTCCGCCACGGCATCCAGGAGTACCTCTTTGTCCGCGAGGACGAAGCGGAAGAGACGCGCGCGCTTTGACGGCTCCCCGCCCCTCACCCGGGTCCAAGGCACGAATAGACACATCTGGATACCCTTGAATCCTCTCTGGGAGAGGAGTAACCTGAAGGTTTACCTGAAGAGGAGGACAGCCGATGAGCCCCGCTCGGCCTAGTCTTGTAGTCTCTGGAGTCCTGGCGCTCGCATCCTTTTTCGCTGTGGCGCCCGTAGCTCAGGCTGCCCAACTGTCATCGGTTGAAGTCCAAGGGGCGGTCCAGCAGATGGAGCGGGCCGCCGGAGGCCCCGTTTCGGCGACCGTGTCTCCGGACACCGGAGCCGTGACCTTCCTCATCCCGTCACGAGCCATCCCAGTCGCTCCGATCGCCGGCGCCTCGTCCACAAACCCCGAAGAGCTGGCTCTGAGCTTCCTGCGCACGTACGGCCGGGCGTTCGGGCTGCGCGAAGCCGGCTCCGAGCTGACGCTCAAGTCGCCGGCCGAGCGCGACGAGCTCGGCTTCGACCGCGTGCGGTTCCAGCAGGTGGTGCGCGGCGTGCCGGTGACCGCGGGCGAGGTCATGGTCCACCTGAACGGCTCCTCGGTGCGCGCCGTCAACGCCGAGACCCTCCCCGGCCTCCAGGCCTTCGACGTCACGCCCGCCGTCTCCACCGCGATCGCCCGGGACAAGGTGCTCGAGCTGGCGGCGAGGCGGCTCGGCAAGCTGGATGTCGAGCTCTCCGAGCCCCGGCTGGAGATCCTGAACCGCGGCCTTCTCGAAGGGCGCCGCCATCCCACCCGCCTGGCCTGGTTCGTCGAGGCCACCGGACCGGGGCTCCGCGAATTCGTCTGGATCGACGCGAAGAAGGGCTTCGTGCTGCTCCACTTCAGCCAGCTCACGACCGCCCTGAACCGGCAGATCTACAACGGAGGCAGCACCGCCGCACTGCCGGGCACGCTGATCCGCTCCGAGGGCGGGCCGCCCACCGGGGATCTGGATGCCGACGCGGCGTACCAGTATTCCGGGGACACCTACAACTATTACCTCACGCAGCACGGCCGCGACAGCTTCGACGGCACGGGCGGCGCGATCCTCTCGACCGTCCACCACTGCCCCAGCGCGGGAGACTGCCCCTACGACAACGCCTACTGGAGCGGCACCCAGCTGGTCTACGGCGACGGCCTCTCCCGGGCCGACGATGTCGACGCGCACGAGCTGACCCACGCGGTCATCGAGCGCACGGCCAACCTGTTCTATTACATGCAGTCGGGCGCCCTGAACGAGTCCTTCTCCGACATGTTCGGCGAGACCGTGGACCTCACCAACACCGGCGGCACCGACACGGCCGGCGTGCGCTGGAAGGTGGGCGAGGACATCCCCGGCGGCGCCCTGCGCGACATGATGAACCCCGGCCTCTTCGGGGATCCGGGCCGGGTGACCGACCCGAGCTACTACTGTAACTTTCTGGACAACGGCGGCGTCCACTTCAACAGCGGCGTGCCCAACCATTTCTACGCCCTGCTGACCGACGGCGGCACCTACAACAGCGTCACCGTGACCGGCATCGGCCTGACCAAGGCCGGCAAGATCGCCTACCGCGCGCTCACCCACTACCTGCTGTCGGGCTCGGGGTTCCTGGATGCCGCCACCGCGCTGGGCCTGAGCTGCACCGACCTGGTCGGCACCGCCGGGATCGTCGCGGGAGACTGCACGCAGGTCACCGCCGCCGTCAACGCGGTGGAGCTCACGCAGCCCCTGATCTGCGCTGGAGCCGGACCGCTGCCTCCCGCCCTCTGCCCGGTGGGCCAGGCGCCGACGAACGTGTTCTTCGACGACGTCGAAAGCGGGCTCTCGAACACCAACTGGAACGTCACCTCGGTGGGGACGGACAACTGGTTCGTCGACACGACCTTCGCCACCAGCGGGGACTGGCATTTCTACGGCTACGACTCCTTCGAAATCACGGACACCCGCCTGGAGATGGACGCCGACGTCGCGATCCCGGCCAACGCGCGCATGCAGCTCAACCACGCCTGGGACTTCGACTGGCCCAACTATGACGGCGGCGTCCTGGAGGTCAGCACGAACAGCGGCGGCGCCTGGACCGACGCGGCGAGCCTGTTCTCCGCGGGCGCCACGTACGGCGGCGCCATCGACACCGGGTTCGGCAATCCGATCGGCGGCCGCAACGCCTTCGTGAGCTCCAGCTACGGCTACACCGCGACCCAGCTCAACCTGTCGAGCCTGGCCGGACAGAACAACGTGCGGTTCCGCTTCCGCCTGGGCACGGACGACTCGCTGGACTGGTACGGCTGGTTCGTCGACGACATCCGCATCTACACCTGCGCGGCCGGGGGCTGCACCTACACCTTGAGCGCCACCTCCGGCTTCGTGGGAGCGGGGGGAGGCTCGGGCGACATCACCGTGACCGCCGGTCCCGGATGCGCCTGGACGTCGTCGAGCGCGGTGCCCTGGATCGTCATCACCAGCAGCGGCACCGGCAACGGCACGGCCACCTACACGGTTGCGCCCAACCCCACCGCCAGCCCGCGCAACGCGACCATCACCATCGCGGGGCAGACGGTGACGATCTACCAGGGCGGCGAGGCCGACTACCACACCCTGACTCCCTGCCGGGTCTACGACACCCGTCTGACCGGCGGCACTCCGCTGACGTCGCAGGTGCCCCGCACCTTCACCGTCGCGGGCCTCTGCAACATCCCGACGACGGCCACGGCGGTGTCGGTCAACGTCACGGTCGCCAACGCCACGGCCCAGGGAAACTTCACCTACTATCCCGGCGGCCTGCCCCGGCCGGTGACCAGCACTCTCAACTTCGTGGCGACGCAGGTGCGGGCCAACAACGCCATCCTGGTCCTGGCTCCCGACGGATCGGGGACGATCCAGGGCTACGCCTTCGTCGCGGATGGGGGGACGGTCGACACGTTCCTGGACGTGACCGGCTACTTCCAGTAGGAAGGGCCGTCAGACCAGGCCCATCAGACCAGGCGGAGCTGCTCGGGGCGCCGGGGACGGAACGTCTCCTCCCGGCGCTCCAGCAGATCCGCCGAGAGATCCGCAAGGAAAGGGGAAGGCTGCGTTACCGCGGTCTTTCCCCGCAGGGTCCGCCGCCGGCTCCAGGTGAGGAAGAGGCGCGAGCGGGCGCGGGTGATCCCGACGAAGAACAGCCGGCGCTCCTCCGCAAGATCCTCGCAGTCCGCCTCCCGGTTCCCCGGCCAGAACAGGGGAAGCAAGCCGTCCTCGCATCCCACCAGGAAGACCACCGGGAACTCCAGCCCCTTCGACGCGTGCAGGGTGAGCAGCGAAACGCCCTCGGCGCGCGGGTCCCAGGTGTCGACCTCGGCGCCCAGCGCGGCCTCCGCGAGGAAGCCTTCCAGGTCGTCCCCGGACCGGACCGCGAGCGGCCGCAACAGCTCGGCGGCGGCGCTCTCCCCCTCCGAAGCCACCTCGCCCAGCAGGGTCTCGACGGTCTTTCCCGTCGCCTCCGGCAACCGGCCCCGCAGCGCTTCGACCAGCTTCGGGACGCCGGCCTGCTCCATCAGCGGCCGGTGCGACCGCTTCTGGAACGGGATGCCGGCGCGGGCGAGCGCCTCGACGAGCGGCGGCGCCTGGGCCTCGGTCCGGTAGAGGATGGCCACGTCGGCGAAGGAGAGATCGGGAAGCTCGCCGTATCCCACCCGGCCGCTGTCGAACGAGAAGGACGAGGTTCCGCCCAGGAGCGTCTCCAGGGTGTGGACGACCGTCTCGGCTTCGGCCCGCTCGCTGGCCGCGGAAGCGACGAGAATCCGGTCTCCGGGACCTCCCGAGCGCACGGCGACCAGGCGCCGGTCCGGCACGAGGCTCGTCGGCCGGATGGCCTGGCCGGCGGCCTCCACGATCGTGCGGGTCGAGCGGTAGCAACGGGTGAGCTGGACCGAGCGCGCCGCCGGCCAGTCCTCCCTGAAGCGGAGGAAGAAGCCCACGTCGGCGCCGCGGAACCGGTAGATCGACTGGTCGGGATCGCCGATCACGCAGAGGTTGGCGGTGCGCGGAGCCAGCAGGCGGATCAGGGCATACTGGAGGGGATCGACGTCCTGGTACTCGTCGACGAAGATCCAGCGGAAGCGTTCCTGATAGGCCGCCGCGAGGTCGGGCCGGGATCGCAGCAGGAACAGCGGACGCAGCAGCAGGTCGTCGAAATCCAACAGGTTCCGCTGGAGCAGCTCGCGCTCATAGGCCGCGGCCCGCTCGCGCACCTCGCGAGTCTCGATCCCGTCCTGGGGGCCCTGGTCCCGGCCGCAGCGGTAGCGCCCGATCTCGTCGAGCGCTCGCTCAGCTCTGGCCGCAGACACGCTGAATAGATCCCGCGCCACGGCCACGCGTTCAGCCGGAGTGGCGATCCGGAACCCGGGCGCGAGCCCCGCATCCGCGGCATGCTCCTCGAGCAGCTTCAAGCCGAAACCGTGGAAGGTCGAGACGACGATCCGCCCCGCGGCCTCGGGGATTTGAGCCGCGATCCGCTCCTCCATCTCGGCCGCGGCCCGGCGGCTGAAGGTGACGGCGAGGCACTGCCCGGGAGCGACGCCGCACTCCGAGATCAGGTGGGCGAGCCGATGAACCAGCGTGCGCGTCTTGCCCGTCCCCGGACCGGCGACGATGAGGAGAGGGCCCTCCGGAGCCTCGACCGCAGCCTGCTGGTCGGGGTCGAGAACCCTCACCCCCCGGCCCCCTCTCCCGGTCCGCCCGAGTCCACCCGCCCCGGGAGAGGGGGAGACGGCCGAAGAGAGAGACATGGGGTGCAGCAAGGACGGTGGCTCCCTCCCCTCGCCGCGCGAGGGGAGGGGTCGGGGAGGGGAGAATGGGGTCAACGTCTCCCTCCCCTCGGCAAGCGAGGGGAGGGGCTGGGGAGGGGAGAATGGGATCAACTTCTCCCTCCCCTCGGCAAGAGAGGGGAGGGCTGGGGAGGGGAGAATGGGATCGATCACAACCTCGAACAGCGGCGCGACCACCGACCGGCTGCGGATCTCGTCCGGCTCGAACAGCCGGATCACCCCATACTCGCCGTCGTACCCGGACTCCCGCCGCACCAGCCCGGCCCGCAGCCGGGTCAACGCCTCGGCCAGCAGCGGCTCTCCCGCGCGGGCAACGTCCTCTTCCGGAACGCACTCCAGGATGTCGAGCTCCGGTCCCAGCCGGGCGACGAGCCGCGCAACGCTCTCCTCCACCGCCTTCGACTTCACGCCGACGCCCAGGATCTCGGACTGGATCTCCGGCAGGGGGACGAGGCTGCGGAACGGATCGGTCCGGCGGTCCGGCCTCTCTTCTTCCGCTCGATCGGCCAGCTCTTCCACCCGGTGCAGCACGCCCACCGTGAGCGGCTTGCCGCAGACCGGGCACAGCCCGCAGAGGTCGCGCGTCCCCGCCGGCTCAAGGCGGACGTTGCAGGCGCGGTGGCCGTCCAGGTGGTACTTCCCCTCCTCGGGGAAGAACTCGACCGTGCCCCGATAGCCTTCGCCGGTCTCCAGGGCGCGGCGCAACGCGAAGTAGTCGAGATCCGTGTCGAACGCGCACGCCTCGCGGCCGAGCCTGGGCGGCGAGTGCGCGTCCGAGTTGCTGATCAGCGTGAAGCGGTCGAGCCCGGACACCCGCCAGTTCATCGGCGGATCGGACGACAGGCCGGTCTCCACCGCGAAGATGTGAGGCGTCAGGTCGCCGTAGCAGGCCTCGACCGAGTCGAAGCCCGACTTCGAGCCCAGCACCGCGAACCAGGGGGTCCAGACGTGGGCGGGGATCAGGTAGGCGTCCGGCCCGCTTTCGAGCGTGATTTCCAGGAGATGCCGGGAGTCGAGCCCGAGGATCGGCCGCCCGTCCGACGCGAGGTTGCCGATCGCTCCGAGCTTTCCCCGGATGCGGGCCGCGGTGTCGAGGGTCGCGGCGTAGAGAAGGTGATGGACCTTGCGCGTGCGGTTGTCGTCACCGACCGCCTTCTTGTAGATCGTGGAGATCTCGACTTCGAGGAGAAACCGGGTCTCCCGGTGGCAGGACGGGGGCAGCTGGCGTTCGACCTCGCGCTCGATCTCGGGACGCAGCCGGAACAGCCCCGGCTCGGCCGGCACGAGCTTGGCGCGGATCTCGTCGAACCACGCCGGATGCGTGAAATCGCCGGTGCCGACGACCGTAATGCCCTTCCTCTTGGCCCACAGGGCGAGATGCTCCAGATCCCCGTCACGGCTCGTCGCCCGGGAGTACTTGGAGTGGATGTGGAGGTCGGCGTAGAAAACCACGGTGACGGATTCGAAGAACGAGCGGCACTATAGACCGCCATCCCGATTCCGTCCAGAGGTTTCTTGTCGCGAAAAAAGAACTCTCCGATTCAAGGAGAATTCTCTCCAGAAGAGCCGGTCGAGGGATCACTCCCCGAAGGGAGTCCAGATGTTCTTGACCTGCACGCCCTGGCGCAGGAACTCCTCGCCCGCGCCCTGTTCGGGATCGACCCAGTCGCGGACGACGTGGTCGACCCAGGTGCGCTTGAGGTTGCCGGCCGAGGCGCGCTCGACCGCCTTCGTGCCGGTCGTGGGGCCGAAGTACCAGAGGCAGTCGACGTCGTCATGGGCGGCGAGCACGCCGGCCAGGAGATCGCGCGAGCCGGTGAGGATGTTGATGACGCCGGCGGGCACGTCCGACGTGTCGAAGACCTGGTAGAGGTCGGTCGCGGCGAGCGGCCAGCGCTCGGAGGGGACGACGACCACCGCGTTGCCCATGGCCACGGCCGGAGCCACGGCGGAGACGAAGGCGAGCAGCGGCCAGGCGTCCGGGCAGAGGATGGCGAGCGTGCCGACCGGCTCGTGATAGCCGAACGTGAAGTTGCGCATCGGCACGGCCTGGACGCGGCCCGCAAACTTGTCGGCCCAGGCGGCGGCGGTGAACAGCCGCTCGATAGAGAGCTCCACCTCACGGCGTCCGGAATTGAGTCCGGCGGTGGGCCCGCCGCCGGTCAGCGACGACAGCCGATGGGCCATCTCCTCCGAGCGGACCGCCAGGTTCTCGGCGATGTAGTAGAGGATCTGGGCGCGCAGGTGGGCGGTCGACCGCGCCCAGCCGGGAGCGGCCTTGCGCGCCGCCTCGACCGCGTTGCGGACATCCTTGCGGTTGCCCTCCCCCACCTCGCCGAGCCGGTGGCCCGCGGCGTCCACGATCGTGCGGGACTGCTCGCCGTCCGGCCGGACCTGCTTGCCGCCCACGTACATCTTGGTCGTGCGGTCGACGGCGAGCGGCGAGAACGAACCGGCGTCCTGATCCCCGTCCTCGTCCGGCACTGCAGGCATCGGTTCGGCTGGCGACACGGACTCGGTCTCCGAGCCGGCCTCGTGAAGCCGCTTCTTGGCCTCCGCCTGCCAGGCCGGCTGGACGTACTCCCAGAGCCCTTCGCGTCCACCCTCGCGGCCGTAACCGCTTTCTCGATAACCGCCGAAGCCGGCCGCCGCGTCGAACAGGTTGGTGCTGTTGATCCAGACCGTCCCAGCCACGATCTTCGCCGCGAGGTCGAGCGCGAGGTTAATGTTCTCGGTCCAGAGGCTCGCCGCCAGTCCGTAGCGGGTGTTGTTCGCCAGCTCGATGGCCTCTTCGGGAGTGCGGAAGGTCATTGCCACGAGCACCGGTCCGAAGATCTCCACCTGGGCGATGGTCGCCGCGGGCGAGACCTCCGTGAACAGGGTCGGAGGATAGAACCAGCCGTCGCGCGGGCAGCTCCAGGAGGGCTGCCACATCGTCGCGCCCTCGTCCACGCCCTGCTTCACCAGCCGCTCGATGCGCTCCAGCTGGACCGGCGCGATGATGGCGCCGATGTCGATCGACTTGTCGCGCGGATCGCCGACGCGCAGCGTCTCCATGCGCTCCCGCAGCCGCGCGTACAGCCTCTCGGCGATCCCCTCCTGGACGAGCAGGCGCGAGCCGGCGCAGCAGACCTCGCCCTGGTTGAACCAGATGGCGTCCACCACGCCCTCGACCACGCCGTCGAGGTCCGCGTCGTCGAACACCACGAAGGGCGACTTGCCGCCCAGCTCCA
Organism: Holophagales bacterium; assembly: GCA_031390755.1. Lineage (GTDB taxonomy): Bacteria > Acidobacteriota > Thermoanaerobaculia > Multivoradales > UBA5704 > DATMER01. Next base: position 29,068 of record JANMTS010000166.1, read on the forward strand.
GCGAGAGCTTCTTGCCGCTGCCGGCGGTCGCCTCGCGGATCAGGCGGCCGACCTCGGTCGAGCCGGTGAAGGCGATCTTGTCGATGCCGGGGTGGCCGACGATCAGCTCGCCGGTGCGGCCGTCGCCGGTCACGATGTTGACCACCCCCGGCGGCAGGCCGGCGTCGCGGCAGAGGCCCGCGAACGCCGCCGCGGTCAGCGAGGTGAACTCGGCCGGCTTGAGCACCACCGTGTTGCCCATGGCCAGGGCCGGCGCGATCTTCCAGGCCAGCATGAGCAGCGGGAAGTTCCAGGGGATGATCTGGCCGGCCACGCCGAGCGGCACGGAGCCGGGCAGCTCCCGGTCCATGAGCTGCGCCCAGCCGGCGTGGTGGTAGAAGTGCCGGGCCACGAGCGGCACGTCGAAGTCGCGGGTTTCGCGGAACGGCTTGCCGTTGTCCATCGTCTCCAGCACGGCGAGCAGGCGGGCGTTCTTCTGCACGTGCCTGGCGATCGCGTAGAGGTGGCGGGCGCGGCCGTGGCCGCCGAGCTCCCACCAGGCCGCCTGCGCCGCGCGGGCCGCCTCGACCGCGGCGTCGACCTCGGCCGCGCCGCACTGGGCGACGCGGGCCAGAACCTTGCCGGTCCCCGGGTTGTGGGTGTCGAAGAATTCCCCGCCGGCCGGCCGACGGAAGTCGCCGCCGATGAACGGCAGGATCTCCCCGCCGCGGGCCTTCAGCCAGTCGAGCGCGGGATCGGCGCTCTCGGGCGCGGGGCCGTACTCCAGGGACTCGAAGAGGTCGGCGATGGTGGGGGTCGTGCTGGTCGCAGTAGGCATCCGGTTCACCCGACGGGATGGCGGAACCCGGCCGAGTAGCGGCCGGTGGCATGGTGCTCGAGCTGGCGTTCCAGGTCGGCCAGCAGGCTCGACGCGCCGATCCGGAAGAGATCCTTCCGCATCCAGGCGTCGCCAAGCTCTTCCTTCATGAGGGCCAGCCAGTCCGCGGACTGCTTCGCGGACGAGAGCCCGCCGGCCGGCTTGAAGCCGACGCGGAAGCCGGTGCGCTCACGGTACTCGCGGATGGCGCGCACCATGACCAGCGAAACCGGCAGCGTGGCGTTGGTCTTCTCCTTGCCCGTGGAGGTCTTGATGAAGTCGGCGCCGGCCATCATGGCGACGCGGCTGGCGCGGGCCACGTTGCGCAGGGTGCCCAGCTCGCCCGTAGCCAGGATGGCCTTGAGGTGAGCCGGCCCGCAGGCCTCGCGGTAGGTCTTCACCTCGTCGTAGAGCGCCTCCCAGTCGCCGGTGAGCACGTGGGCGCGGGAGATGACGATGTCGATCTCCTCGGCGCCGGCCGCCACCGACTCGCGGATCTCGGCCACCCGCAGCGCGAACGGGCTCTGCCCCGCGGGGAAGCCGGCGGACACCGCGCAGACTGGGATGCCCGAGCCTTCGAGCGCCTTGCGCGCCGGCTCGATGAGGTTGTGGTAGACGCAGACCGAGGCGGTCTTGATGCCGAGGTGGTCGACGCCGAGCGCTTCGAGGAGATCCTGGCGCACCGGCTGGCGTGCCTTGGCACAGAGACGCTGGACACGGCCGGGAGTGTCGTCGCCCGCGAGCGTGGTCAGGTCGATGCAGGTGATGGCCCGCAGATACCAGGCCGCCTGCCACTCCTTCTTGACCGTCCGGCGCTTGGGCAGGGTCGCGGCCCGGCGCTCGACGGCGCTGGTGTTGACCCGCACCTCGCGCACCCACTCCAGCTCCAGCGGCGTGCCCGGATTGCGTTCCTCGGGGTGTTCCCCAGGACTCTCCCCGGGCCGGGGAGCCAGGACTGGACGGTGGCGGATCTCCTGCACGGCCATGGCTCGTGGAGCTTACCATGGCCCCTACCGCCTTGACGACGCAGTCCTCTACCGCGTATCGTGACAGGTAACAGGTCAAACAGTTTGACCTGTTCGCTCCCTAACAGATGGCAAAGACCTACCTTTCCAACCGTCCCCTGCTTACAACCCAGGCGGATGCCTCGCTCTTTATCGGACGAGATGCCGAGCTTGAGCGTGTTCTGCACGCCGTTGAGCGCGGCTACAGCGTCGCGCTTGTCGGTGCGCGAGGCAGCGGCAAGACCTCACTGCTCCATCGACTGAGCTGGCGGCTTTCCAAGACAGAGGGCCGTCTGCCGGTTTTCTGCGATGGCAGAGCCTTCCAGGACCGGCCCCTCGGCTTCCTCTGGATGCTCCTGGAGAGACTGGAGGACGCCGCATCCGAGGGGCCCCCTGCTGACGGCGGGGTTCCTGGCCAGCCTTCGACCGCACAAGAGGAGGTTCTGCTCGGTTTCCTTGAGCGCCGGCTCGACGAGATCGCCTCGAACGGACAAGACGTCGCCTACCTGATCGACAACATGGGCGAGCCCCAGAGCGCAGATTTCTTCAGGAAAAGCTTCTCCAGCCTCCGGGACATTCTCTGGTCCCTGCGGGCTCTTTTCGTGGTGACCGTCGACGACTCCGAAGAGGCCGACCTTCTGCGCCCCCCGGTCGACTCCTTCTTCGAGATCGTCGTCCGCCTACCGGGTTTCCAGGGTGACGAGATCTCGGAGCTGCTCCAGCGGCGGGGCGTCTCCGGCCCGCACGTGGAGACGATCTTCCGGCTGGCAGGCGGGAACCCCCGCCACGCGCTCGACCTGGCCCGGCGCCTCGAAATCGGTGAGCTTCAGCCCGGAGACCTGGAGAGGCTGATCGAGCAGACAAAACCGAAGGAAGGCGAGAGCGCCCTTGAAGCCCGAGTGCTTCGCCACCTGGCGACCCGAGGCTCAGTCTCTGCCTCGGACCCGGAATTCCAGGCCGCAATGGAAGTCACCCGCACAAGGTTGGCGCAGATTCTCAGTAAGCTGAGCTCGGAAGGCACCATCCAGGGAAGCCGGCACGGGCGGAAGGTGTATTATTCTCTCAGCCCCGCACCGACCGTGTCCCCTGGAGATCCCCGATGAGTCAGCGACTTCGTTTGCTTCGTGAGAATGACGTCTTCTCTCACCACACGCTCGACATCTCCGACACAAGGCACCTCTACCAGCCCTACTCCGCGATCGTCAAGGAGCCGGACGAGGAGGTTGAGCGTCTTGCCAAAGAGGTACTTGCGAAAGGCAAGGCTCTGATCGTCAAGGACAACCGAGGCACAGGGAAATCGAGCCTCGTCAATCACGTGCTGTTGGATCTCGGGCCGAGCTTCTTTCCGATCTTCTTTCGTATCGGCCTTGCCGGCGACTTCGACAAGGTCAGCTCCGATCCCAGCGAGTTCGCACGCTACCTGCTGACCCGAACCAGGGCCGAGGTTCTGAAGGTCAAGAAGCTCTCGAAGGCGGCCCTGGAACGATATCGGCAATACAGCGCTCAGGAGATTTCCTACACGGAAGGCAGAAAGGACACCCTGCTCGGCAAGATCAAGAGCACCCTTTCCTGGATTCCCGCCCTGGCCTCGACGGAGGTTGAGGTCGGAGGCGAGCTACAAACCTACGTGGAGACAGCGCTTTCCGAGAAAATCTACAACGACGACCGGATTGCCGCGATCGCCGAGCTCTGCGAGGTGATCCGTGCCCGCAAGCTCGAGCCCGTGCTGGTGCTTGATGACACCGACCATTTCCTTCAGCAGGGCGCGATCGACCGGCGTCCCCTGGTGGATGCCTTCTTCGTCAACGTCGTACCCATGTTTCAGGACTTCGGCTGCGGCATCGTCTTGAACGCTCACTCCTCCTACGACGACTATGAGACCTTTCGGTCGGCCCAGAAGAAGCACTTCGACGAGGTGCTGACCATTCCTGTCGTCGGATTCGAGGGATTCGTGAAGATCGTCGAGAAGAAGGTGCGGGCCGTTCACGCGGACATCCCCGTCAATGACCTTTTCGACAGCGATGCCCTGGAGATGATCTTCCTTCAGGTCTACCTCAAGAAGCCGAAGGAACGGATGAGAGATACCATGCTCGTCCTCCAGGAAGCCGTCCTGGCCGCCATCCATGCCAACGCAGACAAGGTCGCGTTGTCTCACGCGATGCATGGACTGTTTGAAGCCGGCATCAACTAACAGCAAAAACTGTTTGATCTGTGAATCTGCAACGAGTTGACTGAGGAGGAAGCCTTCCCGAGAGCTTTCGCCGCCGCGTTGCAACGTTTCGCCGCCTCCCGAAGGCTTTCGGCACCGTGACGAAGCGCTTCGGCGCCTTGCGGAAGCGCTTCGGATCACGCCGAAGCCTTTCGGCGCGGCGCCGAAAGCGCCTACCGGCTGGCGGCGGATGCGGCCGCGCCGACCGCGCCGCCGGTCCAGCGGACGCGGGCCAGCTCGGTGCCGGTGTAGTAGTGGGTCAGGATGTCCTTGTAGGAGTGGCCGCGCTGGGCCATGCCGTAGGAGCCGACCTGGCACATGCCGACGCCGTGGCCGAAGCCGCGGCCGGTGAAGAGCCAGCCGGCCTCCCGGTTCTTCGGGGCGAGGCGCTTGGCGGTGAAGAGCGTGTCGGGCACGTCGAGGGTCCAGCGGATGGGCAGGCCTTCGACCTCGACGTTCTGGCCGTTGTCGCCGAGGATGCGGACACGGCCGACGCGGCCCGAGCCGCCGCGCTCGAGGATCTCCAGGTCGTGGAAGCCGACGCCCGGAAAGCGGGTGTCGACGTTCCTCGCGAGCTGCGAGTCGGTGCGGAAACGGGTCCACGAGCTGTAGGGGCTGCTGCGGTCGAAGGCGACGCCGTCGAGGTCGACCTCCTGGGCCGCGGCCACAAGGCGCTCGCCCTGCCAGTAGAGAGCCACGCCGTCGCCCGGCACCAGCGCGAGGTCGGCGCTGGTGATCAGCTCGCCGCGGCGGCGGAAGGTCGCCAGGTCGGGCGGCAGCGGATAGGTGGCCTCGATCTTCTCCTTGCCGGTCTTGACGACGATCCCGCCGGCCGGCTTCGTGAACGCCAGGAAGGAGGCGTCCTCGCGCCGGATCACCTGGAGCAGCTCGGCCAGGGCGAGGAGCAGGCTCTCGACCTCCTTGTCGCCCAGCGGCTTGTCGAGCGGGCCGGTGATCAGGCCGCTCTTCACCAGATAGGCGGCGCGGCGGAGGTCGTCCTGGCTCCAGTCCTTCGGCGGATCGTGGAGCAGGTAGGCCACGTCCTCGGGAGCGACGAGCAGCCGCGCGTCCAGGGCGAGATCGAAGGCGGCGGAGACGAAGCGCTGGACCTCGCGGCGGTCGAGCGAGGCGAGGCGCTCCTGCGGCAGGGGCAGCCCCGCGAGAAGCGCGAGGTGCTCCAGCCTTGCCTGCAGGACCTCGTGCGGCGGACGCTCCGGTGCCGGCGGCAGGAGCTTCAGGGTCAGCCCCGAGGGGAACGCCTGCCCGGGCGGCAGGCTGCCGGCCAGCCGGTCCACGCCCTCCTCCATGCAGGGGACGCCCTTGAGGTACGGCTCTTCCTTGAGCGGGAAGACGACCTTCACGTCCTCGGTGTGGCCGCCGCAGGTGGAGCTGTAGAGGGCGTCGACGAGCCGTCCCTGGTAGAGCAGCACCTGGCCGGCGGTCTCGGCCACGGCGCGGTCGGAGAGCGAGTGCTCGACGCCCATGCCGTTGTAGACCTGGCAGCGCGGGGTGGCACAGATGTCGTACCCCTCGCGGGCGAACTCGCCGAGGTTGCGCAGGGTGTAGGTGCGGGCGGCCACGGCCTGGGCCTTGAGCGCCTCGACCTGGTTGTACTGGATGGGGCCCATCTCGCTCGGCACCACGCCGCGCAGGTACTGGTCGACCGGCAGCTCGTTGATGAGGTTGAGCAGGCCGCGGTCGTTCAGGTAGACCAGGATCCGGCCGCGGTAGCGCTTGCCCGAGGCCCGGATGCCCTCGCCCTCGGCCCGGGAGACGGAGACCCAGCGCCCGGCGTAGGTCATGGAGGAGCCGCCCTGCACGATCCGGATCGCCGGATCGGAGACGCCGCCGCCGTCGTTGACCACGAAGCCGCCGATGACGCCGATGGAGCCGAGGCGACGCAGGTCGGCCTCGGCCTCCTCGCGGGTGGCGTAGTGGCCGACCCGGACGCGGTAGAGATCGATTCCGGCGTCGAAGCTCGCCTCGGCGGGCTGGCCGGTCTCGGTCCCCAGCCGCTGCGCGAGGTCGCCGGCCTGGCGCTCGTCACGCAGCGCGGCGACCTGAAGTCGATAGAACCCCTTGCGCGAGCCGGCCGCGGCGGGCTCGATGCGCAGTCCCGAGGTGACGGCGATCTCCTGGCTCTCGACGGCTGCGAGGAGCGGCTCCTCGCAGCACGGCAGGAAGACGGATTCGAGATCCGACGCGAGGCCCACGCGCACCTGGAGCGGCGCCTCGGGGCCGATCCGGGGCTCGGAATCGGGGATCGCCGGCTCGGGCTCCTCGGGGACCGGCTCCGGGGTGGGAGCCGGCGTCACCACGACCTCCGGCGGCTCGGCGGGCGGCGGAGCGGGACGGCTCGGGGCGGTGCGGCAGCCGGCGACCAGGAACAGGCCCAAAACCAGCAGCAGGATCGGGAGGAGTATCTTCTTGGCGTTCTTCACGCGGTCGTCAACCTCGGAGTGGCTCGGAGTGGGCGTACACGTGGGTCGGCCGGCGGAGGAACGGAGTCAATCGGGATCAACGCTGATAGGCCCCATGGACCTTGTGCTCGCGGCGGAAGTCTTCCACCGCGCTCAGGGCCACCGGCTGCGCCATCTCGTAGAGCCGGCTGACCAGCATGGCGGGCAGCCGCGAGGCGAGCAGCCGATCTTCGGGCGCCGTGGGCTCGGCGTCCCGGCCCCGGTCGAGGCTCTTCACGGGGCGCGGCTTGAGCGCGGCCGCCCGGCCCGGGCTGTCCAGGAGGTAGTTCGTGGTGAAGACGGTGGGCAGCCGGCGGGTGTAGCGATGGTTGATGATCAGGTAGAGGACGTCCCGCACCCAGGGCGTCGGCTGCTGCGATCCGAGCTCGTCGAGCACCAGCAGCTCGGCGCCGACCAGCGGATCGAGGATCTCGTGCTTCGACTCCGGAGAGCCGGGGTCGAAGGTGGACTGGATCTGGTGGATCAGCGAGGTGAACTCGGCGAAGCGGGCGCGGACCTTGTAGCGCTCGACCACCTCGTTGAGCACGCCGACCGCGAGGTGGGTCTTCCCCGCTCCGGGAGGGCCGAAGAACAGCAGGCCCGACTCGCGGAAGCGCCCGCCTTCGAGCAGGAAGCCGTCGACGTACTGCTCGGCCACGGCGCGCGCCTGCATGAGCTGGCCGCGGACCGCTCCGGAGTCGCCGGAGACCGTGAAGTTGGAGAGCCGGCAGTGCTTGTAGCGCGCCGGGACATCCGCCTCGTCGATCAGCTGCGTCAGCCGCGTGCGGGTGTCGACCTCGTGGCAGGAACAGCGCCGCGCGGTCCCGGCGCCTTCGCCGACGGCCACGATCCATCCTCTCCCGCCGCAGCGCGGGCAGGGATCGGGCTTCGAGGCTTGCGGCTGCATGCCTGGAATCGTAGCATGCCCTCACCCCCCGGCCCAGGGCGGCACAGCGCCTCGATCCTCTCCTGAGGCAGGGGGATGCGCGACTGGAAGGGTCTCTGGGCGGACATGTCTGGACCGTAGCCTGGGCGGCGAGAGGGTGTCAAGCCGCCTAGAACGCGTTCCCGAACCCAAAATACAGCTTGTAGCTCTCGTCCCCCGGCCGCCGGTCGAGGGGGAAGGCGGCGTCGAAGCGGAGGAGGCCGACGGGGGTTCGGACGCGGACTCCGAAGCCCAGGCCTTTCGCCAGGTCGGTGTCGTAGCTGCCCAGGCCGTCCCAGACCTGGCCGGCGTCCAGGAAGACGAGGCCGGTCAGATCCTCGAACGGGAGGGGGAAGCGCAGCTCCTGGTTCAGGACCAGGAGGGTCTCTTTCTCCGGGTCGCCCGTCGTGTGCAGGCTTTCGGTTTCATAGCCTCGGACGGAGAAGTCGCCTCCCGCCAGGAAGCGGTCGTCCGCGATCAGGGTCTGACCTCCGAAGGCTTCGGCGAGACCGGTCCGGACGGACTGCGCCCAGACGATGGGCCTGCCGCCGATCCGGAAGGTCTCGTACAGGCTCCACTGGCCGTAGAGCCGGGCGTAGTGGAAGTCGCTGCCCAGGAAGGGGCCGCTTCCGGAAAGATCGAGGCTCCGGAACATGCCGGCGGTGGGATCGATCTTGTCGTTCCGGCTGTCGAAGAGCACCTGCGTGCCCATGTAGGGACGCTTCAGCTCGATGTCGAACGGGAAGGGCGAGAACGGGTCCGGCTCCAGCTCGAAGAGATGGGTCGTGCGGTACCGGAAGTAGACGCGGCCGCTCGTCCGGCGGCCGAAGGGGCGCGAGAACTGGAGGGAGCTCTCGTCGATGTCCTGCTGGAGGTCGCCCAGGATGTCGTCTTTGAAGACCTGCTCCCGCACCAGGCCGTAGGTTTCGACGGAGATCCCCGTGCCGAAGAGCCCGCCGGTCCGGAAGAAGAGCCGCACGCTGCGGTCGTCCTCCTTGTACAGCCCCCGGAGCCCGAGCGTCAGGCCGCGGCCCAGGAAGTTGGAGTCGAGCGCGTCGACCACGGCTCCCGTGCCTTCGCCGTTCTCGTAGCGCACGCCGTAGCCGACGTGGAAGCGCGGGCTCTCCGCCACCGTGAACCTCACGCTCGCCTCGCCGTCGCCGGTGCGGTCGATGTCCGCCGTGACCAGCGAGAAGATGCCGGCCCGGTAGAGGCGCGAGCGCGCCTCGGCCACCTCGGAGGCGTTCAGCGGCTCGCCCTCCTTCAGGCCGGCCGCCTTCTCGAGCTGCTTCGGCCGGCTCCAGCGCTGGCCCTCGAAGTCCACATCCGCGAGGATCACGCGCTCGCCCGGCGTGACGTCGTACCGGACGGCCACGGTGTCCTCCGGGGTCGGGGCCGGAGCCGGCGCGGCGATGCGCACCTCCGCGTCCGGATAGCCGCGCGATCTCAAGGAGTCCTGGAGCTTCAGCGCTCCCTGGAGCACGAGATCCCAGCGGGCGGGCTCTCCGGTCTCGACCGGCTCCGGCAGCAGGCCCGCCAGGGTCTCCCGCTCCGCCTCGCCGACTCCGGCGATCTCCACCGGTCCGAACGTCCTCCGCTCTCCCGGGACCACCCGGACGGTCAGCTTCGATCCGCGGCGGTCGAGCTCGCGGCCCTCGATCGCCGCGGCGGGATAGCCCAGGATTCCGAGCGCGTCGAGGAGCCGGCGGTCCGCATCCGGCAGGGCGGCCGCCAGCTCGGCGCGGGAGAGCTTGCCCGGGAAGCGGCGGGCGGCCAGCTCGGAGACCTCCGGGTCGACCCCGGCGATCTCCAGGGTGTCCAGCCTCGCCTTGCGCCCGGCCTCGGAGGTGATCGTGACGGTCCGCGGACCTTCCGGATCGCCCGGCCTCTCGCGCTGGACGCTCACCTGCACCTGGGGATCGACGCGGCCGGCGCTGCGGAACGCCCGGACGGCCGCGGCCTTCATTTCGTCCACCGAGCGGGCCTCGTAGAAGTCCGCGCGATAGGTGGCGAGGATCTCCGGCCGGAACGCCCGCGGCGGCTTGTCTCCCTGGTTGTTCCCTTGAAAACGGAAGTCCACTTTCGGTCCGAGCCGGGGCACGGAGACGTTGACGTCCACCCAGCCGGGCCGGTCGTCGACGGGGACCATCTCCGCGGTCACCTGGGCGTCGGGATAGCCGCGGCGGCGCAGCGCCTGGGCGAAATCCACCTCGATGTCGAACGCAGCATCCTCCGACACGACGGCCTTTCGCCTCAGGGGGATGGCGCGCCGCAGCGCCCAGCGGCGGGAGATGCCTTCGGGCACGTCGAGCCGGAGCCGCCGCAGGCGGTCCCCTTCCTCCTCCTCGGGCTGCCGGCTGCCGCCGAGCTCCAGGGACTGCTGGAGGCTGCCGCCCTCTCCGTCCAGGTCGGAGGTGAAGGCCTCCAGGGTAAGACCCGGCAGGCCGCGGAAGCCGTGGAGGTCGAGCAGCCACGTGCGCCGCTCGGCGTTGCGCAGGTCGACCGAGAACGCGAACGAGGCGTTGCGGGAGACGTCGCCTCCCACCGTCAGCCGGGCGCTCGGATCGGCCTCGCCGAAGATCAGGACCGGCCGCACGGTGAGCCGCGACAGGCCCACCGACTCGCCGAGACCGGAGAGCACGCGGGCGCCGAAGTAGCCGGCGAGGCCGGAGGCGAGCACGGCCTGCATGTCCGGGCCTTCGGCGAGCGGGTCCTGCTCGTAGCGGTCGAGGATGTCGAGCGGCGCCTGGCTGCCGCGCAGGTCGGCGATCGACGGGTCCTGCAGCGAGCTCGTGGTCGAGATGTCGATGACCGGATCTTCCACCGGGTTGCCGGTGAAGATCAGCGCGCCGCGGTCGATCCGCGCGGTCTGTCCATAGATGTAGACGAGGCCGCCGGGATCGAGGTCGACCCGGCCGCGGATCTCCGGCTGCTCGGCCGTGCCGCCGACCCGCAGGTCGCCCCAGTGGGCGCGCAGATCGGCCACGTTGTTGCGGACGCGGATGCCGTCGCGCGTGGTGACGTTCAGGTCGAGATCGATCCGGCTCGCGAACGTCGCCTCGGTGCCGGGGGTCGCTTCCGGCGCCGTGAGGAGCGTGAAGACCTCGCGGTCCAGGTTGATGTCCTGCACGAGCACGCCGCGGTCCACGACCATCGTGCCGTCGAGCGACATCCGCGAGGCGTCCTCCAGAGGGAGGGGGATGCGCAGCGAAAGCAGGCCGGAGACCCGGGCGGTCAGGCCGTAGTCGACCCGGTAGGGGACGGTGTCGAGGTTGATGCTGACGAGCGCGCCGCCGTCGTCCGGCCGCGCGCCGAAATCGAGCCCGCCGCCGTTCATCCTGGCGGTTCCCGAGGCGTTCCAGCGGTCGCCGGACAGCTGGCCGCTCACCACCGGCGCCGCGATCTGCACGCCCGCGGAGGCGAACGCGAACGTGGCGGAGCTCCCGTCGGCCTCGAACGTGGCTTCGAGGCGGTCGATCGGACCGTTCGCCTCGGCCTTGAAGGCGAGCGCGCCGGCGGCCTCGCCCCCTTCGAGGAAGGGATTGAGCAGCGCCGCGTCGAGGGTGCCGCTGCCCTGGGCCGAGACGGACCGGACGACGGCTTTCGGCTCGTCCCGGAAGGGGTTCCAGGCCGGATCGAGGTCCGCGGAGCCGCTGAGATCAACCGCGGTCGCGCCGATCTCGCCGCTCTCGATCTGGAGGCGGACGGGCGCCAGCTCGATCTTGCCTCCGGCCAGCCGCAAGGTGACGGTGTCGCCCGCGGTGACGTGGCCGTCCTTGGAGTCGAAGGTCAGGCGGTCGACGCGGATCTCGCCGCGGCCGGCCGCCGGAGTCAGGGGATCGAAGGAGAGGTCGGCGCGCACGCCGGCCTGAATTCGTTCGTCCCGCGGCTCCAGCCCGAGCGCCGCGAGCAGGGTGCGCGAGTCGACGGCCGGCGCTTCGAGCCGGACGACCACCTCGCCCGGAGCCGGCGTCACGGGCAATGTCGAGAGAATGGAGAGCGCCTCGGTCAGCTCGGGGATGCGGGCCAGCGCGCCGAGCGGCACGGTGGCGCGGGCGCTCGCCGACCCGGCCTCGGTGTCGATCCGCGGCGCGTTCAGCTCGACGATGCCGTTGCGCAGAGTGGCGCTCAGCTCGATCTCGCGGACCGGATCGACCGGTTTGACGAGCGTCAGATTCAGATCGGCCTCGTCGAGAAGGGGCTCGACCGTCACGCGGCCCGAGCCGCGGAACGACCGGCCTTCCGGCATCGCGCCGGAGAGCGAGGCGATGCGGAGCTGTTTCCCCTCCCCCACCACCTCGGCGCGGACGTCGAGCAGGGTGGCCAGCTCCGGAGGGGTAGTGGCGGCAGTGGCGATCCGCACCGCCGAAGCCTCGATCCGCGCGGTGGCGGCCAGCGGCGTCAGCTCCGTCCGGAACAGGCCGTCGGCGTCGATCCCGAACGTCTCGGCGAGAACCATCCCCGGAGCCTCGAGGTCCGCACCGTCGAGCGCGATCTTTCCTTGATAGGACAGCGGATCGAGATTGAGCGTTCCGTCCGTCGCCAGCGTGAACGTCGCCAGCCGGGCGGTGTCCGAGGCGTTCGGCCGGACGAAGAGCCCGGAGCCGTCCACGTTCACCGTGCCCGCATAGCGCAGAGGCTCCAGGCGCAACGCCCCCTCCGCCGTCACCTTCGCCTGCTCCAGGCTGTCCAGGTAGGGGGGATAGGTCGCCTGACTGACCGTGGCGTCCACCTTCGTCCTGTACGACCGGGGCGAACCGGAGAGATCGACCGTCCCGGACACTCGGCCTCGTCTGTCTTGCTCCCCCTCTCCCAGGGAGGGGGGAGGGGAGGTGGGAGAGGGGGCCGGGGGGTGAGGGCTGACCAGCGCCAGATCCAGATTCTCCACCTCGACCCGCGCCGTGCCCGTCTTCTCGACCGGCCGCCCCTCCGCCGTCAGATGAACCCGCGAGCCCGCCTCCGGCAGCCAGGTGGCGTCGGCCTTGGCGAACGGCGAGTCCAGCGTTCCGGTCATCCGCGCGGTCGCATTCAGGCTCCCCCGGACCGGGATCGTGTCGGGGATGGCCGGAACCAGGCGCGGCCACAGGGCGCGAACCTCGGCGAGCGCGGCGCGGACGTCCGGCAGCTTCACCTCGGCGTCGAGCTTCCGGACCGTCGCCTCCGCCAGCCCGGCCCAGTCGGCCGCCTCGACCGTTCCCCGCACGTGCCGCAGCCCGGGAGACGCGGGCAGCAGATCGCCCTCGGCCGTCAGGACGATCGCCGCGTCACCGTCGCCGATACCGGGCTCCACATCGAGATCCATCCGGACGAGCTGTTGGCGGCCCCGGCGCCACGTCGCCTCGCCGGCTCCGGTCACCCGGGAGAGAGTCCCCGGACCGAGAACCAGGTCCGCCTTCGCCTCGGCCACCGTCCCGGCGAGCGAGAGATCCTGATAGAGGCCGGCCTCCAGGTACGGCCGGGCCACCTCCGCCGGAATGTCGTCGGCGGTGACGGCGATCACTCCGACCGCCTCGGGCAGCTTCAGATTGCCGCGGGCGTGAATGCTGCCGCCGGGAGGCGCGCCCACCACGAGCACCCGGGGCTCGGCCTGCACGTCGAAGACGGCGTCGAGCGATGTGAGGGGCGTCCCCTCCAGCCCGGCCGTGCCCGAGCCGGTGACCCGAAGGCCTCCCCCTGCCGCCTTCAGCCCGGCGATCCGGACCGGCTGGCCGTCGCGGTATTCCGCCTGCGCCGAGGCCTGGAGCACCAGCGGTTCGAAGCCGGGCCGCTCCACCCTCACCCGCGAGCTGTCGACCTTCACTTTCCAGAGGCCATCCACGAACGAGCCGCCGGCCGCGATCTCGTCGACCTGCCAGCTCGTGAGCTGCTCGGAGAGAGGCGGCTCGGGAGGCGCGCCGAGGATCACACCCCGGTGGACCACCAGCCGGCGGATCTCGAAACCGGGAGGCGGCGATTCGGGGAGAGTCGGAAACGGAGCCGAGAGGTCGATCCGCGGATCGTCGACCACCAGCTCATGGATGATCTTCAGAGGCCGGCGCAGCGATCCCACGTCGAGCTTCGCATCCACCTTCGTCGCCGTGAGCAGCGGAGCCGCGCCGGGAACGCCGATCTTGAGCCCGTCGATCGAGAACCCGTTCCGGCGGGCCGTGAAGTCCTCGGCCTCCATCGCCAACCCATACTCCCGCCGCAGATACCCCGTCAGCTCCGTGAGCACCGCCCGCCGCACCGCCGCCGAGCGCAGCGCCGCGAGTCCCCCCAGCGTCAGGAGGATCGGCAGCGCCACCAACACCGCGAGCGCCACCAGAACGATCCGGCGGCGGCGCGGGCGGGGCGGCGGGGGTAGTGGCGATAGGGTGGGTTCGGACACTAAGGGTCATGATACTGTTTTCATCCGACTGGAAGTCTAAGACTCTTCATCATGCTCAAGCGAATCTTTGCCGATAACTTTCGCGCCCTGGTGAACTTCGAGCTTCGGCTCGGCCGGCTGTGCCTGCTCCTGGGCGAGAATGGAAGCGGCAAGACCACGGTCTTCAACGTCCTTGGGGGCCTGCGAGATCTCGTCGTCCTGGGCAGATCCTCGAAGGATCTGTTCGCGTACACCCGCACAAAGTGGGAAGCCCGGGACATCCAGCGTTTCGAGCTGGACTTTGAAACCGCTGCCGGCATCTACCAGTACGTGCTTGAGATCCAGCACCCTCAGGGACCCCAGGAGGCGCCATTCATCCGCTCCGAGAGCGTGAGCCTCGACAGGGCTCCGCTCTACCGCTTCTCCGGCGACGAGGTTCACCTTTTCTATGACGACGACGCCGTGGGACCGGTCTTCCCTTTCCGCTCAGACCAGTCGTTCCTGACCAACATCGATCCGGCTCGCGCCCCCCGAATGGAGCGGCTCGGCGCGTTCAAGGAGCTGATGGCAGGCCTCTGGATCCTCCAGTTGAACCCATTCGCTGTCGAGATCAGCTCGAAGCAGGATCAAAGCTTTCTTGCCAGGGATGGGAGCAATCTGGCCTCCTTTTTCGAGCACCTCAATGCCGAGCGTCCCGATGTCCGGGCGGCTCTCGACGAACGCCTTCGGGAGGCGCTCCCAGGCTTTCGCAACTTCTTCTTCCAGCGCTTCTGGGACAACAAACTGTTGCTGGCGAAGTTCGGCGACGATGGCCACGACCTCGGCCTGAGTGAGCTTTCCGAGGGCCAACGCGTCCTCGTGATGCTGTATGCGGCCATTTTCGGTCATCTCCACAGCGGCTCGCTGCTCTGCTTCGACGAGCCCGACAACTTCGTATCGCTCACCGAGATCCAGCCGTGGCTGCAAACTCTGCGGGACGTTCTCGATGACCAGCCGGGCGGCCAGGCGCTGATCATCTCTCATCATCCGGAGGTGATCGACTATCTGGCGCTCGATGCCATCTGGCGGTTCGAGCGGCCCGCCGGCCCGGTGATGGTGCGCCCTCTGGAGTTGGAAGGGGAACCCGATCTTCGTCTGTCGGACCTGATCGCCCGCACAAGGGTGGCGTCCACAGGAGCCAGCTTGTCGAGACTTGGCTGGGACTGACGAAAGAGCAACTCGCCGCCGCATCCGAGCGCTTACCGGCCCTGGCCCACGGACGAGCGGAGATCGAACGGCTGCGAAGTCTGGCTCGGCGTTGATCTTCCTCTTTCTAGGGTAGTGCGCCTGAAGTTCGGTTCCTTGACGAGCCCGAGCAAGGCGCATTCCTCTTTGCTGGGAGCGCCGCCATCTTGGCGGGCCCAAGGCCGGCTGGAAGCCGGCGGTCCCAGCGGCTTGACACTTCTGACCTACTCCACCAGAAGCCCGCCGCGGCAGGACCCGCCCGGGGCGTTGCCCCGGGCTCAAGATATTTCGGCCCGTTGGGCCTCCAGTTGCCCCCTCTCCACGAGCTTTCGCCAATCGCCCGGACCGCCCCGAAGGGGCATCGGGATAGAGCCCGGTACTTCACCGCCGGGTTTCGCACCCAAGGCTTCCCCCGATTTTCGTGGAGAAACAACGCCCGTGGCTGGCGGGTATCGTCTTTCGCCACGAATCTCTCCACTTTGTTTCCCCCAGCCGTGTCCCGCAAGCTCGCTTGCAAGCACCTGAATGATTGAAGAGCTGACAAAAAAGGAGGATTGCCAGGTGCTCATGATCAAGCTCAGGCTGCGGCAGCTCGTGCTGGCGGTGCTCGCGCTCCGCAACGGGTGGGGATACAAGGAGATCGCCGCCCGCACGGGACGATCCCATGCGCAGGTGGCGGAAGCGCTCGCCCGCAAGAGGAAATCGGGGGATCTGGACGACGAGGCCTACGAGGCTCTGCTTTCCGGTGTGCTGCCGGCCGCGGCTCCCCACCGGGCCTCGGCGACGTTGGTGACCTCCTGTCTGGAGGCGCTCGACGAGATCGACCGGTCGGCCGGCTTTTCGGACGAGGAGCTGAGCGCGGTCGAGGAGGCCGTGCGGCGGATGTCCCGCGGCTACCGCCGGTTTCTGCTCGCGGCGGTGAACCGGTCGCGAACCGCGCCTCTCGGGGAGACCGCCCCGCACGCCTTCGAGCTGCCGTTCTGCCGCCGGCAGGCGAGGGGGCTCCTGGAGGAGCTGCGGCGGCTGGACCGGCGCCCGCGGCTGGCGGTGGTGAGGCTGACCCGGCGGTTTCAGGTCTGGGCGCTGGCGGAGCTTTGCTGCGAGGAGTCCGAGAACAAGGCGTCGCGCAACATTCGGGAAGCGGCGGCCTGGGCGCGGCTCGCGCTGGCGGTCGCCTGGCTCGTGCGCGGGCCGGAAAGCTGGCGCAATGCCATCCGCGGGTACGCCCTGGCCCACTGGGCGAACATCCTTCGGGTGCGCGGCGCGCTCCAGGCCGCGGAAGCCTGCTTCGAGAGGGCCTGGCGGCTCTGGAATGCGGGCTTCGACCCCGCCGGCGCGCTCGATCCGGGACGTCTGTTCGACCTCGAAGGATCTCTGCGCCGGGGCCAGCGCCGTTTCCCCGAGGCACTCGCCCTGTTCGAGAAGGCCACGCCCTTGAGCCGGTGCCCCGAGCGCATTCTGATCAAGAAGGGCTTCACCTTTGAGGCCATGGGTGATTACAAACAGGCTCTCGCGGTGTTGCTGGAAGCCGGCCCCGGTGTCGGGCGCCGGGGCGATGCACGATTGATCTACATGCAGCGTTTCAATCTCGCCGTGACGTACACCCACCTGGGGAGATTCTCCGAGGCCTCGGAGCTGGTTCAGAAGGTGCGCGACCTCGCCAGGAGTCTGGGAGACGACCTTTTCCTGGTCCGCGCGCTCTGGTTGGAGGGGCGTATCCTGGCCGGCCTGGGAAGCCGGGAGGCCGCCCGCTTGCTGCTGATGGAAGCCCGCAAGAGGTTCGAATCCGAGGGGCTCACCTACGACGTGGCGCTGTGCCTGCTGGAAGAGGCCGCTCTGCTGCTCGCCGGCCGCCGGACCCGGGACGTCAAGGCGCTCAGCCTGGAGCTCGCGGTGGTGTTCCAGTCCAAGGGAGTCCACCGCGAAGCCCTGGCCGCGCTTCAGCTCTTTCAGCAGGCTGTGGAGACGGACGCGGCCACGGTCTCGCTGGCCCGCCGCGTCCTGTCCTACCTCTTCCTTGCGCGCCACGACCAGGGCTTGCGGTTCGAATCATGAGCCCTTCGGGCAACCGCTGGGGTCCGCACCACAGCCCTCGTCGGCCTGCGGGGCGGGCTGGCAGCGGCCGCTCGGGTCGCCGATGCAGCCTTCATCGAGTCGCATCACCGGAGAAGGTCGGCAGCTGCCGTTTGGGTCGCCGATGCAGCCTGCGTCGACGGCTGCCGAGGCCGAGGAGAGCAGGCTCCACAGCGAGTCGACAAGGCTGGAGCTGGCGCCAGGGTTGAGGAGAGAAGCGGCGATGGCAACAACGAAGAATGCTCGGCGCATGGGTGGTGTCTCCGGCGCGGTGTCGACGCCGGACCTCCCTGGCCCGGCGGGCCGCGCCTGCCACTATAGGTGCCGGGTCCACGAAAATCGGGGGCTTTTCTTGGTGGAGGGACGCGCATGAGCGGAAACATGAAGCCGGAGACTCTGATCGCGCGCCTGCTCCGGGCGCTTTCCGGGCTCAGCCAGATCGCGTTCGGGAAGAAGACCGGCCGGAGCCCTGTCCGCATCGATCAGTGGGAACAGGGGAGCCCCCTACCCGGCGAGCCCGACCTGAAGGCCCTGGCCGAGCTGGGCGCGGGCATCTCCCGGGACGATGCCGGCGAGCTGCTGGAGCTTTATGAGACCCAGAGGAGCGCCTTCCGCAGGAGCCTGGATGGCGCGGGCGCGCTGCTCGACGGCCTGACCGCGGCGATGATCCGCCACGGCGCAAGCGCGGTCCGGCGCCTGTTGACGCTGCCGGCCGCCGAACGCCCGCCATCGGCCGCCGACCGTGCCGAGGCCGAGATCCGGTTCGCGGAGCTGCGCCGCCTGAGCCGCCGCGCTCGGCTGGCCGTGGTGAGGCTGAACGAGGACTACCAGGGCTGGGCGCTTGCCGAACGATGCTGCGCGGAGTCCGAGGCGGAGGCGTCACGCGATCTGGCCAGCGCCGCCGGCTGGGCGCGGCTCGCCCTGGCGGTGGCGTGGAGGGTGAAGGGGCCGAAGGGCTGGCGCCTCCGGGTCCGCGCCTATGCCATGGCCCACTGGATGAACATTCTCAGGGTGCGGGGCAGGCTCGAAGCCGCCGAAACCTGCCTTGTCCGTTGGGCGAAGCCTCTCTGGGAGGAAGGCGACGATCCCTACGGCCTCCTCGACCCGGGCCGGCTGCTTGACCTCGAAGGCTCGCTTCGCCGGGCTCAGCGCCGGTTCGTCGAAGCCCTCGCGCTCTTTGAGAAGGCCGAGACCGTGAGCCACCACATTGAGAGGGTGCTGATCAAGAAGGGTTTCACCTACGAGGTCATGGGCGACTACGGCCGCGCCCTAGCCACCTTCCTGAGAGCCGGCCCCGGCGTGGAAGCTCTGGGAGACTCGCGCCTTCTCTACATGCAGCGGTTCAATCTCGCCGTGATCCACACCCACCTGGGCAACCACGCCCAGGCGGAGGATCTGGTCCGGCAGGTCCGAGGCCTCGCCGAGGGCCTGGGAGACCGGATCTTCCTGATCCGCGTGACATGGCTGGAGGGCCGTATCCTGGCCGGGCTCGGCCAACGCGACGGCGCCCGGCGGCTCCTGGCCGAGGCCCGGCTGAGGTTCGAGCAGGAAAGGATGACCTTCGACGTCGCCCTGTGCCTCCTGGAAGAATCCGGTCTTCTCCTCGCCGCC
The DNA here is from genome assembly GCA_031390755.1 of Holophagales bacterium. GTDB lineage: Bacteria > Acidobacteriota > Thermoanaerobaculia > Multivoradales > UBA5704 > DATMER01. The sequence goes on from JANMTS010000166.1 coordinate 47,775, forward strand.
GGCCACACCCGGGAGGTCAAGGCGCTCACCCTGGAGCTGACCGGCGTCTTTCAATCGAAGGGCGTCCACCTCGAAGCCCAGAACGCGCTCCGGCTCTTCCAGCAGGCCGTGGAGACCGACGCGGCCACGGCCGAGCTGGCCCGCAACGTGCTGGCCTACCTCTTCCTTGCCCGCTACGACGAGGCGAAGCGGTTCGAGGAGCCAGCCGGGAATAGCGGCAGGCCGCTGCTCTAGAACGGCGGCGTGTTCCAGGTCGTCTTGGAGAGCATCTTCTCGAAATCCACGGTTACGGCAGGACTAGGCCCGTTCTCGGTCATACTGATCGCTGTTCGGTCAAAGTCACTGTTGTCGTGCTGCTCCACGCCGCCGAAGAGAGGGGTGAGCAACGCTACTGCGGAGCCTGTACTGAGGGTCGTGCAGCCGAGTTCCTGGCTCTGGTTGCACGAGGGTAGAATCTGCCAGGTGCCGGTCGTCAACTTTCCTTCGGGAGTCCAAGAAAGGCGGATCTCACCCGCAACGCGGCCTCGCGGGGGAGTGCGCGCCCCTGTGAATGGAAACAGGTTGAAACGATAGGTATGCGGATCCGTCCCACGGAAGATCGCACCTTTCCAATCCAGCAGCCCAAAGCCGTCGTGAAAGAAGCGGATCATCCGTTGCAAGATTGAAAAGACATGCCGGTCGAAAGGCGTGAGTTTATCGTGGCAAGCGGTCAGAAGCCCGTCCTCGCTCAGGCCCCGACCCGGCTTGGTGCTGTTGGCAAGGAAACCATTGTAGGGCTCACCCTCGCCGGGCTCCACATAGTTGTTGATCTCCAGAAGGTCAGGCTGCGGGTTCCCAGGCAGACTCGGATCGATCTTGACCTTCAGCTCAAAGTAGCGCCCCGGGTAGGTTCCTGGGCTGACCAGATTCGAGTTGCTCTGCTCACGCCCAAGGCTCACCTGACCCAACTGCGGACGGGCCGGATTCACAAGCAGGGTCCGGATGCTGGGATTGATTTGAAACGCCAGATAGTGCTCGATCTCGTCGGCCGGAGGGATCTGGCCGATGTCCAGACGCCACCACTGCATGGCGAGGGCAAGGCCGTCGTAGAAGCCGGCCGAGTTGCTGTAGCTGACAAAGAGCCCCTTCGGCACCTGCGGGTAGCCGTAGACTTCGTCCCCGGATTGAATCCGAGCGAGCAGCCGCTCGAGTTGGCGCTCGTTGCAGGCGACCTCCTCGGCGGTCAGCGGCTGCGTGAGGTCGGCGGCACTCGATCCTGTCGCGCCGAGTCCTAGAGTGAGACCAAGGATGAGGATGCGGGTCAGCGGCGTCTGCATGGGATTTCCTTTACCTCACGTTGTAAGCGTGGAGCGCGAACATCTGAGCCCCCGACTGAATGGAATGACCGCTCACCCGGATCACGATCTGCTGACCGGAGGAGAAGGTGTTCTTTGGGATGAAGATCGCCTCGACCGTGTTCACCGTATCGTTCACTCCCGGATCCCCTCCGGCTGTATAGGTGTAAGAGTAGCCGTTGTCCGTTCCGGTGATGTTCTCGTTGAAGTTGCTGCCGCGCCAGAAGCGGTTCCCACCGATGGCCTCGACGGTGAGCCTCAGGTCGTTGACCAACAGAGGAACGATTGAACCTGACACCGAAGCAATGTCGCTCCAAGCCAGAACGATATAGGTATCCCGTCCTGCGTTGTCGATCGTTAGCGTCCACGTGCGCTCCTGGCCTGTGGTGACAGCCTGGGCCGGATCCTCTGTAATGTTGACTCGGCGCACGCTTGCGTCCGTGGCTCGATCGAGATTGGTGCGGCCATACCCGAAGTCATTGCTGGGCCTGTGGTCGCCGGCAAGCTCGAGGTCGTCCGCCGTCGCAATGAGCAACGCTTTCACGAGGCTCGGGGAGGGATTGATACCCCCGTCAAGGAGTTGCTTGCGGACCAATGCGGCAGCTCCGGCCACGACCGGCGCCGCAAAGCTCGTCCCCTGGGCGTAGGAGTGGTAGTCGGTGGGCGGAAGCACGTCCGGCCAGTAGTCCCGGCAGATCCCCTGGCAGACATAGCTTGCGGTGGCCGCGTAAGGCACCGTGGAAAAGATCCGGCCCCCTGGAGCCACCAGATCGGGCTTCACGCGAATGTTGTGGATCAGTTGGAAGTCCGGCAAGGCCGCGAAGTGTTTTCCCCGCGAGCTGAATTGGCTTACCTCGCCGATCTGGTTCGCTTCGGTGGTGAACTTGGCAGGAGCCGGCGGGTCACAGGTGTTCGGAGGACTGCTTGGCTCCGTCGAGGGACGATAATTCTGGGTCGCGCCAACCGTGATCACATTCTTGGCGGTGCCCGGGTTCAGGACGGTGCCTGCGGCATCACCACTGTTTCCAGCCGTAACCACCATGAGCATCGGCTGAACGCCCGCCCGGTTGGGATCTGCATCGACGGTCCGCTCGTCGAGGAGCTTGGCGTGCTCGTTGTAGTCCGCGACTCCTGTGTTCCAACTGTGGTTGGCGATCAGCGCCTTGTCTCCTCCAGCAGCATTTGTTCGGCCAAACGCAATCGAAGCTTTGAACTTGGTCAGCCCGGGGTTGAGATCCTTGTCGATGATGTTGCTGATCGTGCAGCCCGCCCCCAGTTTCGCCCAGATCTGCACGGCCACGACCTTCGCATCCGGGGCAATGCCCGTTCCAAGGTAGAAACCCTGGGCGTCCTTGGTGCCGCTGCCGGCACCGTTGCCCACGATCACTCCGGCCACCATCGTGCCATGGCCTTGCGCGTCGGTGGTGGCGGCGGTCGGAGTCGCTGGGACATAATTGGCATTATCGATGAGACGCTCCGGATTCTCCAAATCGGGATGATGGAGGCCGGATGGACCCGTTCCGTCGTCGTATCCGGTGTCGAACACCGCCACGGTCTGTTGGTTGCTCGCGGTGCGCAGCCCGCGATTGCTCAGCCAGGTCAGGTAGGGGACGTAGCCCAGAATGCCGGGATACGGAGTGATCTGGGTGCCATTGTGGCGGCCGGTGATGATCAGGCCCTGGCGCTCGTCCGCGAGATGCGCTTCGCCGGCCGGCGAGACTCCGAAGAGCCGGGGGCTCGTCTTCAGAACGGCCTCCATCTCGGACCGGCCGGCGCGGACGGTCACGGAAAGCGTGTCGTCGCTGTCCCAGCGGCTGGTGCCGAGAACCTCCATGGCGGCCGGCAGCTCCGCGAGCACCTCGTGCTCTTCGAGGCCGGGAAGGAAGCCGAGCGTCCAGGTGAGGATCTCGCCCCCGGCCTTGTCGAGCTCGCTGCGGTCGATCCGGTCTGTGGTCAGAGAGGAGCCGGCCCAATCGAGATAGTGGGCGATGCCGCAATCCGAGATGGCGGAGAGCTTGCCGGCACGGACGAGGAAGGTGCCGTCCCCCAGATAGAGAGGCCGCGAGCCGGCGCAGTCGGCGAGGGCTTCAGTCCAGCCGGCGTCGATCGGAAAGGCGAAGTGGACGACGTAGAGGCCGGGGACCGGGGCGGGCTGAAGAGAGCTGCCCTCCCAGCCTCGCGGGGCCGCATCGGGCTGCGCCGGGTCAAGCTCTCGGAAAGGCAGTTGGATCGGCCTTCGGGAGCCGAGCAGGACGCCGAAGCCTTCTTCGAGAGCGAGCTTCTTGAGCGCGGCGGCGGCTTCAGGGTCCAGCCGGGCAGCCGCGAAGCTCTTGTAGTCGACAGAGTCCGGGCCGAGCGCCTCCAGAATCGACGGAGGCAGCAAGCCGGCCGGCTCGCCGCTTCCCGGGCGGGTCTTCTCCACGATCACCAGCTCGCGGCCGAGCCGGGGAGCGCGCCAGCTCTCGGCGGCAAGGCCGTTGGCGGAGAGCAGACAGACGAGGGCGGCGGACAGGCTGGCCCAGCGGAGGGCAGAGCCCCGGCGGCGTTCGGACATGGCTTCTCTCCAGAGGAAAGGGATGCGGTTTCACTTCAGAGGGTGCGGCAGAACGCCGAAGGTGAGCCGTCGACGAGCAGAGGAAAAAAGTCGGGGAGGTCGGTGTGTCACGGAGGCACCCCCGGTCATCAGAGTCGCGCGCGGGCTCCGCCTGCGCACACCTCCGGCTCTTATCCGCCCCCTCCCCGGCAGGCGGACCTCCTGGGTCGGAACGGCGGTGGCCTTGGACACGGCAGCCGCCACTCCTCCGAATTGTCAATGAACGGTGCGCGTGTGCTCTTGCTGAGCCCGTCGTCAAAAGGGAGGGAGCCCGCGCGCGTGCTGCCATCCCAGGCAGCGAGGCGCATCATCCGACAGGCCGAAGCGGCTGTCAAGACGGTTTCGGCGATTTGTTGGGACCAAAAAGTACAGAAAATAGACATTTTGACCCCTTGACTTTCTCCGCAGGTTAGATATCGCGCCCTCCGTTCGCGGGAAACGCGGCGCCTCCAGGGTGGCTTTCCGCCCGCGCCGTCTTGTTTGCCGCTGCCGCAACCCTGTTTTCCGCTGCGGCAAACAGGATGGCGGCCCAGGAGACCTCGTTTGCCGCTGCTGCGCTCTTGGTTGCGGCAGCGGCAAACGGGACGGCGGCCCCGCCCGCGAGGTTGCGGCCGCGGCAAACGGGATTTCCGCCGCGGCAAACGCGGCTGGCTCCGCGGCAAACGAGGTGGCGGCGCAGGAAAACGGGGTTGCGCCAGCGGCAAACGAGGTTGCGCCAGCCGCTCAACCACCGGGGTGCGCCGCCGGAGTGTTCTTTGACAACTGAATCTTGAATTGCCGGGG
>JANMTS010000179.1:0-4055 GCA_031390755.1 Holophagales bacterium
GCCGCAGGCCCAGTGCCCAGTTCAGCAATGAGCTGATCAGGATGGGGCTCGGCCCGGAGTACATCGACGAGCTGCTGGGTCTGGCCGAGTCGGCCCGGGCCGGCTCGCGGTTGAGCCCGGACGATCCCTTGAGCTCCAGGCGCCGTCGCATCGAGGCCATCGCCCGGCAGGCCGGCCGGCTCGCCGCGGGCTTCGCACGCTCGGTGCTCGGCCTCCTCTCCCTCGGCGGTGAGGCCCTGCATGCGCAGGACAAGGCCGATTACCTGTGGCGAAGGCTCAAGGCCGCCAAGCCTGAGCACCGGATGATGCTGGTCGAAGAGCACGACCGGTACCACCATTGGGGCCTGTCCGAGCTGTTGGTCCGGGAGAGCATCGCCGCGGCGGCGAACCAGCCGAAGGAGGCGCTGGAGCTGGCGAAGCTGGCCCTGCGCGTCGCCGAGCTGGTGCCCGGCACCCAGGCCTGGCGCTGGCGGCTCCAGGGCTATGCCGGCGCCGGCCTGACCAACGCGTGGCGGGTGTGCAGCGACCTGCCAGCCGCCCGCAAGGCCTGCGTCCGCGCCTGCAAGCTCTGGGAGGACGGCGAGGCCGGCGACCCGGGCCTGCTCAACGAGGCTCTCGTCCCCTGGGTCGAGGCGGCGCTCTTGCGCGATTGTCGAGAGTTTCCGGAAGCGCTAAGGAAGATCGACGAGGCGCTGGCGCTCGACCGGGGCGAGCTGAAGGGGAAGATTCTTCTGACCAAGGCGAACATCCACAAGTCGTTGGACGAGCCTGAGGCCTCCACCGCCGCAATCCTCGAAGCCATTCCCTCTCTCGACCTTGAGCGCGAGCCGCGACTTGGCTGGGTTGTCCGCCAGCAACTGGTCGTGGATCTGCTCCACCTTGGACGGCTTGAGGAAGCGAAGCGCGAGCTGCCCGAGTTGCGCGCTGCCGCGATGGCGCTCGGTAGAGAGCTGGACCTGAGCCGCGCCGTCTGGGTTGACGCCAAAGCCAATGCGGCGCTCGGCGACCTCGGGGAGGCAAGGAAGGGCTTCGAGCAAGTCCGGCGCACGTTCCAAGGGTCTGATCTGAGCTACGACTTTGCGTTGGTGAGCCTGGATCTCGCCCGCCTGTTTCTGAGCCTGGGACAAACAAGCGAAGTGCGCACCATCGCGACGGAAATGGCGGTCGTGTTCCGCAGCCAACTCGTCCATCATGCCGCCCTGGAAGCCCTCCAGATCTTCTGCGAAGCGGTGGCGCGAGAAACCGCTACGGCGGATCTCGTCCTCCGGATCTCTCGCTATCTCCTTCGTGCCCAGGACGACCCATCGTTGCGTTTTGAAATGGCCGGGACCGAAGAGCGGCCCCGGCCTGATGCCCTGCGGTGACGGCTTCAACCCAGCGGGTCAGCGCTCCACCCGGCATCGGTCATAGGCGAGCCCAGCGGGTCCATGCTCCACCCCGTGTTAGGCGTCGTTGAGCCGAGCGGGTCGGGGCAGGAGCCCACAGCCGCCCACAGGCTCGTGAGGGAGCCCCAGAGATGGCTGAGCAGCGCTGAGACACTCTGCGAACGAGGCTCAACCCGGGTGCGGGCTGCCTGCCTGGGCTCGGCGGCGGCCCACGTGGCAGTGAAGGCGAACAGGGCGGCGAACACGACAGCGTGACGGAGAAGACGCATGAGAACTCCCTTTCCGAAGGGCGCGCCGGCCAGCCACTATTGGCCGCGGACGAACCCCCAGGAAAGGATAGTGCCAGCAACCAGGAGTAGAGGAACCCCAGTCTGGGAATCCCGGAGACCGGATCAGGAGGAGCGGCCATGGAGAGAGAGGCGAAGAAGAAGCGGAAGGTGAACCCGGCCGCCCAATTGGCGATGGTGCTGCTGCGCTATGCCCGCGGCTGGTGGGAGCAGCGGAAGCTCGCCTCGGCGACCGGCTTCCTGCCGTCCCAGCACTCGAAATGGGACCGCGGCGAGCAAAACGTCCCCGCCCATGCCCTGGAACGGACGGCCGATGTGACGGGCTTTCCCCGCAACCTGCTCGGAACAATGCAGCGCGCCTTGCGCTCGCTTCTCGCCGTGCTGCAAGGCCGATCCCGCCCGCGCCGCGCCTTCTCGGAGACCGCGGCCCTCGAGCTGTTCCCACTTCTGGCCTCGGCCGTGGATCTCATCCTCGAACCGCTCGACACCCTCGCCGCGCTCGCGACGGTGCCGGCTCTGCCCCGGGCCGAGGACCGGGAAGCCGCGGAGCCGCTCTGGGAGCGGCTGAAGCGGCGTACTGCCGAGGAACGCAGGGTGCTCGTCGAGCACGGCGAAACCTTCCGCAACTGGGTGATCGTCGAGCTGGCTGTCGTGGAGAGCCTTCAGCTGGCGCCGAACCACCCGCGCGAGGCGCTGAACTGGGCGCAGCTCGCCGGGCGCATCGCCGAGCTGGTGCACGGCTCTGAGGCCTGGCGCATCCGGCTGCAGGGCTGTGCCGGTGTCGCGCTGACGAACTCCTACCGGGTCTGCAACGACCTGCCGGCCAGCCGCGCGGCCCGGTTTCACGCCCGTCAGCTCTGGGAGGCCGGAGACGCGGGCGATCCCGGGCTTCTCAACCGGGCCTTGCTGCCGTGGGTTGAGGCAGCCCTTCATCGCGAAGACCTCGAGCTTTCGCAGGCGCTCGAAAAGATAGCCGAAGCCCTGGCCCTGGACAAAGGCCAGCTCCGAGGGCAGCTTCTCCTCACCAAGGCGAACATTCTCAAAGCCCTCGACGACCCGGAAGGCTCGATCGCGGCATGCCTCGAAGCTGCGCCTCTCCTCGACACCACGCGAGAGCCTCGGGATTGCTGGATTGTGCGCCAGCACCTGGTTGGCGACCTTCTCCACCTCGGCCGCGCCGAGGAGGCCAGACAGAGACTCCCCGAAGTGCGAGCCCTGGCGGAGAGCCTTGGAGGACAGCTCGATATCGCCCGGGTCACGTGGCTGGAGGCCAAGGTGGCCCATGGTCTGGGAGACTGGGAGGCCGCCCGCGACGGCTTCGAGACCGTCCGGAGCGCATTCCAGAAGCCCGCCTTAAGCTACGACTTCGCCCTGGTGAGCGTGGATCTCTCGCTCGTCCTCCTCGAACAGGGCGAGACGAAGCGCGTCCGGACGATTGCGAAAGAGATGGGCTTCATCTTCCAGAGCCAGCAGCTCCCCGAGCATGCCCTGGCCGCCCTGCGGATCTTCTGCGAAGCCGCCAGGCGAGAGGCCGCCACCGTGGAGATGACACGGCAGGTCGCCCGCTTCCTGCACCGGGCGCAGGGGGATCCGGAGCTGAAGTTCGAGGGGTGAGGGGCCGGAGCCTCGGGAAGGCTCCGGCCGTCTCCCCGGTTGCCAGCGTCGTCTCCGTATCCACGGCTCCTTCAGAACGGCGGCATGTTCCAGGTCGTCTTGGAGAGCATCTTCTCGAAATCCACGGTTACGGCAGGTTCCGGGCCGTTTTCGGTGATGCCGATGACTGTGCGGCCATAGTCACTGTTGTCGTGCTTCTCGACTCCCCCGAATAGAGGAGTGAACATTGATGCTGCGGGATACGTGCGCAGGGTAGTGCATCCAAGCTCCTGAGCCTGATTGCACAAGGGAAGCATCCGCCAAACGCCGGTCGTCAATTTCCCTTCCGGCGTCCAGGACAGGTGGATCTCGCCCGCAGCGCGGCCCCAAGGGGCGTTGCCGGCTCCTTCAAACGAGAAGATGTTGAAACGATAGATATGTGGATCAGCCCCCCGGAAGATCGCGCCTTTCCAGTCATAAAGTCCGAAGCCCGCGTCATAAAAGCGGATCATCCGTTGCAAGATCGCAAACACATGCCGATCGAAAGGCGTGAGCTTGTCGTGGCAGGGTGTCAGGAGCCCGTCCTCGCTCAACCCACGGCCCGGCTTGGTGCTGTTGGCGAGGAAGCCGTTGTAGGGCTCGCCCTCGGCGGGCTCTTCATAGTTGTTGATCTCCAGGAGATCGGGCTGCGGATTGCCAGGCAGGCTCGGATCGATCTTGACCTTTAGCTCGAAATAGCGCCCCGGGTAGGTTCCTGGGCTGACCAGATTCGAGTTGCTTTGCTCGCGCC
>JANMTS010000183.1:0-11996 GCA_031390755.1 Holophagales bacterium
CTACACCCCGGCCGCCAACGTCAACGGCATCGACACCTTCACCTACACGATCACCGACGGTAGTGGCGGGAGTGGCGGCAGCGACTCAGCGACCGTCACCGTCACCGTGGGCGCCGCCAACGACGCTCCGGTCGCGAACGCCGACTCCGCCACGACGGCCGAGGACACCGCGGTGACGGTCTCCGTGCTCGGCAACGACACCGACCTGGACGGCGACACGCTGAGCGTGGCGTCGGTGACCCAGGGGACGAAGGGGGCCGTGGAGATCGTAGGTACCCAGGTGGTCTACACCCCGGCCGCCAACGTCCACGGCATCGACACGTTCACCTACACCGTGGGCGACGGGAGTGGCGGGACCGCCACCGCGACGGTGACGATCACCGTGACCTCGGTCAACGACGTCCCGGTTGCGGTCAGCGACGCCGCCACGGTGGCGGAGGACGCCTCGGTCCTCGTGCCCGTGCTCGCCAACGACACGGATGCGGACGGCGACAGCCTCACCGTGATCGCGGTCACGCAGGGCGCCTACGGCTCCGTGACCGACAACGGCGGCATCGTGACCTACACGCCGGCCGCCAACTACAACGGACCCGACTCGTTCACCTACACCGTGAGAGACGGCAATAGCGGAGTGGCCGTCGGCACCGTGACGGTGACGGTGACCGGCACCAACGACGCGCCCGTGGCCGTCAACGACTCCGCGACGGTGGCGGAGGACGGCTCGGCGACGGTGCCGGTCCGGAACAACGATACGGATGCGGACGGCGACACGCTCGTCATCACGGCGGTCACGCAGGGCGCCTACGGCGCGGTGACCCACAACGGCAGCACCGTGACCTACGTGCCGGCCGGCAACTACAACGGTCAGGACGCCTTTACCTACACCCTGGCGGATGGGCAGGGCGGCACGGCCACCGCGACCGTCTCGATGACCGTCACCGCCGTCAACGACCCGCCGGTGGCGGTGAACGACTCCGCATCCACGCTGGCCGAGGTGGCGGTGGCGGTGTCCGTCCGGAGCAACGACACGGACGTGGACGGCAACACCCTGGCCGTGACCGCGGTCACCCAGGGTGCGCACGGCACCGTGACGAACAACTCCGGCCTGACCGTCACCTACACTCCGGCCGCCGCCTGGATCGGTCCGGACTCCTTCACCTACACGATCTCGGACGGAGCGGGCGGCACGTCCACGGCCATGGTGAGCGTCACCGTGCAGGCGCCGCCGCGGGTCGCGGCCAACCTGCAGGTGCTCTACACCTTCAACGAAGGGAGCGGCTCGACCGTCAACGACGTCTCGGGTGTGGGCACGCCTCTCAACCTGACCATCGGCACCATGAACCGGGTCACCTGGCTGCCGGGCGCGCTGTCCCTCAACAACTCGGTGCTGGTGCAGTCGGCCGGGGCCGCGACCAAGGTGATCAACGCCTGCAAGGCCAGCAACGAGGTCACCATGGAAGCCTGGGTGGCGCCGGACAACGCCACCCAGACCGGTCCGGCGGTGATCGCGGGCATCGGCCAGAGCAGCACCAAGAGGAACGTGACCCTGGGCCAGAGCGCCGCCGCCTACACGGCCGCTCTCCGCACCTCGACCACCGGTCAGGACGGAACCCAGCTGAACGCGGCCGGCACCGCGAGCACGACGCTCAAGCACGTGGTCTACACCCGGTCGAGCACGGGCGCGGTGAGGATCTACGTGAACGGCGTCCAGGTTGCGACCTCGACGCTCACCGGCAACCTCTCGACCTGGGCGAGCTACAACCTGACCCTCGGCGGGGAGGCCAACGGCGCGCGGTACTGGATCGGCGACCTGCACCTGGTGGCCATCTACAGCCGGGCGCTGACGCTCGCCGAGGCGCGGCAGAACTGGCTCTCTGGCGCGAATTGATGGAAGCGCCTCTCTCGTAGGGCGTCAAGCTTGCCTGTAGGGGCGGCCCTTGTGGCCGCCCTTGCCCGCTCCAGGCTGACGGCCTACCAGCTGGTCTCCCGTCGCCGCCCCCCGTTTTTGACCCCGTGGTAAGGTGGCATCGCGGCTGCATGAGATAGGGCCGTAGCTCCTCCAACTCGGCAGGGGCGCATTCCGCTACCCCCGAGGAGGTCGAGCTGGATGGAAGTTCACCGAGCTCGGCCCCAGGATTCCGGCGGCCCGCTGTCTGTGCGTCGAGCGGAATTGGAAAAAGCCCTGCGGGACCTCCTGGGCCGCCTCCCGGCCCTGGGGACGGGCGCCGGCGCCGTCTCCCACGCGGCGGAATGGCTGCTCGACAACGCTCACCTGATTCAGGGCGCCCTCCGCCAGGTCGGCGAGGATCTTCCCGAAGCCTTCGGGCGGACCTTGCCGGTGATTCTGCAGGGCCCCTTCCGTGGACAGCTCCGGATCGCCCAACTCGCACGCCAGACCTGGGCCGGCGGCTCCGGTCCCCTCGATTTCGAAGGGATCCGGGCGGCCGTCGAGGCGTTTCAGGCCGACAGCTACCTGACCCTGGGCGAGCTCTGGGGCCTGCCGGCGCTGCTGCGCCTGGAGGCCGTGGAGAGTCTGGCCCGATCGGCTCACGCCCTCCTGGGCGGGACGACTCCGGCCGAGCGGGAGCAGGAGTGCGTGCAGCGCATCGCCGACGACGTGCTCACGCTGCGCACTCTGGCGGCCATGGACTGGCGGCGCTTCGTCGAGAGCACCAGCCGGTTGGAGGAGGTGCTGCGGCAGGATCCGGCCGGGGTGTATGCCGAGATGGATTTCGCCACCCGCGACCGCTACCGCAAGGAGGTCGAGGAGCTGGCCCTGGGCAGCCGGCGCAGCGAGCCCGAGGTGGCCCGGATCGTCGTGCTCCTGGCCGCCCAGGATCCGGGACCGCCGGGACCCGCGCGTCAGCCGAGCCAAGATACCGAGCGCTCGAAGCATGTCGGCTATTCCCTGATCGGGGAAGGCCGCGACGCGCTGGAGGAGCGCCTCGGCTACCGGCCGCGCCTGCGATCCCGGCCCGGCCGATGGGTCCGGCGCCACCCCACCCTCGCCTATCTCGGAAGCTGCGGCATTGCGACCCTGGTCATGACGCTCCTTCCCCTGCTGTGGGCCGCCTGGCTGGGCGCCCCGGCCTATCAGCTCGTCCTGCTGGGAGCCGTGCTTCTTCTCACCGGGGGAACCGTGGGAGTGAGCCTCGTGAGCTCGCTGGTCACGCTGAGCCTGCCGCCCCGGCTGCTGCCCAGAATGGGATTCAAGGAGGATCTCCCGCCCGAGAGCCGCACGCTGATCGGCGTGCCGTGCATGCTCACCAGCGAGGACGAGATCCGCTCGCTGCTGAGCGCCCTGGAGATCCGCTATCTGGGCAACTCGGGGAAGAACCTGGGCTTCGCCCTGCTGTCGGACTTCGGCGACGCCCCCTCGCAGGAGATGCCCGGAGACGCCGAGCTGCTCCGGTTCGCCCGCGAAGGCCTGCGCGAGCTCGAGCTTCGATACCAGGCCAGGGACTTGGACGGGGACGGAAACGGAGACGCCGAGACCGACGCCGTGCCGCGCTTCTTCCTGCTGCATCGGGAGCGGCGCTGGAATCCGTCCGAAGGCGTCTGGATGGGCTGGGAGCGCAAGCGGGGCAAGCTCGCCGAGCTCGACCGGCTCCTGGCCGGCAGCAAGGACACTGGCTTCGTGGCCTTCGAGGGCGATCTCGCGGCCTTCGGCCCTGTGCGCTACGTGATCACCCTGGACGCGGACACCCTGCTGCCCCGCGGCGCGGCGGTGCGCATGGCCGCGATCCTCGCCCACCCCCTGAACCAGGTGAAGCTCGACGGCGAAGGCCGGGTGGTCGCCGGCTACACCGTCCTCCAGCCCCGCGTGTCGGTGGCGCCGGAGTCCGGGCGCACCCGCTTCTCGCGCCTGTTCGCCGGCGAGACCGGGCTCGATCTATACACCCGGGCGGTCTCGGACGTGTACCAGGATCTGTTCGGCATCGGCATCTACGCCGGCAAGGGGATCTACGATCCCGCCGCCTTCGAGGCCAGCCTGGCCGGCCGCGTGCCGGAAAACTCGCTTCTCAGCCACGATCTCTTCGAAGGTCTCCACGGCCGCGCCGGCCTGGCGTCGGACATCCTGGTCCTGGAAGACTATCCGGCGAACCTGCTGACTTCCCTGAGCCGCCTCCACCGCTGGGTGAGGGGAGACTGGCAGCTCCTGCCCTGGCTGCTGCCGCGGGTGCCCTCCGCCGCCCCCGGGATTACTGGACGGCGGTTGCCCAACCGGCTGCCGCTCATCGGCCGGTTCATGATCTTCGACAACCTGCGGCGCAGCCTCTTCGTCCCCGGCCTCGTCCTGCTCTTGGCCCTGGGCTGGCTCTGGCTGCCGGGCTCGTGGCTCTGGACCGTCACCGGGATCGCGACCCTCGCCCTGCCTCTCTTCCTGGGCGGACTGACCGCGACCTGGCGGATCGCCCGCGGAGCCGAGTGGCGGCCGACCATCGTGGATGCGGCCTGGACGCTCCGCACCGGGCTGGGGGAGACCGTGGTCGCCCTCGCCGTCCTGCCCTGCGAGGCCTTCATCACCCTGGACGCCGTCCTGCGCACGCTCGTGCGGCTCGTCACCCGCCGTCATCTCCTGGAGTGGGTCACGGCGGCCCACACCTCGCGCCGGCTCGGCGATCAGCCGGGCGCCTGGGCGTATCTGCGCGTCATGGCCCTGGCGCCCCTCTTCGCGCTGGCCCTGGGAGCCCTGATCGCCGCGTACGCCCCGGCGGCGCTCCCGGCCGCTCTGCCCGTGCTCGTTCTCTGGCTGGTGTCGCCCTGGATCGCCGCCTGGCTGGGCCGCCCTCCCGCCGACCGCCGCCCCGTGCTGTCCACGTCGGAACGCAAGCAGCTCCGGCTTCTGGCCCGCCGCACCTGGCACTTCTACGAGCGCTTCGTCGGCCCCGAGGACAACTGGCTGCCGCCGGACAACTTCCAGGAGGAGCCGGGCGGGATCGTGGCGCACCGCACCTCGCCCACGAACGTCGGCATGCTGCTGCTGTCGACGTTCACCGCCTACGATCTCGGCTATCTGGACGAGGCCGAGCTGGCCACCCGGATCGCCGACACCCTCGCCGCGCTGGAACGGCTCGAACGCTATCGCGGCCACTTCTGGAACTGGTACGACACCAGCAGCCTCGCGCCGCTGGAGCCGCGCTACGTCTCCACCGTCGACAGCGGCAACCTGGCCGCCTGCCTGATCACCGTCGCCCGGGGCTGCGAGGAGGCCGGCCGGAATCTGACGATCCCCGGGCGGCGGCCCCTCTACCGCCGCGGGATGATCGACATCCTCGGCGTGGTCGCCGCCGTGCTCCGGGAGGTGAAGGACGGCTCGCCGCCGGAGCACGCCGAGGCTCTCGCCGTCTCCCTGGACAAGCTCTGCCAGCGCATCCAGGCGACCGAGGAACCGGCTTCCTGGGAGCTGCTCCTGCGCGAGATGGAGGAGCGCTGGCTGCCGCAGGTGGAGCGCGAGACCGTGGCGCTCGCCGAGGTCGGCGCGCCGCCCCTGGACGTCATGCACGTGGTGGAGCTGGGCGACTGGACCGAGCGCATCCGCCACCAGCTCGCGATGTGCCGCCGCGCTCTCGACCCGTCCGGTGTGGAGCCGGTCCGGCTCCAGCTCGTCGATCTCGCCCGCCGCGCCGACGTCCTGGCCGGAGAGATGGATTTCGCCTTCCTGTTCGACCGCAGCCGGCGGCTGTTCCGGATCGGCTACAACGCCTCGGCCGGGGTGCTGGACCCCAGCCACTACGACCTCCTCGCCTCCGAGGCGCGCACCGCCAGCCTGGTGGCGATCGCCAAGGGCGACGTGCCGCAGAGCCACTGGACGTTCCTCGGCCGCCCCTTCGCCAAAGTGGGGAACCGGCGCACGCTGCTGTCCTGGAGCGGCACGATGTTCGAGGTCCTGATGCCGCGGCTCCTGATGAAGCACCCGGGCGGCACGCCGCTCGCGGAGAGCTGCCGGACCAACATCCACGACCAGATCGACTTCGGCCGCGAGCACGACATCCCGTGGGGGGTGTCCGAGTCGGGCTACTCCGAGCTGGACGTCCACCTCAACTACCGCTACCACGCCTTCGGCATCCCCGGGCTCGGGCTCAAGCGGGACCTGGGCGAGCGCCTGGTGGTGACGCCCTACGCCAGCCTGCTCGCCCTCCCGTTCGACCCGCACGCGGTGCTGGCCAACCTGTCGCGCCTGATCGGCCTGGGGATGCTCGGCCGGTACGGGCTCTTCGAGGCGATCGACTTCGGGCTCGCCAAGGACGAGACGCACCTGCCGCGCATCGTGACCTCGTACATGGCGCACCACCAGGGGATGATCCTCGCGGCCGTGGGCAACGCGCTCGGCGGCGATCTGCTGGTGCAGCGGTTCCTGAGCGACCCGCGGATCGCCACGGTCGAGCTTCTGCTGTACGAGCGGGCTCCCCGGTATGCGCCGATGGGCGAGCTTCCCGCGGTCGCGGAGGCCGGGGCCGCACCGCCGCGGTTCGAAGCGGCGGCCGCCGTGACCTCCTGGCCTGTCGCGCCGAAAGGACGGCCGGAGATCCAGCTCCTCTCCAACGGCCGCTACAGCGTCCTGGTCTCCAGCCGCGGCGGCGGCAGCAGCCGCTGGAACGACCGCGTGCTGGTGCGCGGCGAGGCCGATCCGTCCCTGGAGCCCCAGGGCACCTGGATCTACGTCGAGGATCTGATCTCCGGCGAGACCTGGACGGCCGGCGGCGGTCCGCGGCCCCACGGCACCAGCCAACGGGGAACGGAGGCGGGCCTCGAGGTCCATTTCGCGCCTCACATGGTGGAGCTTCAGGGCCGCCACCACGGCGTGGAGATCCGGGTTCTGGTGACGGTCTCCCCGGTGGACGACCTGGAGGTCCGGCTGGTCCGCCTCATCAACGAGACGGGGGAGCCGCGGCACCTGGCGCTGACGAGCTACGGTGAGGTGGTTCTGGCCGGCTCGGGCGAAGACCGCCGGCATCCCGCCTTCGGCAAGCTGTTCGTGGAGAGCGCCTGGGTCGAGAGGAACGGCACCCTGGTGTTCCGCCGGCGCCCGCGCTCGCCCGGCGACGAGCCCATCGCCCTGGGGCACACCCTGGTGACCAGCGATGCCGGCTGGCTGGACCCCGTTCACTTTCCCGTGCAGTGGGAGACCGACCGCGCCCGCTTCCTCGGCCGGAGCGGCGGCGCGTCCGCGATGGGCTCGCCTCTGGCGCTCGCCGCCGACAGGCTTTCGGGATCGGTTGCGGGATCGGTTGCGGGCCCAGTTGCTGGAACAACCGCGGGCACGGTCGGCACTACCCTGGATCCGGTCTTCGCGATCCGCCGCCGGGTGGACGTTCCCGCGCACCGCGAGGTCGAGGTTGCGTTCGTCACCGCGGCCGGCCGGTCCCGCAGCGCCGTCCTCTCCATGCTCCACCGCAACCGTTCGATGCCGCGTCTCCACGAGGTGTTCGAGCTGGCGCGGACCCAGGCGAGCCAGGGGCTCCGCGACGCCGACCTGCCGCTCGCGACGGCCCGCGCCGCACAGGAGCTGCTCTCCGCGATCCTGCAAGCCCACCCTGCGCTGCGCCCGGCCTCGGACGTGCTCGCCGCCAACCGCCGCGGCCAGCCCTCCCTGTGGCCCCACGGCATCTCCGGCGACCGGCCGATCCTCCTGGTCCGCACGCATCAGCGCGAGGATTCGGTGCTCGTGCGCGAGATCCTGGCCATCCACAGCCTCTGGCGGCGCCACCGCGTCGGGATCGACCTGGTGATCCTCGACGAGGAAGCCACCACCTATGCCCAGCCGCTGCGGGACTGGCTGGACGCGGAGATCGCGCGCACCGGAGCCGGCGAGTGGCGGGACAAGCCCGGCGGCGTTTTCGTGGTGTGCGGGACGCTGCTCCAGACGGAGGATGTCAACCTCCTGGAGTCCGTGGCCGCCGCCGTGCTCGACGCCGCCCGCGGCAGCCTGGAGGAGCAGCTCCGGCATCTGCGGGAGGCGCCGGAGCCCGGGCGCCTGCCCGCTTTCGTCCCCGCTTCTTCGGAGCCCGCCCCCGGGCTCACGCCGGAGCTCGCGCAGGTACTCGAACGCCCGGCGGACCTGCTCTTCGACAACGGCCTGGGCGGCTTCACCCCGGATGGCCGGGAGTACGTCATTCATCTCCGTCCGGGGCAGGCCACCCCGGCGGCCTGGATCGACGTGGTGGCCAACCCCGGCTTCGGCTTCATGGCGTCCGAGTCCGGCGGCGGCTACACCTGGGGCGGCAACAGCTCCGAGGACCGGCTCACGCCCTGGCGCAACGATCCGGTTCTGGACACCCCCGGCGAGACCCTCTATCTGCGGGACGAGGAGACCGGCGAGGTCTGGACGACGACCCGCCTGCCGGCCGGCGGCGCCTCCGCCTGCGAGGCCCGCTTTGGAGCGGAGGCGGTCCGCTATCGCCAGCGCAGCCACGGTCTGGATCAGGAGCTGAGCCTGTCCGTGCCGGCCGCCGATCCCGTCAAGATTGCGACCCTGCGCCTGACCAACCTCTGGCAGCGCCCTCGGCGCATCACCGCCACGTACTACGCCGAGTGGGTGCTGGGGACCGACCGCCGGGCCACCGCGGCGCACGTGGTGAGCGAGCACGACCCGGCGAGCGGCGCGCTCCTGGCCCGCTGCCCGTTCCCGTCGGGAGGGGAGCGCACCGCGTTCCTCGCCGCGGATCATCCGACGCACGGCTTGACTTCAGATCGGGCTGAATTCCTGGGCGACGGTGATACTACGGACCGGACGTGCCCCGTCGGACTGGTGCGCATCGGTCTGTCCGGAGCGGTCGGCGCCGGTCTCGATCCCTGCGCGGCCCTGCAACTCCACCTCGACATCCAGCCCGGAGCCACGGCCGAGGTCAGCTTTTTCCTGGGGCAGGGGAGGGATCGGCAGCACGCGCTGGAGCTGGTGGCCCGCTTCCAGGCCGGCGGCGCCGCGCAGACCGCCCGCCGCGAGGTTGAGACCTTCTGGGACGATCTTCTGAGCTCCGTCCAGGTGTCGACGCCCGAGCCGGATATCGACCTCCTGGTCAACCGCTGGCTCCTGCATCAGGCCCTCTCCTGCCGCATCCGGGGGCGCTCGGCGCTCTACCAGTCGGGCGGCGCCTTCGGCTTCCGCGACCAGCTTCAGGACGTTCTCGCGTTCCTTCACTCCGCCCCGGGGATCGCCCGCGCCCACATTCTGGAATCGGCGCGCCACCAGTTCGAGGAGGGCGACGTCCTCCACTGGTGGCACCCCCCCGAAGACCGCGGCGTGCGCAGCCGCTGCTCGGACGACCTTCTCTGGCTGCCCTACGTCGTCGCCCAGTACGTGGCCGCCACCGGAGACGACTCGGTCCTGGCGGAGGACGTCGCCTTCCTGGGCGGGCCGCCGCTGCCGCCCGACGAGGCCGAGCACTACGACCGTTATTTCCCGTCGGGAACCTCGGCGAGTCTCTACGAGCACTGCCTGCGCGCGATCCGGAAGGGGACTACCGCCGGACCGCACGGGCTCCCCCTGATCGGCTCCTGCGACTGGAACGACGGCATGAACCGCATCGGTCCGGAGGGGAAGGGCGAGAGCGTCTGGCTCGGCTGGTTCCTCCACACCGTGCTCAACGCCTTCGCGCCGTTGTGCGAGGCCCGGGGCGATGCAGACGAGGCGGGCCGGCTGCGGAGCACCGCGGAGACCCTCCGGCAGGCGATCGAGGCGTCCGCCTGGAACGGCGATTGGTATCTCCGGGCCTGGTACGACGACGGCACGCCCGTGGGCGCCGCGGGCAGCGCCGAGTGCGAGATCGACCTGATCGCGCAGTCCTGGGC
Organism: Holophagales bacterium; assembly: GCA_031390755.1. Classification (GTDB taxonomy): domain Bacteria; phylum Acidobacteriota; class Thermoanaerobaculia; order Multivoradales; family UBA5704; genus DATMER01. The sequence goes on from JANMTS010000183.1 coordinate 9,793, forward strand.
CGTCCTGTCCGGGGCCGGGAACCCCGAGCGCGCCGCCCGGGCCATGGAGTCCGCCTGGGATCGGCTGATCCATCCAGGGGAGGGCTCGGAGGCGGGCCTCAGTCTCCTCCTGGCGCCGCCGTTCAACCGCGGCCGGAAAGATCCCGGCTACATCAAGGCCTATCCGCCGGGCATCCGGGAGAACGGCGGCCAGTACAGCCACGCCGCGACCTGGGCGGCCTGGGCCTTCACGCAGCTCGGAGACGGCGATCGGGCCGCGGCCGTGCTGCGCACCGTCCTGCCCGTGGTCCGCACCTCGACGCCGGAAGGCGCCGAGCACTACCGCACGGAGCCCTTCGCCGTGGCCGCGGACATCGCGGGCGTACCGCCCCACACCGGCCGCGGAGGCTGGACCTGGTACACCGGCACCGCCTCCTGGACGTGGCGCCTCACGGTCGAAGCCATCCTCGGCCTCCGCCGCCAGCAGGGCACCCTGGAGATCGATCCCTGCATCCCCAAGGACTGGCCCGGCTTCGAGGCCGTCTTCAAGATGGGCAGCGCCCTCTACCGGGTGAAGGTGGAGAACCCGGACCGCGTCGCGAAGGGAGTCGCCGAGGCCTGGCTCGACGGCGTGCGGTTGGACGGCGCGACGCTGCCGCTGACCGACGACAGCCGGGAACATGAGGTGAGGGTGCGGATGGGGAAGGCCCTCTCATTTCAACGGGCGGGGGTTCCCCCTCTCCCCCCGGGAGAGGGGGTCAGGGGGTGAGGACTCCACGCGATGAATCCGGCTGTCCGTCCACTCTCCGGCGCATGCTCAGTCCCTCCGGGACGTCTTGAAGCCCGGGAAGAAGAAACGCCGCAACACGTCTCCCGCCAGCACGACGGCCACGCCGAGCAGCGCAGGCAGCGGATCGTTCATCAGGATCAGGAAGGCGATCACCAGGCACCCGGCGACGAACAGGATCGGAGCCGCCGGGAACCACCAGCGGTCGACCCGCGGCTTCAGGCGGAAGAGCGTGGTCGCCGAAAGACCGAGAAACAGGATCGCGGAGAAGATGATGTAGGCCAGGATCCGGTCGAAGGCGCCAAGGGTGAGCAGAACCACGGCGAGCCCCGTCTGCAGCAGGATGGCGTGGACCGGGGTTCCGAACCGCGGATGCAGGTGGCCGAACGCCGGAAAGAAGGCGCCGTCCCGCGCCATCGCGTAGTAGACGCGGGGAGCGGCCATCGTCAATGCCAGCAGGCCGCCCAGAACGCAGAGCAGGACGCAGACAGACAGCACCGCTGCGCCTGAAGGGCCGAACAGCGCGCCGCCGAACTGCGCGACGAAGGCGGTGTTCGAAACGATCTGCTCCAGCGGCAGCACGTAGAGAAACGCGAAGCTGATCAGCAGGTAGACGCAGGTCACCAGCACCACGCCGCCGGTGAACGCACGCGGCAGGTTCCTCCGGGGATCGCGGATCTCGCCCGCCAGCTTGCCCGCCTCCCACCAGCCTCCGAAGCTGAAGAACGCGCTCACGATGGCGCCCGCGACGGCGGGGAAGAGCGGCCCGGAGCCGGCCCGCCTCTCGGCCAGCGGCAGCAGGTTGTCGAGGCTGCCGCCGCCCGCACCGACCGCCCACGCCACCAGCCCGAACAGCACGGCGATCTTGAGCAGATTGGCCGCGGTCATGAGGAACCCGCTCAGCCGGGTGCCGAGGAAGTTCACCGCCGCGAGGCCCAGCAGAACGGAGACCGGCACCAGGATCGTCGCCGCCGGTCCCAGCGGAGTCAGGGCATGCACGTAGGCCGTCGCGCCCACGGCCAGCGCCGCCGCCAGCCCCGGGTCCATCACCGCCGCGCTCATCCACCCATAGAGGAAAGCCGCGCGGCCTCCATACCCCTCCCGAAGGTAGACGTACTCGCCGCCGGCCTCGGGGTAGCGCACCGCAAGCTCCGAGTAGCAGAGCGAGCCGCAGATCGCCATCCCGGCCATGGCGCACCAGACGGCCGCGAGCAGCAGCGGAGAGCCCAGAGACTTCGCCATCGTCGCCGGGGTCAGGAAGATGCCCAGGGCGATCGATTGCCCCGTCACCGCGGCGACCGCCGCCAGTATTCCCAACTGCCTGCGCTGGCCCAACTGTCTGCGCTCCGCCATGACTCGCCCCTCCCTGAGGTGATTTTCAGCGTGCCGGATCATAGAGGATCGAGACTCTGCTGGGAGCGCCGGCTTCCAGCCGGCC
>JANMTS010000038.1:0-6691 GCA_031390755.1 Holophagales bacterium
TATTTCAAACTTGATTCTTGATTTGCGGGGGTCCCGCTTGGGGCCGGCTGGCCCCCGGCCTGTCTTGTGGAGCGGGGGGGGCTGTGGGCGTGTTGCCTCAGCCCCGCTCCGTGCTCCGCGGCGAGGTAGGTGACGAGCAGCGCGTCCCTTCACGGGGCGTCGAGAGCTCCTCGGGCGCCAGAAACTCGGCCAGATGGACGCTTCGAGGAACGGCCGGATCTCGATCGCGCTCCGGCCCGATACGGGATTGGGGAGAAGGCTTCGGCGGAGGGGACGGTCCGGCTCGCGGGGTGGAGACGGGACCTCTTGTGAGACTGGAAGACGCCTACTTGGCGATGCACCACGATTGGTCTATCATCGAGTGTGTGACCGGGAAAGAAGTCGTCGCGAAGCTCAAGGCGGCAGGATGGACTCTCGACAGAATCCATGGCAGCCACCACATCCTCACGAAAGACGGGCGAGCTGTGCCTGTGCCGGTGCATGGTTCGCGTCACCTTGGGCCCGGTCTGATTGCCGCCATTCAGCGGCAGTCCAACGTCAAACTGAAGTGAGGCACACCGTGGACATTCGGTACCCCGCAATCGTCGAAGCCCAAGAGGATGGCGGCTTCTTGGTCCAGTTCGTAGATCTCCCGGACACCTTCACCGAGGGGAAGACCAAGGAGGAGGCGATCTTCAATGCATCGGAGGTTCTGTCCGCCATGCTTGCTTGGCGCTTGGACGAGTCCAAGGAGGTCCCTTCGCCGAGCCAGAACGTGGCGAATGCACACTACATCGCCCCGGATGCCAAAACGCAGGCTGCAATGCTCCTGCGTCTTGCTCGAGGCGAACGCACGCTGTCAGAATTAGCTCGCGCCCTGGAGACTTCGTGGCCTGCAGCCAAACGTCTTGAAGATCCAACGCATTGGCCCTCCCTGAAAACGCTGGATCGCGCAGCCGCCGCTTTAGGGAAACGACTTGTCCTCACGCTGGAATAGCGGAGGCGCCGCAAGGTCGCCTAACTTCTTCCTGATCGCCTCTCGACGTGCCTGATCGGATCTCAGAATCCGGCTAGGCATGCTAGACTATCGTCTCTACGAAAGAGGCGGCGGCGTGACGAATCTTCTCCAGAAGGCCTTCGATGAGGCAGCCAGGCTTCCCGAGAAGAACCAGGATGCGCTCGGTTCCTTGCTGCTCGCCGAGATTGCAGTGGAGCGGCGACGGGAAGATCAGAGCTCTGGAATGCCGTGGCCAGAGATCCGAGAGCGCTATCCGCACCAGTGGCTGGTGCTCGAAGCCACGGAGGCGCACTCCTCGGGGGGACAGCGGATTCTCGAGAGCCTCACCGTCCTCGAGACCTGCCCGGACGGGCTCTCCGCCATGAGGAGATACGGAGAGATTCATGGTCAAGACCCTCATCGGGAGCTGTACGTCCTGCACACAGACAGGGAGACCGTGGAGATCGAAGAAGTCCACTGGGCTGGAATCCGGGCGGCCTCTTGAAAATCCGGTTGGAGGACGGGCTTCCATTCGTCACGGTCAAGCTCGGTCGAGGAGCAGAGGAGCTTGTGCTGGAGCGGGTTCTCCTCGATACCGGCTCTGCCGCCACGGTGTTCGCAGTTGATGAAATCGCCACTCTGGGAATCGTCCCCGAGCCAGCAGATCGAGCTCGTCGCGGTCACTCCGCCGAACGGGCGGCACCGAGGCGAACCTCGCGGCTCGCGTAGACCAGCGCAAGGCCCATCAGGGCGAGCAGGCTCGCGGCGGCAGCGCCACCGGCGGCGGCGGCGACGGAGTTTTTCGTCACCAATGATACGTCATCGTAATTGCGGTTCAGAGCACTCAGGGAATTCGGCCGACGTAGACTCCGGAGCCGTAAGTCCCAACGTAGAGGTGTTCACCGTGCCAGAAGAGAGCCTCAGTCCTTTGGCTGGGAAGCCCAGGTAGCGCTCGCCAATTGCAGGAGGCGCACGTTTCCAGCACTCCGCGCTCAGTCGCCACGAAAATCCTCTGGCTGTTTCGAGGATGGGCAGTTGCCTGATAAACAAGCTCTTCTGGAAGGGCAACCGGTGTCCAGGAGTAGCCCGAGCCAACCCCCACTGTTTCGGCAACGAGATAGACATTGGGCTGCTCCTTTCCGCTGAAGGCAACAAGAAGCTCGCCCGTAGAAAGGACTTCCAGCGATTCACACGGCCGATCGCGAGTTGATCCTGGTGCCCCAGGCACTGCGCGCCAGGAGGGTTGGCTCAGTGCCTGCTTTGTTCGGAAAATCCGGCCATCTTCATAGCATAGCCAGAGATCATCAGGATCTCCGGGATGTATCGCAATAGCGCTGATGGTCGGCCTGGTGTCGCAAGATCTCTTTCGAAGAGGAGCCGACATCCATTCCCAAATTGGACGGGAGCTCGGAGTGATTTTAAGCAGCGGGTTGGAGCATCGATACAGGCAACTACCCCCCAAGTAGAGCCGGGGCGACGGGCTGGAGCCGATCGCGAAGGCAGGCGGCGCCGACAATTCAATTTCGGCTTTCCCAATCGGCCAGTGAGTTCCTCTCACCCTGATCCAAGCTGTCCCATTCCACTGATTGTCAGAGATGTACTCCCACGACTTTCCCGAGTCCCTGGTTCGTAAGACATCAAAACCATTGCCCAGAGCAAATGCATCCTTTGAGCTTGCCGGTTGCCCAAGGACGACATGAATGTCGTCGCGTACGGGGGTCCGCACAGAACTCTTGATGATCTCACCAGCAGCCCAGCAAGGACCACCTGCACGGCATGCGGAAACCGGCTCGCGGCGGAGCAACCCCAAATCCTGCGCACCCAGGAGCAGCGTTCCGCCTGACAGTGCCATCCCAGAGTAGAACTCTGCTGCGCCATACCCCGTGTTTCTCTCCGTCCATGCAACGGGCTCGCACGGTTTCGCCGCTGCTGTCAGGTCGCTCGTATAGAAAACGCCTCCATCAGTACCAAGCCAGGCGCGAAAGGGATCCAAGGTGCGGGTCCCGAAATCCGGCCCTGTGGCTACTACGTGATGGTCAGCATGTGGAGACAGCGGATGTTTGTCAAAGTCACTGATGATCGTCAGAGAGGTCCCGCCGTCAGTGCTTCGCCATAGGTCCAGACGACCCACAATGACGAAGTTCGGATCTGTCGGATGTCCAGCCCAGATGAGATTGGCCCAGACCCTCGGCCTGCCAACAGATCTACCGGGCAAAACACAAAAATCCAGACCCGCAGCGCGTCGCTTGAAAAGCTTGCCGCCATCCTCTGATCGCCAGAGTGGATCAGCGATCCCCTCACCATCCACCGAAGCATAGACGATGTTTGGGTCCGCGATCGCGTAGGTCAAAGAGACATTCCCATCCCAAGCCCACCAAGTCACTTCGGGCGGGCCCGTGCCGATCTCGGCTTCAGCTTCACGCCATTGCAGTGCTGTTCCCACCTGCTCCCTGTAGAACACAGCCGCCGTGTCGGCCGAGGCTGCAACAGCTTTTGCTGGATCCTTGGGGTGGCTGACCACGTCGGACATCGGCTCGCCACAGCCATATGGGGCCGGCAACGCACAACGGAAGCTGAACGCCGAAGTCGAGCTTTCGAACAGCCCTTCACTCGTCGCGGCGAGAATCTGGGCGCCATCAGCCGACACACCGAGCCGCCGGATAAAGGCGAGCTCTTCGCCAACCGTACCAGGAAGACGAGCCCATGACTCTCCTCCATCCAAGGAACGGAAGATGCCGCCACCTCGAAGCCCCTGATCAATCTCTCCTGTTCCAGCATAAAGGGTGAGGGGAGCGACCGGACTGGCCACCAGGCTCGTTACACTCTGCTGACTTAGTTCTGGCACACTCTCCCAACTCTTCCCAGCGTTTCGGGATCGCCAGAGTCCGCCACCTGCGGAGCCCGCGAGCAAGACCTCCGGCGACCCTGGACCTCCCTGAACAACGACGAGGCTTCTGGTCCGGCCGCCAAAAGAGTCAGGGCCTACACTCTCAAAAGCCGGGCTCATCGGTTGCCCTTCGGCTTGCCGGACCTCCGTCCCCAGAAAAGCAGTCGCGACTCCAATCGCAGCAGCTAACGACAGTAAACGTCCGTTCACGAGCATGGCTCCCCCTTGAGCAGCGCTTGATTTGTCGCTATCCCTGCTGATGTTACCACCTGGAGTCGCCCACCTTGACCAAGACTCCTCAGTGCTACAAGCCCTGGAGCACCTCCGCAAAGCGCCGAGTGACCTCGGCGAATCCTCTCTCCGTTGGGTGGAGCTCGTTGGCCCACCAATCCTTGTAGCTGGAGTTGGTCGGGAGAGTGCCGCGCAGATTGACATAGTGAACATGGGCAAACTCAGGGAGACCGGCAACCTCGAGCAACATGCTGTTGAACGTATCAATGAGTTGTTCGACGATGTCGACGCGGCGCTGCAACTCGCTGTCAGGGAACCCCTTGTCCCGAAACCCCGGGGCAATCCACGGCCCGGGCAGAAACCAGAAGCCGCCGAGGACGCCACGGCCATCCGGGACAGGGCCGCTGTAACCATGGACAAGGATCGGCACGGGTGAGCCGAGGATGCTCTCGGCCACCGTCGTCACTCGCGTCAGAATGTGAAGATACGCCGTACGCACCCGCCCCTGGACAACGCCCTCGACCACCCTTGCGTTGAGCGGATCGAGCCCCGAGCGCGCGTGATCGAGGAACATGCCGAACTCCGTGCCCATGACATCGTTACCGCCGCCGGAAAGAAGCACCGCACGGACTCTCTTTCCATTGCGCAGAAGCTTTTCAAGGCGCCGGGCGAGGTCGTCAAGCTGGCCTCCGGCATAAGCCATGTCCTCGATCCGGTGGCCTGCCTTCGCCAGCGATTCGACGTCATAGCGGTAGACGTCCTCTAGATAGTCCAGAACATCAGAACCAGGGTAATCGAACCACGAGTCACCCTCCGCCACAAGCGTACCGATGTCTGCAGCAGCCTGAAGCAAGGGCAAGTCCTCGGCCACGAGGATCTCGGCGGCGGCGATCCGGGAGGAGCGAAGAACCTCACGCTGAGCCAATTCCCTGGTCGCCTGGCTGCGGGCGATTTCGATGATGCGACGGTCAAACTCGGAATCTGCCATGGGATTCTCTCCAACGAAACCCCACGGTCTGAGCGATCCATGGGCAGGCCTGGCATGGCCTGCGAAAAGAGACGGACCCAACCGCGAATTTTCGCAGGCCAGATCGCCCATGAGGGCCGTCGGGAACTTAGATGGGCCGTCGGTTGGCGCCCGGTCGCCGGGCGGCGACTTCCAGGCGGATCCCCGGGAAGGTCGTGGCCCCAGCCGTGCGGCAGGGAGATCACGCCCGGCATGACTTCCGATCCTGGTCGTTCCAGCCCATGGGCCAGGACTTGGGACTCCCCGGCTCCCAAATCCCAGAGGCGGATCCGCTCCGGAAGGGGCCGGTCGTCAGCCTGAAAGATCGACGGGAGAGCTTTGAGCTGGTCGGCCGTCCCGTCGCGATCGGAACCCGCCTGGATCTCGCGGATCACGGCCTCTGGCACGACGAGGAGCTTCGCAAGGGAGACCAGGAGATCGAGACGGTCGATGCGGGCGAGGAAAATCAGGGGCGAGGCATTGACGACGAGAACCCTATCCACGCGCCAATGCCTCGTCGAGATCCTCCAGCGTCTCCTGGCTTGCCGAGACGCCGCTCTCCGACAAGGTGTCGAGGAGCTCGGCCCGGCTCACTCCCGCCAGCTCCGCAGCGCGGCTTTGGGAGATCCGGCCCTGGGCATACCAGATAACCGCCGCCGCCAGACGCATCTCCCAGGCAACCTCCTCCGGAGATCGCCGCAAGGTCGTAAAGATGTCGGAGTCGAATTCCACCTGGACCCGGGTCATCGATGGCCTCCCTTTCGATGCATCGGCCCTCGACGCATCTCGATACAGTATAGGACTGGACGATAGCGTCCCCTATCCCCGCATCGGCCGGGTGTGCCGGCCGAACAAAAGTGCCTGCACCGCCACCCCTGCCGTCCGAGCCCCTGCACCTCCAGCTGCAGCATTCCGCCCGGATCGTGGGCTGCGGCGACGCAACCACGCATCGCCAGCCCCGAAGGGGCGGCATCGTAAAGCCTGGTGCGTGAGCCCCAGGCTCCCAGGGGTTTCCACCATCAGAAAACCCCGAGGGGGCGACAGCAGAACGGCCGGTCAGCCCAATAGATATTTCTCGTCAAAGGCGATGCGGTGCTTTTTGAGCAGCCTCACCAACTCGTCCTGGAATGAGATCCGGGCGTGATGTTCCTTCTGCGTCCGGATATAGCGGCGGACCTCGTCCACGCGGGACTCGCTCACCGAGACGGCGAAATAGCCGGTCTGCCACTCGAAACGCCCTCGGATCTTCTGGTTCTCATTGACCCAGCCGGAGGAATTCGATTTGACGAGGCGGACCGCCTCCGCGACCGCAAGGTCTGCCTTGAGCTTCACCAGCAGGTGGACATGGTCCGGCATGCCTCCAATCTCAAGCAGGATACCCCGCTGACCGCGGAGAATTCCTCCGATGTAGTCGAAGAGTGCCTCTTCGAGGTCGTCGTGGATCAGGGGGATGCGGTCCTTGGTGGAAAAAACGATGTGGTAGAGGAGATTGGTGAGGCTGCTGGCCATGGTCTGGTGTGGCCCTTCAAGGTTCAATGGATGGGCGATTTTCCTGGACGGCGATCCTGCCGCGAAGGATAGCGTATGCCGG
>JANMTS010000115.1:0-3760 GCA_031390755.1 Holophagales bacterium
CTCTACAAGCTCATCCACCCGGGCGGCGCCCGGAGCTGCCAGCTGGTCCTGGGCTTCACCGTGCTGGAGCCGGGCAGCGTGTGGAACACCATGCCGCCCCACACCCATGAGCGCCGCATGGAGGTCTACCTCTACTTCGACCTCCCGGCGGACGCTCGCGTGTTCCACTTCATGGGCCGCCCCGAGGCGACCCGGCACCTGGTGGTCGCCGACGGCCAGGCCGTGATCTCTCCGAGCTGGTCGATCCACTCCGGCGTGGGCACCGGTGCGTACGCCTTCTGCTGGGGCATGGGCGGCGAGAACCAGGCCTTCGACGACATGGATCTTCTGACCCTTGACCAGCTGAGGTGAACAGGCCGTGATTCTCGATCAGTTCAAGCTCGATGGCAGGACCGCGATCGTCACGGGCACCTCCCGGGGCCTCGGCCAGGGCATCGCGGTGGGGCTCGCCGAGGCCGGTGCCGACGTGGCTCTCGTTCATCGCTCCGGCGGATCGGAGACCCAGGAGCGGATCGAGGCGCTCGGCCGCCGCTGCGTCACCATCCGGGCGGACCTCGCCGACGGAGGCTCCGTCGCCAGGATCGTCGGCGAGACGGTCGAGACGCTCGGCGGCATCGACATCCTGGTCAACAACGCCGGCATCATCCGCCGGGCGCCGCTCATCGAATTCACCGAGAAGGACTGGGACGACGTGATGGACGTCAACCTCCGCAGCCTCTTCCTCCTCAGCCAGGCCGTCGCCAAGGTCATGATCGAGCAGGGACGCGGCGGCAAGATCGTCAACGTCGCATCGCTGCTCAGCTTTCAGGGCGGCATCCGGGTGCCTTCGTACACGGCGTCGAAGAGTGCGGTCCTCGGGCTCACCCGCCTGTTCGCCAACGAGCTCGCACCCCACGGCATCAACGTCAATGCGATCGCTCCGGGGTACATGGCCACCGACAACACCAAACCCCTCCGCGAGGATCCGGTCCGGAACCAGGCCATCCTGGAGAGAATCCCCGCCGGACGGTGGGGATCCCCGGAAGACCTTCAGGGCGCGGCCGTGTTCCTCGCTTCGGCCGCCTCGGACTACATGCACGGGTACACCATCGCCGTGGACGGCGGCTGGCTGGCGCGGTGAGCGCGATGAGGAGATTCATCTCATGAGGGCACTGCTCGTTGTCTCCACGTCCCTGCTCCTCGCCGGCCACCTGGGGATCGCCGCCGCGGACGCGCAGGCCATCGCCACCCTCGAGGTCTCCAACCCCTCCGCCTTCGCCCGGCCCGACACCCTCGTGCGCCTCTCGCTGGAGGAGCTGGGGGTGACCGGCGGTCCGCTGCAGGTGTGGGAGGGTACCGCCGCCAATACCACAAGGCCCACCCAGCTCCTCGACGACGACGGTGACGGCAGCCCCGACGCTCTCGTCTTCCTGGCCGACCTCGGCGCCGCCGCCACGCACGGCTATCTCGTCGACCGCCGCGCGAGCGCGAGCGTGGTGCCGCCACGGGCGCACGCCGAGGTGTCGATCAAGGAGGGCGGCGCCTGGCAGGAGAAGGTCTACAAGGGCGGCACGTTCCGGAGCGTCCGCCAGGTCACCCTGCCGCCCCAGGCCAGCGATCACAACGAATACCTCCGCTACGAGGGGCCGGGCATCGAGAGCGACCAGGTCGGCTACCGGGTCTACCTCGACTGGCGCAACGGGTTCGACATCTTCGGCAAGAAGACGTCCGCGATGGTGCTGCCGGGCGTGGGTCTGGACGGCTACGAGAGCTATCACCAGATGGCCGACTGGGGCGCGGACATCCTGAAGGTGGGCCAGAGCCTCGGAATGGGCGGCTTCGGCTACTGGGACGGCGCCAAGGCGGTGCTGGTCTCCGACGTCGCGGAGCGCTCCGTCCGCATCGGGTCCGACGGCCCGATCCACGCCTCCTTCGACCTCGACTACAAGGGCTGGAAGACGGGCGCCCCAACTGTCGACGCAACCGTCGACCTCTCCGCCACCCTGTCGATGCAGGCCGGGAGCCCCATGGTGGACGTGACCCTGGTGATATCGGCGACATCCACCCCACTCGACAATCTCGCCGTCGGCCTGGTCACGCACCCGGAGGCCGAGGTGATGGCGGGCGACCTCGACGTCACCGGGGAGGCCTGGAGCTACCTGGCGACCTTCGGCCGGCAGACAGTATTTGCCGGGGTCGAAGGCGAGCACCTCGGAATGGCGATCCTCTTCAGGAAGATGGACCTCGTCTCGCAGACCCGGGACGAGGGCAGCCAGATCCTGGTGCTGCGGCCGCGAGGCAGGAAGCTCTCGTATGCCTTCGGGGCGCTGTGGTCCGGCCGGAAGGGCGGCGTGCGGACCCGCGAGGAGCTGCAGGCGTTTCTGAAAGCTGAGGTCGAACGGCGCACGCTGTCTCCCCGCATCCGCCTGAAGACGGAAGCGTCGCGCAGCCTCCGCGAGCTCTCTCCCGTCCAGATCTCGACGCGCCTGGCCGAGTCGGAGATGAAGCGTCGCGGCGAGAGCCTCTCCCATGGCGGCTGGGACGGGATGACGTCGCGGCCCAGCGACTGGAACTACACGACCGGCCTCCTGATGCAGGCGATGGACGACCTCTCGGCGGCGGTCGGCGATCCCCGCTTCTCCGATTACGCCCGGCGCACGATCGACAGCTACCTGACCGCGGACGGCACGATCCTCGGCTACGAGGCCGGGGAATTCAACATCGACAGCATCAACTCGGGCAAGATGCTCCAGCGGTTGCGGGACCGGTATCCCGATCCGAGATACCCGGCGGCCATCGGCGCGCTGGCGGCGCAGCTCGCGCAGCACCCCCGGACCTCGGAAGGTGCCTTCTGGCACAAGCAGCGCTATCCCCATCAGCTGTGGCTCGACGGCGTCTACATGGGGATGCCGTTTCTCGCCGGCGTCGGCGTCGCGGAAGGCGACGACCCCAAGATCGAAGAGGCCGTGCGGGAATTCACCATCGCACGGTCCCATCTGCGCGACGAGCGCACGGGCCTCTATTACCACGCCTGGGACGAGGCCCGGAAACAGATCTGGGCGGACCCCGGGACCGGCCGATCGCGCTTCTTCTGGGGGCGCGGGCTCGGCTGGTACGCCATGGCGCTGGTCGACATCCTCGACGTGATCCCAGCCGGGAAGACCGAGCTGCGCGCGCCGATCCTCGCCATCATTCCGGAGCTGGCAGAAAGCCTGGTCCGGTACCAGGACGCGACGGGCACCTGGTTCCAGATCCTGGACATGCCCGCCGGACCCGGAAACTACCGCGAGGCCTCGGCTTCGGCGATGTTCACCTACTTCCTGGCCAAGGCCGTCAACAAGGGCTATCTACCCCGATCGTTCGAGCCCACCGCGCGCAAGGCCTATGCCGGCCTGGTCGACGAGCTCGTGTCCGTCCATGCCGACGGATCGCTCCACCTGACCCACGTCGTCGAGGTCGGCGGCCTGGGCTATGGCCGGGACGGCAGCTATCGCTACTACATGAGCGAGCCCGTGTCGGACAACGACCCGAAAGGCAACGGACCGTTCATCCTTGCTGGCGTCGAGCTCTATCGACTGCTGAAGGCGCCGAGCCAAGCGGCCGCCGCTCAGCCTTGACGCCCAGCACCGCCGCTCTCAAGACCTGATTCCGATTCTCTTGCTCAAGTGAGCTGCTACGGGACCGCGCTGGGCTTCTGCCAAAGCCCTTCGATGACCGAGGGGGCGCTGCCGAATTTCAGGTGCTCTAGGTACGACATGGGGTCGGAGGACTGAAAGAAGGC
>JANMTS010000096.1:0-28227 GCA_031390755.1 Holophagales bacterium
CCTTTGCGCACCCAAAAAACGGAACTCGGGTTTCGTTTTCGACGTAGGCACCGGGAAAGAGAGCGAAAAAAAGACGGACACCCCTCGCCAAACCCAAGCCGGACGGGCCTTTCCGCGACACGGCCCAGCCCGGCCAGACCGAGAAAATCGGTGCCCAGAAGGACGCTTTTGGTCACTCGACATCTCGCCAAGCCGGCATCTCGATTTGGAAGCCCCCCCACCCCAAATCCGGCCCACCGCCGCCATGGGTTAAAGTTGCCGCGTGACCACCACTCCCCGGAGCCCGCCCCCGTGACCGCCCCTGCCGCCGCCCGCCTGCTGCCCGAACGCGCACCCGAAGTCGGCGAGATGGTCCAGATCCGTTCCAGGCGCTGGCTCGTCGAGGAAGTCGTGGCCCCAACGGCCCCGGGCTCTTCGCCGGGTCAATCGCCCCTGGTCCGTCTCGCCTGCGCCGACGACGACGCCCAGGGCCAGACCCTCGCCGTCTTCTGGGACTACGAGCTCGACCGCCGCATCCTCGCCGAAGAGGGCTGGAAGAGCCTCGCCTCCAGGGGCTTCGACGATCCGCGCCAGTTCGCCGCGTTCCTTCACACCCTGCGGTGGTCCTGCGTCACCGCCACCGACCCCAGCCTCTTCCAGTCCCCGTTCCGCGCCGGCATCAAGATCGAGGCCTACCAGATGGAACCGCTGCGCAAGGCCCTGCGGCTCCCGCGCATCAACCTCTTCATCGCCGACGACACCGGCCTCGGCAAGACCATCGAAGCCGGCCTCATCGCCCGCGAGCTCCTCCTGCGCAAGAAGGCCAAGACCCTCGTCGTCGCCACTCCGCCTTCAGTCCTCGACCAGTGGAAGAGCGAGTTGGAAGAGCGCTTCGGCCTCGTCTTCGAAGTCCTCGACCGGGCCTACTTCGCGCGGATGCGCCGCGAACGCGGCTTCGGGGTCAACCCGTGGCGCACCCACAGCCGTTTCCTGGTTTCGCACAACCTACTCACCGATCCGGTCTACGCCGACCCCCTCCGCGAGTGGCTCGGGCCGCTGCTTCCCGGAAGCCTCCTCATCCTCGACGAGGCCCACCACGCCGCGCCCTCCAGCGGCGGGCGCTACGGCATCGAAACCCGGCTCACCCGCGCCGTCCGCGATCTCGCGGGCCGCTTCGAGCACCGCCTCTTCCTCTCCGCGACGCCGCACAACGGCCACTCCAACAGCTTCTCAACCCTTCTGGAGCTGCTCGACCCCTACCGGTTCACCCGCGGCGTCGACATCGGCCGGAAGGCCCTCGACGACATCATGGTGCGGCGGCTCAAGGAAGACATCCGCTCCGTGCAGGGCGGCTTTCCCCGCCGCAACGTCGTCCGCCTCCGGATCGAAGGCCTTGCCGAGGACGCACCCGAGCTCGTGCTCTCCCGCCTCCTCGACGAATACCGGACCGCGCGGGAAGAGCGCTTCGCCGTCACCAGCCGCCGGGCACAGGCCGCCGCCGGCCTCCTCGTCGTGGGTCTGCAGCAACGCCTCCTCTCCTCGACCGAGGCGTTCGCGCGCAGCCTGAAGGTCCATCGCGCGACCGTCGCGCGCCAGTGGGAGACCGCGGCTCGCACCGCGTCTGCCGCCGCCCTCCCCCTCGACCGCCAGCTCGAACGGGACGCCGAGCTATTCACCACCGTTCCCGACGCCGACGACGAGCGCAGCGCCTGGACCGGCGAGCAGCTCGACGCCGAGGAAGCGGCCCAGATCGAAGCCGTCACCGCGTCCGCCGAGGCCGAAGCCCCGCGCGGCGGCGCCGCGGAAGCCCTCTGGCGCCGCGAGCAGGATCTCCTCGACCGCATGCAGGAGATCGCCGAGGCGGCGCGCCACCAACCGGACCCGAAGATCCTGCGGCTCCTCGATTGGATTCGGGAGAATCTCTGCCCGGGGCTGCCGCCCTTCGGCCAGGCTCACCGGGGTCCGGCCCCGCAGTGGAATCACCGCCGCGTCCTGATCTTCACAGAGAACCGCGAGGGCACCAAGCGCTACCTCCGGTCGATCCTCGACCAGGCCATTGAGGGCACGGACCGTGCGGACGAGCGCATCGCGGTGATCGACGGTCTGACCCACGGCCCGGACCGCAAGGAGATTCAGCGCCGGTTCAACGCCGATCCCGCCAAGGATCCGCTGCGCATCCTGCTCGCCACCGACGCCGCCCGCGAGGGCCTCAACTTTCAGGCCCATTGCGCCGATCTGTTCCACTTCGATCTCCCCTGGAACCCGGGCCGCATCGAGCAGCGCAACGGCCGCATCGATCGCAAGCTCCAGCCCTCCGCGGAGGTCCGCTGCCACTACTTCGTGCTGCCTCAGCGGGTCGAGGATCGCGTGCTGGAGGTGCTGGTCCGCAAGACCGAGACGATCAAGCGCGAGCTTGGCAGCCTGTCCAAGGTGATCGACGACGACATCGAGCGTCGTCTCGGGCCGGGCATTCGCCATCGCGACGCCGAACGGCTGGCGCGCGCGATCGAAGCGGCCGATCTCGACGCCGAGCGCAAGCGCATCACCCAGGAGGAGCTTGAATCCGCCCGTGACCGCCAGGAGGACCTGAAGCAGCAGATCGAGCGCTGTCAGACCCTTCTCGAAGCCTCCCGGAATTCGGTGGCGTTTGCCGCCGAGCCGTTCCGCGAGGCGCTCTCCTGTTCTCTGGAGCTGCTGGGCGCCGAGCCGCTCGCCGAGTCCCGGGACGCCGCCGGCCGGCCCGTCTGGACCTTCCCGCCGCTCGGCCGGAGGGCGGAGACCGATCCGAGTTGGGCCGCCACCCTGGACACGCTGCGGGCGCCCCGCCGGCAGAACCAGAAGCTCGCGGACTGGCGCCGGGAGGCGCCGATCCGTCCGGTCGTGTTCGAAGATTCCGGCGCTCTCACCGAGGACACGGTTCATCTCCACCTGGAGCAGTTGGTCGCCCAGCGACTCCTGGCGCGTTTCCGCTCGCAGGGTTTCATCCTGCACGATCTCTCGCGGGCCTGCGTCGCGCGGTCCGCCGATTCGATTCCCCGCGTCGTCCTTCTCGGCCGGCTCTCGCTCTACGGTCAGGGGGCCGAGCGGCTGCACGAGGAGCTGGTGCCGCTCGCCGCCCGCTGGGTGGAGGTCTCCCAGCGCAGCGGCCCCCTTCGCGCCTATGCGCGCGAGGCGGAGGCGAAGACGCTCGATCTGCTCGACCGGGCTCTCGTCGCGCCCGGTCTGCCCGATCCGGTCGTTCAGCGCAAGCTCCTCGGCGCCGCCGTCCGCGATGTCGAGGAGCTTCTGCCGCAGTTGGAGCCGCGAGCCCGGGAGTTGGAGGAGGTTGCGGTGGCGAAGCTCCGGCGCCGCGGCGAGACGGAAGAGAAAGACCTGCGCGAGGTTCTCGAAGCTCAGCGCGTCCGCGTCCGGGAGAAGCTCGGCAAGGCCGAGAGGGGGTTCCTGCAGCTCACTCTCGATTTCGAGGACGGCGAGAAGCGGCAGCTCGAATCGGACATGCGGTCCTGGCGCTCCCGCCTCGCGCAGTTCGACCGCGATCTCCTGGAGGAGCCGCCGCGGGTCCGCGCGTTCTATGAGGTTCGCGCCCGGCGGGTCGAGCCGGTCGGGATCGTCTACCTCTGGCCGGAGAGCAACTGATGGCCGGTCCCAAGTCTGGCCCCAAGACCGGCCAGAAGATCGATCCGGAGATTGCGGCGCATCGCGAGTGGATCGGGTTCGTCCGTCCCACCGGTCTGGTGGTGTCCGCTCCTGCCCTGGTCCGTGCGGGAGCGATTCTGGACCGGCGCGATGTCGAGGGGCAGCGGCTCCTGCGCGCCGCGGTCGAGTCGTCGGGTGAGCGGACGTTCCCCGGCGAGGCGGAGTCTGCACCCTGGCTGGCGGATTTCCGCGCCTTCGCCGCGTCGGTGCTCGGCTGGAGCTTCTCGCCGAAGGGCTATGCAGGCACGCCCGAGTGCCCGATCCCCCCTGAGCTTGAGCTGGCTGTTCCGGATTCCGGCGAGACGCTCCGTCCGGATTTCGCCGTGCGGGAGCTGGAGCCTCCATCCGGCCGCCCGGCCTGGCAGCTGCTGGTGAGCGTCGTCGAGCCCGGGTTGGATCTCGACCGTTCCGCTCACGGTGCCCGCGGCGGCGGTCCGTCCGAGGCGTCGCCGCACGAGCGGCTGGAGCGGCTGTTGCGCCAGACGCAGGTTCCCGCCGGTCTGCTGTCGAACGGCCGCGTGCTCCGCCTGCTTTCGGCGCCGTATGGCGAGAGCTCGGGCTGGATCGACTTCCGCGTCGCCGACATGGTCTCGACCGCGGGCCGGCCCATCTGCACGGCGCTCCGCCTTCTTCTCGACCAGCCGCGCCTCCTGAGTCTGCCGCGTCACCAGAGGCTGGCCGCCCTGCTGGAAAGCAGCCGCAAGTTTCAGAACGAGGTCAGCGAGCGCCTGGCCGAGCAGGTTCTGCACGCCCTGTACGAGCTGCTGCGCGGCTTTCAGGCTGCGCACGACGCGTCGGGCGGCAGGCTTCTGCGCGAGCCGCTCGCCGAGCATCCCGACGAGGTCTACCGGGCGCTTCTGACGGTGGTCTTGCGGCTGGTCTTTCTCCTCTATGCAGAGGAGCGGGATCTGCTGCCGGAGGACGAGACGTTCCTGAAGTACTACTCGCTGGCCGGTCTTCACGAGCGTCTGCGGGAGGATGCCGCGCTCTATCCGGATGCCCTGGATCAGCGCTTCGGCGCCTGGGCGCAGCTCCTGGTTCTCTTCCGGATGATTTTCGACGGCGCCGACTGCGGTGCGGCCCGCCTCCCCAGGCGTCACGGGGTGCTCTTCGATCCCGATCGGTTCAAGTTCCTGGAGGGCCGCTCGGCCTTCGGAGCCCGCCAGGTGGGGGAGCGGATCGAGCCGCCGCTCGTGCCGGACGGCACGATCTACCGCGCGCTCGAAAAGCTTCTCGTCCTCGACGGCGAACGGATTTCCTACCGCGCGCTCGACGTGGAGCAGATCGGCTCGGTCTACGAAACGATGATGGGCTTCCGCCTGGAGAAGGCGACTGGCGTCTCGGTGGCGATCCGGTCGCCGAAGAAGCAGGGCGCGCCCACGGCGGTGGATCTGGAGGCGCTTCTCGGCGAGGTGCCCGCGAAGCGCGAGTCCTGGCTGGAGGAGCGCACGGGCCGCAGCTTCGCGGACGGGCTCACGAAGGCGCTCAAGGCCGCGGTCGCTCTCGAGGATCTGCACGCCGCGCTGCTGCCGGTGATCGACTCGAACGCCACGCCGGATCTCGTGCCCCCCGGTGCCATGGTTCTTCAGCCGAGCGAGGAGCGCCGCCGTTCGGGCTCTCACTACACGCCGCGCTCGCTCACCGAGCCGATCGTGCGCACCACGTTGGAGCCGATCCTCGCCCGCCTGCGCGGGGCGGAGTCCGTTTCGTCGACGCCGGAGCAGATTCTCGACCTGAAGGTCTGCGACCCCGCCATGGGTTCGGGGGCGTTTCTCGTCGAAGCTTGCCGTCAGCTCGGCGATGCGTTGATCGAGGCTTGGAAGGTTCACGGCGGCAAGCCGCCCATCCCGCCCGATGAGGTCGAGGAGATCTTCGCGCGACGGCTTGTGGCGCAGCGCTGTCTCTACGGCGTCGACAAGAACCCGATGGCGGTGGATCTCGCCAAGGTGTCGCTCTGGCTCGCGACGCTCGCGAAGGATCATGCGCTCACCTTCGTGGATCACGCGTTGCGGCACGGTGATTCGCTCGTCGGCCTTTCGCGCAGGCAGATCGAGGCCTTCCATTGGGAAGGAGCTGCCCCGATGTTCCAGGAGGGCATTGAGACGATGCAGGTGCGCCAGCACATGGCAAAGGTCGCAGAGTTGCGGAGGCAGATCCGTGAGGCGGACGATAGCGAACCCGATTGGGTGCTGCGGGATCTGTGGGACCAGACGCAGTTCGAGTTGGGCAAGGTGCGCCTCTTCGGTGATCTAGTGTTGGCAGCGTTCTTCGAGGAGGAAAAGCCCAAGGTCCGGGAGCAGAAGCGGAATGAGTACGCAGACGTGATCGTGAGCGGCGGGGCTGAGCGTTTCCTCGGCTGGCTTGAGGAGTGGCGGGATGCTTCTGTTCTGCCACTTGTTCCATTCCACTGGGAGATTGAGTTCCCAGAGGTATTCGAGCGGGATAACCCGGGACTCGATGCGATCGTAGGCAATCCCCCTTTCATGTCTAGCACTGATGCCTGGTCGGTCCTCGGACCTTCATATCGAGATTTCCTTCGACTAGTTCACGTCGATACAGGCGGAAAGGCTGTTGATCTAGTTGCTCACTTCTTTAGGCGCGCGTTTTCTCTCTTGAGGCAGCGAGGCACATTGGCGCTTCTCGCAACGAACACAATCCGTCAGGGTGACACTAGACTTGCGGGACTTCATGGAATCTGCGTCCGCGATGGCTTCATCTACTGTGCAGTGACAAGACTGCAATGGCCCGGCTCGGCTGCGGTCATCGTTAGTCGGGTCCACATCGTTAAAGGGCAGACCTTGAGTGGTTCGTTGCTGAACGGAAGAAACGTACCGGCGATCAACTCGTTCTTGGTTGCGGGCGTTGCCGAGATTGAGCCGAAGCCCCTTCTTTCGAATGCTAGGCTGAGCTTTCTCGGCTCAAAGATTTATGGGGAGGGATTTACATTTGATGACAACAGCTCGAAGGGTATCGCGACGCCGCTGGCTGAAATGCATCGACTGATTAGGGAAAATCCGCAGAATGCAGAGAGAATATTCCCTTACATCGGAGGGGAGGAGGTCAACTCAAGCCCTTCGCAAATACATCGCCGTTTCGTCATTAACTTCGCCGACATGAGCAGAGATGAGGCAGAGCGGTGGCCGGAGTTGATGAGGATTGTAGCAGAGAAGGTTTTTCCTGAGCGCAGTGTAATGGGTGGTTACTCCGTGGCTGAGCGACGGAAAACCTACTGGTGGCAGTTCGGCACATACTCCTCAGCCCTTCACAAAGCTATTATTAACCTAGAACGTTGCCTTGTCCTCTCCCGGGTTTCCGCTCATCATGCACTGGCTTTTCAGCCAACGTCCTGCGTATTCGCCGATTCACTCGTGGTATTTCCATTTAGCGATTTTTCCGATTTCGCCGTCCTGCAGGCCCGGCCTCATGAGATGTGGGCTCAGTTCTTCGGATCATCTATGAAGGATGATCCCCGTTACACCCCCTCTGACTGCTTCGAAACCTTTCCTTTTCCTAGTAATTGGCAGCCCCACCCCGCCCTCGAAGCCGCTGGCAAGGCCTACTACGAATTCCGAGCCGCCCTCATGATCCGAAACGACGAGGGTCTCACCAAGACCTACAACCGCTTCCACGATCCCGACGAGCTAGACCCCGAGATCGACAAGCTCCGCGAGCTCCACGCCGCCATGGACCGAGCGGTGCTCGACGCCTACGGCTGGACCGACATCCCGACCGACTGCGAGTTTCTCCTCGACTACGAGATCGACGAGGAGGAGTGGGGCAAGAAGAAGAAGCCCTACCGCTACCGTTGGCCCGACGACGTGCGGGACGAGGTGCTGGCTCGCCTCCTGGAGCTGAACGCGCAACGCGCCCAGGAGGAGACGCGGACTGGGGCCACCGCGGCAAGGAAGAGCCCGAAAAAACCGGGCGGGAAGCGTGCTGCGAAATCATCCGCCAATGGAGGCCTCTTCTCATGACCGACAGGGTGGAGAGCGCCGCGCCTTTGACCTCTCTGGACGTGCGCGCAAGGCTGGTCGAAGCCCTCAAGCTCGATCTCGTCGGCCCCTGGGCCGGGCACGAGCTGGCCGAGGAGCGGTTGCCGGAATGGCCCCGCCCCTCGAACTGGTACCTGACCGGCTTTCTGGTCCCGTCAAGCACGCCCCCCGACAAGAGAGGCGACGCCGACGAAGGCGACGATCTCGGCGAGGTTCCCGAGTCCGCCGGCCTCCCCGAAGAGAGCAGCGACGACCGCAAGGCAGCCAAGAAGAGCTTCTTTCCCTCCTCCATGGGGCTGAGCTTTCTCGTTCGGAAGGAGACCGCCGCCGTCACCGTGCTCGTTCGCTGGGGCGACTACCATCTGGCAGAGATCTCCGGCCAGGACGGCAAGGGGCTCCCGGTCTGGCAGCGTCAGCCACGGCAGGAGACCGTCGCCGTGCCGCTCACCGGCGCAAGCGGCGCCTCGGCCGTGTACCCGGTTCCGGCCTCCGGCGGGCTGGAGGTCCACGTTGTCGAGCGGCCGGTCGCCGCCGAGGAGCTTGCGGAACAGATCCCCCACGGCACACGCTCCGTGTCCGTCTTCCTCGTCAACCACCGCCCGCCGGTTGCGGGCGAAAGCGAGGAGCCCGACAGCGCCTACGTCTTCCAGCCCGAGATCGAGGTGAAAAGCCAGCTCCCGTTCGTGCCCCGGCCCGACCTGCGCGGCGGACGCGCCGCGGACTGGGACGAGCAGATGGCCGATCTCCACTACGCCGGCACACCCGAGTACGCCACAGGCCACGGAATCTCCGCCGAGTGGGAGCTTGTGGAGGACGCCTGCCACGTCCTGCGCACCGCCTGGATCGCGAGCGCCGAGGTGGAGAAGACGATCACCGTCCCCATCCCGGGCGTAGAGCTGGCGATGGAGACTCTCGGAGCCCTCGCCGACGGCCAGGCCGCCGAAGCGGCCCTGCGTCCTCTCGTCATCGCGTACCGCCAATGGATCGGGGAACGCACCGCCGATCTCGGCTCGCTCACCGGCACCCGCCGCGAAACCGCCCAGGAGCTGATCCGCTCCGCCGCCCTCGCCGCCAACCGCATCGAACGCGGCATCGCCGTCCTCGCCACCGACCCCGACGCGCTCGACGCCTTCCGAGTCGCAAACCGGGCCGTGGCCCGAGCCCTCCGCCAGCGCCTGAGCGTCTTCAAGGATTCAGGAGCTGACGCCGGCATTTCCCCCTCTCCCGGGGGCGGGGGCCTGGGAGATGGGAGAGGGGGTCAGGGGGTGAGGACTCCAAGCGATACCCTCCCGAGTCCTTCTCGAAAGACCGAAGCACCGAGCTGGCGCGCCTTCCAGCTCGCCTTCATCCTCCTCAACCTCCCCGGCCTCGCCGACCCGAACGACCCGCACCGCGAGACCGTCGACCTCCTCTTCTTCCCGACCGGCGGCGGCAAGACCGAGGCCTACCTCGGCCTCGCCGCCTTCGCCATGGTCCTGCGCCGCCTCCGCCACCCGGGCGAGAACGGCCTCGCGGGCGCCGGAGTGAGCGTCGTCATGCGCTACACCCTCCGCCTGCTCACCCTCGACCAGCTCGGCCGCGCGGCCGGTCTCGTCTGCGCCCTGGAGCTGGAACGCGAGGCAGGGCAGAACCCGGCGCGCTATGGTACCTGGCCGTTCGAGATCGGCCTCTGGGTCGGCAAGGCCGCGACCCCCAACATCCTCGGCCACAAGAACGATGGCCGCTCCGATTCGGCGCGGACCAAGGTGCGCCAGTTCAAGGCCAACCCCAGGGGCAAGCCGTCGCCCGTCCCGCTCGAAAACTGCCCCTGGTGCGGCACCCGCTTCGAGCCGGAATCGTTCGCGCTGCTCCCGGACGAAGACCGCCCCCGCGAGCTGCGCATCGTCTGCGTGAACTTCGAATGCGACTTCACCCGCGGCCGGCCCCTGCCCATCGTCGCCGTCGACGAGCCGATCTACCGCCGGCTCCCGGCCTTCCTCATCGCCACCGTGGACAAGTTCGCCTCGCTCCCCTGGATCGGCCCGTCCGGCGTGCTGCTCGGCGGCGCCGCCCGTCACGATAAAACCGGCTTCTATGGCGCCGCGGAACCGGAGAAGGGCAGCCGCCTCGCCGCGCCGCTGCCGCCCCCCGACCTGATCATCCAGGACGAGCTGCACCTCATCTCCGGTCCCCTCGGCACCATGGCAGGGCTCTACGAGACCGCGATTGAGGCCCTCTGCCTCCGCGCCATCCAGGCCGCGGAAGGCCGAGCGGTACGGCCCAAGATCGTCGCCTCCACGGCCACCGTGCGCCGCGCCCAGGATCAGATCCAGGCGCTCTTCGCCCGCCCCCAGACCCAGGTCTTCCCGCCCCCCGGGCCGGACCGGCGGGACTCCTTCTTCGCCTGCACCGTCCCCGCGTCCACGGCGCCCGCCCGCTTCTACGTCGGCATCGCCGCCCAGGGGCGGAACCCGAAGGTTCTCATGCGCAAGGCCTGGCTGGCACTCATGGGGGCCGCCGAACGCGCCTACCGCGATGCCGGCGGGCATCGGAACACGAAGAACCCCGCCGATCCCTACATGACCGTGCTCGGCTACTTCAACAGCCTGCGCGAGCTGGGCGGCGCGCGGAGAATCCTGGAGGAAGAGGTCCGGAACACGATCATCGGCTACGGAGCGCGCAAGCGGATCGGCGAGACCCACGGGCTGTTCCAGGACCGCAAGACCTTCACGGACGTCGTGGAGCTGACCTCCCGCGTGCCCACCGACAAGGTCGCCGAAGCCCGCCGCCGCCTCGAATGCGGAGCCCATGAGCCCCAGCGCGTGGACTGCGCCATCGCCACCAACATGATCTCGGTCGGGCTGGACATCCCCCGGCTCGGCTTGATGGTCGTGCTCGGCCAGCCCAAGTCGCACTCCGAGTACATCCAGGCCACCAGCCGCGTGGGCCGGGATGACCAGCGGCCCGGGCTCGTCGTCGCCCTGCTGAACTTCCACAAACCCCGCGACCGCTCGCACTACGAGCGCTTCCGCCACTACCACGAGACCTTCTACCGCTCGGTCGAGGTGGCGAGCGTCACCCCCTTCTCGGCCCGCGCCCTCGACCGGGGCCTCGCCGGTGCGCTCGTCGGCCTCGCCCGCCAGGCCCTGCCCGAGCTGACGCCGGCCAGGGGGGCGGAGCGGATCGTCGACATCCGGGCCGCCCTCGAACGCCGGCTGCTCGATCACTTTCTGGAACGGGTCCGCCAGCAGCCCTTTGCGGACGAGGACGAACGGGAGGAACGCCTGCGCAGCGTCCAGAACCGCATCGTGGATCTGCTGGATTCGTGGCGCAAGGTCGCCGAGGACTACCGGGCGGCCGGCGTCGAGCTGCAATACCAGCGCTACGAGCTCAAGACACCCAGGCCGCTCCTGCGGGACATGCTCGACAAGGACTTCGAGTCCGCGCACCACCGGAAGTTCCGCGCCAACCGCTCGCTGCGCGACGTGGAGCCCGAGGTGAACCTATTCCTGAGGGATCTGGGCAGCGGCCCGGTCGGAGACGAATCATGAGCCGCAAGGCGCACGGGCAGGTCCGCCGCAGTCAGGCCATCACCTCCTACGGTCCCGGCGCGCTCATCGACCTGCCGCGTCACTCCGCGATCGTCGGCGGTCTCGACACCTGGCCCAAGACCAGCGACCTCGACGAGATCATCGAGCCGCGGCTCACCTTCAAGCTCCAGAGCATGACCGGCGTCGTCGCGCCAAAGCTCTACGCACCGCCCGCTGCCGACGACGACCCGCGCGAAACGGCCAAGGGCGTCGTCGTCTGGCGCTTCCCCGAGTGGTTCGTCGTCCAGGAGGAGACCGGCCGGGAAGAGCGCGATCGTTCCCGCCGGCTGGTCCACCGCAAGGCGCTCGACGACAAGCAAAGGTTTGACCAGCGCTCCGTCGTCGCCACCCGGTTCGTGCGCGCCTGCCCCAAAGGCCACGTCGACGACCTTGATTGGCACCTCTTCGTCCATGGGGCCAAGAGCAGCTGCCGGCGCCAGCTCTGGCTCGACGAGCGCGGCACCAGCGGCGACCTCGCCGATCTCGTCGTGCGCTGCGAATGCGGCACGTCGCGCGGCCTGTACGAGGCGGCGCCGCTGGAAGACAATCCGCTCGGCACCTGCCGTGGCGCCCGGCCATGGCTCGGCCGGGACGCGGACGAGCCGTGCAATCTGCCGAGCCGGCTGCTCATACGCACCGCCTCCAACGCCTACTTTTCCCAGGTGATGAGCGTCCTCTCCCTGCCCGATCGCAGTACCGCCGTGGAAGCGGCCGTCGCAGAGCTGAGGGAGGATCTGGAGATCGCCGAGACCGCGGGCGAGCTGGCCTTTCTCAAGAAGAAGCCCAGAGTCGCGGAGCGGCTCGCCCCCTTCAGCGATGAGGAAGTCCTGGCGGCCATCCGCGAGCTCAGGAGCGGCAAGTCCGCCGAGCGGCCCGTCAAGCAGGTCGAGCTGGAAGCGCTCCTCGCCGCGCCCGAAGGCTATGGAGACGACGTCCCGGTCGATCCGAGCTTCCACGCCCGCCGTCTGCCCGGCCGCACCTGGCGCCGCTCCGAACGCAGCGCTGGCATCGAAGCCGTCATCCAGCTTCACCGACTCCGCGAGGTCCAGGCCCTGGTCGGCTTCACCCGCTTCGAAGCCGTCACGCCGGACATCCACGGCGAATACGAGACCGACGTCAAACGCGCCCAGATCGCCCTGGAGCCGCGCTGGTTCCCCGCGGTCGAAAACCGCGGCGAAGGCATCTTCGTCCAGCTCCACGCCGCAGCCGTGTCCGCCTGGCTCGGCCGGGACGCCGTCAAACAGCGGCTCGACAAGCTCTGGGCCGGCCATGAGCTTTGGCGGAAGGACCGCAAGAGCGCCCGCCCGTTCCCCGGCGGCCCCTACATCCTGCTCCACACCCTCTCCCACCTCCTCATCCAGTCGCTCTCCATGCGCTGCGGCTACCCGGCCAGCTCCATCCGCGAGCGCATCTACGCCGAAACGGCGCTCGACCGCTTCGGCATCCTCCTCTACACCGGCAGCCCCGACGCCGAGGGCACCCTGGGCGGGCTGGTCCAGCAGGCGAGGCACATCGAAGAACACCTGGCCCAGGCGCTGCAGATGGGAGCCCTCTGCTCGAACGACCCCATCTGTGCCCAGCACGTCCCCGGCGGCGAAGGCATGGAAGGCCGCTGGCTCCATGGCGCCTCCTGCCACGGCTGCGCCCTGGTCGCCGAGACCTGCTGCGAAATGCGCAACGACTACCTCGACCGGGCGCTCGTCGTGCCCGTCGTCGGGCTCCAGGGCGCCGCCTTCTTCCAGGCCCTCGCATGAGCGACCCCCTCGACCCCCTCCTCGACCTGCCCGCCCACCAGCGCACCCGGCTCGTCGCGGCCCTCGAATCCGGGCTCCTGGCAGCCCCCTTCACCCGGGCCTCCCTCAGCTCCGCCCTGGGATCGCTCGTCCGCGGCGAGGACATCCTCGAAGCCCTGCACGGCCTGGAGCGCCTGGGCCTGGCCGGCCCGGCCAGCGCCGCCTGGATCCGCACCCTGGCGGAGAGGGAGGAGCGCCGGCCGAAACCCGACCTCGTCTGGTCCGGTCCCGAGGTTCCGGGCCTCCACGCCCGCAACACCCGCCGCGTCTACGAAGAGCTGCTCGGCTCGGCCGAGCGCTCGCTCTGGGCCAGCACCTACGCCTTCTTCGACGGCCCGAAAGCCTTCGAGATCCTGGCCAACCGCATGGACCGGCAGAGCACCCTGAGCGTCACCCTCCTCCTGAACCTCCAGCGCAGGAAAGGGGACACCACCACGCCCGAAGCCCTCATCCGCCGCTTCGCCGAACGCTTCTGGAAGAACGACTGGCCCGGCACCGCGCGCCCCAGAGTCTTCTTCGATCCCCGTGCCCTCGATCCCGAAGGCCCCGGCGGAGTCCTCCACGCCAAAGCCGTCGTCGCCGACGAAGAAGCCGTCTTCCTAACCTCCGCCAACCTCACCGAAGCCGCCCTCGACCGCAACATCGAGCTGGGCCTCCTCCTCCGCGATCGAGCCCTCGCCGCAAGCGTCCTGAAACACTTCCAAACCCTCATCGATCACCACCTGCTGCATCCGCTGCCGATGGCATAGCCCAGGCGAATAGGAGCGCGCAGATCGCTATGGCGGCCTGCGCTGGAGACACCACTCTCTGGGATGGAGAGTAATTGACACACTTTGTAGGCGAAGTGTAGCCTTGGTCTCAGCACCTACAACAGACAGAAACGAGGGCGGCCCGCATGCTGAGACCGCAGACTGGCCTTATTGTCTCTTTCCTCCTGCTTGTCGCCGCTCCAGCGGTTTCGCAGTTGGAGCCGGCAGGCAGCGAGATCACCGTCGCTCAGGGAGCGTCGGTGTTCCACCGCGCTCCCGCGGTCGCGGCGGGCGAGGCCGGCTTCGTGGTCGTTTGGCAGAAGCATGGGGGAGGCGCGGAGGATTGGGACATCTCCGGCCGACTCTATGACCGGAGTGGAACTGCCGTCGGAGCCGAGTTCGCCGTCAATGCGGTGACGGCCGGATGCCAGCAGAGGCCTTCCGTCGCCATGGACCGCTCCGGCAACTTCATCGTCGCCTGGGAGAGCGACGGGCAGGACGGCAGCGGCCGGGGCATCATCGCCCGGCGCTTTGCGAGCGACGGCGCGCCTCTCGGTAGTGAGCTCCTGGTCAATGTGACCACAGCCGGAGATCAGCGGGCTCCCGGGGTCGAGCGCGATCCCTCTGGATCGTTCCTCGTCGCCTGGCAGAGTGAAAGCACCTCGCCGGACGGAGACAGCTGGGGTGTCTTCGCCCGAGGCTTCAACGCCAGTGGGGCACCGGCTTCGTCCGAGTTTCTCGTCAATGCCACGGCCGCGGGCGCGCAATCGGCGCCGGCCGTGGCCTGGCTGCACGGCTCGCCGGTCCGCTATGCCGTGGTCTGGCAGAGCCAGGGCCAGGATGGCAGCGGCTCGGGCGTGTACCGCCGGACGTTCACCCTCGGAGGTCTGGCCCAAAGCGGCGAGCAAGCCGTCAGCGCAACCGCCAGTGGATCGCAAACCCACCCGTCCGTCGCTGCCGACGCCTCCGGCAATTTCACCGTCACGTGGCAGGCAGGAGGCCGGGTGCTGGCTCGGCGCTTCAGCGTCGCCAGTGCCCCCCTTGGAGCCGAGGTCGGGGTCACGGGCAATCTGCCCGAGTCAGGCCGGCACCCCTCCCTGGCGGGAGCGGCCGGGGGCGACTTCGTGGTGGTCTGGGAACGGGGAGGAGGAGAAGCTCCGCCCACCATCGCCGCGCAGCTTTTCGATCACCGCCAGATCCCGCGCGGCCCGCAGATCGAGGTGAGCACGGGGACATCCGGATCGCTGGACGGTCCAGCCGCCTCGGCGAGCGCCGGCCGAGTCGCGATGGCGTGGGCCGGAACGCCGGCCGAAGCCCAGGACAGCGCGGCCCTCGCTCGACGCTATGGCCTCCCCGGGCTGGATTTTCACACGCTGGCGCCTTGCCGGGTGATCGATACGCGAAATCCCATTGGGCCGTTCGGCGGCCCTGTCCTCGTCTCCGGCGTCGAGCGGATGTTCACCATTCCGGCGTCCTCGTGCGGCGTGCCGGCCTCGGCGCGGGTGCTTTCGCTCAACCTCACGGCGATCGATTCAACCGCCAACGGCTACATCGCGATCTATCCCGGAGACACGATCTTCCCCTCGACCAGCTCGGTGAATTGCGCGGCTGGCCAGATCCGCGCCAACAATGCCGTGGCCGGTCTGTCCCGCAACGGGCTCGCGACGCTGACCGCCCTCGCAGGAGCGGTGCCGGGGATGCAGGTCCACCTCGTGATCGATGTGAACGGGTACTTTGAGTAGGGAGGAAGCATGAGCAGTCCCTGGTGGTCAGCCCCTCTTCTCGTCCTGGGCCTGGTGGGATCCGCGCTCGCAGCCGGGCGGGCCGAGGCCGTGACCTGCGCCGGCTCCCAGCTCGCCTATGCGGAGACCGGGAGCTCAGCGCCCAACTTCAGCCCCTGCTCAGGCTGGGGCGTCTGCCAACCACCGATCGCCCAGGCAGCGACCTATGCCCTCGCCACGCCCGGGTGCGATCCCACGAGCTCGGCCTGCGGCATGACCGCCACCATGCCGGTCGAGTTTCCCGGCAACCACCAAAACAACCCGGGAGCGAGCGGCGGCCTTTACAGCTTTGCCAACGTGCGCCTCCTCGGCTCGTCGGGCGGGTTCGTCGGCGAGTGTGGGGCATCGGGGGCGGTGATCTCGCAGGATCTGGGCACCGTGACGGTGACCACACAGGCCCTGTGCTCGGACCCAGCAAGCCTGAAGTACACGCTCCAGCTCACCATGTGTCCGACGCCCGGGCCCGGCTCGTGCGTCCGGCTCGTGGAGGTTCCACTGGACTTCGGCCCGGCGGCCGGCTGCCCTGTGCCGCTTCCCAACACCTGCAGCGAAGGCAGCGGCGGCGCCAGCGGCGCGGCCGGTACCTCCTGCCCCCTCTGCCAGCCCGTGGGCGGCGAGTCCGGCTGTTCCGTACCGGTCGGCGGCGGTGGCCCCAGTTGCGAGCCGGCATCCCTGGGCAAATCCCGGCTGCGCTACGCAGCCGGGGGCGTCGGCGGCGAAGCCCTGCCCGGCTCCACCCAGTGGCGAACCACTCTCGGCCGCTTCTGGTCGCACGACTACGCGGAGCGCATCGTGCTCGATCCAGACACGAGCCATGTCTGGTTGCTGACGCGCCATGGCAGCTTCCGCGAATTCTCCAACCTGGCCGCTGGCTCCGGCCTGCGGCTCTACCAGGGCCGGGCGCCGGCGGACGAGCTCCGCAAGCTCTACCTCGACACCGCTACCGGAGGATGGGAGCTGCACTCGCTCGACGGCCGCAAGGATGTCTTCCGCTCCGACGGCCAATGGCTGCGCACCGTCTTCGCCGCGGACCCCGGGCATCCTGTCCAGGGCGCCTACAACGGCTCGAACCAGCTCGTCTCCGTCAGCTTCCCGGACGGCCGCGGCGACAGCTTCACCTACTACCCGGGAGGCAAGCTCGCCTCCATCACCGAGGAGCCCGTCGCGGGCTCGGGGACTTTGCCTCGAACCTGGTCCTTCATCTGGACGGGTGACGAGCTCACCTACGCGTCCCGCCCCGACGGCTCCGGCTGGCAGTTCTTCTACGACGCCTCGCGGCCTGGGTATCTGACGCGAGTGGACCTCGTCTCCGGGCCGCTGGGGAGAGTCACGGCCGCCTTCGAATACCAGCCCGGCTCGAACAACGTCGCCCGGAGCTGGCGTGGAGACCCCGCCTTCGACGGCCCTGCCGCGGTCGACAAGGTCTCCTACACCTACACCAACCCGAGCCGTCCCACCCAAACCGTAGCCACCCGAACCGTCTCGGCGTCGTTCAACCAGGTTACGACCTACACTCTCGGCCGGGATCCGTCGAGCGGAAAGCCGAAGCCGCTCTCGATCCAGGGCTCCTGCCCGACCTGCGGCCTGTCACCGACGACGACCTTCGGCTATACCAGCCCGAACCCGCTCCTGCCGACCTCCACGACCGACGCCAAGAACACCCGCACCGAATTCACCTATGACGCGAACGGCCGGGTTCTCACGCGGACCGAAGCCGCGAACGTCACCGCGTTTACGCGAACGACCATCTACACCTACGACGCCAACTTTCCAGGGCATGTCACCCTGATCGAGACTCCGTCCACGTCCGGCAGCACCAACAAGCGCCGCAGCGCTTCCACGTACCACCCGGTCACCGGAGTGATGACCGATCGAGCTGTCGACGGCTTCGAGTCCGGCGCGGCGCTTCCGGCGGGGTATAGAACCACGAGCTACACCCACAACGGCTCGGGTGAGCCGCTCACGGTCGATCCCCCAGGGCACGGCACGGCCGACGTGACGACCTTCACCTACAATCTGGCCGGCCGCAACGGTCACGTCGCCAACAGCCGCATCGACCCCCTGGTGGGCACCACCGCCTATGGCTACGACGGCCTCAACCGCCGAACCTCGGTGATCGATCCCAATACCGTCGAGACCGTCACCGCCTACGACGCCCTGAATCGAGTCACCGAGATCCGCCAGAAGGGAGCCACGCCTGCCGGCGATCTGGTGACCGCCTACGTCTACAACGCGTTCGGGGATCTCTTCTGCACGAAGCTTCCAAAGGGAAACGGCGTCGAGTACGCCTACGATGAGGCCGGCCGGTTGATCGCCGTCGTTCGAGGAACGGTCGTGGCGTCTCCGACCGCCACCACCTGCCTGGACACAGCTCAGCCCCGGGAGCGCCTCGCCTACAAGCTCGACGGCACGGGAAACCGAGTGGAAGAAAGCCGGGAGCGCTGGACCGGATCGGCCTGGGAGAGCCGGTCGAAGACCGCCTATGTGCGGACCTGCCATCTCGACAAGACCATTCAGGGAGACGGCAGCGCCACGCCAAGCGTGACCGAGTACTGCTACGACCTGAACGACAACCTCGAAAAGGTCTGGGATGCGAACCATCCCCGGGCCAGCCACCCGAACCCCACGCAGCTCTATGCCTACGACGCCCTGAACCGGCTGGAGACGCTGACCTCCGGTCCCGGCCTGCCGAACGCGGCAGCGACCCACTACACCTACGACGTCCAGGACCATCTCGCCTCCGTGACCGACGCCGAAGACAATCAGACGCTCTACACCTACAGCGACCGCGATCTGTTGACCCAGGAAGTCTCCCCCGTGAGCGGAACGACCCTCCATGCCTACGACGCGCACGGCGAGCTCTCGACCACGACGGACGCCCGAGGCATCGTGACCACGCGGACCGTCGACGCGCTCGACCGCGTGAAGACCGTCGTCCACTCGGACGGCACGGCCGGGACCAGCTATGATTACGACATGGGATCGTTCGGCAAAGGCCGTCTATCCTCGATCACCCGCTCGGGCCAGTCGATCGTCTACGGCTATGACCGCTTCGGCCGCCTGACCCAGGACGGAGCGCTCGGCAACCAGTACGACGCCAACGGCAACCGCACACGGCTGACCTATCCGAACGGCGTCGCCGCCCTCTACGCCCACGACTTCGCCGACCGGGAAGCCACCCTGACCTACGAGCAGGGAGGCATCGCCCAACCGCCCGCAATCGTCACCGCCTCGGCCTACGAGCCCTTCGGTCCGCTCACCACCCTGGCCCTGGGCAACGGCCTGACCGAAACGCGCCTCTTCGACGCCCGCTACTTCCCCGACCGCATCCAGGTACCGGGCCGGCTGGACTGGGACTACACCGTTGATCCCGTGGGCAATCCGCTCCAGATCGCAGATCTCCTGACTCCAGCCCAGAGCCGCACCTACAGCTATCAGGATCCTCAATACTTCCTGACGCAAGGCAACGGCCCCTGGGGCACCCGATCGTGGACCTACGACCGGATCGGCAACCGCCTGACCGAGACCCGTGACGGCGTGACCGACACCTACGGCTACACAGGAGGCAACCCAAGACTTCAAACGGTGACGCCAGGAGGGGGAGGCGGTACGAAGTACTTCGCCTATGATCCCGCCGGAAACCAGACCCAGGACTCACGTCCACGCTCCGAAACTCAACTCGACTACGACGCAGCAGGTCGCCTGACGCGCTTGGAGGAGGCGACGACCGAGACTGAGTCCTTCATGAGCTACGACGGCCGGGGCTTCCTGAGGGAAGCACGGCAGGATCTCGATCTCTGCTCGCCACTCATGACGCAGGCGACCTATACGTCACAAGGCAGGCTCGTCCACCGAGCCCACCAGAATGCTCTCGCACCCGCCGCGGGGGTGACGGACGAGGCGTATATCTTCCACTTCGCAGGAAGGCCTGTGGCGCTTCTGGAAGGTGTGCTTCCTATGGCAATGTCGCGGAAATATCTGACGGCCGATCACTTGGGAACTCCGGTTCTCGCCACAAGTGGTAGTGCGGTGACGTTGTGGGCAGGTGGCTTCGAGCCGTTTGGAAAGGACTGGAGTGGAGCGCAGGGTGCAGGGGTGTTTCTACGGTTTCCAGGGCAGTGGGAGGATGCGAACTGGCAAGGTGGCGGAATGGGGAGCGGGCTGATTCTCAATTTGAATCGCTGGTATGAGGCTGCCACCGGCCGATATCGCATTCCCGATCCACTTGGCCTCAGAGGGGGAAACCTCAACGGCTTGAATCTGCTTTATGTTTATTCCTCTGCTCGGCCGACGATCTTTATTGATCCACTTGGGCTTGCTGTTGCCACTATTGGCTGTACCAAGGAACAAAGCTCATCAATTGACCGGGCTGTTGGCAAGGCAGTGCAGGCGGTCAAGAGATGTCCCAACTGCCAACCACCCCCTGCAACGTTCATTCAGCATCTTCAGAATGATACCTATTACTGTGCGGGCGGCGATGAATTCTCTCTTGCCATGTTTGGCTTGCCGCCAGATGCTTGCGGAGGCACCCGAAACAGCAAGGGAACCGAAGATAAGCACTCAGTTGCCCTCGCCGACCGAGCTTTCACGGAGACAAGCCCAGAGCGGTGTGGCTGTCTTGAAGGAACGATCCTTCACGAAGTCTCCCACAATCTCGGATTCCTGGATCTCGGGCAGCCGAACGCATATGAGTTCGCGCAGAGGTGCATTCCATGCGCAAAGCATTGACGACCGCCGTAGTTGGTCTAATGCTCTTCGGAGGCTGCGGCCTCACAAATGAGTCAAAGGTGAAGCTTCATTTGTCATGTGAATCTCAAAGAGTCCAAGCGAAGCAGCCATACCAGTGTGAGATCACCCTGCGCAATCCCCCGGCCGCCCGGCCCATTGTCGTGCCGAGGATGCCGGTTCCGTTTCCGATTCCGAATCGTGAGGCGATGGTTCTGACTTTCGAAACTCGAACAGGTGGGACATGGCGGGATCTGGAAGTCGCAGGCCCTGCAAAGCGCGGCCGCTACGATTTGGGTCCATTGACGGCTGATGGGCTCCTCGTACTGAGGAGCGGCGAGATTCACGGCTGGGTCTTCGATCTCAACGGTAGCGATTGGGAATTCCCCTTCGCGGAGGGTAAATACGAGATCCGAGCCAGGCTGAATGTCGGCTTATTGCCGAAAGCGAAGTCGACTCCCTTGAGTGCGCCGCTGAGAGAAGTACTTGGTAAATGGGCGGATCAGGCCGGTGATGTGGTTCTCGATGGAGATATCTCATCAAACATTTTAGTGGTGGAGCGGCAGAATTGATGAATCGCGCCACGGGGGGCGTCGACATCGGCTCCGCGGATTTCACCTTCGCAGGGGAGCCCCGCAGCTCTATGCCTACGACGCCCTGAACCGGCTGGAGACGCTGACCTCCGGCCCCGGCCTGCCGAACGAAGCAGCGACCCACTACACCTACGATGTCCAGGACCACCTCGCCTCCGTGACCGATGCCGAAGGCAATCAGACGATCTACACCTACAGCGACCGCGATCTGTTGACCCAGGAAGTCTCCCCTGTGAGCGGCACGGCCCTCCATGCCTACGACGCGCACCGCGAATTGTCGACCACGACGGTGTCCGTGGCATCGTGACCACCCGGACCGTCGACGTGCTCGACCGCGTGAGGACCGTCCTTCACTCGGACGGCACGGCCGGGACCAGCTATGATTACGACATGGGATCGTTCGGCAAAGGCCGTCTATCCTCATCACCCGCTCGGGCCGCCTGACCCAGGACGGCCCCCTCGGCAATGGCTACGACGCTCCAGGATTACCCTTCCCGCCATGTTTAAATACCGCCATCTGCGGCTGCTCTTTGCGCTCTTTGGCTTTACGATAGCGACGGGAGCTTGCTTCTCGCCGTGCGATAGTACCTTGAAAACTAAAGAGCCGTCACCGAGCAGCTCCTACTCGGCTGAATGGATTGTCAAGGATTGTGGGGCAACAGCGGATTTTGCGTCACACGTCAAACTCAGTAAACACCTCTTGCTTTGGGATATCACTTCAGATTCATTGTTCGTGGTTACCGGTAAGGGGCCTGTCCAGCTTGAGTGGTTGAATGAAGGGAATTTAATGGTCAGATATCCGGCCCAGGAGCAAGTCTTTAGGAAGGTATCCGAGTGGCGAGGTGTACAGCTGCAATTCTTGCCTCGCTAACGATCTTGATCCGCTGCCGTAGTCATGCCCCTTGTTCGCCGGGCCAAGCGAGCCGACGGCTGCCTGGATCGTGGCGAGAGATGAAGCGGCGAACACAATCGGTGTGAACATGGGATTGCCCTGCAATCGCCCTAACGCCCGCTGAGCTGCCGCGCGCCTACAGCGATTCAATGGACTGGAGGCCCAACGGGCCGAAATATCCTGAGCCTGGGGCAACGCCCCAGGCGGATTCTGGCTTCTGGCCTCCAGTCGCCGGCAATTGCGCCGACCCTAACCGGCTTCGAATCTCAACTCCGGATCCCCCTGTGCCCGGTGCAGGAAGCGGGCGACCTGACGTGTCATCTCCACGGTGGCGGCCTCTCGCCTGGCGGCTTCGCAGAAGATCCGCAGGGCGGCCAGGGCATGCTCGGGGAGCTGCTGGCTCTGGAAGATGAAGCCCATCTCTTTCGCGATCGTCCGGACGCGCTTCGTCTCGCCCTGTTCGAGAAGAACGAGGGAGAGATCCACGCTCACCAGGGCGAAGTCGTAGCTCAACGCGGGCTTCTGGAACGCGCTCCGAGCGGTCTCGAAACCGTCCCGGGCGGCCTCCCGGTCTCCCAGACCGTAGGCCACCTTGGCCTCCAGCCACGTGACCCGGACGATATCGATCTTCCCTCCGAGGCTTTCCGCCAGGGCTCGCACTTCGGGGAGTCTCTGTCTGGCCTCTTCGGCGCGGCCGACGTGGAGAAGGTCGCCCACCAGGTGCTGACGCACAATCCAGCAATCCCGAGGCTCTCGCTTGGTGTCGAGGAGCGGCGCAGCTTCGAGGCACGCCGCGACGGAGCCTTCCGGGTCGTCGAGAGCTTTGTAGATGTTCGCCTTGGTGAGGAGGAGCTGCCCTCTTAGCTGGCCGTTGTCCAGGGCCAAGGCTTCAGCAATCTTCTCAAGGGCTTGCGGAAGCTCGCGGTCGTCGCGATGAAAGGCGGCCTCGACCCACGGCAGTAGGGCCGGGTTGAGAAGCCCCGAATCACCTGCTTCTCCGGACTCCCAGAGCTGGCGGGCGCGACACCGGGCCGCGCGGCCGGCCGGCATGTCGTTGCAGACACGGTAGGAGTTCGTCAGAGCGACGCCTGCACAGCCCTGCAGCCGGCTGCGCCACGCCTCGGAGCCGGGCACCAGCTCGGCGATGCGCCCGGCGAGCCGCGCCCATCCCAGCGCTTCACTCGGGTGATTCCGCGCCAGTTGAAGACTCTCCACGACAGCCAGCTCGACGAGCACCCAGTTGCGGAAGGTTTCGCCGTGCTCGACGATCACCCGGCGTTCCTCCTCGGTGCGCCGCTTCAGCCGCTCCCAGAGCGGCTCCGCGGCCTCCCGGTCCTCGGCCCGGGGAAGAGCCGGCACCGTCACGAGGGCGGCGGGGGTATCGAGAGGTTCGAGGATGAGGTCCACGGCCGAGGCCAGCAGGGGGAACAGCTCGAGGACCGAGATCTCAGAGAGGGCGCGGCGCGGGCGGGATCGGCCTTGCAACACGACGAGAAAGGAGCGCAGAACACGCAGCAGTGTTCCGAGCAGGTTGCGGGGAAAGCCCGTCACATCGGCCGTCCGTTCGAGGGCGTGGGCGGGGACGTTTTGCTCGCCGCGGTCCCATTTCGAGTGCTGCGACGGTAGGAAGCCGGTCGCCGAGGCGAGCTTCCGCTGCTCCCACCAGCCGCGGGCATAGCGCAGCAGCACCATGGCCAGCAGGGCAGCCAGGTTGACCTTCCGCTTCTTCTTCGCCTCTCTCTTCATGGCCGCTCCTCCTGATCCGGTCTCTGGGATTCCCAGATGGGGGTTCCTCTACTCCTGGATGCTGGCACTATCCTTCCTGGGGGCTCGTCCGCGGCCAATTGGGGCCGGCTGGCGTACCCTCCGGAAAGGGAGTTCTGATGCGTCTTCTCCGCCACGCTTTCGTGTTCGCCGCCCTGTTCGCTTTCACCGCTACCTGGGCCGCCGCCGAGCCCAGGCAGGCAGCCCGCACCCGGGTCGAGCCTCGTTCGCTGAGTGTCCCAGCGGTGCTCAGCCATCTCTGGGGCTCCCTCACGAGCCTTTGGGCGGCTGCGGGCTCCAGGCCCGACCCACTCGGCTCAACAACACCTGACGAGGGGTGGAGCGCTGACCCGCTCGGCTCTCCCATGACCGATGTGGGTTGGGCTATCGACCCGCTCGGCTAGGACCAAGATTAGCCAGACATCAGGGCCGGGGTCCCTCTTCGGCTCCGGCCTCTTCGAACCGCAATTCGGGGTCTACCTTGGCGCGCACAAGGAATCTGGCCACTCTCCGCGTCAGATTCACCGTCGCGGCCTCTCTCTGTGCGGCCTCATAGAAGACTTTGAGAGCTGCCAGAGCCTCCTGGTGAACGTGCTGGCTACTGAAGATGAACGTCATATCGCTAGCAATGGCTTTCACTCTTCCGGTTTCACCCTGCTCCAAGAGGACGATCGAAAGGTCCACGCTCACCAGGGCAAAGTCGTAGCTCAACTCGGGCTTTCGGAATGTCTGCCGCACCTGCTCGAAGCCTTTTCGCGCCTCTGCGGCTGAGCCGAGACCCGCGTCGATCTTGGCCGCGAGCCACACGACACGGCCGAGATCCAACTCTCCTCCCAGCTGTTCCGCCAGCTTTCGCACCTCGGGGAGCTTCAACCGGGCCTCTTCAAAACGGCCGAGGTGGGCCAGATCCTCTACAAGATGGTGGCAGACCATCCAGGCGAGCCGGGGCTCCTGTTCGACGTCAAGGAGAGGGATGGCTTCGAGGACTGCCGCGGTCGACTTTTCCGGCTCATCCAAAGAATCGTGGATGTTCGCCTTGGTAAGAAGGATCTTCCCCTTCAACTCGCCCCGGTCGAGCGCCAGCGCCTCGTTGACCTTCCTTAGCGCTTCCGGAAACTCTCGACCATCGCGCAAGAGCGCCGCCTCAACCCAGGGGACGAGAGCCTCGTTGAGCAGCCCCGGGTCGCCGGCCTCGCCGTCCTCCCAGAGCTTGCAGGCGCGGATGCAGGCCTTGCGGGCGGCCGGCAGGTCGCTGCACACCCGCCAGGCGTTGGTCAGGCCGGCGCCGGCATAGCCCTGGAGCCGCCAGCGCCAGGCCTGGGTGCCGGGCACCAGCTCGGCGACGCGCACGCCCAGCTTCGCCAGCTCCAGCGCCTCCTTCGGATGGTTCGCCGCCGCGGCGATGCTCTCCCGGACCAACAGCTCGGACAGGCCCCAATGGTGATACCGGTCGTGCTCTTCGACCAGCATCATCCGGTGCTCAGGCTTGGCGGCCTTGAGCCTGCGCCACAGGTACTCGGCCTTGTCCTGCGCATGCAGAGCCTCCCCGCCGAGGGAGAGGAGGCCGAGCACCGAGCGTGCGAAGCCGGCGGCGAGCCGGCCGGCCTGCCGGGCGATGGCCTCGATGCGGCGGCGCCTGGAGCTCAAGGGGTCGTCCGGGCTCAACCGCGCGCCGGCCCGGGCCGACTCGGCCAGACCCAGCAGCTCGTCGATGTACTCCGGGCCGAGCCCCATCAAACCGATCAGGTGATCGGCCTTCGGCCGGTGAAGCGGCTTGCGGCCCTGCTCGTAGTCAGCGATCAGACTTGCTGGCATTCCTGCTCTCTCGCCGAGCTGGGCCTGAGTCCAGAACATCGACTTCCGCAGAAAACGCAGGGCCGGTCCCAATTCCACTATTTGTTCTTCGGGCATGAATCCTCTCCTTCCGCACGCGATCTCCACAGCACCCCTCTAATAGGGTTGCCGCTGGGCCTGAAAAAGTGACAAGGCACCTCAAAATCCCCGGTTTGCACTAAAGAACCGGCCGCCGCTCTACGGAAGGCAGGTCTTCGGAAGCTCCGGAACGTGTTCTGCCTACCGGCGATTTGCGGTCTTGCAGCTTTCGGCGAACCTGCTCTCCGTACAGAGGGAGCCGGCTTCGGAGGCCGCCTCCTCGGCTTGGAGAGCCGTGAGATGCCCAGGACGACAGTTCCACTAACACCTAGGGTGCGAGTCGACGCCGCGGTTGTGCGTTTTTGGCCGACTTTTTTCGGCGAGGGCACGAATGCTCTGGCGCCCCGGGGTTCTCAGCGGCGCGTCCTGCGCTTTCGCGAGCTGGCGGCCTCATGAGCGGAGCGTGCGGCGGTGGCGGAAGGAGAGGCCTCTTTGTCCTATCTCCTGCTGTGTTGCCGGCGAGGCTTGGACCTCATCGACAAGACGGCCTCGCGGCAGGATCGAAGAGTGATGCTGAGCCTGCTGCTGCGGGATCTCGAGGACGCGGCGGAGCTGCTCTCAGGCGCAACCCAGGAGCAAGCAGCCGAGCTGTTGGCGCTCCGCTCCGAGGCGGCCGGATGGAGGAAACGCATCGGTCCGCCTGTGTCGCCCGGCCTGGAGGTGAGAAATGCTGACAGCAACTCAAGAAATCCCCGCCGAGCCCCGAGGAAACGGGTCCGGCGCCTGCGCAGAGCACCATCCGCCGCCCGCCGTGCTGCGGCGATTCGCCCTGGGCGAGTTGACGCCGACGGAGGCGAAGGCGGTCGTCAGGCATCTGCTGCACCGTTGCGCAGGCTGCGAGGCCGCCGCGAGGAAGGCCTGGCCGGGATCGAAGGGCAAGCAGCCTTGACCGAGCCCCGGCTCCTGGACACCCTCCCGGCGGCGCGGTTCTGGATCGAAGCCGGCGTCCAGCTCGGGCAGGCGGGGAAGCTGGTCCGCGCCGGCTTCCCGAGCCTTGAGTCGCTGGCAGAGGCCAGCCGGGACGAGCTGCTCGCCATCCCGGGCGTCGGCAAGATGACGGTCGAGATCTGCGAGCGGCTGCTCGGCCGGCGCCTGCCGTCGGTCATCGGCGACTGGAAGGCCTTGGGGTTCTCAGGCACGGCCGCCGCCGCCTTCGCCGAGGCCGGGATCGATTCCTTGGAGGCACTGGCCAAGCTGACAGAAAGGGAGATTGCATCGTTCGGGCTGAGAAATCCCGACCAACAGCTCTGCGAAACCCTGCTCGGCCGGCGCCTGAAAGGCACGCCCCTTCCTCCGCCGGCCAGGAGGCGGGCGCCAGAAGCCGAACGGGCGATACGCACGATTCATCAGCAGGTTCTCCAGCAACTCGCGGCCCTCTTCCCTCGGAAGCATCAAGGCCCGGTGATGGATGAAGATCCGGCTCACCTGGCGCTGTGGGAGGCCGCGCGAGTGATCGAGTCGGTGATCGACGGCGCCCCGCAAGGCCTGGATCTGACGGCCGACCATCCCGCGACCGGCGAAGCCCTTTACGAGTGGGTCGTGCGGCACCACTTCGCTTTACGCGTTCTGGACGATCCCGGGGACATCCTGATTTCAGCCCACACACCCAAAGAGAGCCAGTTGCGGGTCTTCTTCGAACACGGCCGCTGGTTCGCAACCTGGATCAAGCTGGAGGTCGACGAGAGCCAGCCCGAGTCGATACGCCGCGAGCTGATCCTGTTTGAAACCGGCGAGCAGGGCGAGCTCGTGGAAGCGGCGGTCTGAGCCGATGGCCTCTCGCGGAGGCCCCCGCGGGGACTCTTGCGAAGTCAACGGGCGCCTCGGCAAGGAGCCGGCGGGCCGGGTTCTGGAACGCCGGATCTCCACGTGGCCGGGCGAGCCCGGAGCAGGTGCTCGGGACGACTGCGCGCAAGCCATTGAGCGGCGCCTTGGCCGGCAGGCGGCCGACGCGGTTCGCCCCTGGCTTGATGAGCTTCCGCTCGGCCGGCTGGGAAGGGTGTGGAGCCGTCTTCCGTATGTCGAGGCCGCTGAAGCGCTCAGCGATCCGGAGTGGACGCTGCAAACGTCTCCTGTGGGCGTGGTCGAGCTGGCCCGCCGGGCCTTCGCAGGCTCGGCGAAAGCCGGACTGCTCCTGGAGCTGCGCACCCGGCGGTTCGGGCCTCCGGAGCCATTGGCGCTGTTCAACGCAATCCCATGGGCTCAGCATCTCGGGGAGCCGGAGAGTTTCATCGAGAGCCTTTCGGTCGCCGGCTGGGCCGTCCTGGAGTGCAGCACTCCGCGCGAAGCGGCTCGCCTTTGCGGGGCCGTCGATTCGTCGGTGCTACGGGCAAGGAGGCTTGGCCTCCGGAGCGATCTGCCGCCGAGCCTGCTGGCCTGAAACCCAGGCAATCCCCGCCTGGTCTTGTCCGGGCGGGAGCGGGCGCCCCTCGCCCGGGGCGGGTGGACTCGGGCGGACCGGGAGAGGGGACGGGGGTGAGGGCTCCTCCGCTTTGCGCCGTCCGCCAGACCCCCTCCAGATTCCGAATGTGTAGCGTTCATCGTTACGATTCCGTCTTTCTGCGATCGACTTATCCCTCTTGTAGTCAGTAGCTTACGCTAGAAATCGATTCCTTCACGTTTGGAGGTCTTGCTTTTTGCTGGGAATCTCCTTCCAGCAAAGGGGGAGCCTCGAATGACCGAACCTCATCACCGTAGCAAGCAGGGGGCGGCCGGCTGGCCGTCACACCCATGAGCCTGGAGCACCTGGCCGCCATCTGGGAGCG
>JANMTS010000170.1:0-8291 GCA_031390755.1 Holophagales bacterium
AATAACATGTACCTGATCCATTCTCAGCATCCTTCCTCCAGATCGCCTAAGTCCTTGCAAACTCAGGCTACTGGATCTGGGGCTCGGGGTGGATCAATTCCTCAGCGTTGGGTGGCTCAACTTCCGAGCGGCGCGTCCACGGCCCAGTGAAGATGACCCCGACCAACGGTCACAGAGCGTTGGATCCTGGCCGGTGACCCGAAGGTAGAGGGGATCGATCCTTTTGCCCCAGCCGCAATCCCGATCACGGGTTCCCATCCCCGCCGACCGACCGCCGGTCTTCGGCCTGCATCGCCCCAGCCTCCGCCAGCCTCGGCGAGCGTTCCGCAGCGCATGGCGGACGTTCCGCATCTCAGCGCCGACTTCCGGCCGGCACGTCGGGTCTCTCCCGCAGCGCCGCCGGCCTCCACGGACTCCCCGCCCGTCTCCGGCAGAGCCCGGCCAGAGTCCCGCCGGCCGCGGCGGAGGATCCGCCGGGAGTTGCCGGAGCCCTGCACAGCCCGGCGGTATCCGGCACTTCCTGGCCGTCCATCGGCCAGACCCTGCCAAAGACTGGCCCAAGGCTGCCGGACATCGGGAAATGCCCAGGCCGGCCCGCGGTTGAGCCTGGACGCCCCCCTGAGCTCCCGGCGCCGCACCGGAAGCATGGACCGCTCCCCCGCTCCGGACGGCCGCGAGAGTCTCGGCGATCGCCGCCGCCCTCTTCCAGGTCTCCGCCGAAGTCGCACCATTCACCCGTCGACCCGCGCAGCCTCTCCCTCCCCTCCTGCCGCCGTTCTCAGCCAGCTCGCAGGTCGTCCCGAGCTTTCTGTGGACCGTTCCTCCCGAGTTGTGGACGATCCGTCCCGTGGGACGAGAGGCTCGTCCCAAGGGAGGAACGACTCATCGCCGTGCCGCTATCGCTCCTCCCGCGGGGTAGAAGGCTCGTCCCCATGCCGCTATCGCTCCTCCTGTGGGACGGAAGGCCCGTCCCCATGCCGCTATCGCTCCTCCTGTGGGACGGAAGGCTCGTCCCCATGCCGCCGTCGCTCGTCCCAGGGGACGGACGGCTCATGGCGCGGGACGGATCGTCCATTTGCCCGTGCGGCCGACAAAACGGCCGCGCGGAGGGATTGGGAACAGGCTTCAGGCGAGCGGGCCGGGATCGAGATCACGGGCCGGGCCGCGGCGGCCGCGCCAGGGCTTTTCGCCTTCTAATGGGAGGCACTTCAAACTGGCGGCGACCCGTGCCGTCCGCAAGGCATTCTGGGAGGCCTACGCCACCTTCGTGGCCGCCTTCCGGGAGGCCTCCGAGCGTCCACGGGACGACAGGAGCATCCGACGCTGGACGCGCCCGGTAGATCGCGCCTTTCCCCAAACTCTTGAGGAGGAGGCGTCCGGAGGAACCCTTGCTACGGAGGATCGATCAGGAGGTTCTCGAAGGGGTGCCGCTGCTTCCAGCGGTAGGCCCGAAAGTCTGTTTGGCCGTCACCAGGCGCTTCACAGACTCTTTGCAGCTCTCGGAAAGATCGGGCGAGGCCTCTGGACGACCGCGCGCTCGGTGGCGGTCATCGCGCTCTTCATCGAAACGGGAGGCACTTCATCCCACTTCATCCCGGCCGGACCGAACCTCAGGCCTCTTGAGCCACACGCGGAGGGATCGTCACATGGTCTCTTGCAAAATCCTCCGCGCGCTTCAGAACGTTCGCCTCGAAGGTAGGGTCACTGTAGTGAACCTGGACATCTCCCGGACTCCAATCAAA
Organism: Holophagales bacterium; assembly: GCA_031390755.1. Lineage (GTDB taxonomy): Bacteria > Acidobacteriota > Thermoanaerobaculia > Multivoradales > UBA5704 > DATMER01. Next base: position 1,743 of record JANMTS010000170.1, read on the forward strand.
ATCGACACTGCCCTGCACCAAGAAGCTGGTGAAGGCGTCGAGAACAGGCAGGCCACAGTATCTTTCCACAAAAAGAAACTGCCCCATCTCGTTGACTTCGAGAAAGACAAACTCGCCATCGGGAGTGACAATGAAGTCAAAACAGCCGAAGACGATACCGAGTTTCTGCATCAGGCGAATGCACATCCGCCGCACGCTGGCCGGTACTTCCATTGGCTCCCAACAAAGCTCGTCGTAGGCGCGCCTCCAATCGACCCGACCCTTCTCGGTCGCCTGAGAGAGAATCTGTGCAGCGAAGGCGTGCCTGCCAATCATGGTGAGCCTGACCTCAAAAGCCTTCGGCACAAGCTCTTGAAAGATGCCCGGCGCAAGGCGAATGGCGTCATCTTCTATATCTTGGCTGCTGAGGACTGTGGTGTAGGGCAACCAGACGTTGTCACCTTCCTGCCAGACAGTCGGAAGAAAGGGCTTGAATACAATTCGGTCTGCCTTTCGCCGTAGAAACGCACGAACCTCCCGCGGACTGTTCGTATACAGAGTTTCAGGCATCTTCAAGCCGGCCTCGATGGCAGCAGCATGCTGCACGACCTTGCTGCCGGCTCTTGCTGCGGCCTCGGGAGAATTCACCCAGAACGCTGCAGGAGCAAGCACCGCGAGAAGCGATCGCCTGAACATTCCGCACTCCGCGTCGGCAAACTGCTTGTCCGCCTGGTTGAGCGCAGTGGAATCAAGGGTATAAGCTGGCCGACGGCGCCATACAGTATCGAATCCAAAGTCGCTGGCTTCCAGGTTGGTTGCCCTGATTTGAAGCGCCTCCTCGCCGCCGCGGTAGTGAATTGTTTCCTCGGCCTTCATGGGAAAGTCAGACATGGCCCACAGGGAGACATCGGCTCCCCGAAGACCAAGCGCCTCGGCCACCGCAATCGCATGCACATCGTCACCTTCTGTGAGAATCAGAATACGGCGCCGCATGAATTCACTCCCTGCATTTCCATGAACGTCCAAAGAGGCAGCCGGCTTCCGCCGCCGGCTGCCGCGGTGCTCTCTTCAGTTTGGTGGAATGTCTCCAGCACTGACTTGGCTGATGTCTCTGCGTACCTCGCCCTGCGTGACGATGACATCGCCGTCGCCGCCACGGACCTTCGCGAGCTCCTTCTGTGCCAAGACCCTGGCGAGAACCCTCGTTTCCTTTTTGGGCTGCTTCTTCATCGATCTATCCTTTCCATGTTTTCCATCCCGAGCGAGGTGCTCTGGGAAGCAGACTACTCGTCGTCACCTGCAACACGGATCGGCGCTCCATCGTAGAGAGTCTCGCTCAAGAGCGCCAGGTACTGTTGCCAAGACAGGATTCCAATTTCGTGCCGGAGCGCGTCAACACGAGCCGGGTCATCAACTGGAAGGACAAACGGACGCCCGCTTGAGTCTTCGACGACCTGGGTTCCATACCTTTGCTTGTTACCGGTAACAATTGCCAGCTCATCGTACAAGACGGCAAACATCTCCCCGGAGCCGCCATGCAGCTTGACATCTTCCTCTAGAGTGGGTAGCGCAGATCTCATCAGCAGTAGGTCGCTTGCATGCTTTGCGATCAAGGTCGCCGCGGCTGAGGCGTCTTTTCCGAAGCGTGGAATGTCAATCCACCCAACCTCGCGAACCAAGGCTCGGAGAAATCGAACATTGTCTGCAATGACCTGAGGTCGAGCTCCTTTCAAATCAGGGTTCTTCAACGCTGCTTGGTCAGCCCTGGCTCTTTTCAAGAGCTCGTCACCTGCTGCCTTGGCTCTTTCTGGAGCAATCGGGGGAGGCACGCCTGGAAGGAGAGACGCGCTTGTGTCCAAGTCAGTTGGAATCACGGGAAGCAAGCGAAGCGCTTGAGGCACCCCGGGCCCATTGATGCGCAGCACTCCATCTTTGAGATTGAAATCCCATGAGCCCCGCAAGCCTTGATCCCTGACAACCAGATGACACGGAGTCTGCGAAATAATCCTGGCGATTCGAAGAGAGCCGTCTCGATTGCCGATAACAATCTGGTCACCCCGGAACAGGACTCGACCCTCTCCATCGACCTCTTTCCATGCACCATCGAGTTGGCTGGTACAATCCTTCGACGGATCAGCTTGCTGAGCTGCAGCTACCCCGCAGTAGCTCAGGAATCCTGTCAACAGAAACACGGTCATCTTTGCTGTTCGCATCCGAGTCTCCTCTACATCCTCGTGACCGAGGTAGGCCATTCATTTCGGCAGCTAGCACTAAAACGTCCTGACTTCGCGGAGAAGCTCAGACGGCTCCATTGGAGATCCTCCGGGACGTCTCCTGCTCGATGCGCTCCGGATCCCAGGCCGGGTGCTCGGAGGCGAGGTGGCTCGCGATCATCCGGCGGGCGGAGACGAACATGCGGTTGGCGATCCGCAGCCGCTCCGCTCCCGTCATGGCGCGAAAGACGCGGGCCATGTCGTCGTCGACGACCTCGATCTTCCGGCTCATCCCTTTAGTGTAGTGCCCCTCGAACCGGCTGGCATGCCTCGCATCCGCCGTTCTCGCGGCCGTGCGGAGCCTGTTCGGAGTCGTGCCCACCGATCTCTGGACGACCGCCAGCCAGCTGGCGACGACCGCTACCCGTGTGGCGGTCACCGCTACCGGCATGGCGGCCGCCGCGCCCTTGGTGGCGGTCACCGCCACCCGCGTGGCGGTCGTCGCTAGCTGCGTGGCGGTCACCGCGGTCCGTGTGGCGGTCGCCGCGCGCTTGGTGGCGGTCACCGCCGTCCGTCTGGCGGTCACCGCGCGCTGGGTGGCGGTCACCGCTAGCTGCGTGGCGGTCGCCGCCAGCTGGCTGGCGGTCGTCCAGAGATCGGGGGGCAACGCCTGTACGTCGGGTGCGGTGGCCTGGAGAGGCCGGTTCTCCAGGCGGGAGAGGCTCGGCAAGGTCCCGCGGGGAGGCGGCGGGGGCCGCGCAGCGTCGGCCTCGCCGTGACTTCGATATGATACGTCCCATCGAACGACAAGCGGCTCAGGGAGACGAACAATGACCAGGCAGAACCTCACCGGCATCACCGGCATCGGCCTCTCCGTGGCCGTTCTCTCCGTCGCGGTGCTCCTCGGCGCCGCCATCGTCTTCGCCTGCGGTCCCGATCTACCGCCCTGGATTCTGGGCGGCGACGCCAACGTCCTCCAGGGGCCGACGGCGTACTACTCCCAGGAGATCCGCAAGCTGGCCCCGGCCGGCACCAGATTCCCCGAGCCCGAGGAGCTCGCGGAGATCGATGAGCGCTACGAGGCGGCGCAGCGCACGGCCGCGGCGGACCGGGCCGACCTGGAGAAGGCGCTGGCCGCGATGCGGCTGCCGGCGGTGCGGCGGCAGGAGATCCTGGCGGCGTACGTCTCCCTGCGCGACTCGTTCGCCGCGAACCGCAACCAGCTCGTCACCCCGGAGTATGAGATCGAGCCCGCTCCCCTGCCGGACGGCGTGAGCGTGCCCGCGGGGCTGCCGGACGAGTTCGCCGACTACATGCGCGGCGCCGTCCTCTACCACCAGCGGCACTACCCGGAGGCGGCGGCGGCCTGGGAGCGCCTGCTTGCGCGGCCCGAGAAGCAGCGGCGCTACCGGTCCACGTGGGCGGCGTTCATGATCGGCAAGGTGTACCTGCGCGGAGATATCGCCGGGCGTGCCAAGGCCGTGGAGTGGTTCCAGCGCACCCGCAAGCTGGCCAAGGACGGCTTCGTGGACAGCCTCAATCTCGCCGACGACAGCGTCGGCTGGGAGGCCCGCGCCGAGCGCGACCGCGGACGCTTCGACAAGGCGCTGGCGATCTACTACAACCGGGCGAAGGCGGGCGACGTCACGGCCGCGGGGTCGATCCGCCTGGCCGGCCGGTCCGCTTTGGAAGCCGGTCCGGACGCACTCGCCGCCGTGGCGAAGGACGCCGACGCCCGCGAGGCCATGACGATCTTCGTGATCGCGCCCCCCGCCTCCTACGAGGTGATCGAGGGAGGCGACCCCGACGCCGCGGCCTGGCTTGCCGCGGTGAAGGCCGCCGGGGTGAAGGAGGTCAAGGCCGCGGACCGCCTGGCCTGGGCCGCCTACCTGGCCGGCGACTTCGCGGCCGCGGGCCAGTGGCTCGCCAAGGTGCCCAAGGCCTCCGATACCGCGGAGGCGACGTGGATCCGCGCCCAGCTGCTCCTGCGGGACGGCAAGCTCGACGAGGCCGGCCGTCTCCTGGCCAAGGTCGCAGAGACCCTCCCGGAAGCCACGCGCAGCATCGACTACGTGCCCTATGGCCCGGACTACTCCGGCCCCTACGCCACCCGCGACCGGGCGCGCGCCGAGGAGGCCGTGGTGCGCCTCACGCAGAAGGACTACGCCGGGGCGCTCGATCTCCTGATGAAGAGCGGCTACTGGAGCGACGCGGCCTGGGTGGCCGAGCGGGTGCTCACCGCGGACGAGCTCAAGAGCTACGTGGACCGGCAGCCTCAGGAGCCCCGGCCGGACCCGGCACAAGCCGGCTGGACACCCTCGGCGCTGAGCGAGGCCCGGCCCGCCCTGCGCGCCCTCCTCGGCCGCCGGCTCGTGCGGGAGGGGCGCGTGGCCGAGTCCATCCCCTACTTCACCGACGAGCTTCAGCCGCGGACCCGGACGCTGGCCGCCGAGCTGGGCAAGGCCGCCGATCCGAAGCTCCCGGCCCTGGACCGCGCCCGCGCCGGCTTCCGCGCCGCCTGCATCACCCGCAAGGGGGGCCTGACGCTCCAGGCCACCGAGAGCGAGCCCGACTGGGCCGAGTACGGCGGCAATTACGATCTCGGCAGCCTGACCAGCAACCGGAAAGATCAGACGATCTTCGCGCCGAGCCCGGACGAGCTGGCCCGCATCGAGCGCCACCAGGCCCAGCCGGACAAGCGCTTTCACTATCGCTTCCGCGCCGCGGACATCGCCTGGCAGGCCGCGCAGCTCCTGCCGTCCGGCGACGAGAAGGCGGGGGTTCTCGCCACCGCCGGGAACTGGATCGAAAAGCAGGACCCCAAGGCCGCCGACCGGTTCTACAAAGCGCTGGTCCGCTGCTGCGGCAACACGGAGCTGGGCCGGGCCGCGGACGCGGAGCGCTGGTTCACGCCCGCCGACACGTGCCCTGACTGAGGGGGAAAAGGCATCGCTTCGAATCCTCACCCCCCGACCCCCTCTCCCATCTCCCACCCGCCCAACCCCGGGAGAGGGGGCGCCACCACCCAAAAGCCGAGGAGCAAGACGAGCGGGGGTTCCCCCTCTCCCCCCGGGAGAGGGGGCCAGGGGGTGAGGATTCGAAGCGTCGAAGCCGGCCTTTCCCAACATCCTCTGAGAGCGGCGCGCCTCGCGGACTGCGCGGGTATCCAGCGGGTGTCCAGCGCGTATCCAGGCGACACCGTACTTTGTTATGATGACAGCCATGCCGGGCCCCGGGTTCTTCCCGCGCGTGGACGATCACCTGGTCGAGGCGGAGATCACGCGCGACGAGGTCATCGGCGGCCGGAAGAGGATCGCATCCCCGGCCCACCCGCCCCACGCCACCATGCAGACAGACCTGGACTTCGTGCTCCGGGCGCATGTCGCTCCCGGCTATCGCGGCGCGACGGATCTTCTCACCCGGCACGACCAGAGCTCGGACTTCGCAACCGACGCCTGTGTCTACAAGGACGGCACCGACCCGGAGACCGGCGCGCGCTATCTGGAGGAGATCGCCTTCGAGATCGTGTCGGAGCAGGGCCCCGGTCTCGCGACGCAAAAGGCTGTGCGGATGCACCATCGCGGGGTGCGGCGGATCTTCACGATCTGGGTCAAGGGCCGGCAGAAGGTCTGCGAGTGGTCGCCCGAAAGCCGAAGCTGGCGTCCGCTGGACCGGGAATCGGTGATCGAAGACGCCTGCCTCGTGATGCCGCTGTCCGTGGCCGCGCTGCTCGATGCCGCAGCCGCCGACGACGCCGTCGTCGGAGCCCTGAGAGCCAAGAAAAACCCGGCCCTTCAGGGCGTGGAAGCCGCCGCTGAAGCCCGCGGAGAGGCCAAGGGAGAAGCCAAGGGGAAGGCCAAGGGGAAGGCCGGTGCCATCCTCCAGGTTCTGGAGGCCCGCGGAATTGCCGTGAGCCCGTCCCAGCGGCAGGAGATTCTGAAGGGCTCCGATCTCGATCGGCTGGACCGGTGGCTGCGCCGGGCCGCCATCGCCTCCTCCGTTGACGAGGTCACTTCGGAGCCCTGACCCCAGTGTGGATCGAGAAACAGGCCGCCGACACGTGCCCTGACTGAGAAGGCGCGTTGGGAAAGTTCCTCGCGCGGAGTCCTCACCCCCCCGACCCCCTCTCCCATCTCCCATCCGCCCATCCCCGGGAGAGGGGGCGCCACCACCCAAAACCTGAGAAGCAAGAGGAGCGGGGGTTCCCCTCTCCCCCCGGGAGAGATTGGATGAGAAGGCCAGTCCCCCCTGCGCAGTCCTATGATGGCTGCAAGGGATTAACGGGCTCGAGGCCCAGAGAGGAGACTGGCCATGGAAAATCTTAGCAGTGTCGCGACGAAGTTGGTCTGTGGTCTGG
>JANMTS010000071.1:0-99068 GCA_031390755.1 Holophagales bacterium
GGGAGAGGGCGAGCCGCTGACGGATGCAGAGGCCTATGTTCTTTAGGCCTTCGCCCAACAAAACGGATTCGCATGGTGTCCATGAGAGAAGGATGGTAGGCCGCTTGGCTCGTTGACAACTGAATCGTGGCCCAGCAAAGACCATGCCTGACAAAAGTCATGCCAGGCCAGAGTTTCCATTTTGGCGGGAGGTAACGGCGGAGACTGGAGGTGCCTTGGAATCAAGGGTTTGGGACAAACGCAGGAGGCTACAAAGTTGCGTGAAGAGAGCTGCGGGAAGCGGGTTTTCGAGGGGTAACGGGAACAGGCAGGTTAAGTCGCTAAGATTCAGAGGGTTGCAAGGGCGGCCTCGGAATTGCCCTGGTCAGTCTGGTGGGATTGCGACTTCTGTTTGTCGAAGCCTCCTGACTTCTTCCACACTCAGTTCTCGGAATTGCCCTGGTCAGTCTGGTGGGATTGCGACTCGAGCTTTCCCATACGATCTCGCAAGGTAGTGATGTGTCCTCGGAATTGCCCTGGTCAGTCTGGTGGGATTGCGACTCACACCGTCAATCCAGGTGTGGACACCTGACACCAGCGTGTATCTCGGAATTGCCCTGGTCAGTCTGGTGGGATTGCGACTGAGTGGGGGCAGGATGCTAGCAGGGGTGGGCGATTGCCTCGGAATTGCCCTGGTCAGTCTGGTGGGATTGCGACAACACGGACCGGAACCTTCTCTCTCCGGTAACCATCAAACCAGACCCTCGGAATTGCCCTGGTCAGTCTGGTGGGATTGCGACGCGGTGCATATGGAGTCACCGATACCTTGACCACAAGCTCTCGGAATTGCCCTGGTCAGTCTGGTGGGATTGCGACTTCATAAACAGCGCAAATACGTTCCTCCTGCCCGCATAAACTCCTCGGAATTGCCCTGGTCAGTCTGGTGGGCGTCCGAGGCCTTTGAGCCCTCACCCCCAGCCCCTCTCCCAGCCGCACTCCCGCACCCCCGGGAGAGGGGAGCGTGGCGACGCTCAACGTTGACGCCATTCGTTGCCGCCCCGACGCCGGCGAGACGCCGGCGGTCCCAGGAAAGCCTCCCTACGCGTCCAACAAATCACGCCTCACTCGTGTCAGGTGAAGACAGGGCCACCCGAACCGGTTGCCCGGCATCCGGACTTCCTGCCCGGAGGCTTCGCTTCAGGAGGCGCGCTTGAAATACAGGGACTTCACCATCGATCTCAGCTCTGTGGGGCCGGGGGATGAGCGTTCCGGTGAATCGAGAACATCGCGCAACAGCTTTCCATTTTGGCTTCGGGACGCCGATTTCAGGGGGTAGTAGAAACAGGCGGGTCAAGCCTCCTGGAATCACGCGGTTGTAGAGGCCACGGCCGGAACTGCCCTGATCAGCGGTGGGATTGCGACGTGAAGGTCTTGGGCTCGCCGTAGTAGATCCGATCACGGCGTCGGAACTGCCCTGATCAGCACGGTGGGATTGCGACTCCTTTCGGGCGATCATGTTGTTCACATGCCACGCGAGAGTCCTCGGAATATCCCTGGTCAGTCTGGTGGGATTGCGACCCTGGTAATACACTACCCCCCACAAGTTCTCTCGACCTTGTTGCCCTCGGAATTGCCCTGGTCAGTCTGGTGGGATTGCGACTTTGTGAAGAGGGGGCTGGGGAGTTGTTTTTGAATCCTCGCTCGGAATTGCCCTGGTCAGTCTGGTGGGATTGCGACTGATCGTCGATCGGCTGCTTGGACGAACGCGCGAGCTGGTCGGAACTGCCCTGGTCAGCGCGGTGGGATTGCGACATACCAAGGCGAGATGTCTCCGAGACGATCAGCGTTCCTCGTCGAAACTGCCTGATCAGCCCTGGTCCGCACCCCCCGGGGGGAGCGTGGTGACGCTCAACGTTGACTCCATTCGTCGCCGCCCCGACGCCAGCGAGGCGCTGGCGTTCCCAGGAAAGGACGAGCGGGTAGGTTTGGGAGGAACGCCGGGAGGAGGCCCATCCAACAAACCATCTCTCGATTGTGTCCTCCAAGACAGAGGCCGTAGAGCGGCCATCCGGCGCGGTGCCGGGCGGTGTCCGATCCGGCGGAGGCGGCGAGGATGGACTATCAGGATTTCGTGATCGATGTGCGCTCCAACACCAAGGAACCCGGGACATTCGCCGCAAGGGTGATCGATTCACCGTATCGCGACCATCCCGAGGTGGCCTTTTCCCGGCCCATTCCGGTGGAAACCCTGTTCAAGCTGAGGTGCGCGGCGGACAAGTTGCAGGCTGCCGTCGGGATCCCTTCCAAGAAAGAGATGGGGCAGGATCTCTACAAGGCGATCTTCCAGGGCGAGGTTCTGGCTCTCTTCCTGCGCTCTCAGGCCGGCCTGACGACGGGAACGAAGGGCCTCCGAATTCGCTTCAAGTTCCGGCTGGACGACTCGGAGGCGGAGTATCTGGCGGGCGTGCCCTGGGAGCTTCTCTGTGACCCGTCAGGCTGCTTCTTCTCCACGGACTTCAAGACCCCGGTGGTTCGGGACATTCAATCCCCTCACCTGCACAGCACGCTCGCGGTGCCGCCGCCGTTGCGCGTCCTGGTGGTCGGCGAACAGACGGCCGGTGAGGATCTCAAGGTTGGAGTGGAGATCGAACGCATCCAGGAGGCGATCGGGAAGGTCGAGGGGGCCGGTCTCGTGGAGCTCATCCCGTTCCGAAATCCGACGGTCGACGATCTGCGGGACTGGCTGCTTCACAAGCCGGTTCACGTGCTTCATTTCATCGGCCATGGGGGCTACAACTTCGAGTCGAGCACCGGAGCGTTGTTCTTCGTGAAGGCGGACGGGACGGACTTGCAGGTCGATGGCGAGATGATGGCCGACTACCTCAAGAACCTTCCGGACCTGCGGCTCGTGGTGCTGACGGCGTGTCAATCGGCTCGCTACGCGGGGCGGAATGTTCCGTCGGATTGCGGTGTGGCGTCCACCATTCTGGAGCGGACGACGATCCCGGCCGTCGTGGCGAATCAATACTCGATCTCTCACGACGCGGCCATCGACTTCAGCGCCATCCTGTACGGCCTCATCGCCGCGGGTAAGGATGTGGACACAGCATTGAGCGAGGCGCGCATGCGCATTCTGTATCGTCCGGAGTACGGCCGCGAGTGGCACACACCGATTCTGTTTCTCGGTTCGAAGGATGGAAAGCTCTTCAGCGTCGACCCGAACGCGAAGTCAGTGGTGCCGCCGGTGCGGACGTCGGTAGAACCCATCAGGCTGGGAATCCGGAGCATTCCGGGCTGGGGTAAGGACATGGAGGACTATCCCCTGCTCGATCTTTCCCCATACTTTGATGACCGATTCATCCATAGCCAGGAAGACTGGCAGGCGGAGATCTTGCCAAAGGTCAAGGACTTCCTCTTGAAGCATGCAGATGAAGACCGGCCTCTAGTTCTGGATCTGGCAGCGCACGCGTCCATCGCATTTACGGCGGGCTGGGTGCTGGAGGCGAAGAGCGGGCTGGACGTGCGGGTGCGCCAACGGACTCAGGGTGAGGCCATTCTCGAATGGCATCCCAGGGAGGGGGGCGTACCAGATGGCCCTCTGTGGCTTGACGAGCCGGACTTCGTGCTGAGTGAGGACAAGGCGGCTCCGGACGTAGCGGTGGCCGTGGCAATCAGCCAGCCCAACGTGCCGGCCGAGGTCCGCGAGTTCGTTCAGAGAAAAGAGCTGCCAGTGAGCCGGATCCTGCGGGCGGTGATCGCTCCCGAGCCCGGGCAGCGCTCGGTGGGGGGCGGTGCCCACTGCCTGCGCCTGGCCCAGACACTGCTTCCGCGTATCCGGCAGCGGCAACCTCACGAGCGCGGCGGGCGCAATCATCTTTTTCTCTCGGGCCCGAATGCATTCGTCTTCTATCTCGGGCAGCTCTCGCGGTCGTTGGGAAACGTCGTCCTGTACGAATACCCCTTCGGGCAGCGGGACTCGGCGGGCAAGTACCAGCGCTCGATCGAGCTCGAGGTGCCGGGGCGGAACCTGGAGGACTGGTGAGCCGGGTGACGGCCGCGGCTGGCGGCGGGCAGGCTTTTGTGGAAAGCTTGCTTCTGCATGCCGTCAGATTCAGGGCAACGCGGGGGTACGGCCAGCCCGGCGGACGAGGAGATCCTTGCGGCGGTCCGGGCTCTTCAGGCCGGCGCCGGGTCGGAGGCGTTCGGCCCCATCGCCCGAGGCTTGACGCGCCCACTGACGACGTTCTTCGCCAAGCGGGTGAAGGTGAGGGACCAGGCGGACGACCTCGTTCAGCTCACCCTGATCCGCGTCTACGAGAAGATCGGCCAGTACCGCTTCGAAGCGCCGTTCTCGGCCTGGGTTGCCACGATCGCGGGGAACATCTGGTTCAACGAGTGCCGGCACTGGAACGCCGCGAAGAGGGGCGCGCCCGTCGAGTCCCTGTCCTCCAGGACGGACGAGGGCCGGGAAGGGGACGAGTCTCGGGCGCTGGCCGATCCAGGTCCGAGCCCCGAGGCGGAGGCGCTGGCGGCGGAACAGCAGAAAGTGGTGCGATTGGCGATCGAAAGCCTTCCCCGCGGCATGCGGATCGTCGCCGAGCTTCAGCTCATCGTCGGCCTCAAGTACCGGGAGATCTCCGAGATCACGGGGATCAGCCTCGATGCGGTACGCTCCCAACTGTTCGAGGCGCGCAAGCGTCTCAAACCCCTCCTGGAGCAATACTTCCAGGGCCTGGACCTCTGAGGGAGCACCGTGAGCGGACGCGACGATTTCGACAGGGCGCTCGAGGCCGTCATGGCGGCCCGGCGTGACGAGCTGGGCGGGCCGCCGACGCCGGAGGAGCTGCTCGCCTACCGGGACGGAGAGCTGGACCCGGCGGCGCGCCAGTCCGTCGAAGACCGCCTCGCCCTCGACCCCGACGCGGCCCGGGCGCTCGCGGACCTCGCGGCGTTTCCCGACATCGAGCCGGACCCCGGCGCTTCCGAGCTGTCGGACGAGGAGGTCGAAGACCGCTGGCAGACCCTCCACAAGAAGCTCCAGGAGCTGCCCGCGCGTCAGCCCGCGTCTCCGAGCCCGAGGCCGGCGCCCGCTCCGGTCCAGTCCGCGCCTGTGGAACGCGCACCGCGGCCTCCACGGACCAGCCGGTTCCCGATCTATCGTCTCGCCGCCGCCGCGGTCCTGATCCTCGCGGCCGGGCTGGCCGGCTTTCTCTGGGGCCGCGCGTCCCGGTCCGGCCTGCCCGAGTCCGGGGTCAGCGTCGCGGTCGCGCTCATCGAGCTCTCGCCGCTGGAAGAAGGCGGCGAACGGTCCCTGCTTCCCGCCGCGGAGACGGCGGAGACGGCGGAGACCGCCGAGGAGATCGTGCTCGTCCTCGGTCTTCCGGCCGCGAGCGAGCTTCCGGAATACCGGATCGAGATCCTGGACGGCCGGGGAGCCCGGGTCTGGAGCGGCGGCGGGCTGCATCCCACGCCGCTCGGCACCGTCCAGCTCTCCATCCGGCGCGGCGTCCTCCCCGCGGGCACCTCCCGCCTCCGCCTGCTCGACGCGGCGGACGGATCTCCGGTGGCCACCTACGAGCTGCGGCTCGGCGAGACTCCTGGATCCCCTTGAAGGCAAGGTGGCTCCTCGGCCTCCTCCTTCTCGCCTGCGGCGGTCCGCCGCCGGAGCTCCTTCCCCTCACTCCGGGCGCCACCCTCCACCGCGAGGTCGCCGGGGGCCGCATCCACCGCTTCCGCTTCCAGGCACCCGCGAACCGGTTTCTCCATCTCGACGTCGAGCAGCGCGGCGTCGACGTGATCGTCCTGCTGAACGACGCCTCGGGGCGGCTCGTCTACGAAGTGGACGGCCCCGGCGGCGTGAAGGACGTGGAGACCGTGATGATCGTCACCCCGGCCGCCCCGGAGGGCGACTACCTCCTCACCGTCGAGCCCGTCTCGCCGGAGGGAGACGGCGCGTTCGACCTGATCGTCCGGTCCGTGCGGCCCGCGAGCCCGGAAGACCGCCTCCGTGCCGCCGCGGCGGCTGCCTACGCGCGGGGAGACCGCCGCCGGCGCGGCGGCGACTTCGAGCGCGCGGTCCCGGCGTACCGGGAAGCACTGCCCCCCCTCGAAACGCTGGGAGACCGGCCGCAGGCCGCCAAGGCGCGCTGGCATCTCGGAGAATCTCTGTTCGAAACCGGGAAGCTCCTCGAAGCCGACCGGCTCCTGAAGGAGGCCGCGGCGGGCTTCCGCGAGCTGGGGGACCGGCTCGGCGAAGCCCGGGCGCTCAACGACGTGGGCACCGTCGCGCGGCTGCTCGGCGATCCGGGCCGCTCCATCCAGGCTCATCAGGACTCGCTCCGCCTCTACCGCGAGCTGGGAAACGAGATGGGCGAGGGAGCGTCCCTCAACAACCTCGCCCTCGCAATGGACCAGAGCGGCGATCTCCAGGGCGCCATCGAGCGCTACGAGGAGGCGCTCCTCCTCGCGCGGCGGCTCGGCAATCGATTGGGGGAGTCCAAGGCTCTGCAGAACCTCGGGAACCTGAACATCCTCATCGGCCACGACGACGAAGGGATGGACCTTCTCCAACAGGGCTTGAAGCTCGTGGAAGAGGGCCGGGAGTCCGACCGGGCCTCGGCGCTCCTCTTCGTCGGTTGGGCTCACTACCTCGCGGGCAGGCCGAACAAGGCCTTGCCACTCCTGGTGGAAAGCGCCGCACTCGCCCGCAAGGCCGGAGACCGGCAAGCCGAAGCCGGAGCCTGGGACCGGCGCGGCAGCGTGCTCAGGAGCCTGCGCCGCTACGCCGAGGCCGAAGCCGCCTACACCCGCGGGCTCGACATCAGCCGCGCCCTCGGGAGCCCCGTCAACCAGGGCAACAGCCTCGCCAACCTGGGATGGCTCGACCTGGAGACCGGCAACGCCAAGCGCGCCCGGGACCGACTGCGGGAAGCGGTGAAGCTGCTCGAAGCGAGCGGCGATCCCAACGGCGAAACCTTCGCCCGAATCGGCCTGAGCCGCGCGGAACGCCGCCTCGGCGCCTACGGTCCGGCCCGGCAGGAGATCGACGCCGCCATCCGCCTCATCGAAGACCTGCGCTCCGGCCTGACCGGCGCGAGAAGCCGCGGCTCCTTCCTCGCCACCCGCTACGAAGGCTACGAGGATCTCGTCTCCCTGCTCATGGAGCTGCATCGGCGCGAGCCCGGCAAGGGCTACGACCGCGAAGCCCTGGAGGCCGTGGAACGGGCGCGCGCCCGCAATCTTGCGGAAGGAATGTCCGAGGCGATCGCCAATACCGGAACGGAGCCGCAGGACATCGCGGCCCGGCGCAGGGCTCTGCGCGCCGAGATCAGCTCCATCGAACAGCGACGGCTCGGGCTGGCGCAGGGCTCGCCCCGCGATCCGCGCCTCCAGACGCTCGATGCGGACCTTCGGGCGCGGGGCCTGGAGCTGGACCGCCTGTCCGCGGTCGACGCCCGGCAACCCGCGGCAGCGACCCTCACCGCCGGCCGCATCCAGGCCCTCGCCGACGACGGAACCGTGCTGGTCGTCTACCTGCTCGCCGATCCCGTGAGCTTCGCCTGGACCGTGGACCGGGACCGGATCGAGCCTCACCTCCTGCCGGGCCGGGAGCGCATCGAGATCCTGGCCAGGAGGGTGGTCGCGGGCCTGTCGAACAGCGGCCTGGCCAGCCAGAACGCCGCGGCCCGCGCCGCCCGCGAGCTGTCGGACGCCGTGCTCGGCCCGCTCCGCGAACGGCTCGCCGGCCGCAAACGCCTGGTCATCCTGGCCGACGGAGCCCTGCACCTCGTCCCCTTCGCGGCCCTCCCGGAGCCCGGCGGGGGAGAGGCCCAGGGAGTCACCGAGCCGCTCCTCGTCCGGCACGAGATCAGCCTCCTCCCATCGGCGACCTTCCTGGACCGTCAGCGCCGCGAGCTCGCCGACCGCCGGCCCGCCCCCGGAGCCGTGGCCATGATCGCCAGCCCGGTCTTCGGGCTGGACGACAAGCGTCTGTCTCAAGACAGAAGGGAGGGCGGCGCTCCGCCCCCCAGAGCCTTCGAGCCCGCCGGCCCCTTCCGGCACCTGCCCTACACCGAGCAGGAGGCCCGCGAGATCCTCCGCCTTGTGCAAGGCGAGACCCTCGTCGCCCTGGGAACCGACGCAAGGCGAGACCTCGTCCTCTCCGGCGCTCTGAGCCGCTTCCGCATGCTCCACTTTGCCACCCACGGACTGCTGCACCCCGTCCTGCCGGAACGCTCGGGCCTCGTCCTGTCGCTTTACGACGAGCAGGGCCGGAGACAGGACGGCTTCCTCTCGGCGCCCGACGTGGCCGGCCTGAGCCTGCCCGCCGAGCTCGCCGTCCTCAGCGCCTGCGAGACCGGCCTGGGCCGGGAGCTGCGAGGCGAAGGCCTCGTGGGCCTCACGCAAGCCTTCTTCCAGGCCGGAACCCGACGGGTGATCGTGAGCCACTGGCCCGTCCAGGACCGCGCCACCGCCGAGCTGATGGCCCGCCTCTACCAGGGCCTCCTGGTCGACCGCCTCCCCCCCGCCGCCGCCCTCCGAGCCGCCCAGCTCGCCATCCGCAGCCAACCCCAGTGGCGCTCCCCGTACTACTGGGCCAGCTTTTCGCTCCAGGGCGACTGGCGCTGAAATCTCCCCAAGATTCCATCCAACAAATCCAAAACCCCTCGTGTCCTAGTCCATAGAAGGCAGACGACCGGGCAGACCGGCCGTCGGGACGAGGAGGATCTCCGATGGAACCTTTCGATCGCAGGGCATGGATGGCCGAAGACAACCAGGAGGGCGGGGGAGGGCAGACCAATCCGGGTACGAAGGTGGAGCTCGCCCGCAGCAAGGAGGTTCTCGGCAAGGGGGGCGACGAGCCGGAGCCGCAGTCTGCGACGGTGGATGAGGAAGGCGTGGGGGAGACGCAGGACGGTCCGAAGGCCGGGCGGACTGGGACGGTCGTCGCACCGGCCAGGGACTGAGGACATCCCGGATGGAACCTCTCGAAGCCGTGGATGTCGAACGTCTCGTCGTCGGAATCTCCAGAGCCCTGGGAGCTCCGCCGAACGAAGAGATTCGCCGCTACATCGCCGAAGGCCAGGGGGCGATTCCTGCCGGCGCCTGTCTGCTGGCCTGGGATGCCAACAGCGTCCACGGCTATGTCTTCGATACCACCAACGCGACCTGCATCCGGGGCGCCAGCACCTGCCTGCGCAAGATCGACGAGGATCTCGGGCAGGGCCGGCGCCTCGGCGTCTCTCCGGAGCAGATCCTCTACAGCGGCGGCGGCAGCGGTATGGCGTTGATGTCCCGGCAGCGGGCGGAGGCCTCCGAAGCGATCCTTCATCAGACCTTCGCCGAGAGGACGCTGGTCGGAACCTGCACCACCGCCGTGGTGCCTCTGGACGGGCAAGAGGGTTTTCGTGGCCGGGTTGAGGAGGTGTTCCGCACCCTGTCGCACAACCGATTCCTCAACAGCCCCGACGCAGAGCCCGCGGTCCCGTTCTTCGTCGAACGTTGCCGGGTCTGCGGCCGCCGTGCCGCCGCGCGGCCGGCGAAACGCTTCTCCGCACCCGACGGCCGGCTCGAATGCGAGCCCTGCTATCAACGCATCCAGGAGGGGCGGCAGAGCCGTCGTTTCGAACGCGAGCCCGCGGATTTCCAGGACATCGCGGACGGACCCGAAGGCGGTTTCTATGCCGTCGTCTATGCGGATGGCAATGGAGTCGGACGGCTTCTGAGCCGCCTGACCCGGCCGATCGAATATGCGAGAACGTCCAGGGCCATCGATCATCTGCTCGGTACAACCGTAAGAGCTCTCGCAGAGCAGTACGGCCTGGCCAGCGTGGAAGAGGAGGAAGATCCCCAGACGCCGCGCCGCCGCAAAGCGGCCGGCCGCTATCAACTGCCCATCTGCGGCGGTGATGACCTTGTCGCGATCCTCCCAGGCAAGGTCGCGGTGCCCTTTGCCCGCGATCTGATCAGTGGGATTCAGAACGGCGCCGACGAATCCCCGATTCTCAGGGGCGCTCGCCTCGGAGCCAGCGCCGGCATTGCCATCTCGCACGTGAAGTTTCCCGTCCGCCACCTCTTGAGCGAGGCGGAAAGCCTTCTGAAGCTCTCGAAGCAGCGTTGCTACAAGGATCCCGAGAACGTGCGCTCCGCCTTGAGCTTCTCGGCGATCACGGACGGCTCGCCGCGCGCGGAGTCCATCAAGCTCGAGCGCCTCGAAGAAGCCGGGAGCGGAGGAGTCCTGTTCTCCGGCCGTCCCTACTCGCTGAACGAGCTTGAAACCTTTTCCCGGCGCTTCCGGGCCGTTCGAGCCGGCGTTGGAAAGAGCCAGCTCTACGCAATGCTTCGCCACGCCAAGGCCGGGCCGGCCCAACTCCGCAGCCAGATCCTCTACCAGGTGGGGCGGCAAAAGGAGTGGAGAGAGCTGGTGGGGCAGCTGAGCCAGGGGAGCGCGGATGTGCTCTCGGACGCGGACGCCTGTGTGGAAGCCGTGGTTCCCAAGTACGACGGGCATTCCATCTTCGACATCGCGGACATGCTCGACCTCTACGATCACTGGTACGAACCCGCGGAAGCAGGTGAAGCGTGAAGGAATACGAGATCGTCGTCACCCCGCACGGCTCGCTGTTCATCGGCGGCTACGCCGAAGCCAGCGGACAGTCGGATGGAGACACCGCTTCGGACCGGGCGGGCCTGCTGGTTCCGGGCAGCGCCGTGAAAGGAGCGTTGCGCGAGTCGGCCGAGCGGCTCGTCCGAGGGGCAGGCGCAGGCGCGAACCATCTGGACCGCCTGTTCGGCAGGGGCGCGACGGAAGAGCGTCAGGGCACGGAAGGCCGCCTTCGCATCGGGCCGCTGCGGTGCGAGATCGAAGGCGGCGACGGTGCCTCGGCTGAAGACCTGCCCGACCCCGTCACCCGCATCCACGTGAGCCTCGATCGCCGCCTCAAGCAGGCGGCGCCCCAGCGGCTGTTTCAGAATCGAGTCACCGCGGCCGGTTGCGGCCTCCGCTTCCGCGGTGTGCTGACGGCCCTCGAACCTCTCGACTCGGAAGAGGAAGGTTTTCTGCGAGCCGTGGTTTCGATCACGGATCAGCTGGGAGCCGGCCGCGGCCGGGGCCTCGGCCTCGTGTCGATCCAACTCGGCGACACTCTTGACGAGCGGGCGGCCCCCGCGAACGAGCCGAGCTTCGAGAAAGCCGGCTCAACCGTGCTCGTTCTGCAGGCCATGGAGCCGCTGCAACTCGCCGGCATCAAGGACTCCTCCAACTACACATCCAGCCGCGACCATCTGCATGGCAGCGTGCTGCGAGGAGCCGTCGCCGCCCGGCTGTCGGAAGCTGTCCTGGAACCCGTCCTGGGCGGCAGCGCTCCGGTCTGCTTTGGCGACGGTCGGCCCGGCGGTCCCTCCAGCATCCCCGCGCCTTTGACCTTGAACCAACCCAAAGCCGGAGGCGCGCTCTACGACGAGGCGGCCGTGCTCCTCGCCGAAGTCTTGACAGGCCGGCGACTATCCCGACCGCTGGATCTGCGGCGCGTGGAAGGAACGCTCTTCCAGAAAGAGGAAACCTGGATGCGAGCGCAGTTGAAGCGCCGCACCATCACGCGGGCCGCGCGAGACCCTGCGACCGGCAGGGTGGCGCATGGAAAGCTTTTCTCGCTGGAGGTCATCGATCCCTATCTGGATTCGGACGGTGAAGAAGAGACCCTCGTGCCGCTTCAATTGTACGTGCCGGTTTCAGGCAGTCCGGAGCAGCTGAGCCTGGTCGTAGCCGCCGCGCGGAAGGATCTCTACGTAGGGGGAGATCGGAATCGGGGCCTCGGCCGTCTTGCGTTCGTGGAGGCGAAGGCTGGGTCCAACGGTATGACGTTGAACGAACGCCACGGCCGATGGTCGGACCGCCTCGGCCGCCTGGGTGTGCCGCGGCCCGAGTCGACGGGAGCCCTGCTCGCGCTGGGACCGCTGGCCGTCGACACCGGAAGATTGCGGGCCGTGTTGGGCTCCCTGGGGCTGGAGCCCGTTCACGGCGTGACGAGGCGACAGACGCATGGCGGCTGGAGCTCCCGTCTCTCTCTTCCCCGAAGCGTGGGCAGCCACTACGTGCCGGGCTCGGTCTTCCTGGTGAAGACAACCGAAGGCACTTCCGCGCTGCCGGCCCTCGGCCAACTCGAAGTCGAAGGTATCGGCCCCGGCCGGCCGGACGGCTGGGGCCGGATCGTGGCCTGTCATCCCATCCACCTGGACTGCACGAAGGAGGAACCGGTTTGAGATCGCTCACTCTCACTCACCGCCGCGCCATCGACCGGAGCAAGGATGCTCTGGTCCGGGCGGCTGAAACTCTCCTGGACGACGCCCAGGTCACGAGACTGCGGCAGAAGGATTTCGGACACAGCCAGCTCCGGAACCTGATTGCCATCGCGCTGGAGACCGAGTCGCCAGCCGTCGTGACCAACTTCATTCGCTATCAGATGGGCAGAGACAAGCCGGCGAAGAGCTGGTCCAATCTCGCCGGCGGCAAGTCGCTTGGAAACCGCTTTATTCATGAGATCGATGCCGGCGCCGTCCAGAAAGCCTTGAATGCCATCGTGGATCCAAGCAAGGACGCCGAGCTGGTCCCGCTCGTCCGGATCGAGCTGATCCGTCACTTCCTCGGCTTTGCGAGCCGATATCTCAAATTCCTGGACCTTCAGAGACATGGCCACGAAGGCGAAGGAGAGGCGGCATGAGCATCCACCTGTTCGATACCTTCAGTGGCCGTCTCCGGATGGAAGGACTGCTCACGACGCGAACCGGCCTGCACATCGGTGCCGGCGGCAGCGGTGATCCACTGGCCACCGATCTGCCCGTGGTGCGGGACGGCTCGGGCCGACCCTACGTCCCAGGCTCCAGCCTGAAAGGCGTTGTGCGCAGCGCAGCCGAGGCATTGCTTCACGGCGCTCCGTTCGCTGGAAAGCCTGGCGAACCCGATCTCTGGTCCTGTCGCATGATGAGCGGAGCTCCCTGTGTTGATCACAATACAGTCGAGAGCATCCGCGAGGAGAAAGAGGCTGAATCGAAGAGGCGAGAGCCCACAGATCCGGCGATGGATGTCGGCCGTGAGGTGGCCGAAGAGGTTTGGGGCCGCAGCTGTACTGTCTGCCGCCTGTTCGGTTCTCTCGCCATGGCGAGCCGAGTCCGCTTTCCCGACCTGCCGCTCGTGGGGGATCTTCCGGGCATGGAGCTGCGCAACGGCGTCGGCATCGATCGGGACAAGGGCCTCGCCGCGGACAAGGTTCTCTACGACTTCGAAGCCGTGCCGCCCGGCACCTCGTTCCGTCTGACCGTGATCCTCGACAACCCCGAGGATTCCGACGCGGGCCTGCTCCTCTACCTGCTCCACGAGATGGATCAGGGAAACCTGGCGCTCGGTGGAAAGACCAGCCGGGGCCTGGGGCAGGTCCGCATCGCCTGGGAGAGTCTTGTCGAGACCAGTCTCCGTGAGGGCAACCCCTTCGCGGATCTCCTCTCAAGCCGCGATCTCCTCAAGGCGGCTGGACCGGCGGAGCCTGAGGCGGTGGCGGCCCCGGTGGAGCCTGTGCTGCCGACAACCGGAGATCCGGCGGCCTGGAAGGCGCTGGCCGATCTGATTCGCGGGCTGGCCAGAATCGACAACGACCACCTGGGAGCGGCAGGGGGAGAGCGTGGGCTGACGAAAGAAAACCTCAACGAGAAGCTCGGCATGGGGCTGCAAGGCCGCCAGGCGAGGAAGCCCTGGGACAACGCCTTGCAGCGGCTCGAGGAGTGCGGGTTCCTGATCAAGAAGGGAGACAAGTGGGATGTGGCGTCGCGCGCTGCGGCCGAGGAGAAAGCCCGGCCTGCCGACGAGTCCGCGCGGCCGGCGGCCCTTCAAGACGTCATCGATCGCTTCGTCGGCGCGCTGGCCCGGCGATGGCAGGAGGCCTGCTGATGTTCGCAAGCGAGCTCAATCGAATCAGGATCGATCTCTCCATCACGCCCAAAGGCCCGATTCTCATCCGGAGCGGCCGGCAGGGCGTGGACCCCACCCGTCCCGACCTGGAGTGGGTTCGCACGTGGCTGGGAGATCGACGCACGGTCTACCTTCCCGGCTCCTCGCTCAAGGGAGTCATGCGGGCGCACGCCGAGCGTCTGCTCACCACCGAAGGCATTGCGATCACGCCGACGTTCGAGCGGCGGGAAGGCGCCCCGAACCAGAAGACGCCCGGAGACGAAGCGTTCCGCAAGACCTGTCCGCTCGGCCGAACGTTTGGAACGCTCGGCATGAAGGGCCGCGTGTCCGTTTCCGACTTCATTCCGGGAGGCCACGCGGAGCCCGGAAGCGCTGAGCGGGAAGAGCAACTCCGGCTTGCCAACCGGACCGAAGCGCGCAACGGGGTCGCCATCGACCGGCTGCTCGGCTCCGTCCATGGAGGTGCCCTGTTCGATCAGGAAGTCGTCGTGGGAGGGCGTTTCGACGG
This sequence comes from Holophagales bacterium, assembly GCA_031390755.1. Taxonomy (GTDB): domain Bacteria; phylum Acidobacteriota; class Thermoanaerobaculia; order Multivoradales; family UBA5704; genus DATMER01. The sequence goes on from JANMTS010000071.1 coordinate 14,448, forward strand.
GCAGGTGTTCTTCCGCAACGTCCAACTCTATCAACTCGCGCTGTTGCTGCTGGTCCTGCGCGATCTCGACGAAGGCTACGTGCAGGTGGGGTCCGGAACGAGCCGCGGCAACGGCTGGGTCAAGGCCGAGATCCGCAAGATCGTGATCGAGTCGCGAGCCGTGGCCGGTTCCGACGGGAAGCTTCTCGGCGCCGGAGCGCTGTCCTCGCAGTCGGAAGTCTACAACCTCTTCGCGGGCGACGAGATGGCCCTTCCCGGGGTCGCCACCACGGAGCGCATGAGCTGGCGGCGGGTGGAGCTTGCGGATGTGGCCATCGATCCCTTCGCCGAGGCCCTGCTGGCCGGTCCCTGGTCCAGGTTTCTGGCGGAAGCACAGCGAAGGAGAGACGGATGGGCCGCTTGAACGAAAGCGTTCACGTCACCTATCTCGCTGCCGACGAGAGGGATTACCAGGTGTCCCTCCTGCAGGAACCATGGATCGGTGACGAGGGTCCGCTGGAAGCCGGGTTCCGGCGCGGCTCCGGCGGCGGAACGCTTCGGCCGCGTGGCTTCGCTTTCGATCGGAGCACGACGGTGATCTGGGACGAGGCCGGAGTCCAGGTTCTGAGATCCTCCGAGGCCACCTCGGAAGTGACCGCCCTCGAAAGCCCGGTTCTGGTGCGCCACTGGTACTCCGGTCCGGCCCGGCTGGTCCGGATCGACTACCTGGATCGAGGCTGCCTGGTGGGAAGCCGCTATCGGGCTTCGGATGAGATGACCTTCCAGGAAGGAGAGAGCGATGCGTGACCTCGACGCCTACCGCGAGGAAGGCCGCAACAGTCCGCGCGACCCCGAGCAGATGCGGGATCATCCCTACGATTTCGTCTCGCTCCCGGACTTACCGAAGAAGGTGACGGCACCCGGCCACGATGTCTATCCTCAGCACCTCTACAGTGGAACCCTGGTTCTTTGCTATCGGACCGAGACCCCGCTCCATGTGGGCTCCGGCGCCTTCGAGAGCTCACTGGAATGCGGCCTCTCAGGCCCAGACCAACCCGTGCGCGGGATCGTGCGGCGCGAGGGCCTGCCGGTCTTCCCGGGCTCCAGCTGGAAAGGAGCCGTGCGGGCTCGCTATGAGGCGGTCACCCGCTCGAGGCTCGCCTTGGCGAAGGACTTCTACAAGCTCAAGAGCGACAAGACTCCGCAAGCCTTGAAGAGTCAGGACCGGCCCAACGAGTACGAGGTGAGGATTGGCGACCCTCGTCTGAAGAGCCTTCGCGCCGTGATGGTCAAGGAGAAGGCCCACCTCCGGACTCTCTCGCCAGCCGAGTCGCTCTTCGGAGCCATGGGGTACCGCGGGCGGGTGCACCCGGCGGACGGCATCATCACCGGCCCCCCGGCCGGCAGGCCGCTCCAGGTGGCGCCGATGGAAAGTCCGTCGCCGCATCGGCTGGCGCAGCCGGGCGCGGCGTCGAGCCAGGGGAGGATCATTGCAATCCAGGCTGTGGAAGGACGGAAGTTCTACTACGACGGCGACCTGGTGACGGACAGGAAGCGCGACAACGGGCCGCTTGTCTTTGAGTTCGTTGACTCCGTGCCGAAGGGCTCCGAGGTTCGCCTGGAAGTGCATCTTGAAGCCGTATCTCTTGCCGAGCTTGGGGCTCTCCTCCTCTGTTCAGGCCAGGGCGGAGAAGTCGGAATCGTCCGTTTCGGAGGCTTCAAGTCGGTCGGGCTTGGCAAGGTCGAGCTCATGAGCGCCGAAGCGCGTCTCCACACAGGAAGGAACACCCGCTCGTGGAAGCCATCGGCTGCACCTCTCGTGAATCTGGCGGAAGCGGTCCGGGTCGCCCACCAGTCCTTGATCGACCGGGTCCCGCTCGCCGAGCTGAGGGCAATCACCACTTTGAGGAGGCCTTGAGATGCTCGGGATCGACGTAATCCTCCAGAAGGCGAATGTGCTGGCCAGCCGATGCGCCGGCGACCGTGTCCCCGACAACCTCCTGTCGATGGTTCTTGCCCACCTGCGTCGGCATCACGATGTTAAGGCGACCCTCAAGTTGCTCCGGGATTTGCCGAACAGCCCGTTTGCGCGCCGCACCAGCTCAACGGAGCGCCAACTGAGGAGGTTGGGGGAGCATGTGAGTGAGGCCATTTCTTCCAACAAGGCTTCCTGGGAGGAGGCGGCCTGGATTGTGGGGTGGGCACGCCGGCTGGTGCAGTCCTATGCGAGCGGATCAAGAGTGAACCGGTGAGAGGCTGAGGCCCCTCACCCCACCGCCACCCGCCCCAGCCCGAACGTCGCCCCCTTGCCGAGGTGGAGCACCTCCGCCGTCCGGAGAAGGAGACCGAACGGCGCGAGGTCGCCTTCGAGGTCGATCTGCCCGATGAAGCCTCCGATCTCTACCTTTCGTTCCTGCCGATTGCTGTAGCGTTCCAGGTCGTTCCAGTGAAGATCCCGGGCCGTGATCCGGATGCCGGAGGCGAGGTCGAGGAGAGGGCGGAAGCACCAGTCGAGGTCGGCGCCGGGGTGGTGGAACCAGGCGAGCTCCAGAGTCCGTCTCAGGATGGCGAAGACGAGCGGACGAAAGGCCGGCTCTTCCAGGAGCCTTCCGCGCACCATGAGGCGTGTGGGGGTCAGGAAGCGGAGCGTGGCCTTGCCGTCTCCGACCGGAGTGTCGGAGGGGTGGAGCGGCTCCGGCCTGGCGAGTTTTGCAGATGCTGAGAGCCGGCCGCCGGCGCAGAGGGTCCGCCAGCCTCCGGGCGCGGCCAGCTCGGCGCGGTCCAGGACGAACGGGGAGCGGTCGGCGCCGAGGCCGGTTCGGGCCATCCGCTCCACCGCGAGCAGCGCATAGCCGTGAAGCTCCGCGGCCTGGCCGAAGAGAAGGAGATCGAACACCAGGGGATCGCCGGGTGCGAAGTGGCACTCGTCCGTCCCCGACTCGAACACATAGGGCCGGGGCGAGGTGGGAAGGCCGCGGAGGAACGGCGGGGGCTCGCCCTCGACGAACGTCTCGAACAACCGGGTGTACGGGCAGACCTGGCGCAGCAGGCAGTCCGGGCAGCTCTGATCCGGTCCCATCGAGCAGGTGGCGCTCCTCAAGGCGTGACCGAAGGCCCCGCGCAGCAGCGAACCCTTGAACGGCGGGAGCACCGCCCGGTCCACCGAGCGTAAGGTGAAGCGCAGCCGAGCGTAGGGAAGTCGGGGGAGAGAGTAGGGGAGGCTCATGGTCTGTAGGACACGGAAGCCGGGGCAAAGGTTGGACGCAAACCCCGTCGGAAACGTGGAAAGACAGTCCTGGGACATTTCGGCCGATGCGGGACATTTCGCCCCGAATGACCCCGCAAGTGCGGCAATCTGGGGACTTCCGCGATTTGGACGTGACAGGGACGTGACGGCGTGAGACATTATGCCCCGCGGGCGGTTGAGGCATCCTGCCGCGCCGGTTTGGAGAGAGTCTGGAAGAGTCGAAGAATGAAGGACTTGCGACCCATGGACCGGAATCCTCGAGAGCTGGCAACGCCCTTGCGATATAGGGCGGGCATCGAGGAGGAATGCCATGTTAGACTCCGTCCGCAAACATGTCGCCGTTCCCTATGTGCCGGGAAAGGTTTTGCTGTCAGCTGCCACGATCGGCAGCTTCGGGTGGCTCTTGGCGCACGACCTGGTGCATCCGCTCGTGATCTACGCCCTGCAGCTCTTTCTCTCGTTCTGAGTGTCGGACGACTTCGACTTACGACACTGGGACCATGGCCGGTGAAGCCGTCATGAAGGAGGTCACCTTGGCACTGCCGATGGTGCCCGATATGGAGATCGAGGCCAGCAAGACTGCGACGGCCATCGCCGAATCCATGCGGATGACTCCGGATAGAATCGACGAGGTCCGCATGGCGGTGGTCGAGGCCTGCATCAACGCCCTCGAGCACAGCCACGCGGCCGACGGCGCCATCTATGTGACCTTCGAGGTGATCGGGGACAAGGATCCGGAAAAGCTCCGGATCACCGTCCGGGACTCCGGGATCGGGTTCTCCCCGGATGAGGTCGACGAGCCCGCGATCAGTGCGAAACTCAAGGCCCAGCGCAAGCGCGGCTGGGGCCTCAAGATCATCCGGGGCTTGATGGACGAGGTGGAGATCCACTCCGGCTCCGAAGGGACGAAGGTCGTGATGAGCAAGTTGCGAGGGACGGCCTGATGACCGACAGCCTGAACGTTTCCGTGGACCGCCGCGAAGGGGTGGCGGTGATCTACACGGAGGGGTACATCAACAACCAGGGCGGCGAGGAGATCGCCAAGGTCGCCTACAAGCTCCTCGACGAGGGCTTCAAGGTGCTCCTGCTCAACCTCGGCGGCACCAAGATCGTCAACTCGATCGGCATCTCGATCCTCATCGAGATCATCGAGAAGATGATCGAGATCGAGGGCAAGCTGGGCTTCTGCAGCCTCACGCCCACGATCGAGAAAACCTTCCACATCATGGGTCTGTCGCAGTATGCGCCGATCTTCCCTGACGAAGAGAAGGCGGTCGCTGGGCTCCGTGGCTGAGCCGGCCCCGGAGCCAGCCTCCTGGCAGGAGCTCCACGAGCTTTCCCTCAACGAGCCCGCCGAAGGGCCCCTCCTCGATCTTCTCCTCGACCTCTGGGCCGGCCGGCATCGCGCCTCGGCCGCCGCTCTCTACCTCCGCAAGGACGGCCGGCTGGACCAGGAGCACGCCTCCGGCGAGCCGCTCCCCGAGGCGTTCGAAGAGGCCGACCTGGAGGCCGAGCCCGGGCCTCTCCGCAGCTTCCGCTTTCCCGACGGCCGGTTGATCTACAGGCTGGCCGATCCGTCCGTGGTTGATCCCCCGGCGGGCGATCCGGCCGGCGAGCCGCTCACGCTTCTGCTGTCGTCGCTGCTGCGGGCCAGCCGGCTGCGCCGCGATCTCAAGGAGCAGCAGTTCCAGGTCAACTACCGGGTCGTGGAGCTGGAGAACCTCTACGACGTCGGGCTCGCGATCGCGGGGACGCTCGACCTGGACCGGCTGTCCGAGGAGATCCTGCTGCGCGCCGTGTCGCTGCTGGACGCCCGCCGCGGCGCGCTCTACCTGCTGGAGGACGACACCCTGCCTCGCATGGCGGGCGCGCCGCTCGAATACCGGCTGGATCGCACGTTCGGCGGTACGGCCGCGCCGGCCGTCGAGGCCGCGGATGTCCAGCTGGCGGGATTCCTGGAGGGCGGCCCCGCGCCGCCGGGGCTGCTGCCGGGCACCAAGCACTGCCTGGGGCTGTCCATCGCCATCGAAGACCGGCCGAAGGGGCTGCTGGTGGTCGGGGACAAGGAGAGCCGCCGCGGCGTCGGACCGTTCCTGCCGGCGGACCGCCGCACGCTCGCCCTATTCGCCAACCAGGCCGCGATCGCGCTGGAGAACGCCCGCCTGCACCGCGAGGCCCTGGAGCGCGAGCGCCTGGAGCGGGAGATGCACCTGGCGGCCGAGATCCAGCGCCTGATCCTGCCCAAGGGCTCTCCGGACGTCCCCGGCTATCAGCTCGTCGGCTGGAACCGGCCGGCCCGCCAGGTCGGCGGCGACTACTACGACCTGCTCGCGCTGCCGGACGGCCGCGTGGAGGTCGTGGTGGGCGACGTCTCCGGCAAGGGAATGCCGGCTGCCTTGATGGTGTCGACCCTGCACTCGGCGTTGCGGCTGCTGCTCGACCAGGCCGGGTTCGGGGCGTCGCTGCTGGAGCGGCTGAACCGGCACATCCTGGAGTCGAGCGCCTCGAACAAGTTCATCACCATGCTGATCGCAGAGCTGGAGCCGTGGTCCGGCGTGCTCCGCTATCTGAACGCCGGCCACAACCCCGGCCTGCTGCTCCATGCGAACGGCAAGGTGGAGGAGCTGTCCGCGGGCGGCCTGCCGCTCGGGCTGCTCCCGAACAGCCGCTACCAGCCCCGCGAGGTCTCGATGGAGCCCGGCGATCTCCTCTGCCTCTACAGCGACGGCATCACCGAGGCCGAGGCCGTCGACGACGAGGAGTTCGGCATGGATCGGCTGACCGAGATCCTCCGCCGCCACGAAGGCCGGTCGCTTCAGGCCGTCCTGGACGAGATCCAGGAAGCCGTCAGCCGCTTCGCCGTGGGCAAGCCCCAGTACGACGACCAGACCGTCGTGCTGCTCCGTCGCGAATAGGCGCCGCGAATAGGTGCCGCGAGTAACTTTCCCTCCGTCCGGAGCCCGGTCCGGGCTTGACTCCTGATGCGTGACGTGTTTATCATTCATCTATGAACGAGACGGTTCCAGCCCCGATGACCTTCCTCATGCTCGGCGCCGTGCATGAGATGGAGGCCAATCTGGAGGCTGCGCTGAGCCGGATCGGGCTGTCGCTCTCGAAGTTCCGGACGCTCTCGCATCTGGCCGAGGCCAAGGAGCCGGTACCGCTGGGGGCGTTGGCCGACCGGTGCAGCTGCGTGCGCTCGAACATGACGCAGCTCGTGGACCGGCTGGAGGCCGACCGGCTGGTGGAGCGGGTGAGCGATCCCGGGGACCGTCGCAGCGTCCTCGCAACCCTGACTCCCGAAGGATGGGAGCGCCACGCGGAAGGCGCGCGCATCCTGGCCGAGATGGAAGGGCAGCTCTTCGCCCGCCTCGAAGAGCCTGACCGCGCGGCGCTGACCCGGCTGGTCCAGCTCCTGAAATCATCCTGAGATCATCTGAGTCGCCCGGTAGGCCTCCGGGTCAGTAGGTCTCCAGGCCGTCGGCCTGGATGGTGACCGACGTGCCGGCCTCGCCGCGGGCGATCCGCACGAGGTCGGCGAGGGCGCCGACGGCCGCGGTCTTGCCGGTGCGGGTGGCGAACTCGATGGCGGCCTCGACCTTGGGACCCATGGAGCCGGCGGCGAAGTTGAGCTTGCCGAGCTCCTCGGGATGGACCTTGCGGATGGCGCGCTGCTCGGGCTTGCCCCAGTCGAGGTAGATGGCGTCGGCGTCGGTCGCCATGATGAAGAGGTCGGCGTCGAGCTCGCGGGCGAGGAGCGCGCTGGCGCGGTCCTTGTCCACGACCGCCTCGCAGCCGAGGAGCTTGCGGTCCGGGCCGTAGACGGTCGGGATGCCGCCGCCGCCGGCGCAGATCACGATGCAGCCCTTCTCCAGCAGCCACTTGATGGGCCGGATCTCGAAGATCCGCCGCGGCATGGGGGAGGGGACGACGCGGCGGAACCTGTCGCCGTCGAGCGCCATGGTCCAGCCCTTCTCCTGCTGAAGCTTCCGGGCCTCCTCCTCGGTATAGATGGGGCCGATGGGCTTCGACGGATTCTGGAAGGCCGGATCCTCGGGATCGACCTCGACCATGGAGAGGATCGTGGCGAAGGGCTGCTCGAACGGCATCAGGTTGCCCAGCTCCTGCTCGACCATGTAGCCGATCATGCCCTCGGTCTGGGCACCGAGCACGTCGAGCGGATAGGCCTCGACCGGCAGGTAGGCGGCGCTCTGGAGTGCCAGCAGTCCCACCTGGGGACCGTTGCCATGGGAGATGACGAGCTGGTGCTCGCGCCCGAGCGGAGCCATCGCCTCGGCCGCGATCCGGACGTTCTTGCGCTGGTTCTCGGCGGTCATGGCCTCACCGCGCCGCAGCAGGGCGTTGCCGCCCAGGGCCACCAGGATTCGCATGCTCGACTCTCCTTCGCCGTCCCCAGCGAGACCGGGGCGCGGCGGAAAGGGGAGAGTCTACCGTAGAGAGGCGGCGATCCGGCCCACGCGCTGGCCGCGCTGGCGCAGCTCCTGCCAGGAGCGCCGGACCTCCGCGCTCGGCTGGGTCTGGGCCATGAGCGCGTCGATCCGGGCGGCGGCGCCGGCGATCTCCTTCACGCGCTTGCCGAGCTGCGGCCGGGACTCGGTGTCCCCCCGGCGGCGCAGGCGGGCCAGGAAGCCTCCGCCCTGGATCTGCCTGTTGAGGCTCTCGGCCGAGCCGACGAAGGACTCGATCCACTCCTCCAGCTCCTCGTCGCTGTCGGTGATCTCGCCGCCGGCATCTTCCTTCTGGGTCAGATAGGCCTGGTACATCTCCAGCAGCCGGCCGCTGGAGGTCTCGATCTCACCGCCGAGCCGCCGCAGCTCCTCGATGGGCGCGGCCGGCAGTTCGGGCTCTGCGGCTGCTGGGGGCGTGGCGGTCGCGGCGGGCGTGTCGGGGATAACGGTCGGAGGCTGGTAGATGGCGACCGTCTCCGAGGGGGGAGCCTCCGTACTCCCGATGGGAGTCTGGCGCGGCCGGGGCGTTGGCTCCGGCAGATCGTTCCCAACGTCAATATCCTCGGGCACGGCGTCGGTCTCCGCGGAGACGCCGGAGGGGGAGATGAGCACGGAGGGCTCGTCCGTCTCCTGGGGCGGTGCGGGAGCCAGGTCGCCGGTCGTCTCCGTGGACGCCGCCGCGGCCGGATCTCCCGGCTCGTCGCGCGTCAGGACGGCGAGGCCGACTCCGGTGAGCACGGCCACCAGCGCGGCGGCGCCCACGGCCAGCTTCCAGCCGAGACCGCTCGACTTCGAGCCGGATGCGATGGGCCGGTAGAGGCTCGCGTCCGTGCCGATCGGAGGGGCGCCCGAGGCCATGGTCGGGATCGGCGGCGGGACGGCGGCCGGCCTCCGCTCCTGTCTCGACGTGACCGGGGGGATCAGCGGGATCGGGGGGATGGGCGGGATGGGCGGGATCGGGGGAAGGACCGGCCTCGGCGCGGCCTGGACGGACCGCGGCGGCGTGACGATCGTCGGCAGGTCGTCCAGATCTTCAAGCGGGACGAGCGAGACCGGCCGCATCGGCTCGTCCCCGGTGTCGGCGGGATCGTCCTCGCCCTGGGAGCGCAGGAAGCGCTGCATCCGCTCGATGCTCTGGAAGCGGGCGGCCGGCTTCTTGGCCAGGGCGCGCAGCACGGCGCGGTCGAGCCACTCGGGGATGCCCGGTGCCGGCGCCACCAGGCTCGGCGGCGGCGGCATCTCCTCGATCTGGGCTTTCAGGATGGCGTAGTCGCTCTTGCCGTCGAACGCCTGGCGGCCGGAGAGCATCTGGTAGAAGACGGCGCCCAGGGAGTAGATGTCCGAGCGGGCGTCGGCCTCCTCGCCCTGGATCTGCTCCGGCGCCATGAAGCGTAGCGTGCCCACGAGCAGGCCGGTGCGGGTCAGGTGTCCGGCCCCGGCGATGCGCGCGATCCCGAAGTCCGTGACCTTGACCGAGCCGGCGTCGGTGATCATCAGGTTGTCGGGCTTCAGGTCGCGGTGGATGATCCCCGCCCGGTGCGCCTCGGCGATGCCGTCGAGCGCCGTGTCGAGGAGCCGCACGGCGCGGTCCCACGGCAGGGCGCCGTCGGTCTCCAGAACCTTCGCGAGACTCCGGCCGCGGACGAACTCCATGGCCAGGAACAGGTCGCCGCCGTCCTGAAAGAAGCTGAAGATGGTCGCGATCGCCGGGTGGCTCACCCGGGCCAGCGAGCGCGCCTCGGTGCGGAAACGCTCCACCATGTCCGGATCGCGCGCCAGCTCGGGCCGGATGGCCTTGATCGCCACGTCCCGCTCCAGCATCACGTCCACCGCGCGGTAGACGGAACCCATGCCGCCCTCGCCGACCTTCTCGACGATGCGGTAGCTGCTTGCGAGGACGCGATCAATCATTCATGGCTCCCTGGGAACGGGACAATTCTATCCGTTCGGCAATCCCAGCACGAACACCGTCCCGTGCGGCTCGTTGTCCTCGACCCGGATCGTGCCGTCGTGATCGGTCACGATCCGATGCACGATCGCGAGCCCCAGGCCCGTGCCCCGGCCCTTGGTGGAGTAATAAGGAAGGAAGAGCTTGTCGCGCGACTCCGGCGGCGTGCCCAGGCCGGTGTCGGCGACCCGGATCTCCAGGCCGCCGTCGGCCTGGCGCCGGGCCGCGACCTCCACCCGGCCGGGCGGCTCGGTGGCCTCCACGGCGTTGTCCAGGAGGTTGATCAGCGCCCGGCGGATCTGCTCGGCGTCGAGCTGCGCGGTCGCGGCCTCGCTCTCCACCCGCGCCTCCAGCTCGATTCCCGGCTTGACGTCGCGATACAGGTTGAGCGTGTCGACGACCAGCCGCTCCAGGTCGACCGGCATCGGGCTCGGCCGGGGCATTCGGGCGTAGCGCGAGAACTCGTCGACCATCTTCTGGAGATGGACCACCTCGCGGACGATGATCTCGACGCCCTCCTCGACCGTCCGGCCGAGGCCCGGATCGCCCTGCTCGTTCTTCACCTGCATGCGCTCGGCCGCCAGGCGGATCGGCGTCAGCGGGTTCTTGATCTCGTGCGCGATGCGCCGGGCCGCCTCGTTCCAGGCCGCCAGGCGGTTCGCCTCGACCAGGTCGCGGCTGCTGCGCTCCAGCGCCTCCTTGTTGCTGGCCAGCTCGGCGGTCATGCGGTTGAACGACTCCACCAGCACGCCGAGCTCGTCGTCGGCCTCGACCTCGACCCGATGCCCGAGGTCGCCGAGGCTGATGAGCCGGGTTCCCTCGGCCAGGGCCTGGATCGGCAGCGTCACGCGGCGCGCCAGCCGCAGGCCGACCCAGGACGAGCCCAGGAGGATCAGCAGCGTGACCATGAGGAAGAGCAGCACGTGGCTCGATCTCAGGTCGTCCTTCTGGACCTCGAGCTGGCGGTAGGCCTGGAAGTCGCGCACCAGCTGATCGGTCTGCTCCGCCACCCGGGGATCGAGGAGGGTGCCCGCGATGACGGTCTTTCCGCGGTTGGAAACGCCGGCCAGCACGAGCCGGCCCGGTCCGGAGGAGACGTCCATGCGCACGGCCTTGCCGTTGCGCACCGCCTCGTCGAGGAAGTCGCGGCCGGGCTCGGGCAGATCGGGGATGCCCGACTGAGAGTCGAGCACCGCGCGGACGAACTCCCTCCCTTCATAGACGGCGAGGACGTCGAGGTCGAGCTCGGCGAGCAGCTCCTGGAGCCGGCTGGTGAGCCGCGGCCGTTCGTCGGCCTGGTCCAGGTCGATCCCCTCGATCTCCCGCAGGGCGAACCCGGCGTCGCGCAGAGCCGTCCCCTCCACCCGGTCGTAGAAGGCCTGGGCCACGGCGTTGCCGCGCTCCAGCACCGGCGCGAGCGGCGTGTTGAACCAGCGGTCGATCGACCCCCGCAGCAGCTCGGTGGCGATGAAGAACAGCGCGAGCACCGGGATGAGCGACAGCCCCACGTAGGTGGCGACCAGCTTGAACTTGAACGTCGAGCCCAGCGTGCGGTGCCGGCGCTCCACCAGGAGCTTGACCAGGTTGCGCAGCAGGACGAAGACGATGACGACGATCAGGATGACGTTGATGTACCAGAGGACGAACAGGAGAACCCGGTTCGTGACCAGCGAGGCGGGGAGGTCGCGCTCGGTCTGGGACAGGTAGAAGAGCGACGTGAAGACGAGCAGCAGCGCCGCCAGGCCGCCGAAGAGGAGGCGGTGGTTCTTGAGCAGGCGCTCCAGCTTCGACGGCTTCACGTCTCGATTGCCTTCACCGGCGGAAGCGGAACTTGTTCGAGTCCTTCCAGTCCGTGTCGATCGACGCCGGAATGAAGGACAGGAGGGTGCGCGAGCCGAGCCGGGCGCGGACCTTCACGATCAGGCGGCCGGACGGGGTGTCGTCGCCCAGGGTGAAGACCGGCATGCCTTCGATGCGGGTCATCGCCGCGGCCAGCGCCTCGCGGTCGCGCACCGTGCGGCTCTCGACCAGCTCGCCGTGCAGCTTGAAATGGACGCTGTAGCTGCGGGCCACGGCGTCGTGGACCGCCACGACCTCCAGGGTGGTGCCGTCGATCCGGTTGTCGTACCAGCGTTTGCGGTCCTTGTGCAGCTCGATCTCGTAGACGATCGGCGTGGGCAGACCGCTGTCGATGCGCCGGGACAGCTTGCCGTCGAAGGCGTCGGTGAGCGCGAAGCTCGCCACGACGCGGTTGCCGTCGAGCGCGGCCTGAAGGCCATGAATGGCCGGGCCGGGCCGGGCCGGGGCAGCGAAAAGGAGAAGCCCTAGAAGGGTGAGCACGGTTCTCATAGACGGAAAAAGTCTAGCAGGGGTTTGGGTTTGATCCCCTTCCCCTCTCCCCATGCGATTGGGAGAGGGGGACTGCAAGGCCTGATAGACTTCAACGCATGGGCATGAAAGTGGTTCCCAACAGCAAACCGAAGGAGCTGGTCAAGCGCGTCCTGGCCTCGAACAAGAAGGCTCTGCACGACTACCACATCCACGAGACGGAGGAGGCGGGCATCGCGCTCGGCGGAACCGAGGTCAAGGCCATCCGCACCGGCAAGGTGCAGCTCAAGGACAGCTTCGTCGAGTTCCGCGACGGCCAGGCCTGGCTCGTGGGCGCCCACATCAGTCACTACAGCCACGGCAACCGGGAGAACCACGCGCCCGACCGGGACCGCCGCCTGCTGCTCAAGCGGCGGCAGATCGACCGCTTCTTCGGGCGCACCCTGACGAAAGGGTTTACGGTCATCCCCCTCTCCGTGTACCTCCTGGGCAACTGGATCAAGGTCGAGGTCGCGCTGGCGCAGGGCAAGAGGCTCTACGACAAGCGGCAGGCCGAGCGCGAGAAGGAGCTGGACCGGGAAGCCGAAGCGGCCGTCAAGACCGGCCGCTGGTAGGCCCGATCAGGATCCCTCTCCGGTCCGCTTCCGCCGCCCGCCCGTGTCCTGGATCTTCTCGAGCGCCGTCTGGCCGCCGTAGCGGGCGACGATGCGGTCGTCGTAGTCGTCCGAGATGTTCGCCACGGAGGTGATGGCGCGCAGCAGGTCGCGCGGCTCCAGGCTGTTCCCATAGAGCGACTGGGCGAAGAAGATATCGTTGCCGACCAGGGAGAACGCGCCGCAGACGAGCTGGTGGTTCAGCTCCAGCAGGCCGAGAAGGAGATCCTCCTCCAGCTCCACGTCCTGGACGCAGTAGGACATGATGTTGACCACGGACTCGTCCGAGCCGTGGGGCTCCACGGAAATCTCCAGCACGGTCGTGCCGTACCGGACGTAGAAATGGTCGTTCTCGGGGTCGTGGTAGGGCTCCTCGAAGAGCTCCCCGAGATATTCCTTGACCTTGGAGAAGGTCTGCTCCTGCACCTCGTGCTCGAACATCGACGTTACCTCCGCGCGTACTCTAACAGCTTGGGCTCGCGGTTCAGCCCCCCCCAGGCAGCCGCCCGCCGGGCCGTTGACACCCTTCGTACTTGGGACTAACGTTGGCTCTTGTTGCACGTTCCTGCGAATTGCTGATTCCCGGCACCGATTCCAATCGTCATCCTGGGGTAGGGGATCAGGCATGCTTCGATCCATGACTCGGCAAGACCCTTTTCAACAGGAGGAGATAAGGATGCGTAGGCGAGGAGGCATCATCGGGAAGACATTGGCTGCGGCGGGGAAGCTGTCCGCACTCGGCGCGATCGGGCTGCTGGCCGCGGCTCCCATCCATGCCGCCGGATTCGGCATTTTCGAGCAGGGCACCAAGGCGATGGGCATGGCGGGGGCCTTCACCGCCCAGGCCGACGATCCGTCGCTCCTCTTCCACAACGCCGGCGGCCTGGCCTTCATCGAAGAGCGGCAGGTCTCCGTGGGCACCACCTGGTTCCGGAGCACCAAGGCCGAGCTCGAGGGCGCGAACCCCTTCCCGGGCGAGGGCTACACGGCCGAGCAGAAGGATCTCTCCCAGCTCCTCCCGCACATCGGCTGGCTGCAGCCGGTCAACGACACCTTCAAGCTCGGCATCGGCGTCAACGCGCCGTTCGGCCTGACCACCGAGTGGGAGGATCCGGACGCGTTCGCCGGACGCTTCCTGAGCACCAAGGCGGCGCTGCGCGCCGTCGACATCAACCCGACCCTCGGCTGGAAGGTGTCGCCCACCTTCGGCATCGGCATCGGCGCGGTCGCCCGCGTCTCGGACGTCGAGCTGCGCCGCAACGTCGGCACCCTCAACCCCTTCACCCAGCGGGTGGCGGACGTCGGCCGGCTCGTGCTGGAGAGCGACTTCAGCACCGGCTACGGCTTCAATGCCGGCCTGCTGCACAAGATCAATCCCAGCTTCTCCTGGGGCCTCTCCTACCGCAGCAAGGTCAAGGTCGAGTACGAGGGCGAAGCCGAGGTGACCCAGATCTCCACGGGCAACCCGCAGCTCGACGCCGCGGTCCGCGCCCAGATCCCCTTCGGCAAGAAGCTTCCGGTCGAGACCGAGATCGAGTTCCCGGACATGGCGAGCCTCGGCCTGGCCTTCTCGCTCACCCCGACCCTCCTGCTGGAGACCGACTTCAACTGGACCGGCTGGAGCAGCTTCGACTCGGTCGGCATCGACTTCGTCGGCGGCGCCGGCAACTCGCTGCCCGACTCGAACATCCCGCAGCAGTGGGAGGACGCCAACAACTACCGCGCCGGCCTGCGCTGGTCGGTCAGCCCGGCCAACCAGTGGCGCTTCGGCTACGTCTTCGACGAGTCGCCGCAGCCGGAAGAGACCGTCTCGCCCCTGCTGCCCGATGCGAACCGCAACGGCATCACCGTCGGCTTTGGCCATGACGGTCCGGGCCTCGGCTACGACGTCGCCGTGATGTACCTCGACTTCGAAGAGCGCACCCGCGCCAAGAGCCTGGAGGACGGCGAGACGTTCTTCGGCACCTACAACACCAAGGCCGTGCTGCTCGGCGTGACCCTCAACTGGTAATTCGAGAGGAGATGAGGACGATGCTCCGTTTGAAGACCCTGGCGGGCGCCCTGGCGTTCGCCCTGATCCTGCCCGTGACGGCTTCGGCCGTGGACACCGGCTCCGCGGATTTCACCCGCTACGTCGCCATCGGCGACAGCCTGACCGCCGGCTTCATGAGCGGCGGCCTCTACCAGAGCGCCCAGCGCAACAGCTATCCCATCCTGATCTTCCGCCAGGCCACGGCCCAGACCGCCGGCTTCGAGCAGCCGATCGTGAGCGATCCGGGCATCCCGGCGGGCTCCGAGCTGCGCAGCCTGTCGCCGCTCATCATCGGACCGCGGCCCGGCAGCGGCGTGCCGCTCAACCTGACGCTCAACCGCTCCTACAACAACCTGGCCGTGCCGGGCGCCGACGTCCATGACGCGGTCGCCACGGTGACCGACAACGGCGGCCTGCACGACCTCATCCTGCGCGGCCGGGGCACCCAGCTCCAGCAGGCGGTCGGCCAGCGCCCGACGTTCACCACGATCTGGATCGGCAACAACGACGTCCTCGGCGCCGCCCTCTCCGGCCGCGTGATCGAGGGCGTCACCATCACCCCGGTGGCGCAGTTCGAGGCCGATCTCAAGACGCTGGTCGCCGCCATCGGCGCCACCGGCTCCAAGATCGCCATGGGCAACGTCCCGGACGTGGCGGGGATCCCGTTCGTGATCACCATCCCGCGCGTGGTCGTCAACCCGGCGACCAGCCAGCCGGTCCTCATCAACGGCCAGCCGGTTCCGATCATCGGCCCCAACGGTCCGCTGGGCGCGAACGACCGCGTCCTGCTCACCGCTTCGACGGAGCTGGCCAAGGGCAACGGCATTCCGGTGCAGCTCGGCGGCAGCGGTCAGCCGCTGGCCGACCAGTACATCCTCGACGCCAATGAGATTTCGACCATCTCCGCCCGCGTCGCGGCCTACAACGGCATCATCGCGAGCGTGGCGAACACGGCCGGCGCGGCCCTGGTCGACGCCAACGGCGTGTTCCGCGAGGTCGCCAGCACCGGCATCAACATCGGCGGCATCACCTTCACCGAGAACTTCCTGACCGGCGGCATCTTCTCCTACGACGGCGTCCACCCGACGGCGTTCGGCTACGCCTACGTCGCCAACCTCTTCATCGAGGCCATCAACGCCAAGTTCGGCGGCGAGATCCCGCTCGTCAACCTGGCCAACTTCATGTTCGGCACGGGCCAGGCGGCGTCGCCGTCGATCGCTTCGGCGAACGCCCCGGAGCTCATCGACCTGGACCTGGGGGCGGAGATCCCGACCCTGAGCCCGGCCATGGTCAAGACCCTGTTCTGGGCGCTGGACGTCAAGACCCAGAAGCCGCGCAAGCCGGGCCGCCGCAAGTAGGTCGATCCCATTCTCCCCTCCCCAGCCCTCCCCTCGCGCGGCGAGGGGAGGGAGCTGGCTCTGCGATCGTCGAGGAATCTTTCCCAGGATTGTCACGAATCCGTCCGCTCCTGTACTCTTATATCGAATGGCCCTCGGCACATGGGAGTCGGCGGAGGATCGCTGGCGCGGCGTCTGACGCCGCGCTGGGGGTTTTGGCGTATTCAAGAACAACGGCGGGCTGCAGGAGGATGCGGGCGATGAGGGATCGCGGGAAGTCGTGCACAGGCAGGGACCGGGGAGCCAGGATCGCGGCTCTGGGATGCCTTCTTCTCGCTGCGGCGGCCCCGGCCGTCCTGGCACAGGAAGACCCCTGGAGCTCTCCCGGAGTCCAGGTGATCGACGCCAGCTCGGGCACCGGAGGCACTGTGACCCCCGGAACCACGGCGCCGCCTGCCCAGACGGGGACCGCGCCCGCCTCCGCTCCCGACGCCTCCGCCCAGGGCGGCGGCCGGCGCGAGGAGACCTCGCGGCTCCAGGCGCGCTACCGCCAGATCCTCTCGGCCTGGGTCTCCGGCGATGCCGAGCGGGCGGACCAGGCGCCGGACGACCTGATCGAGCTGGAGATCTCGGTGGTGGCCGACGGCAACCCCAAGTCGCGCAAGACCCTGATGCAGGGGGAGCAGGCGGTGATCCACGAGCTCGGGGCCACCAGCCTCGAGGTTCTGGTCCCGATCGCCATGCTGCACCACGAGGTCTACTCGCGGCATCTGATCCGCGGCGTCCGCCAGGCCCCCCTCGCCGTGATCCACGCCCGGCAGATGGCGCGCGACCTCGCGGTCCTCTACAACCAGCAGTCGCAGAGCGAGGCCTCGGCCCTGGTGGCGAGCCGCGTGCTGACCAGCCTGGGCGGCATGCTCCTGGAGCACGCCCAGCAGGTGCCCGCCGCCGAGCTGTTCTACCAGGCCCTGGAGCTGGACGGCCGCAACGTGCCGGCCCGGCTCGCCCTGGCCACGGTCTACGAGAAGGGCTCCCAGCCCGAGACCGCGGTCAAGGTGCTGCGCGAGGTGCTGGCGATCGACCCCGAGAACCCCGAGGCGCGCTTCCGGCTCGCCATGAACCTCAAGCGGCTCGGCGAGAAGGCCGACGCCCGCAAGACGCTGGAGGCGCTCGCCGCCGAGCGCGCGCCGTCCTGGGTCACCCCCCTGGTCTACCAGGAGCTGGCCCGCCTGCACGGCGAGGCCGGAGCCTGGGCGCAGGCCGAGACCGTGCTGCGCAGCGGCCTGGGCCGCTATCCCGATCACGTGCGGCTCCACCTGGAGCTGGCGTCGGTGCTCGACCACCTCGGGAAGTTCGGCGAGGCCAAGACCCTGATGGAGAAGATCGTCGCCATGCCGGTCGGCCCCAAGGGCGGCGGTGTCAGCGGGTTTGGCGACAACGAGCGCCTGCTCTACAACAGCGTGCGGCCGGAGGCGTTCTCCGAGGCCCGCAGCATCCTCGAAGACAACTCGCGCTCGCGTCTCTCGGCGCTCGCCCAGGCCCTGGGCACGCCCATGCCGGCGGGATCGGGCGGGGAGGGTGGCCGATGAGCCGGTCCTGGTACGCGCTTCTCCCGTCCTTCCTGGTGCTCGCGGCGGCGGTCACGGCCGCCGGCCCTTCGGGAGCAGCCGTCCAGCCGCGCATCGTCTCGCCCTCTCCCGAAGAGGCGATCTTCGGCCAGGTGTCGGTCGCGGTCCAGGTCTCGGCCGACGAGCCGGTCTCCCGGGTCGAGATCTACGTCAACGGCGTCCGGCGCGCGGTCCTCACCTCGCCGCCCTGGCGCACGAACCTCGATGTCGGCGACGACAACGCGCAGCGCGAATTCCGCGTCGTGGCCTACGGCGCCTCCGGCTCGTCGGCCTCGGACGTGCTCTCCACCCACCCGGTGCGCATCGACGAGCAGATGGAGGTTCAGCTCCGCCAGCTCTACGTGACGGTCTCCCGCGGCGGCGACGCCGACTCGGCCCGCATCCTGGATCTGAACCAGAGCGACTTCTCGATCTTCGACAACGGCAAGCGGCAGGAGATCTCGGACTTCGGCAAGGGCGAGGTGCCGCTGACCGCCGTCCTGCTGCTCGACACCAGCGAGAGCATGCAGGGCGAGCGGCTCGAAGAGGCCCGCCGCGGCGCCAGCGTGTTCCTTTCCGGCATGCGCAAGGACGACGAGGCGAGCCTGGTGATGTTCTCGGATCGGCTGCTGCGCGCCACCCACTTCACCGGCGACCGCGGCGAGCTGGAGCAGGTGCTCGCCGAGACCGAGGCGTCCGGCGGCACGGCGGTCAACGACTTCCTCTACATGTCGCTCAAGCTGCTCGACGCCCGCATCGGCCGGCGCGCGGTGATCCTGCTGTCGGACGGCTTCGACGTCCACAGCGTGCTGCCGATCGACGAGGTGCTGTGGAAGGCCCGCACGAGCCAGTCGATCATCTACTGGATCCAGCTCGACGAGAAGCAGAAGGAGACCTCCTTCTCCTCCGCCTGGCGGGACGCCCCGGGCAACGACCACGAGTACAGGACGCTCAAGAAGACCGTGGTCGAGAGCGGCGGCCGCATCCTCCGGATCGACAAGGCCAGCCAGCTCGAAGGCGCCTTCGCCAACATCCTGCGGGAGCTGCGCGAGCAGTACGTGCTCGGCTTCTACCCGACGGACCGGAAGAAAGACGGCAAGTGGCATCAGATCAAGGTCGACGTGCAGCGGTCCGGCATCAAGGTCCGCGTGCGCGAGGGGTATGTCGACTACTGAGGAAACCACCAGCAGGGGCATCCCCGAGGCCGCAGGGCCGGCGGATGCTCCTCCCCGGTTCGCCGTCCACTTCCTGGACATGGGGTCCGAGAAGTACGGAGACTGCATCGTGGTCCAGGCCGGGGACGCCCGCGTGCTCATCGACGGCGGGCGTCCGGGGGACTGGCGGAGCCGCCGCGGAACCCGCTCGATTCCCGAGCAGCTCGGCGAGATCCTGAAAGAACGGGCTCCGTTCCGCTTCGATCTTCTGATCGTCACCCACGCACATCGCGATCACATCGGCTGTCTGCCGGTCCTGGTCGAGCAAGGCACGATCGAGGCCCGGCTGACGATCGCGGCAGATCCCGACCTTGCCTACGGACCGGCCTTGGACGCGGCGGCCGATGGACAGGATCTTCCATCGGCGGCCCGCCTCGCGCTTCTCGCCATGCGGGAGGAGAGCCATGCCCGGGAGCAGGATCCGGCCGCGCTCTGGGAGCTCCTGCTCGATGCAGGACGGCAGCAGACCTCCTATCGGGACATGCTCGCGACGCTGGAGGAGCGTGGAACGCGGGTCGTGCGCTTCCTGGGATCGGACGACGACCGCCCCGAATACCGGCAGCTCCTGGACCATCTCGGCGAGATCGGCCTCGGAGGTCTGAAGATCCTCGGGCCGACCCGCGCGCACCTTCAGCTCTGCGCAGCTGTCGTGGACCGGATCGGCCGCGACTCGGTGAACCTCGCCTCGGACGCGGCCAGCCGGGATGGAGCCGTCGATGCCGTCGACCTGTATCGGCGGCTGTCCGCCAGCGCCGATGCGGGCGGTCTGAACGATGCGCTCAACGACCAGAGCCTGGTCGCACTGATCGAGCACGAAGGGCGCAAAGTCCTGCTCACGGGAGACATGCAGTTTGCAACTCCCGGGGTTTCCGGATTGAAGGACGAGATGCGGCGGCTCCGCGACGAGATCGCCGCCCAGGCGCCGTACGACGTGGTCAAGATCGCCCACCACGGATCGGAAAACGCGTTCGACGCGGGCGTGCTGGACGAGCTGAAGGAATCCCGGCTCTTTGTGATCTCGACGGGCCGCGATCCCAGGGATGCTCATCCCTCCCCGAAGGTTCTGAAGCTCCTGCATGAGCGCCGGGATGAGCTCGAGTGGCTGCGAACGGACCGCAACGGCTTGACCAGCCTGATCCTGAGCGAGCCGCGCGTGCGAATGCTGGTGAGCGGAGGAGAAACCAACGACGAATCGCCCAACGGGGCCGACGCCGTGCCTCCCAGGCCGCCGGTGGCCGTGCCTTCTCCGGCTCACGCCGTAGCCGCGTCGGTTCCCGCGTCCGTGATTCCGGCGGAAGCTCCCCAGGTGGTTGAGATCACCGTCAGAATTCCTCACCAGGCGACCCGGGTCTCGCTGACGATCGACGTCCAGCCGCAGGGTCCGGGGAACGTCTCGCCGTTGGTGAACGTCTCCGTCGTCGAGGCCAATCTCGGCCCCTTGAACCTGGCCTCTGGCCGTGATTTGCCCCCCCTGCTCTTCGTGACCAGCAGTCAGGCGCTGGCCGCCAGGATCGGCGAGCCCTCGGTCGGCCTCCTTCTTCAAGGATTGCGGCAGGCGGGCATGACGGTCCTGGACGTCGAGCCTGCAAGCCTGGGGAACGCCGCCGACGCCTCGGCCCTGGTCCGGGAGACCTTGAGGCGGCCCGAGGTCAAAGCGGTTCGAGGGGTCGTCCTGCTTGGTGGCTACGACGTGCTGCCCTCGCAGCGCCTCCGGTGCATCGACGAAGAGTTGGAGAGGCAGGTCCGGCAGGCGGTAGAGACGGGCAGAGCCAAGCCGGACCCCGACGACTTCGTCGTCTGGAGCGACGACATCTACGGCGATCCCAATCGCGACTTTCCCCAACTTCCGGTCTCCCGCGTTCCGGACGGCGGCTCAGCCGCCCTGATGTGGGCCATGCTGGAATCGGGGCTGCCCGCATACCGGGGACGCAGGTCGGGAGTCCGCAATTTTCGCCGCCTTTTCGCCGGCCCGATTTTCGAGATGCTGCCGGGTGCCGGAGAGATGTTTGACTCGGAGCCGGCTCACTGCAATCAAGACCCGGCGTTCGACCTGTCGGCCGAGTATGTCTACCTGATGCTGCACGGAGAGCACTGGGACGCGACCCGGTTTCTGGGCGAGAGCGAGAAAGACGAGTGGCCGCTGGCGGTAGCCCTCCACAACGTGCCCGCGGCTGCCGGTGCCGTCGTGTTCGCAGGTTGCTGCTGGGGGGCGCTTCCGGTCAGTGAGCCCGCCGCTCTGGCCCCTCCGGGCACTCCGTTGACACCTCACACGGCGGAAAGCTCGCTCGCTCTCCGATTCCTGGCGGGCGGAGCCAGGGCCTTCATCGGCTGTACAGGAGTCCACTACTCGCCGCTTCCGGAGCGCCCGGAGCCGCATTTCGGATCTCCTCTCCACGAGGCCTTCTGGCGTGCTTGCTGCAAGGGAACAGAGCCGGCAAGGGCCCTGAGGGAGGCGAAAGTGGCCTATCTCCGGGACTATCCGCACGGCTTGACCGCCGCGTTTGCCCGGGCCGTGGAGCTCAAGACGCTGCGGCAGTTCACCTGCCTCGGGCTGGGCTGGTAAGTGGTATCCGAGGTTGGTGAAACCGAGTATCATGGAGTCGGAACGGGCCAGAGATCGTTCGAAAGGAGCGGAGTATGGCGCTCACCGTCGAGAAAATTCAAGAAGTCGTGGACCGCATTGGTTATCGGGTCGTCAATGACCGGACGGCCGTGGACAGCCCTCGTGCTGCCTATGCCGAAGCCCGATCCCCCCGTATCGAGATCCTTCAACGCGCATACGGAAGAAGTGTCGGGACCGAGTCCGCTCTGGATTCTGCAAGCCGATCCACCCGTGGCTCATTGACAGAGGATGTCGGTGCGATCGTCATGGTGGAGCCGAAGCATGGTGGCGGTCGCCGAAAAGCCATCGTTCTCTCCGAGGAAGGCGAGATCCTCGGCGAGCAGGGCTAGACGCCTGCCTCACGCTGCGTAGAAGGAAGGTAGAAGGAAGATTGCCCGGCCCGCTCCCCGCGGCACGGGAACATCCGTCCCTGGTTTCCGGTTGCAGGAACCGTTAGAGTTCCCTTGCCGGTCCGTTCGGACCGTCCTGAAACCTTGTCCCCGGAAGGCTGATCTCCCTCTATGGATTCGATCTTCGTCCGCGGTGCCCGCGAGCACAACCTCAAGAACATCACGCTGGAGATCCCCCGCAACCGATTGGTGGTCATCACCGGCGTATCCGGTTCCGGCAAATCGTCCCTGGCTTTCGATACCCTGTTCGCCGAGGGTCAACGGCGGTACGTGGAGTCTCTCTCTTCCTACGCCCGGCAGTTCCTCCAGCAGATGGAGAAGCCGGACGTGGACTCGATCGACGGCCTCTCGCCCGCCATCTCGATCGAGCAGAAGTCGGTCTCCAAGAACCCGCGCTCCACCGTGGGCACGGTGACCGAGATCCACGACTACATGCGGCTCCTGTACGCCTCGATCGGCGTGCCGCACTGCCCGTCGTGCGGCCAGACCATCCGCCCCCAGACCGTGCAGCAGATGGTCGACCGCGTCCTGGAGCTGCCCGAGGGCAGCCGGCTGGTGATCTACGCCCCCTACGTGCGCGGCAAGAAGGGCGAGTACAAGAAGCAGCTCGGCCAGATGGCCCGCGAGGGCTTCCTGCGCGCCCGCATCGACGGCGCGCTCGTCGAGCTCACCGGCGAGCCGCCGTCGCTCGACAAGCAGAAGAAGCACAACATCGACATCGTCGTCGACCGCATCGTGGTCAAGCCGGGCATCGAGAAGCGCCTCTCCGACTCGATCGAGACCTCGCTCAAGGTGAGCGGCGGCCTGGTCGTGCTGGCGCCGGAAGGTGCTGCCGAGGAGACGCTGTCGCAGAGCTACTCCTGCGTCGACTGCGGCACCAGCCTGACCGAGATCACACCGCGGCTGTTCTCGTTCAACAGCCCCTACGGCGCCTGCCCGACCTGCTCCGGCCTCGGCAGCCTCATGGCGGTGGACGCCGACAAGATCGTGCCCGACCCCGAGCGCTCCATCGACGCGGGCGCCGTGGCCCCGTGGCCCGAGGGCTCCAAGTCCTGGCGCATGAAGACGGTCGAGACGCTCGCCAAGGCGATGCGGTTCTCCCTCGGCACGCCCTGGCAGAAGCTGCCCGCGGAGGCGAAGCAGGCCCTGCTCCGGGGCTCGGGCGACCAGGAGATCAATTTCAACCTCGCGGGCAAGAAGTCGAGCTACTCCTGGACCGGCAAGTTCGAGGGCGTCATCCCCATGCTGGAGCGGCGCTACAAGGAGACCGACTCGCCGACCATCCGGGCGGAGATCGAGAAGTACATGTCCGCCCAGACCTGTCCGGGCTGCAAGGGCCGGCGCCTGCGGCCCGAGGCCCTGGCCGTGACGGTCAAGGACAAGGCGATCGACGAGCTGTCGTCGCTACCGGTCTCGGACCTGCGCGGCTGGATCGGCGGTCTCGGCCTCGACAAGCGCGAGCGGGCCATCGCCGAGAAGGTCGTGCAGGAGGTCTCCGACCGCCTGACCTTCCTGGACGACGTGGGCGTGGGCTATCTCACGCTCGACCGCTCCTCGGCTACGCTCTCCGGCGGCGAGAGCCAGCGCATCCGGCTCGCCACGCAGATCGGCAGCAAGCTGATGGGCGTGCTCTACGTGCTGGACGAGCCCTCGATCGGTCTCCACCAGCGCGACAACGCGCGCCTGCTCGCCACGCTCAAGGGGATGCGCGACCTCGGCAACTCCGTGCTGGTCGTGGAGCACGACGAGGAGACGATCCGCGAGGCGGACTGGGTGATCGACCTCGGTCCCGGCGCGGGCGTCCACGGCGGCGAGGTGGTCGCCGAGGGCACGCCGGCGCAGGTGATCGCCAATCCGAAGTCCTTGACCGGCCGCTACCTGCGGGGCGATCTGGAAGTGCCGGTGCCGGCGCAGCGGCGCGGCGGGCGCAGCGAGATCATCATCCACGGCGCCCGGCACAACAACCTGCGCGGGCTCGACGTGGAGTTCCCGATCGGCGCCTTCACGGTGGTGACCGGCGTCTCCGGCTCGGGCAAGAGCACGCTCGTCAACGAGATCCTCTACAAGGCGCTGGCGCGGCACTTCTACCGCTCGACGGACAAGCCGGGCGAGCACGACAGCATCTCCGGCCTGGAGCAGCTCGACAAGGTGATCGCGATCGACCAGAGCCCGATCGGCCGCACGCCGCGCTCGAACCCGGCGACCTACACGAACGTGTTCAACCCGATCCGCAACCTCATGGCGATGACGCCCGAGGCGAGGATGCGCGGCTATGCGCCGGGCCGCTTCAGCTTCAACGTCCCGGGCGGCCGTTGCGAGGCCTGCAAGGGCGACGGGCAGATCAAGATCGAGATGCACTTCCTGCCCGACATCTATGTGACCTGCGAGGTCTGCGGCGGCAAGCGCTACGACCGCGAGACGCTGGCGGTACGCTACAAGAATCTGAACATCGCGGAGATCCTGGAGCTGCCGGTGGAGCAGGCGCAGGAGATCTTCCAGAACATCCCGGCGGTGTCGCGCGTCCTGGAGACGCTCTGCGAGGTGGGCCTGGGCTACATCCGTCTGGGCCAGCCGGCCACGACGCTCTCGGGCGGCGAGGCGCAGCGCGTGAAGCTCTCCCGGGAGCTCTGCAAGCGCTCGACCGGCCGCACCCTCTACCTGCTGGACGAGCCCACCACCGGCCTCCACTTCGACGACGTGGGCAAGCTCCTGAAGCTCCTGCACCGCCTGGTGGAGCTGGGCAACACGGTGATCGTGATCGAGCACAACCTCGACGTCATCAAGACCGCCGACTGGGTGATCGACCTCGGCCCCGAGGGCGGAGCCGGCGGCGGCAACCTTCTCGCCGAGGGGACGCCTGAGCAGGTCGCGGCCGTGGCCGGCAGCCACACCGGCCAGTACCTCCGCCAGGTGCTGCCGGCCGCGCCGAAGAAGCGCAAGCGGGCCTGAAGGCGGGATCGAGAAGCCGGAGAGGTTGCGCTCACCTCACGGAGGGCGCAGGTTCTTCACCGGCGGTTCGGCGGCGCCACGCGCCAGGCGGCCAGCCGAGGAAAGAGGGCCTGATGGCCTGACGGCGACGACATCCTCTTCAGTAGCGGCCTGACTCGCGGAGCTTTCGACGAAGAGGCCCGCTTCCTTCTTGCCGCGAAGCTCTACGAAGTAGGCCGGCTGAGCTCCGGCCTCGCCGCAAAGCTCTGCGGGAAGGGAAGGGTGGAGTTTCTCCTCTCCCTCCCGCGGATTGGCGTTGCCATGAGCAACCTCCAGCCCGAGGATCTCGAATCCGAGGTGGAGCTCATGCGTCGTGGCTGAACCGATCGTCTTGAACACCGGGCCGCTCGGCCTCCTGGGTCGCGCGAAGGCCGAGGGCCTGATTTCGGAGTTGAAGCCTCTCATCGCGAAGGCGATTGACGCCGGGATCTGGTACAACCGTGAGCTCGTCAGTAGCTTTCTGGAGGCCGCCGGCGAGTGAACAAGAAGGGCTCAGCACCGGACTGCTTCCGCCTGTAGCCCATTGGAAAGGCTCCGCACGGCCCCCTGCGGCAACGTTACCTGGCCTCCAGGTAGACTTCCCTCATGGCGAGGCGACCCTACGGCCGCCGGGGCAACTCACCTCGTCGCTGAGGAAACCCGCCTCGCGGCGAGGGAAGCCGGCGTGCTCGCCAGGTCTCTTTCCGGAAAGCCCGTTGACTTTGCCCAAGGCGAGGGAATCTCCCTCAGCCTCTGGGTGACCCGGCGCTGCGGCGAGGGCAACTTCCCTGATGTGAAGCGAGCTTGACTCGTGGCGAGGTGACGTAGCGCAACACGGGGGGGCTTTGCCTCGCAACGCGGTAACGTTGCCCAGCCGCAGGGAAGCCGGCCCGATGCCGAGGTGACGGCACCCGGCACCCGGGTGATCTCCCCTCGCGGCGCGGCACTTTGTCGGACCACTGGGGAAGCCTGCCGGTTGCCGGGTAACGTTCCTGCGTCGCGAGGGGATCTTCCCCCGTGGCGAGGTGAATCTCCCTGCGCGCAGGCGGGGTGGAGACAAACCGGGGCGTGCAGAGAACGCCCCGAGGCAGGTGGGATCAGAGACAGGGGCTTTTCCCGGAGTCATGCGCTAGCCCATTGCCCGGTAATAGCGTGGGGGAGGTGATGCTCACGAGGCCTTCCTCGGGCAGTTCCTGGTCCAGGGCGCGGCTCTTGAGGCCGGTGAAGCGCTGGCGGATCATCGTCCGCGCGATCGTCGGGGAGCTGCCGACACCCAGCAAAGCGGACTCGATGGCGGTTCGCCGGGACGACGGCTCCTGGCTCCTGGACGGAATGCTCTCCGTCTCCGAGCTGCGGGAGCTGCTGAGCCTCCCCTCGACCGCGGACGGCGACCTGGAGGAGTTTCAGACCCTGGGCGGCTTCGTGATGGGCCGGATCGGCCACGTGCCCCAGGCCGGGGAACGCTTCGAGTGGAGTGGCCTGCGCTTCGAGGTGGTCGACATGGACGACCGCCGGGTCGACAAGGTGCTTGTGACCCGCACGGCGGACGGCGTCGACGCGTAGCGCCCCTGCCGGGCCGGATGGAAAACCCCGAAGGGTCGGGATGGCGGTGGCCTTGGACACGGCAGCCGCCACCCCTCCAGATTGTCAATGAACCCCTCCGGGCGGAAGCCGTCTCCCTCCCGGAGACGCGCACTCTACACGGTTTCCCGGCGCAGTCAATGACCAAAATGTCCATAAACTGTACGATCGCGCCTGCCTCCGCCTGATTTGTATAGAAAAACCACATTCTGTCTCTTGACTTCCTCGAATTCCCGGGTATCGTAGCGGCTCGTCACGGCGGTTTCAGCACGATTTCTTCCGCCGCACACTCGTTTGCCGCTGCGAATTCTCGTTTGCCGCACAGGCAACCTGGTTTGCCGGTGCGGAGATCCCGTTTGCGGCAGCGGAGAAGGAGGTTGCCGCAGCGGCAAACGGGAGTGCGGGAGCCGCAACCTCGGCGGCGCGGAGGAATTCGCGGCGGCGCGGGCGGCAAACGGGAGTGCGTCAGCGGCAAACGAGGTGGTCGCCGCGGCAAACGAGGCGGCGGCAGCGGCAAACGGGACGGCGCGGGCGGAAAAAACGCCCCGACCTGTCTCCGCAAGGGTTCATTGACAATCTGGAGGGATGGCGGCTGCCGAGTCCAAGGCCACCGCCGTCCCGACCCAGGGGGTCCGCCTGCCGGGGAGGGGGTGGAAAAGGCCGGAGGTGTGTGCAGCCGAGGTGAAGACGCCGCGCACGGCTCTGATGACCGGGGGTGCCTCCGTGACGGTTCAGACCTCCCCGACTTTTTCATCTGCTCTCCGGCGGCTCCCCTTCGGTGCTCCGACGCACTCTCTGGAGAGCCCATGTCCGAAAGCCGCCGCTGGAGTTGTGCCCTGTCGTGGGCCTGCCTGTCCGCCGTCCTCGTCTGTCTGCTGCCGATCCCCGGGGAAGCCGAAAGCTGGAGCGCGCCCTGGCTCGCGTCCCGGGCGGCCAAATTTTTTCCACGGTTCCCTTTGCGGCCACTTCAACCTAGGAGGCCGAGCATCGCTCTCAGCCGATTGCCGATCCTCCGGCCTGGCGGCGGCAGGGCCGATGCGGCGGCGAGGAGGCTCTTGGACGAGGCGCTCAGAGGAGGGTCTCCGTGAGGCGCAGCCGCTCGATCCGGCCGCGGTGGGCCTCGATGAAGGCTTCGGTGTCCGCCAGCTCGCGCTCGTCGAGGATCGTCCGCCAGCGCTGGTTGCGGTCCTTCTGGAGCTCGGCGAGGCCGGGGTACTCCTCCGGCCGCAGACCGGCGGCCTCCTCCACCGTCCGCAGCATCCCGACCGGATCGGTCACGAAGGCCTCGTGGCGCACCGCGACCACGTCCGCGAAGGCCGCGGCCTCGCGCTCGATCGTCTCGTAGACCCGCAGCCAGTACTCGGCGATCCAGTCCGCCCGGCCTCCCGGAAACAGCCGGGACGGATCGAGGTTGTCGCCCGGCGCGGGCGGCACGCAGCTCCAGCAGGCCGCCGGGTCTTCGGGCAGGTAGTGCTTCACGCCCCAGTCGGCGTCCACCTTCTCCCACAGCCGCTTGGTGCTGGCCACGATGCTCCGCAGGTCGCGGCTCGTGACGAGGAGCACGGCGTCCGGGAACAGGGCCTTGACCAGCGGGAGCTTGTTCCAGAGGTGCGGGCTCTTGTTGAACAGCCGGGTGCCGCTCGAGCCGCCCTTGGTCAGATGGAGCTGCGCGAAGCCCTCCCGGACCTCGTCCAGGCGGCCGGCCACGGCTTCGGGTCCGGCCGGCGGGCAGTGGGCGCAGGGGAGACCGGGCGTCGCAATGTCTACGCCGGCCAGGTCGTACCACTCGCGGGACAGCTCGAAGCCGGCGTTGATGACCTGGGGATGGTCTTCCAGGCAGCGGGCGAAGTAGGTGGTGCCGCTGCGCACGGTGCCGACGAGGAAGATGGGCCGCCGGAGCACAGGCGCGGAGATCCCGAGCCGGGACCGCGCGTGCCGCACCAGACGGTTCTGGTTGAGGAAGCGCCTGGCCTTCTTCAGGGTCACGACGCCAGCTCCTTCAGCACGTCCGCGCAGCGCTCGCTCGCCCGGTCGAGCGGGAAGGCCACGACCTCGCGCAGCCAGCGGTCCCGGGCCTCGCGCTTCTCCTCGGGATGAGCGAGGGCGCGGCCGACCTGCGTGCCCAATTCGGCGGCGCTGTGCGCCCAGAGCACCGGCTGGAGCGCGTGTACGCACCGGAAGTGGGGCAGGCGGTAGAGATCCATCACGTCCCGGCCGCCCGAGCCGGGCGGATTGTAGGCCACGTAGACCGCGGGCTTGTCGAAGACCGCGAAGTCCATCCCCATGGTCGACCCCAGGTTGACCACGGCGTCGCAGTGCCGGGCCACGTTCGCGAGCAGGCCCGGATCGGCCGGGAGCGGAACCACCTGGGTCCAGTCGCCCTCACCCGCCTCCCAGGCCGGATCGCAGACCGCGATCTCCGGGAACCGCGCCAATACTTCGTCATAGCGCCCGCTGACGTCGGTGGGCGCGCGGCGGAAGAGGATCTGCGGCGGCTCGGGCATCGTCCGCGCGGCCTCGGCGAGGTCGGCCAGGTAGGCCGGATCGAGCGGCGACGTCATCTCGTCATCCCCGGAAAAGCAGACCACCTTGCGCGCCGGGTCGAGCCCCAGGCCGCGCAGGAACTCCTCGCGCGGACGCGCCAGGGCCGGGTCGAGGTGAGGCTCGAGCTGGGGGGTGCCCACCACGTGGACACTGCGGGGCTCCATTTCAGGATAGTAGAGCAGGAGCTCGGCTTTCATGGCATCGCTCCACACCAGAGCGTGATCGGCGTGGACCGCCATGCGGCCCTTGGGCAGGTTGTCCCACGAATAGATGAAGGTCGCCGTGGGGATGCCGAGGCGCCGGGCGGCGAGCATCGCCGGCACCGCGCGGCTGGCGCGCTGGTGGGTGCAGAAGACCACGTCCGGGCGCTCGTGCCGCAGGAACGCCTCGAACGGGGCCAGCTCGTCCGCGGAGACCGAGGCGGCGTGAGATCGATCGAGCCAGGCCGCGCCGGCCGGCGTAGGCACGAGGCGGCCGAGCAGGTGCGCGGCGTGACCGACCGTCCGAGCCAGCGCGCCGCCGGTCGGCCGGCGGAAGCGGAGCATCACCTCGGCCGCGTCTTCCTCGTAGCGCCAGTGGAGCTGGGAGTAGATCTTGGCCTGGCGCAGGACGCGGGCCGCGAGCCCTTCCCGGATGTACGGCAGCGGCTCGAAGCGCACCGGCCGGCTCGTCTGGGTCGCGAGCACGTGCGGGGGCAGGACGTGCCAGGCCACGATGTCCGCATCGGCGGCGTCGACCGCGTCGGTCGCGTCGGTCGCGTCGGAGACCAGCAGGTCGAGGAACCGCGTGTACAGGAAGTTCCGGATGCCCATGCCGTCGGGCACGACGATGACGACCTTCACAGAGCGGCCTCCTTGAAGACCTGCTCGTAGAGGGGGACGACCGAGGCCGCCGACACGGCCGCCGCCTGCTCGGGGTGCGGCGCCAGCTCGGCCAGCCGGCCGGCCTGCCACAGGGCATGGAGGCGTTCCAGCGCCGCAGCGATCCCTGCGACATCTTCCGGCCCGGCCAGCACTCCGCCGCCCGTGGCCAGGAAGTCGGCGGCCACGCCGCGGCGCGGGCTCAGGGCCAGGATCGGACGGCCGTCCGCCAGGTAGTCGGACAGCTTGGAGGGGAAGAAGATGCCCTCGGCGAGGTCGGCTTCGACGAGGAGCGACACGTCCGCCTCGGCCATCCACGTCCGCACCGCCTCGGGTGACATCGAAGGCTCGAAGGTTACGAAGCCGGAGATGGCGGGCGGCACCGCCGGCAGGCCGGTCCCCGTGTACCTGCCGGCGAATTCGACCCGGATCGCGGCGCCCGGGTGAGCGGCCAGGAACCGTTCCAGCCCAGCGAAGAGCGGCTCGACCCGGCGCTCCTTCATGAGGAAGCCCGCGTGGCGGATGCGGAGAGGTGTAACACCTGGGACCGCCGGCGCCCCGCCGGCGGGGGCTTCCTTGAAAACCGCCGGCGAGACGCCGGCGGTCCCAGGGGAGACATCGCTGAGATGAGGAATGATGTGGGACTTGGAGCGGTGACGCTTCCGCGGCCCGGTGAGCATCCAGTCGCGCAGGCCTGCTGAGGGAAACACGAGGCTCCCGGCGCGGCCGAGCATGGTGTCGAGCGTGCGCTCCTGCCGCCACCGGGAGAGCGGCCCGACGGTGAAGCGGTAGGGCTCCGGATAGAGATGGTGCGGCCAGGGATCGCTGAAGTAGGCGCACCACGGGAGGTCCATCCGATCCAGCACGGCCAACGCCGCGAGATGGCTCACCGCCGGGTTGAGACGGCTGTGGAGCACGTCGAACGATCCCAGCGATCCCAGCGATGTCAGCGATAGTGCCTTGCGCGCCACGGCCCGCACCCAGCCGGCCTCCTCAACCGAGCAGCCGCGGAGCAGATGAGGGACCGCGCCGATCCGCCCCCAGCGGTCCATCGCCTGGCTGAGCCGGTCGAGCGCGCCCGGAGGATCCGGCTCCACGGCGTGAACCTCGACGCCATCCAGCTCCGGCGCGGTCTTCGCGAGCAGCGTCACCTGGTGACCGTGCCGCGCCAGAGCTTCCGCCAGCCGGGCCGTGACCAGCCCCTCGGCGGTGCCATTGCGGCAGTGCCAGGAGACGAGCAGCACTCTCAGGCTCATGCCGCAAACAGCTCCCGGGCCCTGGCGGCAAATCTGGGGAATGCGAAGTCCTCGGCCCGCCGGCGCGCGCCCTCGGCCAGCCGCGCGCGCACGGCGTCGTTCGCGCACAGCCGCCGGGTCTGCTCGGCGCACTCCTCGAAGGTCTCCCAGAGGAGGCCGGCGCCTTCGACCACGATCTCGGGCTGGCCGCCGCGGGCCACCACCACCGGCACGGCCCCGGCGCTCATGGCCTCGGCCGTGGCGATGCCGAAGTGTTCCATCCGCTCGGGAGACTCTTCCGGATCTTCCCCGGCGCCGGTGAAGTGCCAGAAGACGGACGCCGCGCCGCAGATGTCCTCCAGCTCGCTCCGCGAGGCGTCGAGGTGGAACACCACGGGCAGCCCCTTCGCCGCGTCGACGGCGGCGCGGAAGTACTCCGGGTCCTGCGCCGTGCCGACCAGATGCAGCTCCCAGCCCGCGAGGCCGGCCGTGCGGAAGACCTCGATCATCTCCTTCTGCCGCTTGGATCGGCCGCCGCCGGTGAAGCGGCCGACCGCCACGATCCACGGCCGTTTCTCCCGCGGCGGGATCGGAAAGACCGGCGGGTGGAGCACCCGCGCCGTCCGTCCCCACCGCCGCTCGATCCAGCGCGCCGTGTAGGCGGAGTTCGCCACCACCGACCGGAACAGCGCGAGCCGCAGCCGGGAGCCCGGCCCGAGGCGGCGCTGGAACGGAAACTCGCAGAGGAGGTGGGCGTTGCGCAGGCCGCGCAGGCGCGGCACCTCCGTCGCTTGAACGAGGACCCGGCGATGCCGGAGGCCCGCGATCAGGTCGGAAAGCTCCCGGCGCAGGGACGACGGCCGCGGATCGTGCTCCAGGCTCAGCCCGTCCAGGGGAACGGGAAAGAGACCGCGGGCGGCGTCCGCGCGCATCGCCGCCGGGAAGCGCACGCGGACCTTCTCGTCCGTAGCCAGGGCAGCGGCGATCGCGAGGATGTACAGCAGCCCCCCGCCCTGCCGCGGATCGGTGACGTTCGAGTAGACCACGGTCGTCATTTCACGGCCCGCAACCGGAAGTCGAAGCGCGCCAGGGGATTCGGAAGGCTCATTCTCCGATCCTCCCGGGAGTTTCGAGCCGGCGGAGCAGGGCCGCCGCCAGCCT
Organism: Holophagales bacterium; assembly: GCA_031390755.1. GTDB lineage: Bacteria > Acidobacteriota > Thermoanaerobaculia > Multivoradales > UBA5704 > DATMER01. Next base: position 46,622 of record JANMTS010000071.1, read on the forward strand.
CCGGCCCGAGCCTCCGTCCACGGGGCCGCACCAGAGGTCGGCGATCCGCCGGCGGCCGTCGCGTTCGAGCGCGGGGTTCTCGAGATAGGCCGTCACCTGCTCCAGCAGCTGCTCGGGAGAGCGGGCCAGCCGCACCGCGCCCGACTCGACCACGGTCCGGTAGTGGTCGTAGCGCGTGTAGTACTGGCCGATGGTCGTCTCGAACGAGCGCCCCGGAGCGAGGTCGAACGCCGTGTTCACCACCGGCCGGTCGCAGACCGCCGCGTCGAGCGTGAGGGTCGAGGCGAGGTTGACCACCACGTCGGCATGGAGGATCGAGCTGACCAGCTCGCGGTTCTCCTCCAGCGTGGGGCAGTAGCCGCCGAGGCTCCCCTGGCCGCGCCGCCCGGGAACCTGGAGCGCCACGCCCGGTCCCGGATTCCAGTCCAGGAACCGCCGGCCCGCGTCGCCGGGGTGCAGGCGCACGAGGAGCTGGGGAAAGCCGAGGGCCTCGGCCGTCGCGAGATCCCGGGCCAGACGCTGCACCACGAGTTGCTCGGCGGGAGCGAGGTGCGGCGTGGCCGTGCCGTAGAGCACCATCGGCCGGCCGGGGTCGAAGCCGTACTGCGCGAACAGCTCCTGCCGCGGCATGCGCATGGAGTCGCTGCGGTACCAGTCGAAGTGCGGCACGCCGGTCGCCTCGACCGTGGCGGGCGCGGCCTCCGGGTAGTAGCGCAGCAGCTCCTCGCGCATGCGCTCGCTCCAGACGAAGTAGTCGTCGTAGGCGGTGAAGTAGGCGGGCTTGGACGTGAGGTTGTCCCACGAGTTGATCCAGGCCGCTGTCGGAATTCCCAGGTGGCGGGCCACGATGGCCGGCGGCGCCTCCTCGTGGGCGTGGGGGAGCGTCGACACCACCAGGTCCGCACCGTGGGCGCGCAGGCGCCGCTCGTACTCCGCGAAGTGGGGATGATCGGCGAGCAGCAGCCGGTTGTTCCGCTCCTCCATCCCGGACAGGCGGTCCCGGCGGGCGAACAGCCGAGCCTCCAGCTCGCGCAGGTCGAAGGCGAGCCGCCGCTTCCCGCGGAGCGTCCGCCGGTGTTCGAGATGCTTGATCCTCCGGGTCTCGGTCGAGCTGACCTGGAAGAAGTGATGGTTGCGGCGCCGGTAGGCGCGTCCGTAGTCGCCGGCCAGGGGATCGAACGGCTCCAGCGTCTCGACCGCTGTCTCGTCCCCGAGCCGCTCGCGCAGGCACTCCGTGAGGTCCGGAGAGCAGAACAGCACCACCCGGGCCCGCCGCCGCAGCTCGGGCAGCACGTCCGTCTGCAGGAACGTCCGCACCCCCCAGCCGCTGCTCAGCAGGAGGACGATCGTCGGCGCTGCGGGCGGGGTCATCGGACGGCGAACTCCGCCGCTTCGGAAAGGCCGGCCGAGCCGGCCGAGCCAGGAGCCCACGACACCTCGAAGCGGCGGGCGAAGATCGACGCGGGCGTCACGTAGGCCCAGTTGGCGAGGACGCGCGGGCTGCCCGTGGCGAGGCCTCCCCGGTGCAGGCCGTGGGTGTCGCAGAAGACGAGCGTGCCGGCCGGGCCCGTGGCGACCACCCGGTCGGACTCCGGGATGTGCGCGTCGACCTCGCCCTCGGGCGGATAGCTCGCGGTTCCGGGATCGGGGTTGGGCCACATCCTTGCGTACCGGCCGCCGCCGTGGCTGCCGCGCACGTACTCCAGCGGTCCGGCGCCGGCATCCACGTCCGCCAGATAGAGGAAGATCTTGACCAGCCGCTGGTCCTCCGGGTCGCGGTGCCAGCGCTGCGACGCCACGGCCTGGCGCTCGACCGGCGACGGGATCGTGTACCAGAGGTCGACGTAGTTGAGCTTCGACCAGAGGCCGAGGTAGGCGTTCACCGTGTCCAGGAAGGCCGGGGAGAGACCGATCCGCAGCCAGGGATCGTCCGGACCGAGGGTCTGCCGGGCCTCGTTGAGGCGGACGAGATAGTCCTTGCCTCCGGACTGGCCGGGCCGATAGCGCTCGATCCCCTTGCGGACGCGCTCGCCGTCCACGAAGCCGCGGCCCGCCGCCGAGGCGGTCTTCCAGAGCTCGCTTCCGTCCCGGTCGCCCAGCAGCTCGTCGACCTTGGCCAGGGCGAAGCCCTCGCGGCGGAGATCGTCGACCACCCGCGCCTGGGCGCCGCTCAGCTCGGGCCGCCGCGCCTCGAACCGGCCGCGGCTCCGGCGGTTCAGCCAGGCCTCGCCGTAGGCGCGGTACTTGACCGAGCGCCAGGCGACACGCAGCACGGGTGGAATCTTCATGGGCGTCTCCTGAGAGCAGTCACCAGGTGGCGTCGACCCGGCGGTTGAGCCAGGTCCGCGAGCCCTTCGTCTCCAGCAGCCCGGCGGCCAGGCGGTGATAGAGGTGGCTCACCTTGCCGGGAGCCTTGCCCGCCAGCCCCGCCGGCCCGATGCCGGGCCAGGCCATCCCCTGCGGACCGCCGCCGGTGAAGTGGGTGACCGCTTCGCACCGGAACCCCGCCTGCGCCGCCCGGTAGAGCCGCATGGTCGAGAAAGCGCGGATCGACCTTCGTCGCGAAGCCGCCCGAGTTGACCGCCTGGCGGCGGATGCGCTCCACCGAGCTCTGGTCGATCATCCCTCGTCCCCCCGGGCCAGCAGCTCGAACGAATGCGGCACCAGGAGCGGTCCGGAGTCCGCCGGCATCTGATAGGCGTTGCCGAAGAAGTCGCCGCCGGCCACGGTCAGCTCGGCCGCGTCGGACACCTGGTCCTCGATCTCGCGGCCGGACTTGATCCAGGCCTGGAGCCGGTAGGTTCCCTGGTTCAGCGGCAGGCGGGGGATCCCGATCCGCACCGTCCCGGAGGGGGCGGTGAGCGGGGGGAGACCCTGGCTGGCGTCGGTGACGCAGACGAACAGCGTGTCGCCCAGGAGGTTCGTCCAGGCGAGGCGGATGCGGGCGCCCTCGACGGCCGCCGTGCCCGGCGCGGTCGCATAGTCGAGCAGGATCTCCACCCGCGAGCCGGCAGTGAGATGGAGGGACTCCATGCCGTCGCAGATCGCCCGCACCCGGGTGAAGCGCACGGCGCCGCGGCCGGGGCGGCGCGAGGCCGACTCCACGAGGCCTTCGGCGCTCTGGCCCTTCCGGAGATAGCGCTCGATGGTCTCGGCGGCCGTGCCCTGGAACACGACCCGGCCGTGGTCGAGCAGCAGGGCCGAGTCGCACAGGCGCTCGACCGCGCTCAGGTTGTGGCTGACGAAGATGACCGTGCGTCCGCCCTGTGCGACCTCGCCGATCTTGCCCAGGCAGCGCTTCTGGAAGGCCGCGTCGCCCACCGCCAGCACCTCGTCCACGAGCAGGATCTCGGGCTCCAGGTGGGCGGCCACGGCGAACGCCAGGCGCAGGTACATGCCCGAGGAGTAGTGCTTGACCGGGGTGTCCACGAAGGCCTCGACCTCCGCGAACGCCACGATGCGGTCGAACTGGCGGGAGATCTCGGCCCGCTTCATCCCCAGGATGGCGCCGTTCAGGTAGATGTTCTCGCGCCCGCTCAGCTCGCCGTGGAACCCGGTCCCGACCTCCAGGAGGCTGCCGACCCGGCCGCGCAGCACGGCCCGGCCGCCGGTCGGCTCGGTGATGCGCGAGAGAATCTTGAGCAGCGTGCTCTTGCCCGCGCCGTTGTGGCCGATGAGCCCGAGCACCCGGCCGGGGCTCAGCTCGAACGACACGTCGTGGAGCGCCCAGAAGCTGCTCTTCGCCTCCGGTCCCCGGCGCAGGCGGTGGACCCAGCGGGCCGGCGCGGACGCCAGCCCCATGAGGCTGTCGCGCAGGGTTCTGTAGGAGCCGCGGTTGGCCCCCAGGTGGTAGACCTTGGACAGCCGCTCGACGAGAATCGCCGCCTCAGGCACGCCCGGAACCCCCTCCGGCCGCGCCCGTCCCGGCCAGAAGGCCCAGGCTGATCCACTGCCAGACGAAGAAGCTGTTGTCGCCGGCCCCGGCGCAGAAGCCTTGCCACTCCCGGCACACGGCGTCCGCGTCGAGCCAGCCGTCGAACGCCCGCAGCCCGCGCTCGATCTCGCCCTCCGCCCAGCCGCGCAGCGGACCGCGCAGCCATTCCCGCTGCGGCGTCTGGACCGGCCGCTTCGGCGCTTCCGCCACGCCGCCCGGCAGCAGATCCTGCACCAGGGAGCGCAGCATCCACTTGTGGCGGCCGTCGCGGATCTTCCGGTCCGCGGGCTGGCTCAGGGCCAGCTCGACCAGCCGGTGGTCGAGGAACGGCTCGCGCAGCTCGGTCGAGGCCCGCATCGAGACCCGGTCGTTGAAGCGCAGGGCGCGCGGCAGCTTGGTGTAGCGCAGGTCGCGGTACTGGAGATTGCGCAGCGCGTCGGGGAACGGCGCGGCCAGATCCGGCGCCGCCGCACGGCGCAGCAGCTCGGGCGCCATGCAGGCCGGCCGCACGGGGCTCTCCCGCGTTCCCTGGACGAGTTGGCTTGAGCCGTTCACCGCGGCTTCATAGTAGTCGTATCCGGCCCACTGCTCGTCCATGCCTTGGCCGTCGAGCAGCACGACCACGCCCGCCTCCCGGGCGCGCTCGAACAGGCGGGCGTAGGCGAGCGTCGGAATGCCGCCGAACGGCTCGTCCTGGGATCGCGCCACGGACGCCGCGAGCGCCGGAACGTCCTCCGGAGCCAGGCCGCAGGCCACGAGGGGGTGCCGGGTGCGCTCCAGCATCTGCCGCACCCAGGGAAGCTCGTCGTAGCGTTCGTCGCCGGTCACGAAGGTGAAGGCCTGGATGTCGCTCTCCGGCCCCTGGACCTCCTGCACCAGCCCGAGAAGGGTCGAGGAGTCGAGACCGCCGCTCAGGTTGATCCCCACCGGCACGTCGGAGCGGAAGCGCAGCCGCACGCTGTCGGTCAGAAGAGCCCGGTACTCCTCCCGAACCGTGCTCTCCGGCCGGGTGTCGAACCCGCCACCGTCGCCGGCCCGGTTGCCCACGCGATTGGCCACGTCGTACCATTCGGTGATCGCGAGGCGGCCGTCCTGCCAGGTCAGGTAGCAGCCCGGCGGAAGGGCGCGGACCGACTCCCAGAAGGTGCCGCCGGACTGCTCGTACAGGCCGTGCGCCAGGTAGCAGGCCCAGGTCGTGGCATCCGGCCGCGCCTCGACGCCCGCCGCGTGGAGCGCCGTGATCTCGCTCGCCACCAGCAGCGCGCCGTCCGGCCGCTCGTGCAGGTAGAGCGGCTTGACGCCGAAGCGGTCGCGGGCCGCGAACAGCCGGCGCTCGCGGGAATCCCAGAGCAGGAAGGAGAACATGCCGAGCAGCCGGTCCAGGCAGGCGGATCCCCAGGTGACGTACGCCGCCAGGAGAACCTCGGTGTCGGAGCGGCTGCGGAACTCCCACGACGGCTCCAGCTCGCGCCGCAGCTCCAGGTAGTTGTAGATCTCGCCGTTGAACACCAGCCACCAGCGCCCCGCGGGATCGGACATGGGCTGCCGGCCGTCGTCCGACAGGTCGATGATGCTGAGCCGGTTGTGGCCGAGCGCCGCCAGGCCGGACGGATCGACATGGCATCCGCGGCCGTCCGGGCCGCGGTGCCCGAGGGCGCGGACCATCGCCTCCAGTCCGGTCGGAGGCGCTCCGAAGATTCCCGAGATGCCGCACATGTCAGGCGGTCTCTTCCAACGAGCGCTCCAACAAGCGCTCCGACGAGCGCTGGACCAGCTGCTCGGCCCGCTCCCAGTCGGCCGGCGTGTCGAGGTTCACGCAGCGGGCGGCGTCGGGCATCACGTAGCCGCCAAGGCTTCGGCCGTAGAGGCTGCCCGCCCCTTCCATGACGACATCGCGGCGGGTCACATAGACCGAGCCTTCGCGATGGAAGGCCGGGGGGAGCTCCTGCCGGCGCGGGATCGGCTGATCCTCGCCGGTCGCCAGCCGCAGCCGGCCGGAGCCGTCCTCGAAATAGACCCAGTGCGGGTTGTGCTCGGCGGGCACCGGCAGGATCGACACCACGGCGTCCAGACCGCGCTCCTCCAGCAGGGCGATGCAGGCGTCGATGTCCCCGGCGCGGCGGAACGGGCTGGTGGGCTGGAGCAGGCAGACCGCGTCGAACCGGTCTCCGCCCCGCTCCAGCTCTGTCACGGCGTGCCGCACCACGGGCAGCGTGGGCGTGTCGTCCCGCGCCAGCTCCGCGGGGCGGAGGAAGGGGATCTCCAGGCCGCACCGGCGGCCGGCCTCGGCGATTTCCAGATCCTCGGTGGAGAGCACCACCCGGGAAAGGCGCCGCGCCGACAGCGCCGCTTCCACGGTCCAGGCCAGGAGAGGCTTCCCGCCAAGATTCCGCACGTTCTTGCGCGGAATCCCCTTCGATCCGCCGCGCGCTGGAATGAGCCCGAGTGTCCTCATGCTGTCAACGCGCGAAGAGTCCACTCGGACGGCGCCGCATCCGCCCAGATGGGAAGGTCGTTCGTGTCCAGGCGCGGCAGCAGCAGGGGGTCGCGGTCCTCCGAAGCCAGGCCCGGCTCGGTGGTAAGCCCGACGGCACAGCCCCGCTTGCGGAGGAGCTGCAGCAGCGAGTCGCTCGAGTCGCCGTAGGGATAGCACATCACCCAGGAGCCGGCATCGCTGCCCACCGCCGCGAGGAATTCCAGGGAACGATCGATCTCGACCGCCTGCTCCTCCTCGGAAAGCCAGCCCAGCCGCACATGGCTGTAGCCGTGACTGCCCACGTACATGCCATGCCGCACCATGCAACGGAGGTGGTCCGGCCCCATGTACAGCTCTTCGGCAAAGCCGCTCTCGTCCGCGGTGACGTGAGCGGCGAAAAGACCCGCAAGGATTTCGGAACGCAGCGCGGGAGGCAGCACGGTCTGGAGTAGCCGCTTGAGAAAGATGACCTCCGCGGGATCGTAACGGCCCGGCCGGCACCAGCGAGCCCGCAACGCCTCTTCCGGTTCGATCCCGAGCTCCTTCCGGCACGCGTCCACCCTGCGCAGGACATCCGCGAGCAGGCTCCGGACATCCGCCCCGGACGCGAGAAGGAAATGGATCTTGTTGACGTCCAGGAGCTTCCTTTCGGCGACCGCCTGCACCGGCGGGAAGAAACACCCCGGCAGGCCCGACTCGTCCAGGAGAGGGAACACATAACGGAAGTGGTCCGCGTACCCATCGTCGAACGAGAGGAGCGCGGCGTTCCGCGGCAGATCCCAGGGCTCTCCCCGCCCGGCGCAGCCCACGGCGGCCATCAACTCTTCAGCCGAAACCACGTCGTAGTGGCGCCGGATATAGCCGAGCTGCTCCCGGAAACCGGCCAGATCCAGGCCTTTGATCTCCGGGAATCGGCTGCGGGCCAGGTCCCGAACATAGTGATACATGACGATGGTCACACAGGGCGGCATGCTTCACCTCTTGACGGCATGTACCATGAACGTCGTGGAGAACGGCAGCAGAGCCGGCTCGCTCGAGGCATGCTCCTGCATCAGGAGAGCGGTGGCGAGATGGGTCTCCGGATGGGCCCGCGCGAACACCGGAGGCGCTGCGTGGTAGTGAATCGGGCGCAACTCGACCGTGTCGTACCCCGCTCCCTCAAGCAGAGCGGCCAACTCCGCCGGCGTGTACTGGTGGCGAGTGGCCACCTCAACTCCGGTGAGGGGATGGCGTTCCACCGCCGGAAGCGCGGAGCTGCGGGTACGCAAAGCCACGACCGCCTCCGCCCAGGTTTTCGCGGCGGCGATGGCCAGGGCCTCGTCGAGCATGGGCTCCAGGGCTCCGCTGAGCACCTCCAACCGGGTGTACTCATTGAGGGAGAACAGATTGAACAAGCGGTTGCGCGACCCGAGCACCAGCGATCCGCCTGGAGCCAGCCAGGCATGGACCATCGCAACGAATTCGAGAAGCTGGTCCCGTGAGATGTACTCGATGAACCCGTTCGCGGACACCAGATCGAGCGGTCGCTCCGCCGGAGCGTGATCGAAGACCGAAGCACAGGAGAAGGTGGCGCCTGAGACGCCCCGCTCCCGCGCCAGGACTCTCCCGAGATCGATCATCTCGGGTGAGAAATCCACTCCTTCGGCGCCGATGCCCATCGCCGCCATGTCGCACACAAGCTCTCCCGAGCCGCACCCGACATCGAGGAAGCGCCGGATATCACCCCTGCGCCGGGTGACCTCCACGACGTAGTCGTTGCGATGGCGAATGATATTGAATTTCCGAGGCTCTCCCCCTGCGGCTCTGAGGCGCCAATCCGCCGCGAACCGCCGGAAGAACTCGAGTGCCTGGTCCTGCTGTTCCGAGCTCATCAGTAGGTTAACCTCTTTTCGATGCTCAATGGCTGCCGCGCGAGCAGCTCGGCGATCCGCTCCCCCGCCTGCCCGGAGCCGTAGATCGGATCACTCTCGCAGCGGCCGTTCTCCAGGTGGCGTCGGACCGCCGTCGCGATCTCGGCGCGTTGGTGATCGACGTCGATCACGTTGCGGCCGCGCTCCCGTCCCGACTGGCGCGAGCCGATGTTCACCGTCGGCACGCCGAGGAACGAGCACTCGCGGATGCCGACGCTGGAATTACCCACCAGACAGCTCGAACCGACCAGAAGCCGGAGGAAGTCGGTCGGCTCCATGTTCTTGAAATAGTGGATGTTGACCGGATTGTGGCGCTCCCGGAACGAGCGGATCGCGTTCGAGGTGCCGTCCGAGCCGGCGTCCACGTTCGGCCAGAACCAGAGCGTCGGCAGCCCGACCTCCAGGACGGCGTGGAGCGTCTCCGTCGCCTGCTCGCGCGCCTCCTCGTACTCCGTGGTCACCGGGTGCTGAAGCACGACCAGGTAGCCGCCGGAGAGGTCGACCGGCGCGCCCACGCCGCCGTACTTCTGGAACGGATCGAAGTTCATCTCCGGCCGCGCCATCACCTCGACCGCGAGGTCGATCGACGGGCAGCCGGTGACGAACACCTTGGCCGGCTCCTCGCCCATGCGGATCACGCGCTCGGCCGCCTTGTCCGTGGAGACGAAGTGCAGGTCCGCGAGCTTGGTCACCGCGTGCCGGACCTTCTCGTCGATCGAGCCCGTGACCTCGCCGCCCTGCACGTGGGCAACCGGGATGTTCATGTAGGAGGCCGCCACCGCCGTCGACAGCGTCTCGTAGCGGTCCGCCACCGTGACCACCACGTCCGGCCGGAGGTTGTCGAACACCGTGGCCAGCTCGAGCAGACCGAGGCCGGTCGTCTTGGCCATGGCCGCGAGGTTCTCGCCCTCCAGCACCGAGTACACGCGCGCCGCGATGGCAAAGCCGTCGGCTTCGATCGTGCGCACCGCCGAGCCGTAGCGCTCCAGCAGGGCGGACGCCGCCACCACGAGCTGCAGCTCCAGGTCCGGATGCGCCTGGATCGCCTGGAGGGCCGTCTTGATCCGGCTGTAGCTCGGCCGGGCCGTCACCACCACACAGACGCGTCGCTTGTTCATCGAAGGCCTCCGGCCGGATCGATCCGATTTGGCAGGGCCGGATTGACTCCCACGAGCACGATCGAGCCCTCGCGAAGCTCGGCCAGATCCGCAGCCTCCTCGGGCCCCTCTTCGGGAAGGTAGCGCACCGGCCTGCCGGAGTAGAGGTAGAGCACGTCCGGCGCGTCGCTGTAGATGATCCCGTCTCCGGCGAACGGCCCCTGCCGGAGCACGGCCATCCGCACGGCCTCCGTCTCCCGCCAGCGCGCCGCGCGGTATCCGCGGCCCTTGGTGACCGTCGCGACAAAGACGAGATCGCGCGCTGTGACCAGGGCCGGACCCGCCACGAGAAGGAGAGCCATCGCGCCCGCCAACCCCCGCTTTCGCAGATCCAAGCGCCGGGCGGCAAGAATCACCATAGGAAGCACGAGCGGAACCATCAGCCGCGTGGTGAGAGGATCGAAGGCCACGGTCCAGGCAAAGGCAATCAGCATGAACAGATAGACCGCCCCGAAAGCGATGTAAGGACTGTCGGACCGATCGAAATTCGATCGGAGCGCAAGGATCACACCGGCAGCGAGCAGGGTAAGCAAGGCGACAATCCGGAGAGAGCTCACCGGAACAATCCATCCGCCGAGAGTCATCGCCGCCTCCCGGATCAGCTCGGGCAGCTCGCGGCCGCTCGCGCTCCTGTTCCCCGTGAGAGTCCCCGTCAGGCTGTAGTTCCGGCACAGCCAGAGGCCGAGAGGCGTGACGGAGAGCGCGCCGTAGGCCAGACCCAGGAGACGCCTCCGGGATGCGATCAGCACGAGCGCTCCCGAGACCGCCAGGGCCACGCCGAGATAGCGCGTCAGGCAGGCGAGAGCCGTCACGACCGCTGCGATCACCGCGGTCAGCAACGGTTTCGAGCCGGGCTTTTCCAGCAGCCTTTCCTGGCTCCTGAGGGACAGGACCGCGAGGAGCAGGAACAACGGCTCGCTCCACGCGTAGCTGTGAACCGAGACCACGGCCGGCGAGACCATGAAGGCGATCACGCCCAGGAGCGGCGCCGCACGGGCCACCTGCCAGGTGCTCGCGGCCAGCAGCAGCATGTTGAGCGCCCAGGGCCCGGCGGTCACGCCGGCCAGCGCGGTCACCACCGCGAGCACGGCCGGGTACAGCGGCGGCCACGCCGTGACCGGACGCGGAAAGGGTCCGTTCCACGGCACCACCGAGGTGGCATAGCCGAGCCCCTTGCGCAGGTTCTCCGCCGCGGACAGGTAGTGCACGGAGTCGGGCGTCATACCCGGACCATGAGGGATCATCGAGGCGCCGATCAGCAGGGCCGCTCCCGTGGCGGCAAGGACGGGGATCTTCACGCCAGATCTTCCTCCAACAGCGGCTCGTCAGCCTTCACCGTTCGCCGCAGACGCACCCCGATCAGCTCCCGCAGGCGCGCCGCCGGAATCCCTCCGCCGGGCTTCTTGACCGCCAGGTGCTCCGACGCGAGCACGGTCCCCGCCGCGAGGTCGGCCCGCGCCACCACGCTCTTCGTGAACATCCGGCGCAGCGGCTCCATCTCGCCGGCCATGCCGTCCTTGTCCACCGGACTTGCAAACGCGCGATGCAGGAATTGTACCCCCTCCGCGAGCTGGCGCAGCTCCGCGGTGGTCAGCGACGCCGGAACGTCCGGCCCGAAGGCCTCGCGGCTGAACGTCACATGGACCTCGAGCGCCTCGATCCCCATCGATACGGCCGCCAGGCCCGGGTAGATCGTTCCCGAGTGGTCGGACAGCCCCACCGCGCAGCCGTAGCGCTCGCGGAAGACGGGGATCAGGTTGAGCCCGAGCTTCTCCGGCGGGCAGGGGTAGGCCGTGGTGCACTGCATCACCGCGAGCGGCAGGCCGGCCTCCTTCACCCGACGGACCGCCTCGTCGATTTCCGCGAGCGGGCTCATCCCGGTCGAGATCAGGAGCGGCTTCTTCGTGGCGAGCAGGGCGTCGAACAGGATCGGATTGCCCACCTCGCCCGAGGCGATCTTCCAAGCCTTTATCCCGATACGTTCCAGCAGCTCAACGGCCTCGACCGAGAACGGCGAGCTCAGGAACAGCAGCCCGCGCTCCTCGGCGTGGCGCGCCAGCCCCGCCCACTGCTCCCCGGTGAGCTCCATGCGCTTCCAGTACTCGTAGCGGGTGGAATCCTGGGGGCTGAAGCGGACCCTCCACGGCTCGCCCGGCGTGCTCTCGGCCGCCGCGATGTGGGTCTGGAACTTGACCGCGTCCGCGCCGGCCGCTGCGATCGCGTCGATGTAGGCGTGCGCGGTGCCCAGGCTGCCGTCGTGCGCCTGCGCCACCTCGCCGATCAGCAGGCAGCCGGACTGGCCCGTGAGGATCTTGCGCAGTGTCTGCATCGTCGGCATCCTCAAACCACGTCCGCGAACGTCCGCTCCATCCGGCGGAAGTAGGCCAGGCCGCCGATCAGGAGGAAGACGGTCATGCCTGAGCCCATGGCCACCAGCGGCCACGGGTTCATCGCGGACCCGAGCAGCGCCCAGCGGAACCCCTGGAGAACGCCCGCCATCGGGTTCAGACCGTAGATCCAGCCGGGCAGGCCCATCGCTTCGAGCTTGTCCGTCACCCGGCTCGCGGGGTAGATCACCGGCGTCACGAACAGCAGGAGCTGGACGAAGAACGGCATCACGTAGCGGACGTCCCGGAACTCGACGTTGATCGCCGACAGCCACAGCCCCGCGCCCAGGGCCGCGCCGAACGCGAGCGCCAGGAAGACCGGCAGCAGCAGCATCTCCCACCGCGGGCCCACGCCGTACCAGACCATCATGCCGATCAGCACCAGGAAGGCCACCGCGAAGTCCACGATGCCGCCGAGCACCGCGGAGACCGGCACGATCAGCCGCGGAAAGTAAACCTTTTTGAGCAGGCTCGCCGCGCCCACCAGGCTGTTCGAGGAGCCGCCGAGGCCGGCCGCGAAGAACGTCCAGGGCAGCAGGCCCGCGAAGGAGAAGATCGGATACGGCGCGCCTTCCGATCCGATCCCCGCCATCTGGCCGAAGAAGAGGGTGAAGACCATCATCGTCAGCAGCGGCTGGAGCACGGCCCACGACGCGCCGAGCAGCGTCTGCTTGTAGCGGACCTTCACGTCGCGCCAGACGAAGAAGAAGAGAAGCTCGCGGTAGGCCCACAGCTCGTCGAGCCGCATCGCCGCCCACCCGCGGCGCGCCTCGATGACCGTGACCGGAAGGGTGACCGGCGTGACCGGAAGGTCGGGCGGCTCGGCCGTCATGACGGGATCTCCTTCCGGGAGTCTCGCTTCGGAGAGTCTCGATAGTGGGCCAGCGTCCGTTCCAGGCCGTCGCGCAGGCGGGTCTGCGCCCGGAACCCGAGCCGCGCCTCGGCCTCGGAGGGATCGGCCTGAGAGTGGGGCACGTCGCCCGGCCGGACCGGCTCGTGCCGCGCCGGAAGGCCCGAGCCGGCGGCCTCGCGGATTCGTTCCGCAAGCTCGGCCACCGTGGTCCGTTCGCCCCTGGCCACGTTGTAGGCGCGTCCGCAGGCCTCGGCCGGAGCGCCCGCGGCCAGGAGGTTGGCGAGCACCGCGTCCTCCACGAACGTGAAGTCCCGGCTCTGGCTGCCGTCGCCATGGATCACCGGCGCCTCGCCTGCCAGGCAGGCGCGGAAGAACCGCGGGATCACGGCGGCATACGGCCCCTCCGGCGTCTGCCGCGGTCCGTAGATGTTGAAATAGCGCAGTCCGATCATCTCCAGGCCGTAGCAACGGCCGAACACGTCCGCCAGCTCCTCGTTCATCGCCTTCGACGCCGCGTAGGGCGAGATCGGCCGTCCCTCCCCGCCCTCGCGCTTGAGCACCGATTCCGCATCGCCGTAGACGCTCGACGACGAGGCGTAGACCACCCGCTGCACCCCGGCCTCGCGGGCCGCGGCGAAGACGTTCGCCGTGCCCGTCACGTTGACCGCGATCGAGGTCGCCGGATCGGCGATCGACCGCGGCACCGAGCCGAGCGCGGCCTGATGGAATACATACGCTGCACCGGAACAGGCGGATCGGCAGGCCTGCGCGTCGCGGATGTCCGCCTCCACCAGGTCGGCGCCAGCGGGAACGTTCTCGCGCCGGCCGGACGACAGGTCATCGAGGACGCGGACGCGGGCGCCGCGGGCGAGCAGCGCGTCGACCAGGTGCGAGCCGATGAATCCGGCGCCGCCGGTGACGAGGACGGGCACGCCGTCGAAGCTCGGGATCATCTAGGCCTTGACCACTTTCGCGCTGCTCTCAAATCGACCGGCTCGATACACACCCCGGGTGTCCACGATCAGCCGCGCGTGGCGGGCCACCAGGTCGTAGTCGACCGCGGTGTGATCGGTCACCACGATCACCGCGTCGTGCTCCGCCAGCGACTCGGGCGTCAGCGGCACCGATTTCATCGGCGGCAGGTCCGGCCAGGACCGCATCCCCGGGGCCACGGCCACGTGGGGGTCGTGATAGCTCACCACCGCGCCGAGCCGCAGCAGGCGGTCGATCACCTCGAACGCCGGGCTCTCGCGCGGGTCGTCGATGTCGCGCTTGTACGACAGGCCGAGCACCAGCACCTTGCTCCCCTTCACCGCCCGGCTGTCTTCGTTCAGCGCGCCGGCCAGCTTGTCGATCACGTACTCCGGCATGCGGACGTTGACCTCGCCCGCCAGCTCGATGAACCGGGTCGCGACGCCGAACTCCCGCGCCTTCCAGGAGAGATAGAACGGGTCGAGCGGAATGCAGTGGCCGCCCCAGCCCGGCCCCGGATCGAAGCGCATGAACCCGAACGGCTTGGTGGCCGCCGCGTCGAGCACCTCCCAGATGTCGATGCCCATGCGGTCGTAGACCACCTTCAGCTCGTTGACCAGGGCGATGTTCACCGCGCGGAAGATGTTCTCCAGCAGCTTCGACGCCTCGGCCGTGCGCGCTGACGACACCCGCACCGTCTGCGGCACCACCTGCTGGTAGAGCGCCTGCGCGAGATCGCCGGAGATCTGATCGACGCCGCCGACGAGCTTGGGGATGTTCGTGGTGGAGAATTTCGGATTGCCCGGATCCTCGCGCTCCGGGGAGAACGCGAGGAAGAAATCCTCGCCGCAGCGCAGCCCGCCCGCGCTCAGCCGCGGCAGCAGCAGCTCCTCGGTCGTGCCGGGGTAGGTGGTCGATTCGAGCACCACGAGCTGTCCGGTCCGCAGCCGTGCGCCGATCTGCTCGGCCGTGGCGCGCACGTAGCGCAGATCCGGATCGCGGTGGCGGGTGAGCGGCGTGGGCACGCAGATCAGCACCGCGTCGGCCTCGGCCAGCCGGGCGAAGTCCGCGGTCGCCACCAGCCGGCCGGAGCCCGCCTGCTCGCGCACCCGCTCCGCGTCCAGGTGGCGGATGTAGCTCTCGCCCCGGGAGAGCGCCTCCACCTTGGCGGGGTCGACGTCGAACCCGAGCACCGGGAATCCCTGCTCGGCGAACGCCAGGGCGAGGGGAAGCCCAACATACCCGAGGCCGATGATCCCGACCCGGGCTGTCCGGTCCTGAATGCGAGCGTGCAGAGCCGACGCTGTCTGAGAATCCGTCATGTCACTCCCAGTGGCTGTCTACGGTTCTTCCCGAAAAACGGGGGTCCGGCCTGACCGAAGGGATTGGAGAGACGGGTCGCTGCGTCCGGCGAAGGCAAGGGCACTTCGGTCAAGCTAACTCCGTTGACATCAACCACTTCGTCTTCGGTGGACGCTCGGATTCTCGCAGAAGGGCCGAAATGAAGCAACCAGAGGGAGATCGGAGGAATGCCGCCCCGGGCCGGACCGCATTCTTCTCGAAGCTCAGGAAGACCTCGCGAAGGAGCCGGCCAGGGCGGTCGACTACAGCACGGTTTCGCGGACGACTTCCTCGACCGTGGTCATGCCGTCGCGAATCTTCTGGAGGCCGCTCATGCGTAGCGTCATCATGCCGGCCTTCATGGCCGTTTGACGCAGCTCGAACGAGCTGGCGCCGGAGAGGATCATCTCCCGCAGCTCGTCGTCCACCTCCAGCACCTCATAGAGGCCCACACGGCCCTTGTAGCCCGTGCTGCTGCACCGCTCGCAGCCGCGGCCGCGGAAGAGCTTGATCGTGCGGGACTCGTGCTCAGAGAACCCGGCGCTCGTCAGGGCGGCGGGCGGCTGCTCCATCGGCTCCTTGCAGAAGGAGCAGATGCGGCGCACGAGCCGTTGCGCCACGATCAGATGCACTGACGTGGCCACTAGGAACGGCTCGATGCCCATGTTCATCAGGCGGTTGATCGTGGCCGGCGCGTCGTTCGTGTGCAGCGTGGAGAGCACGAGGTGGCCGGTCATGGCGGCCTTGATCGCCACCTCGGCCGTTTCGAAGTCCCGGATCTCTCCGACCAGGATGATGTTCGGATCCTGCCGCAGGAACGACCGCAGCGAGGCCGCGAAGTTCAGGCCGATGTTCTCGCGCATCTGAACCTGGTTGATGCCGGAGAGGTTGAACTCGACCGGATCCTCGGCGGTCATGATGTTGACCTCCGGGGTGTTGATGCGCTGCAGCGCCGAGTAGAGCGTGTTCGTCTTGCCCGATCCCGTGGGGCCGGTGACTAGAACCATGCCGTACGGCCGAAGGATGGCGCTCTCGAACTTGCGGAGCGATTCCACCTCGAAGCCCAGCTTCGTCATGTCGAGCATGAGCTTGTCCTTGTCGAGCAAGCGCATGACGATCTTTTCGCCGAACAGCGTGGGCAGGATGGAGACGCGGTAGTCGAGATCCTTGCTCTTCCCCGCGATCTTCGTCTTGATCTTGATGCGGCCGTCCTGCGGGAGCCGCTTCTCCGCGATGTCGAGCTTCGCCATGATCTTGCAGCGGCTCGTGATCGCCTCCTTGAGCTTCAGCGGGGGCCGCATCATCTCGTAGAGCAGACCGTCGATCCGGTACCGGACGCGGAAGTCCTTCTCATACGGCTCGATGTGGATGTCGGAGGCGCCGCGCTTGATGGCGTCGGTGAGGATCAGGTTCACGAGCTTGACCACCGGGGCCTGCTCGGACTCCTCTTCGAGGGTGGCGAGGTCGAGATCCTCTTCCTCTTCCAGCACCTCGAGGTCGCCGCCGGACTCGTCCGACAGATCCTCCATGACCTTCTTCAGCTCGATCGCGTGGGTCGAGCCGTAGTACTTGTCGATGGCGGTACGGATCGCGGTCTCGGAGGCGACGACCGGCTCGACCTTGTAGCCGGTCATGAACTTCACGTCGTCCATCGCGAACACGTTCGTCGGATCGATCATGGCCACGGTGACCGTGGCGCCCGCCTTGGTGACCGGGAAGATCGTGTACTTGCGCGCGATGTCGGCGGGGATGATCTTGGCGACGCCCTCGTCGATCTCCATGTTGTTGAGGTCGACGGACGGGACCTTGAACTGTTCCGAGAGCGCCTCGACGAGCTGGCGCTCCGTGAGATATCCGAGCTTGACCAGGTTGGTGCCCAGGCGGCCCCCCTGGTCCTTCTGCATGGAGAGGGCTTCCTGGAGCTGAGCCTGATTGATCTTGCCCGCGCGCACCAGCGTGTCGCCGAGCTTGTCGGGACCGGCGGCCTGGGGGGGCCTGCGGGCTGTCTCCGGTGGTGGTGCCATGCAATCTCCGTGATCGCCCCCGCCTGGAAGCGAGGAACAACGATGAATCTCTCCCGCTCGAGCTGCTAACTCAGTCTAACAGAATTGAATTTGCTTCCGTCGATTTGTCCCCCCGTCCGGATCGGCGGGCCCTCACCAGTCCAGCCGCGAAAACAGGGCTGCATAGACCTCGATCCCGTCCCACAGGTTCTGCAGGCGCAGGTTCTCGTGCGCCGCATGCTGGTTGTTGTCGTGGTTGACGATCGGAACCGTGATGACCGGCACCGGCAGGGTGTCCGTGAAAATGGAGATGGGCACGCTCCCGCCGAGCATGGGCACCTGGATCACCGGTCCGCCGACCGCCTCCTCGACCGTCTTCACCACCGCCGTGGAGACAGGCAGGTCCATCGAGGTGCGGGAGGCGGCATAGCCATTGCCCCAGAGCACCCGCACGATCTTCGGGTGGGCCAGCCGGGTGGCCGCGTCGGGCTCGTCCCCGACCACCCACCAGCCCTGGCTGCGCAGGTGGGCCTCGGTGCGCTCCCGGACCTTCGCCGGGGTCTGGTCGGGGACCAGCCGGAAGTCGATGGAGACCGACGCCTCGGTCGGGATGGCGTTGCGCGCCCCCTCTCCCACGTCGGCGCTCTTCAGTCCCCGCAGGTTCAGGGCGGGCCGCATGATCCGGTCCTGAAGCCGCTCCGGGTGTTTCGGATCCCCTTCGGTCCAGGCCAGCCCGAGCTCCTTGCGCAGGTCGTCCTCCATCGCCGGCATGGCCGCGGACGCAGCCCGCTCGCTGTCGCTCAGGGGACGGACATCGTCCTGGAACCCGGCGATGAGGATGCTGCCGTCCGGCGCGCGCAGCCCGGAGAGCAGCTCGACCAGCAGCGCCGCAGGATTGGGCGCCCAGTTGCCGTAGTGCCCGCTGTGGAGCGCCCGGTTCGGACCGTAGACGGTCATCTCGCAGCCGGTCACGCCGCGGGCGCCGAAGACCACCTGCATGCGCCGGGACTGGTGGACGGGCCCGTCAGCGAGAATCCACGCGTCGGCGGCGAGAGCGTCCTGGTGGGCGCGGATGATGGCCGGCAGATGGTTCGAGCCGGCTTCCTCCTCGCCTTCCAGGAAGATCTTGATGTTGACCGACGGCTTGATCCCGGCAGCCTTCAGAGAGTCGAGGGCGGCGAGCATGGCCACGATCGGCCCCTTGTCGTCGCTGGCGGAGCGGGCGTAGAGCCGCGACTCCCCGCCGAGCGGCACCGGAGCGGAGGCGAGGTCGACATCCTTCGTGCCCTCGGCGCCGCGGACTCCCGTGCGCAGCACCGGCTTCCAGGGATCGCCACCCCAGTCGGCGTCCTTGGCGGGCTGACCGTCGTAGTGGGCATAGAACACCACGGTCCGTTTTGCGCCCGGAGCCTTGAGCTCGCCGAAGACGGCAGGCGGGGCGTCGCCGGAGGTCAACAGCCGGGGCTGGAAGCCCCTTTGCCGAAGCATCCCGAGCAGGAGGTCGGCGTTGCGCTGGATGTCCGCGCGATCCGACGCCACGTTGCGCAGGGAGAGAAGGCCGGCCAGCTCGCCGACGATCTCCTTCTCGTGCGCGGCTCGCCAGGAGCGGACCTGGTCCCGGAGCCTCGCGCCAGGGTCCGCGGCATGAAGCGGTGTCACCGGCATTCCGTGTATTGCGGGCGTTCCCGCTCCCAGGGCCAGCGCAAGGGCCAGCATGATCGTCTTCGGGCTCATCGATTCTCCTTCGGCAGCAGCCGGAACGAGGATTCTATCTTCCAATCTCGGCTGCGCGGCTCAGGCGCCGACCTTCTCCGTGCCAGCGCCTTCCAGGCTGCGCCCGAGGCTCCGCGCCAGCATGCCGACGTTCGGCTCCGCGAGCAGGCTCAGATGGTGACCGGGGACGGGCTCGATCTCGACCGGCCCCGCTGCCAGCCTACCCCAGCCGAGGTCTTCCGGCCTGGATGGATCGGCCCCCTGCGGAGCCCCCGAAGCCCGGAACAGGAGAAGACCTCCGGGATAGAGGGAGGGCTGGTACGAGCGGATCGCGAGGCCGTTCGCCCGATAGACCGCAAGAGCCCGGCGGAGCTGCGCGGTGCCGGCTCCCGGGGGGAGGAAATCCGCGTCGCGGAGGAGAGCGAGGACGCGCTCCAGGCGCTCCTCGGGGGCGAGCGGCTCCAGCTCGTCGCGCGAGACGGTCAGGCCCGGCTTGTTCCAGAGGCTCGCGACGTAGGCCACGATGTCGATCAAGAGGGTGATGTCGTCCTCCATCGCGCTATTGCTGCCCGCGATCTCCGGCGAGCTGTCGAGGATGGCGAGCAGCGCTACGTCCTCGCCCCGCTCCACGAGCTGCCGCGCCATCTCGAAAGCGATGACGCCGCCCAGCGACCAGCCGCCGAGCCGGTAGGGGCCGACGGGCTGGACCCTGCGGATCTCGCCGAGGTAGAGCGCCGCCATCTCCGGCAGCCGCTCGACGGGAGCCTCGTCGCTCGACAGGCCGCGCGACTGGAGGCCGTAGAACGGCTGGTCCGGTCCCAGGTGCCGCGCCAGCGCCGCATAGCAGAGGACGTCGCCGCCCGCCGGGTGGACGCAGAAGAAAGGAAGGGCCGAGCCGGACGGCTGGATCGGGATGAGAGAGGACAAAGATCCGGCGGATTCCGGTTCGCCTCCGCTCCGGAGCAGAGCGGCCATGCCTTCGATCGTTCCTTCCTTGAAGAGGACCGCGAGGGGAAGCTCCCGGCCATACCTCTCCTGGACCCGCGCCATGAGGCGCACGGCCAGCAGCGAGTGTCCGCCGAGCGAGAAGAAATCATCCCGCACTCCGACCCTGGGCACGCCCAGGATCTCCTGCCAGATCCGCGCAAGCTCCAGCTCGAAGAGATCGCGCGGCTCGACCCTCCCGGCGTCGAGCGTCGGCGCCCGGCCGAAGCGCCGCAGGGTGAGCCTGTCCACCTTGCCGGTCGGGCTGAGAGGCATGGATTCGAGAAACAGGAAGCTTCCCGGCACCATGTACTCGGGCAGGCGGGAACGCAGGTGGTCGCGCAGCTCGCGGGTGAGCTCCCCTTCGGTACTGCCGGCACTGTCACCCCGCCGCGGTACTTCGCGCGGTACGACGCGCGGTACCACGAAGGCCGCGAGCAGACGCTCCGCGCCGCTCTCCCGCACGACCACCGCGCACTCCCCGACCGCCGGGTGGTCGCCCAGGGCGGCCTCGATCTCACCGATCTCGATCCGCAGGCCCCGGATCTTGATCTGCCCGTCCACCCGGCCGACGAAGTCCAGATCGCCGCCCGGCAGCCGCCGGACCAGGTCGCCGGTCCTGTACAGGCGCTCCCCCTGCCGTCCGATACCGCTGAAGGGATCCGGAACGAAGCGCTCGGCGGTCAGCCCGGGGCGGCTCAGGTAGCCGCGCGCGAGCCCCTCGCCGCCGAGGTGCAGCTCGCCCGGCACGCCTACGGGCACCAGGTTGCCGCGCGCGTCGAGCACGTAGGCCCGGGCGTTGTCGACGGGACGGCCGATCGGCGGCTCCCGGTGATCGCGGCGGTCGCGGCGGTCGCGGCGGTCACCACCCTGGAAGAAGGCCACTGTGGCGTAGATCGTGGCCTCGGTCGGGCCGTAACAGTTCAGGAGCCGCGCGAGGTCCGACGACCCCGTGCCGCCCGGCGCCCAGCGGCCCGCCAGCTCGGCCGGGCAGCGGTCGCCGCCCACGCTGACCACGCGGAGCGCGGGCAGGCCGTCCACCGGCAGCATCGCGAGCCCGGCCGGCGTCAGCACGGCGGTCGTGACCTCCTCGCTTTGCATCAGGCTGGTGAGGATGTCTCCCGATGTCCGGCTCTCGGCCGTGGCGAGGCAGAGGGTCGCTCCCGAGGCGAGGGCCATCCACGTCTCCAGCACGGAGGCGTCGAAGCTGAACGAGACGGACTGGAGCACCCGGCTGCCCGGACCGACCTGGAAGTGGCCGGCGGCCTGGCGGATCAGGTTCACGGCCGAGCGGTGCCGGACCATGACGCCGTTCGGACGGCCGGTCGATCCCGAGGTGTAGATGACGTAGGCCAGGTTGTCCGGCAGGACGGCCGGCGCGGCGTGCTCTTCGGAATCGATCGGATCGGTACCACCGTCGAGAAGGACGACCGTTGCGCGCGGGTTCGGGAGCAGCGGCAGCAGGCTCTCCTGGGCGAGCAGGACGGCGATCCCGGCATCGTCCATCATGAACGCGAGGCGCTCGGCCGGATGGCCGGGGTCGAGCGGCAGGTAGGCGCCTCCCGCCTTGAAGACGGCCAGCACGGCGATGAGGCGCTCGAAGCCCTCGGCGGCGCAGATTCCGACCAGCCGCTCCGGCTCGACGCCGGCCGCGCGAAGACGCCGCGCCAGCCTCTCCGCCCGCTCGTCGAGCTCGCGGTAGGTGAGTCCGGCGCCCAGGAAGCGGACGGCGACGGCCTCCGGAGCACGGACTGCCCAGGATTCGAAAAGCTGGTGCAGGCAGAGCTCCGGTACAGGCTGCGGCGCGGCGATCCACTCGCTCAGAAGCTGCCGGCTCTCCTCGGCCGTCAACATGGAAAGGTCGGCCACGCTCCGAGCGGGATCGGCTGTGGCTGCGGCCAGGAGCTGGATCAGGTGGCTCGACATGCGGTCGATCGTGGCGGGATCGAACAGATCGGTGCTGTGCTCCCAGGCTCCGGCGATCTCTCCGCCATCGGTGAGGGAAAGGAGCAGGTCGACCTTGGCCGTGCCGCTGTCGACGGAGAGCGGCGCGAGCGTGGCGCCCGGCAGCTCGATCGCCGTGCCTCCAGGCGAGGCGGTCTGGAGCGCGAAGACGACCTGGTAGAGCGGCGTCCTCGCGAGGCTGCGCTCGATCTGCAGCTCTTCGATCAGGCGCTCGAAGGGTAGATCCTGGTGCGCGTAGGCCCCGAGCGCCGCGGCGCGGAGGCGTGCGACCAGGCTCTGGAAGGATGGCCCGTCGGTCAGGCTGCCGCGCAGGGTGACGGCGTTGACGAACAGGCCGATCAACCCCTCGACCTCGCGCTGAGCGCGGTTGGCGATCGGCGATCCCACCAGCACCTCGCCCTGGCCGCTGTAGCGGTGGAGCAGCACCTGGAAGCCGGCCAGCAGCGTCATGAAGAGCGTGGCGCCCTCCCGCCGGCCGAGCGCCCGCAGGTTCTCGGCGAGGCCCGCGGGAAGGGCCAGGGGTCGCGTTGCGCCGCGGAAGGTCTGGACCGCCGGGCGCGGCCGGTCCGTGGGCAGCTCCAGCACCGTCGGAGCGCCGGCCAGCGCCTCCTTCCAGTACCCGATCTGCGGCGCCAGGACGTCGGCGGTGAGCCACCGCCGCTGCCAGACGGCATAGTCGGCGTACTGGACGGGCAGCTCGGCCAGGGGAGAAGGACGCCTTTCGAGGAAGGCTCCATAGAGCGCGGCCAGCTCGCGGACGAGGATCTCCATCGACCAGCCGTCGCTGACGATGTGGTGGAGGTTGAGCAGCAGCCCCCAGTCGTCCGGGCCGAATTGGAGGAGGAGGACCCGGAGCAGCGGCCCGCGGGCGAGGTCGAAGGGCCGGGCCGCTGCGGACTGGAGACACCGCAGCGTCTCGCGGCCGGGCTCGGGCAGCGACGCCAGGTCGACCACGGGCAGCGCAAGCGCGATCCGCGGATGGATCACCTGGAACGGCTCGCCGTCCTGCTGAGAGAAAGTTGTCCGTAGCGCCTCGTGCCGGCGGACGATCTCGTCCAGGGCGCGGCGGAAGGCGTCCACGTCCAGCCGGCCCCGCCACCGCACCGCGGCGGGAACGCTGTAGAGCGCGCCGCCCGGCTCCATGCGGTCCAGGAACCACAGTCTCTCCTGGGCGAAGGACAGCGGCGCCCGTCCGCCCCGTTCGCCCCGCTCCCCGGCCGCGAGGGGCATGATGGGGATGAGGGGCAGTCTCGCCAGCTCAGAATCCGCGCTTCGCGCCTGATCGATCAGCTCTGCCATGTCGGCGAGGCGCGGGGTCTCGAACACCGACCGCAGCGGCATCTCGACCTCGAACGTCTCGCGCATCCGCGAGAGCAGCCGGGTGGCGAGCAGCGAGTGGCCGCCGAGGTCGAAGAAGCGGTCGTCCGATCCCGCGCGCTCCAGGCCGAGGAGGTCCGCCCAGATCCCGGCGAGCAGCTCTTCGGTAGGCGTACGCGGGGCCAGGAAAGCCGAGCCGGGCGACGGAATGCCCAGCGGGGTCAGCTGACTCAGGGCCTTGCGGTCGACCTTGCCGTTGGGGTTGAGCGGCAGCGCGTCGAGCGTCACGAACGCCGACGGGATCATGAAGGACGGCAGCCGCGACGCGAGGGCGGACCGGAGATCGGCCGTGTCCAGGCTCGGAGCCAGACTCGGAACCAGATAAGCCACCAGCCGCCGATCCCCCTGCTCTCCAACGTCTCCCGCCACCAGCACCGCGGCCTCCCGGACGCCGGGCAGCGCCAGGAGCGCCGACTCCACCTCGCCCAGCTCGATGCGGAAGCCGCGGATCTTGACCTGGAAGTCCGCGCGGCCGAGGAACTCGATCGCGCCGTCCCCGCGCCGGCGCACCAGGTCGCCGGTC
Source organism: Holophagales bacterium (assembly GCA_031390755.1). Lineage (GTDB taxonomy): Bacteria > Acidobacteriota > Thermoanaerobaculia > Multivoradales > UBA5704 > DATMER01. Next base: position 70,217 of record JANMTS010000071.1, read on the forward strand.
CGGTACAGACGCTCGCCGTGCTGCGCAAAGGGATGGGGCACGAACCGCTCCGCAGTCAGCTCCGGCCGGTCGAAGTACCCCCGGGCCAGGCCGTCGCCGCCCACATACAGCTCGCCGGCCCAGCCCACCGGCACCGGCCTCAAGGCCGGGTCGAGCACGAGAAGGGAGGTGTTTCCGAGCGGCTTGCCAATCGGCACGGTTGCCGCATCGGCCGCTACCGAGTCGACGACATCGACTCGATACCAGGAGGCGAACGTGGTGCTCTCGGTCGGACCGTAGACGTGCAGCAACCGCTCCGGCGGACCGCTCCGCAGCAGAGCCCGGACGCTCGCGGGATCGACCAGCTCGCCGCCGAACAGCACGGCGCGCATCGGCGCGAAGGCGTCCGGCGCCTCCCGCACGACCTGGTTGAACAGGGCCGTCGTGAGGAAGAGGATGCCGATCCGGTCGCGGCGGATCTGCGCGGCCAGGTCCACGGGCGAGAGCATCGTGTCCTTGGTCACGCCGACCAGGCGGCCGCCGTTGAGCAGCGCGCCCCAGATCTCGAAGGTCGCCGCGTCGAAGGAGGTGTTCGAGGCCTGGGCGAGCACGTCCCCGGGGCCGAGGTCGACGTAGTTGGTGTCCCGCACGAGGCGGACGATCGCGCGGTGAGGCACGACGACGCCCTTGGGCCGGCCGGTCGAGCCGGACGTGTAGATGACGTAGGCCGGGGCGTCCGGGGGGATGCGCCTCGGGCGCGCAGTACGGAAGGGTCGCACCTCGCCAGGATCTCCGGGATCGAGGATCTCCACCCGGGCCTCCGCGAACAGGCCGCGCGACGCCTCGCCGGTGATCAGCAACGGCGCTCCGACGTCCTCCAGCATGAACAGCAGGCGCTCCGCGGGATAGGAGAGGTCGAGCGGCACGTAGGCGCCGCCGGCCTTGAGCACGGCGAGCGTGGCCACGACCATCTCCAGGGAACGCTCCAGGTAGATGGCCACCGGTGTTCCCAGTCCAGCTCCGAGTCGGTCCAGACTCTCCAAAATGCAGCCTGCCAGATGCCCAGCGCGGAGGTCAAGCTCGCGGTAGGTCAGCCGTTCGTCGCCGAAGATGACGGCCACGGCGTCGGGCCGCAGCGCCGCCTGCTCGGCGAACAGCTCGGGCACGCTGCGCTCCGGGTAGGCGGACCGGTGGTCGTTCCACTCCGCGAGGAGCTGATGGCGCTCGACCGGGCCGAGCACCGGCAGATCGTCGAGACGGAGCCCGGGGTCGGCGAGCGCCGCGTCGAGCAGCGTGCGGAAGTGGCCGAGCAGGCGGAGCCCGGTGCTCCGGTCGAAGAGGTCCGAGCTGTACTCCAGGCTTCCGGCAAGCCGGCCGGCGTCCTCGCCAAGCCGGCCGGCTTCCTCGAAAACCGCGAGGGTCAGGTCGAACTTCGCGGTGGAGCCGGCGAGGTCGAGCGCGGAGATCGTCAGCCCCGGCAGCTCCACCGGCCCCGCCGGTGCGTTCTGGAGCGCGAAGGCGACCTGGACGAGCGGCGGGCGCGACAGGCTGCGCTCGACGCCCAGCTCCTCGATCAGCCGCTCCAGCGGAATCTCCTGGTGCGCGAACGCCCCCAGGGACGCGCTACGGGCATCCACCAATTGCTCGCGGAAGCTCGTGCCGCCCGCGGGCCGGCCGCGCAACGGCACGGTGTTGACGAAGAACCCGATCAGCCCCTCGAGCTCCGTCCGGGTGCGGCCCGCGACGGGGGTGCCGACGAGGAGATCGTCCATGCCGGTCATCCGGTGCAGCAGCGCCTGGAACGACGCGAGCAGCGCCATGAACGGCGTCACTCCCTCACGGCGGCAGAGCGCGTGGAGGAGCGCGGTCGCCGCGGTTGGGACGGCGAGCGGCAGAGTGCCGCCCCGGGAGGAGCGCACGGCCTTCGGCGGGCGGTCCGACGGCAGGTCGAGCACGGCCGGAGCGCCTTCCAGCTCGCGGCGCCACCACGCCAGCTCCGCGGCCAGGGTCTCCCCCTGGAGACGCTCGCGCTGCCAGAGCGCGAAGTCGGCGTACTGGACCGGCAGATCCGGCAACCCCGGTAACGCCGACGGCTCGCCGCGCGTGAAGGCGGTGTACAGCGCGCCCACCTCGCGCACGAGCACGTCCAGCGACCAGGCGTCCCCCAGGATGTGATGGAGCGTGACCAGGCAGGCGTGCTCCCGGGCGTTCAGTTTCACGCGGGTGACCCGGAACAGCGGTCCGTCCTGAAGGTCGAACGGCCGCGCGGCTTCTTCGCCCGCCAGGCGGCGCAGCTCGGCCGAGCCGTCTTCGAGCCCCGACAGGTCGACCTCGGGCATGGTCAGGGCCACGTCCGGCGCGATGCTCTGGACCGGCCGACCCCCTCGAACACCGCGAGTGGGGAACGTGGTGCGCAGCGTCTCGTGCCGCCACACGACCTCCTGGAAGCTCCGCTCCAGCGCGAGAACGTCCAGGGAGCCCGGCGCGTCCCCCTTCAGAAGGATCGCGGCCGGGATGTTGTAGAGCGCGCTCCCGGGATCGAGCTGGTCGAGGAACCAGAGGCGTTCCTGCGGGAAGGAGAGCGGCAGGTCGTCAGGCCGCTCGAAGGGCCTCAACGGTGCCGCCACTGCCGCCGCGAACGTCAGGTCACCGCGGGCCTCCTCAATGCGGACCGCCAGCGCCGACAGGACCGGCGCCTCGAACACGGCGCGCAGCGGCAGCTCGACGCCGAACGCATCGCGCAGCCGCGAGGCGAGGCGCGTCGCCATCAACGAGTGGCCGCCGAGATGGAAGAAATGATCGTCCGCGCCGACGCGCTCCAGGCCCAGCAGGTCGGCCCAGATCCCGGCCAGCAGCTCCTCGGCCGGCGTGCGCGGCGCCGCGAACGAGGCCGAGCCGGACTCGACCGTCAGCAACGAGAGCGCCTTGCGGTCCAGCTTGCCGTTCGGCGTGAGCGGCATCGCGTCCAGGAAGACGAACGCGGCAGGCACCATGTGCTCCGGCAGGGTGCGGCCCAGGAAAACGCGGAGGTCGCCGGAGACCGGCGGCGCCACGTAGGCGGCCAGGATCTGATCCCGGACCAGCACCACCGCCTCCCGCACCTCGGGGTGGAGGGCCAGCGCCGCCTCGATCTCGCCCAGCTCGATCCGGAAGCCGCGGATCTTGACCTGGTGGTCGATGCGCCCGAGGTAGTCGACCTCGCCGTCCGGCAGCCAGCGCGCGAGGTCGCCGGTCCGGTAGCAGCGGGCTCCGCTTCCGCCGAACGGATCGGGCACGAAGCGGTCGGCGGTGAGATCCGGGCGGCCCAGGTAGCCTTGGCCGACCTGGACGCCGCCGATGAGCAGCTCCCCGGCCACTCCGATCGGAACCGCCACGCCGTCCGCGTCGACGATGTGGATGCGCGTGTTGGCGACCGGGCGGCCGATCGGTACCCGGCTCTCGCCCGGACGGCAGGCGTGCCAGGTGACCTCGACCGCCGTCTCGGTGGGACCGTAGAGGTTGTGCAGCTCCACGCCCGCGGGCAGGCGGTCGAAGACGCGGCTCGCGAGATCCGCCGGCAGCGCCTCGCCGCTCGCCATCACGCGGCGCAGGCTGACGCAGCGCTCCACGCCCGGCTGCTCGACGAAGACCTGGAGCATCGACGGCACGAAGTGGATCGTCGTGATCCCCTCGCGCTCGATCGTCTCCACGAGATAGGCCGGATCTTGGTGGCCGCCCGGCCGCGCCATCACGAGCCGGGAGCCGGCGATCAGCGGCCAGAAGAGCTCCCACACCGACACGTCGAAGCTGAACGGGGTCTTCTGGAGCACCCGGTCGTCCGGCGCGAGGCCGTACTGAGCCTGGCCCCAGAGGAGCCGGTTGACGATCCCGCGGTGCGCGTTCACCGTCCCCTTGGGCCGGCCGGTCGAGCCCGAGGTGAAGATCGCGTAGGCCGCGCGGTCGGGGTCTCCGGCGTCGTCCCCGTTCCTGCCGAACCGCCGATCCTCGCGATCCGTTTCCTCGTCCAGCACGTCCAGCAGGACTACCCTCGCGCCGTGCTCGGGCAGCCGGCCAAGGAGATGCGTTTGCGTCAACAGCACCGGAACCGCGGCGTCCTCCAGCATGAAGGCCAGGCGCTCGGCCGGATAGGCCGGGTCGAGCGGCACGTAGGCGCCGCCGGCCTTGAGGATCGCCAGCAGCCCCACCATCATCTCCAGCGAGCGCTCGACGCAGATTCCTACCAGGGTCGCAGGCAGGCGCTTTGCGAGCGCCGAGGCCCTCTCGTCCAACTCGCGGTAGGTCAGAATCGTCCCCTCGAACATGACGGCCACCGCGTCCGGCGTCCTCTCCGCCTGGGCCTCGATCAGCTCGTGCAGGCAGGCGTCGGGGAACGCCCGGTCGGTGCGGTTCCAGGCGGCGATCTCCGCCCGCTCGGCTGGAGTGAGCAGCGGCAGGTCGGCGAGCCGGCTCGCCGGATCGGCCACGGCGGCGGCGAGGAGGATTTCGAAGCGCTCCAGCAGCCGGCGCGCGGTCGCGGCGTCGAAGAGGTCGGCCGCGTAGTCGAGCCGGCCGACGATCGCGCCGCTCTCCGCTTCCGAGTCGCCCAGCCCCAGGCTGAGATCGAACTTGGCCGAGTCGGACGGCAGGTCGACCGGGCTCAGCTCCAGCCCGCGCAGCGAGAGCGCCGGCACCGGGTTGTTCTGGAGCGCGAGCAGCACCTGGATCAGCGGCCCGTGCGCCAGGCTCCGCTCCACGCCCAGCTCCTCGACCAGCTTCTCGAACGGGAGATCCTGGTGGGCGAACGCATCCAGGCTGACCGCCCGAACCCCGGCGAGCAGCTCGCGGAAGGTTCCTGCCCCTCGCGGCCGCCGCAGGGCCAGGGTGTTGACGAAGAAGCCGATCAGCCCCTCGATCTCGGCCCGGCCGCGGTTGGCGATCGGCGTGCCGACGAGCAGGTCGTCCTGGTTCGAGTGGCGCCGCAGCAGCTCCTGGAAGACCGCCAGGAGAACCATGAACGGCGTCGCGCCCTCGCGGCCGGCGAGCGTTCGCATCGCTCCGGCCAGCGCGGCCGGCAGGAGCATCGGCTCGGAGGCGCCGCGGTAGCTCTGGACGGCCGGGCGCGGCCGGTCCGTCGGCAGCTCCAGCAGCGCCGGCACGCCGGCCAGCGCCTCGCGCCAGAAGCGGACCAGCGACTCCAACGCCTCGCCGCGCATCCAGCCGCGCTGCCAGACCGCGAAGTCCGCGTACTGGACGGCCAGCTCCGGCAACGTCGACGCAGGCTGGTTGTAGAGCGCCCCGACCTCGCGGATCAGCACGCCCATGGACCAGCCGTCGCCGACGATGTGATGAAGGTTGAGGACGAGCAGCCACTCCGCCTCGTCCGTGCGCGCCAGGCGCAGGCGCATCAGCGGGCCGCGCTCCAGGTCGAACGGGCTGCCGGCCTCCTCCGCGACCAGGCGCGCGGCTTCGTCGGACCGCAACGCCGCCGGCACCGCGGGCAGGCCGCGGAGATCGGCGACCGGCAGCAGGATGTCCGAGCCGGCAGCGATCACCTGGAAGGGGACGCCGCCGGTCTCGGCGAACGTGGTGCGCAGGGCTTCGTGGCGACGCACGATCTCCCGGAAGCCGTGCTCCAGGGCGGCGAGGTCGAGCGGCCCGGACAGGCGCAGCACCAGCGGGATGTTGTAGGCCGCGCCGCCGGGCTGGAGGCGGTCCAGGAACCAGAGGCGCTCCTGGGAGAAGGACAGCGGTGGCCGCTCCCGAAGCTCGGGGCGGGCGGCAACCCCGAGAGCACCGGGCAGGATCGGCGGTCCGGACGGCCGGTCCTCGCTCCTCGCCTGCTCGATGCGCTCCGCCATCGCGCCCAGGGTCGGCGCCTCGAACACGGCCCGCAGCGGCAGCTCGACACCGAAGGCGCCGCGCAGCCGCGAGACCAGCCGCGTGGCCAGAAGAGAATGCCCGCCGCTCTCGAAGAAGTTGTCGTCCACCCCGACCCGCTCCAGACCCAGGAGATCGGACCAGACGCCGGCCAGCAGCTCCTCGGGCAGGGTGCGGGGAGCCTGGCCCGATCGACCCGATCGACCCGACACCGCGGATTCGACGGCGATCCGCGACAGCGCCTTGCGGTCCACCTTGCCGTTCGGGCTGAGCGGCAGCTCGGGAAGGATCACGAAGGCCGACGGCACCATGTACTCCGGCAGTCGATCTCGAAGCTGGTCCCGCAGGCTTCCTTCGGAGACCGGGCCCGCTCCGGTCACGAACGCGACGAGGCGCCGGTCTCCGCCGTCCTCCTTGACCAGGACGATCGCCTCGGACACGTCCGGATGATCGGCGAGCGTGGCCTCGATCTCTCCCAGCTCGATGCGGAAGCCGCGGATCTTCACCTGCTGGTCGATGCGGCCGAGGAACTCCAGATCGCCCGCCGCGCCCCCCGCCCGAAACCGCGCCAGATCGCCCGTGCGGTAGACCCTGTCGCCGGCTCTGCCGCGCGGATCGGGCAGGAAGCGGTCCGCGGTCAGGTCGGGCTGGCCGAGATAGCCGCGCGTCACCCCGGGGCCGGCGATCCGCAGCTCGCCCGGAACGCTGATCGGCGCGGGGTCGCCGTCGCGGTCCACCACGGTCAGCTCCACGCCGGGCAGCGGCCGGCCAAGCAGAGCGCGGTCCTCTCCTCCCTGGACTTCGTGGAAGGAGGCCAGGATCGTCGCCTCGGTCGGGCCGTAAAGAACCGTGACGCGGGCGTTCGAGAAGACCTCGGCCAGGTCGGCCAGGAGGTCCGGCGGCACCGCATCGCCACCCACGAAGACCCGGCGGATCGAGGTGACGGCCGGGCGCTCGCCGCCGCTACGGATCTCTTCGACGACCTGGCGCATCAGGGCCGGCACGGCGTGCAGGAGCGTCATCTCGCCCAGCGACCCGGCCAGAGCGCGGACGTCCAGCGTGGGACGCAGGCCGACGAGCACCGAGGTGCCGCCCGCCAGCAGCGGCGCGAGCAGCTCGAAGAGGAAGATGTCGAAGGAGAACGGCGCCAGGCAGGGCATCCGGTCTTCCGCCACGAAGCCGAAGGCCTCGCATGTGGAGGCCAGGGTCTGTGCGAGATGACCGTGCTCGACCAGCACCGCCTTGGGACGGCCCGTCGTGCCCGAGGTGTAGATGAGGTAGGCGGCGTCTCCCGGCTGAGACTCGCTCGGACCGGATTCATCGTCCTCGTCTACATCCGCCAGCCGCAGAAGCTCCGCGCCGTGGGCGGGGAGACGCTCCGTGAGGCCGGTTTCCGTGACGAGAACGCGCGGCCGGGAGTCCTCCAGAAGGAACGCGAGCCGGTCGGCGGGCAGCGACGGATCGAGCGGCACGTAGGCGCCGCCCGCCTTCCAGATTCCCAGGAGCGCGGCGACGAGATCGGGCGAGCGCTCGACGAACAGCGCCACCCGGTCCTCCCGCCCGACTCCCATCCCCCGCAGCCGGGCGGCCACGGCGCCCGCCCGCCGGTCGAGCTGCCCGAAGGTGAGGTGGGCTCCGTCGGACACCACGGCCACGGCATCCGGAGTCCGCGCGGCCTGCTCCTCGAACGCCTTCGGCACCGAGCCTTCAGGCCGGGACCGGCGGGCTCCGGCCCACTCGACGAGGAGCTGGTGCCGCTCGTCGCCGGTAACCAGCCGCAGCTCGGAGAGCCGCCGCGCCGGCTCCTCCGCGGCCCGCTCCAGCAGCGCGCGGAAATGACCGAGCAGCCTCAGGACCGTCGTGCGGTCGAACAGGTCGGCCGAATACTCCAGCGTGCCGGAGAGCCCGCCGCCGGCTTCGAACAGCGCGAGGCTCAGGTCGAGCCGCGCCACCGCGGCCTCGACCTCGATCGGCTCCAGGGTCAGGCCGGGCAGCTCCAGCGGCTCCAGCGGCGCGTTCTGGAGCGTGATGAGGACCTGCACGAGCGGGTTGTGGCTGAGTCTGCGCTCCACGGACAGCTCGTCGACGAGGCGCTCGAACGGCAGATCCTGATGAGCGTAGGCGCCGAGCGCCGCCTCCCGGGTGCGGCCGAGCAGCTCGCGGAAACCCGGGTTCCCCTCCAGCCGGCCGCGCAGGGCCAGGGTGTTCACGAAGAGGCCGATCAGGCGCTCGGTCTCCGGCCGGGTGCGGTTGGCGATCGCCGTGCCGATCAGCAGGTCGTCGGCACTTCCGGCCCCGCCCGCATACCGGCGCAGCAGGGCCTGGAACGCCGCGGCCAGCACCATGAACAGCGTCACCCCTTCGGCCGTGGCCAGGGACTTGAGGCTCCGCACCAGGGCGGGCGGAATCTCCAGCCGGACCATGCCGCCGCGGAAGGTCTGCGCCGCGGGCCGGGGCCGGTCGGTGGGCAGGTCGAGCAGGCTCGGCGCCCCATCGAGCGCCTTGCGCCAGTAGGCGACCTGGGCCTCCAGGACCTCGCCGCGCAGCCAGTCGCGCTGCCACGCCGCGAAGTCCGCGTACTGGATCGCCGGCTCGGGGAGCGGCGACGCTTGATCCGCAACGGACGATCTGTAAAGCGCTCCCAGCTCCTCGACCAGCACGCCATAGGACCAGCCGTCTCCGGCGATGTGGTGCATGGCGAAGAGAGCGGTCCACGACTCTGCCGCCAGCCTCAGGACCACGGCGCGCACGAGCGGCCCGCGTCCGAGGTCGAACGGGCGCAGCGCATCGGCCGCGGCCAGGCGGGCGGCCTCGGTCTCCAGATGAACGGGCTCCAGCGCCGACAGATCGACGACCGGCACGCGCACGGTCTCGTCCGTCACCCGCTGGCGCGGCCCGCCGCCGGTATTCTCAGGCGTCTCAGGCGTCTCAGGCGTCTCAGGCGCCTCAGGCGTCTCGTAGACGGTGCGCAGCACCTCGTGGCGGCGGACGATTTCGGCCAGGCTCCACTCCAGGGCCGGCACGTTCAGATGGCCGGTCAGCCGGAGCTGGACCGGCATGTTGTAGACCGCGCTGCCGGGCTGGAGGCGGTCGAGGAACCAGAGGCGCTCCTGGGCGAAGGAGAGCGCCGCCGGGCCGGCTCCCTGCCGCCGGACGATGGCCGGCGCGGGCTCCCCGCCTGCAATACCGACGGGGTCCAGGGCCAGGCGGGCCAGGTCGATGCGCTCCGCCTGCTCTTCCACGGTCGGCGCCTCGAAGAAGGCGCGGATCGGCAGATCCACTCCGAAGGTCTCCCGCACCCGCGAGGCGAGGCGCGTGGCCATCAGGGAGTGGCCGCCGACATGGAAGAAGGACTCGCCGATCCCGATCCTCTCCAGGCCCAGCAGGCCGGACCAGATGCCGGCCAGCAGCTCCTGGGTCGGCGTGCGCGGCGCGGCTGAGGCCGGAGCCTCGCGCAGCTCGGGCTCGATGCGCGCCAGTGCCTTGCGGTCGGCCTTCAGGTTGGGGTTGAGCGGCATCGCGTCGAGCACCACGAAGGCGGCCGGCATCATCGTCTCCGGCAGGCGGCCGCGCAAGTGGGCGCGCAGGGCTTCGACCAGAGCTCTCTGATCGATGCCCGGACCGGTGTCCGGATCGATCGGCACGGTTGGCACCACGTAGGCGACGAGCGAGCGGTCCGCGCCCTGGCCCCGCGCCAGCACCACGGCCTCGCGCAGGTCCGGATGGCCGGACAGGGCGGTTTCGATCTCACCCAGCTCGATGCGGACGCCGCGGATCTTCACCTGGTGATCGATCCGACCCAGGTACTCGATCTCCCCGTCCGGCAGATACCGCCCGAGGTCGCCGGTGCGGTAGAGCCGCGTGCCAGCGGCGCCCCAGGCCCCCCCCCAGGCAGCCCCCCAGGGATCCGGCACGAACCGCTCGGCCGTGAGGTCGGGCCGGTTGAGATAGCCGCGCCCCACCTGCACGCCCGCGACGTGCAGCTCGCCCGGCACGCCGGCCGGCGTCAGCCGGCCCCGGGGATCGAGCACCCGCACCTGCGTGTTGGAGACCGGCCGGCCGATCGGGATGCGCTCCTCGCCCGGCAGGCAGCGACGCGAGGTCACGTTGATCGCCGCCTCGGCCGGGCCGTAGAGGTTGTGCAGCTCGGCCCCATACGGACCGCCGATCCGCTCGCCGAAACGGCGCGCGAGGTCCGGCAGCAGCCCTTCGCCGCCCATCAGCAGGCATCGCAGGGTGGCGCAGCGCTCCAGGCCGGGCTCGTCCAGCAGGATCTGGAGCACCGAGGGGACGAAGTGGACGACGGTGATCCCCTCCCGGGCGATCGTGTCGACCAGGTAGGGGATGTCGCGGTGCCCCTCCGGCCGCGCCACGACCAGCCGCGCTCCGGTCAGGTGGGGCCAGAAGAGCTCCCAGATCGACGCGTCGAAGCCGAGCGCCGTCTTCTGAAGGAACCGGTCGTCCGCGGTGAGCCGGAACGACTCCTGGAGCCCGAGGAGGCAGTTGACCACGCCGCGATGGGAGTTGACCGCCCCCTTGGGGCGCCCGGTCGAGCCCGAGGTGAAGATGGCGTAGGCGGCCTGATCGGGGCTGGAGGCGCCCGTCCGGAGGGCGGGGACGGCCGCGTCCGGCTCCGGAATCTCGGGGATCTCTTCGATCAGCACCACCCGCGCACCGTGGGACGGCAGCCGGCCGGCCAGGTGCCGCTGCGTCACCAGCACGGGCACGTCCGCATCCTCCATCATGCCGGCGAGCCGGTCGGCCGGCGAGTCGGGATCGAGCGGCACGTAGCACGCTCCCGCCCGGAGGACACCGTTGAGGATGGCGGGCAGCTCCAGGGACCGCTCCGAGGCGACGCCCACTCGCGAGTCCGGCCGGACGCCCAGCGAGCGCAGGTGCGCGGCCAGCCGGGCCGCCAGCCGGCCCATCTCGCGATAGGTCATCGCCGCGCCCTCGAAGACCACGGCCACGGCGTCGGGCGTGCGCTCGATCTGCGCCGCGACCAGGTCGTGCAGGCAGAGACCGCCCGCCTCGTGAACGGCGTCCGTGTCGTTCCAGGCCCGGAGCTGGTCGAGCTCGGCCGCGCTCATCAGCGGCAGATCCGCGAGCGGCAGTCCAACATTCCTTTCGGAAACCGCTGCGGCGAGCAGCACCACGAAGCGCTCCGCGATCCGCCGCGCGGTCGAGGCGTCGAAGAGGTCGGCCGAATAGTCGAGCGCGCCCGCCAGGCCGACGTCTCCGGCATCCCCCGATGTCTCGGACAGCGCCAGGGTCAGGTCGAACTTGGCGACGCCGCCCTCGGCCTCGATCGGGCTCAGCTCCAGGCCGGCCACCGACAGCGCGGGGATGGGCGCTTGTAGGGGATTATTCTGGAGCACGAACAGCGTCTGGAACAGCGGGCTGTGGGCCAGGCTGCGCTCCACGCCCAGCTCCTCGACGAGGCGTTCGAACGGCAGATCCTGGTGCGCGAAGGCCTCCAGGCTGAACGCCTTCACGCCGGCCAGCAGATCCCGGAATGTGCCGTTCAGGCCGTCCGCCGAGGTGGGACGGCGCAGCACGAGGGTGTTGACGAAGAAACCGATCAGGTTCCGCACCTCCGGCCGGTTGCGGTTGGCGACCGGCGTGCCCACGAGGAGGTCATCCTGGTGAGAATGCCGCCGCAGCAGCTCCTGGAACGCGGCGAGGAGGACGAGGAACGGCGTGGCCCCTTCGCGCTGCGCCAGGGTCCGCACGGCGCGGCCCAGCGCCGGCGGAAGGCTGACCCGCTCGACGCCTCCGCGGTGGGTCTGGACGGCTGGCCGCGGCCGGTCCGAGGGCAGCTCCAGCAGCGTGGGCGCACCGTCCAGCGCCTGCTTCCACCAGTCGAGCTGGCGCTGAAGGACGTCCCCCCGGAACCATTCGCGCTGCCAGGCGGCGTAGTCCGGGTACTGGACCGGCAGCTCCGGCAGATCGGACGACCCCTGGTAGAGAGCGGCCGTCTCGCGGACCATCACGCCGACCGACCAGCCGTCGCTGACGATGTGGTGGACGTTGATCAGCAGGACGTGCTTCGCGTCCGCCAGCCGGATCAGCCGGGCCCGGATCAGCGGTCCGCGGCTCAGGTTGAACGGCCGGTTCGCCTCGTCGCGGGCGAGACGCCGGGTCTCGGTATCTCGTTTCGCCTGCGGCAAGGCTTGGAGGTCTACCCAAGGCAGCGGCAGGTGCGCCGAGGCCGCGGACGACGAGACGAGCTGGACCGGCTCGCCCGCTTCGTCAGCCTCGTTGCCGAAGGTGGTGCGCAGCGATTCGTGCCTCCGGACGACGGCGGACAGGCTGCGCTCCAGCGCGGCCGGGTCGAGCGGGCCGGTCAGGCGCAGGGCCGCGGGGATGTTGTAGAGCGGGCTGTCCGGCTCCAGCCGGTCGAGGAACCAGAGGCGCTCCTGGCCGAACGAGAGCGGCAGGCCGCCGTCCCTTGGGACCGGCAGAATGGGATGAGCCTCGACCGGCTCGCCGGCCGCGGCGGTCCGGACCGCCAGCAGGGCGTCGACGCGTGCGGCCATGTCTCCCAGCCGCGGAATGTCGAAAAGATCGCGCAGCGGCAGGTCCACGCCGAGCGTCCGGCGCAGGGCCGCGGTGAGCTGGATGCCGACGAGCGAATCGCCGCCCAGCTCGAAGAAGTCGTCCCGCGGACCGGCCGGCGCGGCGCCGAGCAGGTCTTTCCAGATGGCGCCGAGGGCGCGCTCGGTGGCCGTGCCCTCCCACGTCCCCTTCAGTTCGACCGGCGACGTGGCTGCCGTGCGGACGGGCTGCCGCCGGCCTCCGGACGAGGCCTTGGGGGCACGATTCGGTCCCCTTTCGGTCGCTTCGCGGCGGCCCGGCCGGGTCTCGGCCTTCGCCGGCCGGACGTCGATTCCCGCAGGAATCCAATACCGCTGCCGTTCAAAGGGATACGTGGGCAACGGCACGCGCCGCCGCCGCTCGTGCATCCGGCGCCAGTCGACCGGCTGGCCGCCGATCCAGAGCCGCCCGAGCGCCGCCAGGAGTGACGCCGTCTCCGAAGCGTCCACGTCTCCCGAATGCGGCATCGAGGCCAGTGCCTCGCTTCCGGACCCGGCCGCCTGCCGCCGCGCCAGCGTGGCGAGCGCGGTTCCGGGTCCGACCTCCAGCAGCGTGTGGCGGGTGCGCACCAGCTCGGCCACGCCGTCCGCGAAGCGCACGGCCTGCCGCAGGTGGCGCCGCCAGTAGACCGGATCGGTGGCTTCTTCCTGAGTGATCCAGGTGCCGGTCACATTAGAGAGGAAGGGAAGGGCCGGGGCCGACAGCCGCACCTTGCGGACCTCGGCCTCGAAGCGGTCGAGGACCGGCTCCATCATTGCGGAGTGGAAGGCGTGCGAGGTGTGCAGCCGCCGGCCGCTCACGTCCGACTCGCCTAGTCGGCTCTCCAGCGCCGCGATGGCATCGACCGGTCCCGCGACCACGCAGCGCGAGGGCTCGTTGACCGCCGCGAGCGACAGCTCCGGGAATCCTTCCAGCAGCGCCAGGATCTCCCGCTCCGGCAGCGGCACGGCGAGCATCCCGCCCATTCCGTCGGGGATCAGCTCGCTCATCAGCCGGCCGCGCGTCGCGACGAGCGCCAGCGCGTCCTCCGGCGACATCACTCCGGCCAGGCAGGCCGCCACGTACTCGCCCACGCTGTGGCCGAGCAGCGCGCCGGGAACAATCCCCCACGCCTGCCAGAGGCGGGCGAGCGCGAGCTCGAACGCGAACAGCGCCGGCTGCGCGATCTCCGTCCGCCGCAGCCGCTCGTCCCGCTTTTCGTCCAATACTCCTTCGCCCCAGAGCGCGTCGCGCAGATCGAAGCCCAGCCGCTCCGCGCAGAAATCGATTTCGCGCCGGAACACGGGCTCGCTCTCGTAGAGCTCGCGCCCCATCCCCGGATGCTGCGAGCCCTGGCCGCTCAGCAGGAAGGCGACCGGCTTCGGACCGTCTCCGGCGTCGCCCGTCCAGACTCTTGCGGGGTCGAGGCTCTCAAGGGCTTCGACAGCGTCTGCCTGTCCGCGGCAGACCACGGCGCGCCGGTGGCGGAAGGCCTTGCGGCCGGTCTGGAGCGTCCAGGCCACATCCTCCAGGCCGGCGGCGTCCAGGTCCGGATTCCTGCGCAGATGATCGATCAGGTTCTGCGTGGCCTGTTCGAGCGCCGCTTCGGTGCGCGCCGAGAGCACCAGCAGATGGCCGGCGCGCCGCGGCGCCGCGGAGGCCTCGACCGGAGGCGCTTCCTCCAGGATCGCGTGGGCGTTCGTGCCGCCGATACCGAAGCTGCTCACGCCGGCCCGGCGCGGAGCCCCGTCGGCTCCGGACCGTCCAGACAACCACTCGGTCAGCGTCCGGTTCACCCGGACCGGCGAGCGCTCGAAGTCGATCGCCGGGTTCGGCGTCTCGTAGTGGAGGCTTGGCGGGATCTGCCGGTGCTGGAGCATGAGCACGGTCTTGATCAGGCCGGCCACGCCCGCGGCGGTGTCCAGATGCCCGAAGTTGGTCTTGACCGAGCCGAGCGCGATCGTTCCCGACGCAATCGTTCCCGACGCAATCGTTCCCGAAAGATCGTTCCCGGCGGGCTTGGCGGCGTACGCGCGGGACAGCGCCTGGATCTCGATCGGATCGCCGACCTCGGTGCCGGTGCCGTGGGCTTCGACGTAGCCGATCGTCCCCGGCTCGACTCCCGCCGCGGCCAGGGCCTCGCGCAGCACCTCTTCCTGGCCTTCGACGCTCGGCGCCGTGAAGCCCACCTTGAGCGAGCCGTCGTTGTTGACCGCCGAGCCCAGCAGCACGGCGCGGATGGCGTCGCCGTCCGCCAGCGCGTCCGCCAGCCGCTTGAGCACCACGACCCCGGCGCCGCCGCCGAACACGGTGCCGCGCGCCCGGGCGTCGAAGGCGCGGCAGTGGCCGTCCGGCGAGGCGATCGAGCCTTCCTGGTGGCGGTAGCCCGAGAGGTGGCTGAGCGGCAGCGACACGCCGCCCGCCAGCGCCACGTCGCACTCCCCGGCGAGCAGGCTGAGGCCCGCCTGGTGGACCGCGACCAGCGAGGTGGAGCAGGCGCTCTGCACCGAGAAGCTCGGGCCGCGCAGCCCCAGCTTGTAGGAGACCCGCGCGGTCAGCGAGTCCGGCATGTTGGCGATCATGGCCTGGAGGGGATCGAGCGACCGCGCCTCCGCCTGCGGCACGAGATGGCGCACGAGGTAGACGCTCAGACCGGCGCCCGCGAACACGCCGATCCGGCTGCCCGCGGGGCCCGCGGGGTCGGGGTTCCCCGGATCGCAGCCGGCGTCTTCCAAAGCCTCCCACGCCACCTCCAGGAACAGCCGCTGCTGGGGATCGAGGATCTCCGCCTCGCGCGCGCTCATGCCGAAGAAACGGGCGTCGAAGCGGTCGAAGCCCTCGGGCATGGCAGAGACTGGAACCCACTGCGGATCGTTCAACAGGGCCGGATCGGCGCCCAGCGCCGCGAGGTCGTCCGCGTCGAGACGGCGGATGGACTCGACGCCGTCGCGCAGGTTGCGCCAGAGCTGGTCCGCGTCCCGCGCGCCGGGAAACCGGCAGCCCAGACCGACGACGGCGAGACGGTTGTCGGCGTCTGATCCCGTACGGGCCGCGCGCGTCCGGCCGGCCGCCGGCGCAACGTCGAGGCTCTTCGGGCTCGGCGGGCTCAGGAATCTCGCCAGGGCACCGACCGTCGGGTGCCGGAACAGGTCGACGAGCGCCAGGTCGCGGCCGAGAACCTCCTGAAGGCGGGCATGCAGCTTCGGCAGCAGCAGCGAGTGGCCGCCGAGGTCGAAGAAGTTGTCGTCGCGCTCGACCCGGTCGGTCTTCAGGATCTCGCGCCAGACCCCGGCGATGGCCGCCTCCAGGTTCCCCTGGAGCCGCGGGGCATTTCGCGATCCTGATTCCGGGGCCGCAGGGTCGAGAGCCATCTTGACCAGCCGGGCCGCGTCCACCTTGCCGCTCGGCATCGCCGGCAGCGCGGGCAGGAAGACGAAGCGCGACGGCACCATGATCTCGGGCAGGCTCTGCCGGAGCGCCTCGCGCAGCTCCGACTCCCTCGAAGCGCCCTCCGGCAAGCCCGGCCGCGCCACGACGAACGCGACGAGCCGCCGGTCGCCGGGCTCCTCATCCTCGCGCACCACGCGCACCACCACCCGGGCCTCGACGACGCCAGGGTGGGCGGCCAGCGCGGCTTCGATCTCGCCCAGCTCGATCCGGACGCCGCGCACCTTGACCTGGTTGTCGATCCGGCCGAGATACTCGATCTGCCCGTCGGGCAGCAGCCGGACCAGATCGCCGGACCGGTAGAGCCGGCTGCCTGGCTGTCCGGACATTCCAGAGAACGGGTCGGGGACGAAGCGCGCCGCCGTCAGCTCCGGCCGGCCGAGATAGCCCCGGGCGAGCGCGGAGCCGCCGAGGCAGAGCTCGCCGGGCACGCCCTGGGGGACCGGGACGATCCGGGCGTCCATCACATGGAGCCGGAAGCCCGCGAACGGTCGCCCGATCGGCAGCTTCAGGCCGTCCTCGGACAGGCCGCCGACCGCGCAGCAGACCGTCCCCTCGGTGGGGCCGTACGCGTTCACCACCCGGCGCCGGTCCGAGGTCCAACGCCGCGCCAGCTCCGGCGGACAGGCCTCGCCGGCCACGCTCAGGGTGCGCAGGCCCGGCAGCCCGTTCTCGGTTCCGGGAGGCAGCACGGCCAGGCCGGACGGCGGCAGCATCACGTGCGTCACGCCGCGGCGCCGCATCAGCTCCACCAGGCCCGGGCCGGGCAGCAGCTCCTCGCGGGGCGCCAGCACCAGGGCCGCGCCATGCGCCAGGGTCATCCACAGCTCCAGGACCGAGGCGTCGAAGCTGAACGAGGCGAACTGCAACACCCGGTCGCCCGGCCGGACGTCCATGCCCGTCTTGAGCGCCGCGGCCAGGGCAGGAAGGCCGTGGTGCTCGATCATCACGGCTTTGGGACGGCCGGTGGAGCCGGAGGTGTAGATCAGATAGGCCAGAGTATTTGGCGCGGGCGGCGCGGGCGGAGCGGGCCGGGGCAGCGGACCCAGGGAATCGACGGCATCCGCGCTGAGCTCGGGCACCGAGCTCAGCCGCAGCATCGCTCCCGAGTCCTTCATCATCCAGTCGAGCCGGTCGGCCGGATAGGAAGGATCGAGCGGCAGATAGGCGCCGCCGGCCTTGAGCACGCCGAGCACGGCGACCGGCAGGTCCGCCGAGCGCTCGAGCTGGAGGCCGACGAGGCTCTCCGGTCCCACCCCGAGTCCCCGCAGGTGGCGGGCCAGGCGGTTGGCGCGGTCGGCCAGCTCCCGGTAGGTGAGCTGAATGTCCTGGAAGATCACCGCCGGGGCTTCGGGCGTCTTCTTCACCCATTCGTCGAAGAGGTCGAGGACGTGGCGTTCGGCGTCAGGCGCTCCTGGTCCATTTGCTCCCGCGTCGTTCCACTCCAGGAAGGTCTGTTGCCGTTCGGAGTCCGTCATCAGAGGCAGGTCGTCGACCCGCCGGTCCGGCTCGGCCAGCGCGCCGGCCAGGAGCGTCCCGAGCCAGCCCAGCATCCGCAGCGCCGTCTCCCTCTCGAACAGGTCCGAGCTGTATTCGAGGGCCGCGGACAGCTCGCCGGCCGTCTCGGTGGCGAACAGCGTCAGGTCGTACCGGGCCACGCCCGCGTGGACCTCCCGCGCGGTGAGCGTCAGGCCGGGCAGGTGGACGCTGTCGAGCGGCGGGTTCTGGAGGGTGAACAGCGCCTGCACGAGCGGCGGCCGGGAGAGATCCCGCTCCACGCCCACGGCCTCGACCAGGCGCTCGAACGGCGCGTCCTGATGCTTGTAGGCCCGCAGGTTGGTCTCCCGCACCTGGCCGAGCAGCCCGCGGAAGCTCAAGCCCTCCGGGAAACGGGCGCGCAGCACCAGCAGGTTCACGAAGAAGCCCACCAGCCCCTCGATCTCGGGGTGCGTGCGGTTCGCCACCGGCGAGCCCACGAGCAGGTCGTCCTGGCCGGTCACCCGGTGGAGCAGCGCCTGGAACGCAGCGAGCAGCGTCATGAAGCGGCTCGTGCCCTCGCGCCGGCCCAACTCGTCGAGCGAGCCGAGGAGGCCGTCGGCCAGGGACACCCTCTCCCAGCCGCCGCCATACGTGGGCGTGGATGGCCGCGGCCGGTCCGCCGGCAGATCCAGCACGGTGGGCGCGCCGGCCAGCTCCTCCCGCCAGTAGCCGAGGAGCGGCTCCAGCACGTCGCCCTGGAGCCAGCCGCGCTGCCACTCCGCGAAGTCGGCGTACTGCACCGCTGGCTCAGGCAATTCCGGCAGGTGTGCGCCGCCGTAGAGCGCCGCCACCTCACCGACCAGCAGGTCGAGCGACCAGCCGTCGCTCGCGATGTGGTGGACCGTGAACAGCACCACGTGCTCCCGCTCGTCGAGCCGCAGCAGGGTGGTGCGCAGCACCGGCCCGCGGGCGAGATCGAACGGCCGCCGCGCCTCGGCCCGGCTCAGCCGCTCCGCCTCCGCCGTCCGAAGCGGTTCCGGAAGAGCCGACAGGTCGATCCGCGGCAGCTCCAGGCCGGGCGGCTGGACCACCTGCACCGGCTCGCCGTGCACGCTGGGGAAGGAGGTCCGCAGCGCCTCCTGCCGGCGCACCAGCTCGCGCAGGCTGTGCTCCAGCACCGCCACGTCGAGCGCCCCCGAGATGTGGGCGGCGCGAGGCTCGTTGTAGATCGGGTTGCCCGGTTCGAGCTGGTCGACGAACCAGAGGCGCTCCTGGGAGAAGGAGAGGGGATACGGACCGCCTGTCGCCCGCCGCGGGCTGAGCGGGATGGCCGCTGCGCTCGGTTCATCCTGGGTCTGTTCCTGCTCCTGGAGATACCGGATCGCCTCGGCCAGCTCGGCCGGGGTCGGGAAGGAGAACACGTGCTGAAGCGGGAAGTCGACCGCGAACACCTCGCGCACCCGGCCCAGGATCTGCGGCGCCAGCAGCGAGTGGCCGCCGAGCTGGAAGAAGTCGTCGTGAGCCCCGACCGGAGCCACCCCGAGAATCTCCTGCCAGATCGCCGCAACCTTCGCCTCCGCCTCGTCGCGGGGAGCCTCGTAGGGATTGAACAGAGCCGGCCGCGGATGAGAGGCCTCCGGCTGGATCTCGAAACTGCTTTCGATCCGGCTTTCAATCCAATACCGGCGGCGCTCGAAGGGATAGGTAGGCAAAGACACGTAGCGCCCTGGGACCGCCGGCGTCCCGCCGGCGGGGCTAACCCAAAAAACCGCCGGCGAGGCGCCGGCGGTCCCAGGGGCTCTCAGCCCTTCGACGGCCTCTTCCAGGGTCGCGCACTCCACGGCCCGCGCGTGCTCGAAAGCCCGCCGCCCATTCCGCAGCGTGTGCTCCACGTCCGCCAGGTCCAGCTCCGGATGCCCCTCCAGGTGATCCGCCAGCCGCTGGCATGCCATCTCCAGAGCCGCCTCGCTCCTCGCGGAAACCGGCAGAACGTACCGATCCCGGGCCGACCGCGTCCCTTGGCCACGGGCCACCTTCGGCGCCGCGTCCAACTCCAGGAAGACCTCCGGAGCCCCCGCTTCCGAATCGCCCCGGCCGGCGTGACTCGCCGCCGAGTCCAACACCAATCCCTGGACGTTGTCGCCGTCCTTCAACGCCTCTTCCGCCCGCTTGAGCACCACCACCGCGGCCTCGCCCGTCAGCGTCCGCGCATCGATCGAAACCGCTCCCGCCAGCGCCAGGTCGCACTCGCCGTTGAGCAGGCTCTGCCGCGCCAGGTGAACCGCCAGCGCCAGCGTCGAGTCTCCCGCCTGCACCGTGAAGCTCGGACCCCGCAGGTTCAGCTTGTACGAGACCCGCGTCGCCAGCGAATCCGCCGCGTTGCCGACCAGGAGCTGCAACGGATCCAGGCTCGCGGTCAGCGCCGGCAGCAGGTTGAACAGGAGATAGCTGCTCGTCGGCTGGCCGGCGAAGACGCCCGTCATCCCGACCGAGCCCGGATCGCAGCCCGCGTCCTCCAGCGCTTCCCAGCAGACCTCCAGAAACACGCGCTGCTGAGGATCGAGAATCTCCGCTTCGCGGTGATTGATCCCGAAAAAGCCGGCATCGAACCGGTCCAGCTCCAGCCCCCCATGGGAGACGCCCCGGGAGCCCGTCCGGGCGCCAGAAAACCGTCCGGCCAGGCCGACGATGGCGACAGCGCTTTGAAGATCCTTCGTTGCCAAGCCGTAGCTCCCTTTCGACTACACTCCCGGGCAGCATCGCGCTGACCCAAGGAGACGATGATGAAAACCCTCTCGCCCCGCCATGCCGCCGTGGCTCTCGCGGCTCTTTGCCTGTCCGGCCTGGTATCCGGCTTGGTACCGGGCCTGATAACCGGCCCCGCGGGCGCCCAGACCACCGCCCCCCAGACCACGGCCCCCCAGACCACGGCAAAAACCGTCGAGCAGCCGCACAACACCGCGGACTCCGCCCGCATCCAGGCCCTGCTGGCCCGCCAGCCCGAGCACGACATCCTCGGCCAGCTCGCCGGCAGCTGGGAGGCGACCCTCATGGCCAAGGCCCGGGGCAACCCGCCGCGCGAGATGCCCTCTCCCGCCACCCTGGAGATCCGCTGGATTCTCGACCGCTACTTCCTCGAAAGCGACGAGACCTTCCAGCCCGGCGGGCAGACCACGATCCGCAGCCGCTGCATCTACGGCTACAATCCCCTCAAGAAGCACTTCTACCGCACCGTGTTCCAGGGCGGCGACCCCCGCGAATACATCTCGATCGGCGCCTGGAATGCAGCGACCCGGACCCTCACCTTCACGGGTCCGGAGAACAATGCGATCACCGGCGATGAGTTTCAGCGCCGCGACACGTTCCGGCTGATCGGCGACGACCAGGTTGCCTACGAGTTGGCCTTCCTGTTTCAGAACGGGTCTGAGATTCAGGCGGTCCAAGGCACCTATCGCCGGAAAGATGGTAAGATAACACAATAACCTGTGGAAGATTCTGATGAAAATAGCTAATCAGCGTTGCACTGTGTTCGTCTTCTGCCTACTTCTATTGGCTCCCTTGTCTCTGGCGGCGCAGAAAACCGCCACGGATGCCGCCAAGTCCCGGGAGGTTCCGAACGAAGAGCTCTCGCCCCTGATGAAGGATCTCGAGGCGCGCCTCAGGGGTCTCGACCGGTTCGTCGGCTCCTGGGCCGGCGAGTTCAAGGTCGTCCAGGGCAAGCCTCCCAAGGAGGTCACGGTCACCGGCACCTTCGAAGCCCACTGGGCGATGGAAGGCAAATGGCTCCAGAGCGAGACCTTCTTTCCCCTGCCCGAGGGGACCAAGTTCCAGAACCTGAGCTTCTTCGGCTTCAACCCCGGAGACAGGCAGTACAAGCGCTTCGTGCTGACCGTCGGGGATGCGCGCGAGATCTACTCGATCGGAGTCTGGGACGAGCCGAGCGCCACCTTCACCTTCACCGGCACCATGGGCAACCCCTTCACCGGGGACTCCTTCGATCGCCGGGACAGCTTCAAGTTCCTGGACGCGGACCAGATCCTCTACAAGATCGATTTCGTCTTCGCGGACAAGACCGAGATCCACGTCATCGAAGGCGTCTTCAAGCGCAAGAAGTGAGCCGTCAGTAGACGGTCCACACGCCGGGCGTCGCCAGCTCGACGGAATGGCCGTCCGGATCGCGGAAGTAGAGGCTCTCGCCGCCGCGGCTCCAGCTCACCCGGCTCTCGACCTCCACCCCGGCGGCCCGCAACTGGGCCGCCCACTCCTCGATCGTCCCCGGCTGGACCGCGAACGCCATGTGAACCGGCCCGCTGCCGTCATGAGGCGGAATCGCTCCCGAAGCGAACGTCACCCCGGCGGTCGACCCGCCCTCCCGGAACAGCAGCAGGACCGTCCCCGCTCCGGCGTCCAGCGACGCGAACCGCGGGTCGTGATCCATCACCCGGCAGCCCAGCAGATCCCGGAAGAAGGCGACCGACCGGTCCAGGTCGGAGCAGTAGAGCGCGGTTTCCAGGATGCGGTCGACGATCTTCATGGGTCACCTCCTCCAGTTCCGGTGCGGCTGCGAACCTTCTCCCGCGGCGGATAAGGTTATCCCGCCGCCGATAAGGTTCTCCCGTCGCGGATAAGGTTATCCCGTGGCCGATAAGGTTCTCCCGCCGGGGATAACCTTATCCCGCGGCAAATAAGGTTCTCCCGCCATGGATAAGCTTTCCCGGTCGCAGGGAAAGCTTCGCGGCCGCGGGAGAACCTTATCGAAGCCAGAACAAGCTTCTCCCGCGCCGGATAACCTTCTCCCGTCCCAAATAATCTTCTCGGCCGCGGGATAAGGTTCTCGGCCGGGGGAGAACCTTTCCCGCTGACCGGCAAACCTTCGCAGCCGCGGGAGAACCTTGTTTGTCCGAAGGCTGGCCTCTTCTACATTGCCCCCGATTGCCCCCGATTGCCCCCGATTGACCCCGATTGCCCCCGATTGACCCCGGGACGCGGGAAGCACCACAATGCTCCATGCCAAGCCAGCCCTCGCTGCGATGCTCGATCTGCGGGAAGACAGGCGCCGGAACGGAGGTCGTCTCCGGCGAGCTGGTCCGCCCGGCGCTGCAGGATCTGATCCGGAAGGAACATCCCGACTTCGGACCCGGTTCCTCGATCTGCCTCAACGACCTGAATCACTACAAGGCGCTCTACGTCGAGGAGCTTCTCTCGAAAGAGCGGGGCGGGTTGACCGAGCTGGAGCGCGAGGTCGTCCGGGTCGTGCGCGATCAGGCCCTGCTGTCCTCGAATGCCGACGCCGAATTCGACAGGAGCCTCACCTTCGGCCAGCGCCTCGCCGACCGGGTCGCCCGCTTCGGAGGGAGCTGGGCCTTCATCTGCACCTTCGGCCTGATTCTCGCGGTCTGGATCGGCATCAACAGCGTGGTGGCGTTCGGAAAGCCGTTTGATCCCTATCCCTTCATCCTGCTCAACCTGATCCTTTCCTCTATCGCGGCACTCCAGGCACCGGTCATCATGATGAGCCAGAACCGGCAGGAGTCGAAGGACCGGATGCGGGCCGAGAACGACTACCAGATCAATCTCAAGGCCGAGCTGGAAATCCGCCTCCTGACCGAGAGAATCGACCATCTCATCAAGCACCAGTGGACGCGCCTGATGGAGATCCAGGGGATTCAGGTGGAGCTGATGGAGGAGATGGGCCGCAAGAAGAAGCCGGGCGAAGGCAGGGCGACTGGGGAGAAGTCGGAAGCTGCGGAGCCCTCCTCTCCTTGACTGCCTCGCCAGCCGGGACGGCTGTCGTGTATACGCTCCGGCGGCTCAAGCGGCGTGGGCCGTTTTGATCCTCTTGATGAGCTCGAGCTCGGCAGCCTCGGAGCGGTTGGTCTGAAAGAGGTCCCAACGAAGCTGCAGACTCATCCAGAAATCCGCCGAAGTGCCCAGGAACCTTGAGAGGCGCAGGGCGGTGCTCGGTGTCATGCCGCGCTTCTTGTTCACCAGCTCGTTGATGCGCTGGTAGGGAACGTGGATGCCATCGGCCAGATCCTTTTGGGACAAGGCCATGGGCTTGAGAAACTCCTCCAGGAGCATCTCGCCGGGATGGGTGGGCTCGCGGTGGGTAGGGACTCGAATCATAAAGGCCTCTCAGTGGTAGTCGACGATCTCGACTTGATCCGGCTCGTTGTCGGCCCAGACAAAGCAGATCCGATACTGGTCGTTGATCCGGATGCTGTGCTGACCCGAGCGATTTCCGGACAGACTCTCCAGCCGGTTCCCGGGAGGGAGCCGGAGGTCTTCAAGGCTCTGCGCGGAATCGAGTTGATCGAGCTTCCGGGCTGCCACGGTCCAGAGAGTCTGCGGGCAACAGCGACGCGCGTCCTTGGTGTTCCTGCCGTAGAAGATGTCATCGGTGCTCGGGTCCTTGAACGATCGGATCACAGAAGCACGGTAGCACGGCTTGCATGCTACGCCAACCAAGGGGGTATTGACCATGAAACTCGTCATTCCAGGAGGCACGGGCCAGGTCGGGACGCTCCTCGCGCGATCCTTCCACGGCGCCGGACACGAAGTGGTCGTCCTCAGCCGCCGGCCCGAGCCCACGCCGGGGCAGTCGTGGCGGACGGTCGGCTGGGATGCGGAGACGCTCGGCGACTGGACGGCCGAGCTCGAAGGGGCGGACGCGGTCGTCAACCTGGCCGGCCGCAACGTCAACTGCCGCTACACGGAGGCGAACCGCCAGCTCATCCTGAAGTCGCGGGTGCGCTCCGCCTGGCTCGTCGGCGAGGCCATCTCCAAGGCCTCGCGTCCGCCCCGTGCCTGGCTTCAGGCGAGCACCGCGACGATCTACGCCCACCGGTACGACGCGCCCAACGACGAAGCCACCGGCCTGATCGGCGGCTCGGAGCCGGATGCGCCGAAGTCCTGGGGCTTCAGCATCAAGGTCGCGAAGGCCTGGGAGCGCACGACCCTGGCGGCCGCCACACCCCGGACCCGGAAGGTTCTGCTGCGCACGTCCATGGTCATGAGCCCCGACCGCGGAGGCATCTTCGACACGCTCCTGCGCCTGGTGCGTTTCGGGCTCGGCGGGAAGGTGGGCGACGGCCGGCAGTTCGTCTCCTGGATTCACGACCAGGACTTCGTGCGCGCAGTCCTGTGGCTGATCGAGAGGGAGAGCGTCGAAGGCGTCGTCAACGTCACCTCTCCCAATCCGCTGCCCTATGCCGAATTCATGCGTGCCTTGAGGAAGGCCTGGGGCATGCCGATCGGCCTGCCGGCCACGAAGTGGATGGTGGAGATCGGGGCGCTCCTGATGGGGTCCGAGAGCGAGCTCCCCCTGAAGAGCCGCCGCGTCGCCCCTGGACGGCTGCGGCAGGGAGGGTTCAGCTTCCAGCTCCCCGACTGGGAGGAGGCGGCGAAAGACCTCTGCGACCGGTGGAAGCGGCTTTCGGACGAACCTCGTTGACACCCACCGCCGGGTTTGCTAGCCTACGCTTCCCTCGGCGGACAGCCGGTTGGACGACTGTTTCCAAAGAGGGGATGTTGCAGCAGAGGCAGGCCCGTAGCTCAGTTGGTTAGAGCGCTACGTTGACATCGTAGAGGTCAGCGGTTCGAATCCGCTCGGGCCTACCATGATTCTGATTCGGCAATTCGGTGCTCAGGCGCTTAGCTCAGCTGGTTAGAGCGCTACCTTCACACGGTAGAGGTCAACGGTTCGAATCCGTTAGCGCCTACCAAATCCCCCCGCACGTGACGCCCTGGCCGGTGGGGCGTTTGCTCCGGATAAACCCAGCCAGGGTCCGCTTGCCAATGCAGGGAACGGGATCAGTCTACGGATGGGAACGATGAGCGAGGTCGTCCAGCTTACTCTTCCCGACGGCTCCGTCCGTGAGGTGCCGTCCGGAACCACGCCTCTCGAGGTCGCGGCCTCGATCGGCCCCCGCCTGGCCAAGGATGCCGTCGGAGCCGAGCTCGACGGCCGCAAGGTCGACCTGCGCCTGCCGATCCGCCAGGGCGGCCCCTTCCGCCTGTTCACGACCAAGAGCCCCGAAGCCGGCGCGTTCATCCGCCACAGCGCCGAGCACGTGCTCGCGGATGCCGTGAAGCGCCTCTGGCCGGACGCGGAGATCGACGCCGGCCGCCAGGACCACTCCGAGAAGTTCCAGTACGACTTCCGGTTCTCCCGCGCCTTCACGCCCGACGATCTGGAGAAGATCGAGGCGATGATGCGCACGATTCTCGCCGAGGGCAGCGTCTTCGAGCGCAGCGAGGTCTCCCGCGAGGAGGCCGCGCGCCTGTTCGCGGACATGGGGGAGACCCTCAAGGTCGAGCGCCTCAAGGACATTCCCGAGGGCGACACGATCACGCTCTACCGCCACGGCCGGTTCGTGGACCTCTGCCGCGGCCCGCACGCGCAGAGCACGAAGCAGATCGGCGCGGTCCGGCTGCTCGAATCTTCCGGCGTCTTCTTCAAGGGCGACGAGGCCAACGAGCGGCTGCAGCGCATCTACGGCACGGCGTTCGGCAGCGAGAAGGAGATGGAGGAGTACCTCGCGCTGCAGGAGCAGGCGAGGGCCCGGGACCATCGCCGCATCGGCCAGGAGCTGGACCTGTTCAGCTTCAGCCCGCTGGCGCCGGCAAGCCCGTTCTTCCATCCGAAGGGCGCGGCGGTCTACAACGGCCTGGTCGACTACGTGCGCGACCTGTACAAGCGCTTTGGCTACAGCGAGGTCATCACGCCCCAGATCCTCGACGTGGAGCTGTGGAAGACCTCGGGGCATTACGAGAACTACAAGGACGCGATGTTCTTCGTGGACGTCGATGAGCGCCAGTTCGCGGCCAAGCCGATGAACTGCCCGACGCACTGCCTGATCTTCGCGACCCGGCTGCGCTCCTACCGCGACCTGCCGATCCGCTACGCGGACTTCGGCCGGCTGCATCGCTACGAGCGCAGCGGCGTGACGAACGGCCTGTTCCGGGTGCGCTCGTTTTCGCAGGACGACGGCCACATCTTCTGCACCGAGGAGCAAATCGAGGCCGAGGTGCTGGGCGTGGCGGAGATGATCCTCGAGATCTACCGCACGTTCGGGTTCGACCGCGTGGACGTCGAGCTGTCGACCCGTCCCGAGAAGCGGATGGGCTCGGACGAGACCTGGGACCGCGCCGAGGGCGCGCTCAAGTCGGCGCTCGAATCGCGGTCGATCCCGTACCGGGTCAACCCGGGCGACGGCGCCTTCTACGGTCCGAAGATCGACTTCCACGTCTACGACGCCCTGGGCCGGAGCTGGCAGCTCGGCACGGCGCAGCTCGACTACCTGCTGCCGGAGCGCTTCGGCCTGAGCTACGTGGGCGCGGACGGCGCGGAGCACCGGCCGGTCATGATCCACCGCGCCATGCTAGGCTCTCTGGAGCGCTTCATGGCGATCCTGATCGAGCAGACGAGCGGTGCGTTCCCTCTCTGGCTGTCTCCCGTGCAGGCGGTGGTGCTTCCCGTTTCGGAACGTTTCGGTGAATACTCCGAAAAAGTTCTGGCGCAGCTGACCGCGGCCGGAGTGAGGGTGGAGCTGGACTCCCGCAACGAGAAGCTGGGGTACAAGATCCGCGAAGCGCAGATGCAAAAGGTTCCCTACATGCTGGTGGTCGGGGCGCGCGAGCAGGAAGAGGGCACCGTGTCGGTGCGCCGCCGCGCCGGGGACGACCTCGGGGCCATGCCGGTGGAAGACTTCCTGCAAAGGATCGTCTCCCTGACGGGGTCTCGCAGCACTGAGATTTAAGGAGACCAATTTGACTCAGACCATCCGGGCCAAGGCCCGGCGCTCTCAGGGGGTGAGCTGAATATCGACAAGACGACGCGGATCAACGAGCGGATCCGGGTGCGCGAGGTCAGGCTGGTGGACGCCGACGGCGGCCAGGCGGGGATCGTACCCATCGAGGAAGCGCTCCGGCGGGCCCAGGAGCAGTTGTTGGACCTCGTAGAGGTCGCTCCCACCGCCAAGCCGCCGGTCTGCCGCATCATGGACTTCGGCAAGTTCCTCTATCAGGCCAAGAAGAAGGCGCACGACTCCAAGAAGAAGCAGAAGATCATCCAGGTCAAGGAAGTCAAGTTCCGTCCGAACATCGACGAGCACGACTACGACTTCAAGCTGAAGAACGCGCTCCGGTTCCTCGGGGAAGGGGACAAGGTCAAGGCGACCGTCCAGTTCCGCGGACGCGAAATGGCCCGGCAGGATCTCGGGCACAAGCTGATCCGCCGG
Organism: Holophagales bacterium; assembly: GCA_031390755.1. Classification (GTDB taxonomy): domain Bacteria; phylum Acidobacteriota; class Thermoanaerobaculia; order Multivoradales; family UBA5704; genus DATMER01. The sequence continues at coordinate 97,795 of JANMTS010000071.1, forward strand.
TTGACGGATGACCTGGGCGAGCAGGCAGTGCTAGAATCGAACCCCGAAATGGCCGGCAACCGGATGCACGTGATCTACGGACCGCCGCGCAACGCGGTCAAGAAGACCACGGACAGTCCGGAGTAGCAGGTCTCGGAGTCGCGATCGACGAGTCGGGCCCGGGGTGAGCCGCAAGCTCGCCCGGGCTTCGATGTGATGTAGATGGGATGTAAATAAACGTAGTACGCAGGAAGTCAAACAGGGAGGTACCCTTGCCTAAGCAGAAGACGCACAAGGGTGCCGCGAAGCGTTTCAAGGTCACGGGTGGTGGCAAGGTCATGCGGCATCAGTCGATGCACAGCCACATCCTGACCAAGAAGACCACGAAGCGGAAGCGCAATCTGCGCAAAGCAACCGAGGTCTCGCCCGCCTTCGCCGGCACGCTCAAGAGAATGTTGCACGACGCGTAAGCGATCGTCAGCCGTCCGGCTCCCGCATGCGCCCCGCGCGCCCCTTGGGAGCCATCAACGAGACATCGATCGTCGGCGGGAGACACGGAACCTGTCCGCCGTAGATCGTGGCCCCCGGCTCCGAGAGCCGTTGCGGGTCTTACCGCCCTTCCCCATGGGAAGAGCTGAAAACGAGGTTCGAGAATGGCACGTGTCAAGCGTGGTACAAAGCGCGCCCAGCGCAGAAAGAAGATCCTTGGTCTTGCCAAGGGCTTCTATGGGACGAAATCCAAAGCTCACCGCATGGCCAAGCAGGCGGTCGACAAGGCCCTCGGCTATGCCTACCGCGACCGGCGCCAGAAGAAGCGCCACCTGCGCAGCCTCTGGATCATCCGCATCAATGCGGCCGCCCGGCTGCACGGTCTCAACTACAGCCGCCTGATCGCCGGCCTGAAGGCCGCCGGCTCCGACCTGGACCGCAAGGTTCTGGCCGACATCGCCGTGCGCGACGAGAAGGGCTTCGAAGCCCTGGCTCTGATGGCGAAGAAGGCGCTGGACGACCAGTCCCCCGAGCAGCGCGGGAACACCGCCCCGGCGCCGGCCCCCGCGGAGGCGTGATGCAGGAGGTCGACGAGCTCGCCTCGCGCTTCGAGCGCGAGGCGGCCGCCGCCTCCGACCGCGCCGGGTGGGAGGATCTGCGCGTCCGTTGGATCGGCCGCAAGCAGGGTCTCGTGCGCGCCGCGCACGAAGGCATCAAGTCCCACGACGCTGCGCAGCGCCCCCCCTAAGGCGAGGCCGTTAAAACGATCAAGGATACCGTCGAGCAGGCCATGTCCCCCCACGACG
>JANMTS010000151.1:0-21723 GCA_031390755.1 Holophagales bacterium
GCCGTTTGGTGATCTTTCCTTTCATCCCCTGCCCCTTTCTGCGTAACCGGCACGTAACCCGGCGGCGTACAAATCGGCTGGGCTCTATAGTACTACATAGGGGTGAAAAGTCAATAGAATCAACGACTAACAAGCTGCATCAAGCTGCGTAAAGCTGCGTAAAGCTAGGGAGTGCTAATTGACAATCTGGAGGGATGGCGGCTGCCGAGTCCAAGGCCACCGCCGTCCCGACCCAGGGGGCCCGCCTGCAGGGGAGGGGGCGGATAAGAGCCGGAGGTGTGCGAAGACGGGCTGTGGTTGACAGCCGCTTCGAGCCCTCTGAAGACCGGGGGTGCCTCCGTGACCGTACAGACCTCCCCGTTTTTCGTCTCCCTGGTTTCTTCCAGAGGTCGAGCCCCGTAGGGGCGTCGGGATAGAGCCCGGCAATTTATTGCCGGGTTATCACCACCGCGACTCCCTCAAGTCCCGAAGGGACGCCGGGATCATGCCCTCCGCTGCCTGCGGGCTGAAGCTCTTGGCCAAATTCCGTCGTCCCTTCGGGACTTCGAGGATTTTCGGGGGTCTCTTCCTGGGGTTTAAACCCCAGGCTCTAGCCCGGTGCCCCTTCGGGGCGCAAGCCGGAGAGGCGGCCACCACCTGAACCTCGAGGTCCATACAATCGATCCCGCGGATCGGTCTCAGCTTTACTGGGAGCTCAACATCTCTTATAACGACGAGGGAGACGGAGACCCCATGTTTTGAAGAGGAGGTCGTCATGAGGCTTCAACCTGCCGTTGCCGGTCTGGCCCTGGTTCTCCTGGCTGTCCAGCCGGGTTTCGGAGCGGGCGCTGGGAAGCCCGCTGCTCCGGATCTCGCCAGTGCCGAGGTGGTGGATCTGACCCATCCGTTCGACGCGTCGACGCTCTACTGGCCGACGTCTCCGTCGACCTTCCAATTGAGCAAGCTGAGCGAGGGCAAGACGGCGGGTGGCTTCTTCTATGCCGCCAACTCCTTCTGCACGCCCGAGCACGGCGGCACCCATTTCGACGCTCCGGTCCACTTCGGGGAGGGGAAGCGCACGGCCGACCAGGTGCCCGTGCGGCAGCTCATCGCGCCGGCCGTGGTGATCGACGTCGCCGGGCAGGCCGCGGCCGATCCCGACTACCGGCTGACCGCTGCGGACGTGCTCGCCTGGGAGGCGCGCAACGGCCGCGTGCCGGAGGGGGCCATCGTCCTGTTGCGGACCGGCTGGAGCGCCCGCTGGCCGGACCGCAAGCGCTACCTCGGCGACGACAAGCCCGGCGATGCCTCGAACCTGCACTTTCCGTCCTACGGCAAGGAGGCGGCCGAGCTGCTGGTCCGGGACCGGAAGGTCGGAGCGTTGGGCGTGGACACGGCGAGCATCGATCACGGCCCTTCGAAGGACTTCATCGTCCATCAGACCGCGGCGGCCGGCGAGGTGCCCGGCTTGGAGAACCTGACGAACCTGGACCGCCTGCCCGAGACCGGCGCCTGGATCATCGCCCTGCCGATGAAGATCGCCGGGGGCTCCGGCGGCCCGCTGCGCGCGGTGGCCCTGCTGGGCAAGCGCTGAGAGGGGACGGGGGTGAGGGTCGCCGACCTACCGCCAGTCGTGGCTCGGCACCGCGACCAGCTTCTTGAGCGACCAGAAGCGTTCCCCCTTGATGGAGATCGTCCCATCCCGCTTCTGGAGGACTCCCTCCACCATCAGACCGGGGGAGCCGACGATCAACTTGCGGTGCTTCTGGAGCAGATCGGGTGAGACGACGGCCTGGGACATTCCGGTCTCGTCTTCGAGGGTGATGAAGAGGAGACCCTTGGCCGTGCCGGGCCGCTGGCGGACGATGACCGAGCCGGCCGTCCGTACCTTCGATCCGTTCTCGATGTGGACCAGCTCGGCATTGGGAGTCACCCCCTTCGCGGTCAGGGTCTCGCGGATGTAGGTGAGCGGGTGAGGTCCCAGGGTGAGCTGGACTCCGGCATAGTCCGCCTGGCTCTCCTCGACCTCGGTCATCTCCGGCAGCGGAGACGGCTCGGGATCGGGGATGTCTTCGAGGAGGGGACCGGTGGGCCTGGCCAGGCGCGCCACCTGCCAGAGAGCCGCCCGGCGGGTGACGCCGAAGCAGGAGAGCGCCCCGATCGAGGCCAGGGTCTGCAGCTCCTTCTCCTGGAGACCGCAGCGGCGGAGCAGATCCTCGGCGTCCGCGAAGGGGGCTTTCGCCTGCTCGCGTTCGATGGCGAGGCCGGTCTTGTGCCGCAGGCTCCGGATGAACTTGAAGCCGAGCCGGATCGCGCCGACCGCGGGCGCCTCGCCGGTGCGCGCGTCCCGGGCTCCCTCGGGAATCTCCCGGTCTTCCCAACGGCATCTCCAACCCGAGCGCTGAACGTCCACCGGCCGGATCTCGACGCCGTGCCGCTGCGCGTCCTTGATGAGGGTCGCCGGGTGGTAGAAGCCCATCGGCCAAGCGTTCAGGAGCCCCAGGACGAAGGCGGCGGGGTGATGGGCCTTCAGGTAGGCGCTCGCGTAGGCGATCAGCGCGAAGCTCGCGGCGTGCGATTCGGGGAAGCCGTAGAGGGCGAAGGAGGTGATCGACTGGATGATCTCCTCCTGTCCCTTGCCGGTGATGCCGTTCGCGGTCATCCCCCTGCGGAGCTTGTCCACGATGGCGTTCATCTTCTCCACGGAGCGCTTGGAGCCCATGGCCCGGCGCAGCTCCTCGGCCTCGCCGCCGGAGAAACCCGCGGCGACCATGGCGACCCGGAGGAGCTGCTCCTGGAAGATGGGGACGCCGAGGGTGCGCTTCAGGATCGGCTCCAGGCTCGGATGGGGGTAGAGCACCGGCTGGCGGCCGTTGCGGCGCTCGAAGTAGGGGCTCGCCATGTTGCCGGCGATCGGACCGGGCCGGATGATCCCCACCTGGATCACCAGGTCGTAGAAGCGGGTGGGATGGTTGCGCGGCAGGGAGGCCATCTGCGCCCGGCTCTCGACCTGGAAGACGCCGATGGTGTCGGCCTGCTGCAACATCCGGAAGACCTTGGGATCGTCCTGCGGCAGGTGGGAGAGGTCCACGTGGATGCCCTCGTGGCGCCGGATGGTCGGGACCATCTCCTCCAGGGCGTTGAGCATGCCGAGGCCGAGGAGGTCGACCTTGATGATGCCTAAGTCGGCGCAGTCGTCCTTGTCCCACTGCACCACGACGCGGCCGGGCATGGAGGCGGGCTCCAGGGGGACGACGTCGTCCAGCCGGCCGGCGGCGATGACCATGCCGCCCGAGTGCTGGCCCAGGTGGCGGGGAAGGTTGTGGATGCGCTCCCAGAGATCCGAGAACTTCTTCATCCGGGGCTCTTCGGGGTCGAAGCCCGCGGCGGTCAGCTCGGCGGCGAAGGACTTGGTCTCGCCGTGGGCGGCGTCCCAGCTCCAGGAGCCGAGCTGGCCGGCGAGCCGGTCGACCTGCTCGGCCGAGTAGCCGAAGACCTTCGCCACCTCCCGGGTGGCCGAGCGGTCGCGGTAGGTGATGACGTTGGCGGTCATGGCCGCGCCGCGCTCGCCGAACGTCGTGTAGACGTGCTGGATGACCCGCTCGCGCTGACTGCCCGAGGGCAGGTCGAGGTCGATGTCCGGCCACTCGCCGCGCTCCTCGGAGAGAAAGCGCTCGAAGAGCAGCTCCATCTTGACCGGGTCGACGGCGGTGATCGAGAGCGCATAGCAGACCGCGCTGTTGGCCGCCGAGCCGCGGCCCTGGGCCAGGATGTTCTCCCGCAGGCAGAAGCTCACGATGTCCCAGACGATGAGGAAGTAGCCGGCGAGGTCGAGCTTCTCGATCAGGTCCAGCTCCTTCTGGATCTGCGCCTGGGCCTTGGCGGTCAGCGGCCGGAAGCGCGCCTTGGCGCCGTTCCACGTGATGTGCCGCAGGTACGAGGACGGCGTCTCGCCGGGAGGGAGCGGATACTCGGGAAAGCGGTAGCCCAGGTCGGCGAGGGTGAAGTCGAGGCGTTCCGCGAGCCGGGCGGTCTCCTCGATGGCCTGGGGCAGGTCGGAAAAGAGCCGGGCCATCTCCTCGGGAGACTTGAGATGCCGTTCGCGGTGGGAGGCGAGAAGGCTGCCGGCCGCGTCCAGGGTGGTGTGATGGCGGATGGCGGTGAGCACGTCGTGCAGCGGCTTGTCGGTGTCGCGGGCGAAGCGCACGCCGTTGGTGGCGACGACCGGGAGCCGGAGGCGCGCGGCGAGCTCGAGGAGGGCGCGGTTGCGCTGCTCCTCGCCGCGCAGATGGTGGCGCTGAAGCTCGACGTGGGTGCGGCCGCCGAACCAGACGGCGAGGCGTTCGAGGAGCCGCCGCGCGGAATCGGCGCCGCCGGTCGCCAGCTCGCGGGCCAGGGGACCCTCGTCGCCGCCGGTCAGACAGTGGAGGCCCGAGGCGTGCTGCGCCAGAAGATCCCAGGTCACCCGGACCTCTCCCTTGGGCCGGCCGAGGGCCGCGGTGGTCAGCATCCGGCAGAGGTTCTGGTAGCCGGTCCGATTCTCGACCAGCAGAGTCAGGCGGGCGCCGGAGGGGATTCCCGGGGAGGACTTCTCGTCCTTTCCGGCCTTGGGATCGGGGACAATTCCGAGGGGGCCGGTCCTGGGGACGTTTCGGAGGCGCTCGGCGAGGCCGGGGCCTTCGTCGAGCACGATCTCGGCTCCCACCAACGCCCGGACGCCGGCCTTCTTCGCCGCCTGATAGAAGCGGGGTGCGCCGTAGACCCCGTTGGCGTCAACCAGGGCGACGGCCGGAAGGTCCACCTCGGCGGCCCGCTCCAGGAGATCCTCGGGCAGGGAGGCGCCGTTGAGGAAGGAGAAGGCGGAGGCGGCATGAAGCTCGACGTAGGGAGAGGTCGCTCGCCGGGTCCGGAGGGAGCCGGAGTACTCTCGCCGCTTGACCTTGTCCTTGCTGGCGCCCGGGGAGCTTTCCAGGGCCGGGAGGTCGTACCCGAAGTCCCGGGAAGGAGGGCCGGAGGGGGGAGCTTCGTCCTTCGTCGCCACCCTCCGAGGTTAGGCGGCATTTGGGCGTAAGTCAACTGGGCGTAAGTCAATGTTCCCTGGGCGGACTGGGGGACGGCGGATCGCTCGCCGGGAACGACTCGTCCAGGGCCTCGTCCAGCAGGTCGTCGTCCTCTTCATAGGGGGGCTCGTGGGGAAGATCGTTCTTCGGCGTTTCCTCGGGCTTGGGGGTCTGAGTCTCCATCGGGGTTCTCCTTTCCTTCTCGTTGGCTCGCAAGGCCCATGCCAGAGACCAGGCCTGGAGCAATCCCGTATAGTCCCGGCGTGGATTTCAATTGGATTCTTGGTCTGGGTCTCCTGCTTCTCCTCGGCGTCATGCAGGCCGTCTGCCTGCTCCTGGCGAAGGGAATCGGGAAGGGTCTGGAGTGGCATGTCGCTCTTCTGGGGGTACTGCTGCCGCTGGTCCTCCTCTTTCCCTGGTTCGACCGCGGCCGGTTGCTGGTGCCGTCGGACCTGCTCCAGATCTCGATTCCCGGCGCTCCGCTGGTTGCGGCGTCGCATCGACACGATCTGCTCAACGACGCCATCCAGCAGTTTCTCCCCTGGGAGCTGGAGGTCCGGCACGCGCTCAGCGACCGCCGGCTGCCGTTGTGGTCGGACAACCTGGAGGGAGGCAGCTCGCCATGGGTGAACCCGCAGGCCGCGGTGCTTTCGCCGATCGCCATGCCGGCGCGGGTGCTGCCCATTCAGTACCACCTGCTGGTGACGCTCGCCCTCAAGATCCTCGTGGCGTTCGAGGGGACCTGGCTGCTCGCCCGGATGGCGGGAGTGAGCCGGCTGGCGAGCCTGATCTCGGCCGGCGGGTTCGCGCTCGGCGGCGGCCTTATGGCCTGGGCGGTCTTTCCGCACACCGCCGCGGTCGCCTGGGTTCCGTGGCTGGCCGCGGCGGTGATCCGATTGTTTCGCGGGGGAGGCACCCGAGCGACCCCTGCGATAGCCACGGCCGGCATCCTGACCGCGGCGCTCCTGCTCTCGGGCCATCCGGAGACGGCGGCGATCGGCGGCCTGTTCTCCGGGGTCTGCGGTCTGTCGCTGGCTCGCCGCGGGGGCTTCCGGAGGGGTTTGGGAAGAGCCGCGGTCGCCGCCCTGCTGGGCTTCGGCCTGGCCGCGCCGCACCTGCTGCCGTTCGCCCTCCACCTGCCGCACTCCCAGCGGGCTCACGAGACGCTCGACCGGACGCTTCCCCCGTACTTCGTGAATCTCGATCCCGAGACCTGGTTCCTGCCCGGCTACGGCAAGTTCATGATGTCTCCGGTGAGCCCGCGGGTCTTCGGGATTCCGTTCGAGGGCCCATTCCGCGGACCCATGAACTGGGTGGACTCGGAAAGCGGCTATCCGGGGCTCGTGGCGTTCGCGGGCTCCGTGGTCGCGCTGCTGGCGTTCCGGCGGCGGCGGTCTCGGCGGGCGTGGCCGTTCCTCGGCTTCGGGCTGGCGAGCCTGCTCCTCGCGGCCCAGTTCCTGCCGCTGGCCCACCTCATCTACTCGGTGAGCGCGCTCAAGACGGTCGCCTGGACCCGCTTCCTGCTGGTCGGCTGCCTGGCGTTCGCGGTGGCCGGCGGCATGGGGATCGATGCCCTGCTGTATCCGCGACGGTGGCGACGGTGGAGAAAGCCCCTCCTCGCCTGGGCCGCTCTCGCCGCGGCGGCCGCGCTCAGCCTCGCGGCGCATGCGGACGCCGTCACCCTCGGGCTCTGGGCTCTGCTGGCGGCTTCCGTCGTTCTCGCGGGAGTCGTGCGGCGGCCGGTCTGGGGAGCGGCCGGCCTGGCCCTGGTCCTTCTGCTGGACCTCGTGCCCTGGGCGCGCGGATTCCTGCCGGCGACCGATCCGGCCCTCTTCTACCCGCGCACGGATTTCATCGCGCTGATCCAGAAAGAGGCCGCGGAGGGCGGACCCTGGCGGGTGGTGGGGGAGGGGCCGAACCTGTTTCCGTCGATCCTGCCGGTCTTCGGTCTTGACGAGCTGCGCCCCCACAACCCGCTCGTCCCCATGCCGTACCTGAGGACGCTCTCGGCCGCGTTCGGCTTCGCTCCGACCACCCACAACTATTTCCCCGACTTCCGGGGAGTCGACCATCCGCTGCTCGACTTCCTGAACGTCCGGGTGGTGGCGTCGTCGCAGTCGTTCCCGCCGCCGCGGACCCTGGAGCGGATCGACGGCGGACGATTCGGTCCGTTTCGGCTCTACCGCAATCCGGACGCCCTGCCGCGCTGGTTCCTGCCGACCGGGGTGGACGTGATCCGGGAGGCGGATCTGGAGCGCTGGATCGGCGCGATGAAGGAGCCGCGACGGGTGGCGGTCTTCGACGCGCGGGCGGCGGATTGGGTCGGAGAGGTAGGGGACCTGCGGGCGGTGGAGCGTTCACCGGGCTGGATCGTCCTCGCGGTTCCGGGGGACGGCGACCGGCTGCTGGCGACCTCGCTGCCTCAGCCCGAGGGCTGGCGGGCGTCAAGCTCGTCCGGGCCGGCCGACACGGTCGTCGTGAACGGCGCGTTCCTGGGGGTTCGCGTGCCTGCGGGAGCGGACCGGGTGGAGCTGAGCTTTCGCCCCCCCGGTCTTCTTCCTGGCGCGATCCTGGGCCTGGCTGCGCTGGCGGCGGCCGTCGCGCTGGTCTTCGCCGGAAGAGCGAACGGCTAGCCCTTCTTGCGTTCGCTGTGGTACTCGACGCGCCGCTTCTCGATCCAGGCCCAGGCTTCGTCGACCGTGTCCACGAACATCACGGGCATCTTGTCGGCCCGGAACATGTTGGTCGCGGTCAGGATCAGCTTGGCGAAGATGCGGGCCTTGAGAGGAGCCTTGAGCACCACCGCGCCGGCGATGTTGAGCTTCTTCTGGATCTCCACCGCCTCTTTGCGCGTCGAAGGGCTGACGCTCTCGAGCTGATCGATGTCGCAGAGGAAGAACAGGCCGTCGACGGTCTTGCCGACCTCGAAGTGCTCCTTGTTGACCAGGCGTCCCTCTTCGTCGTTCATCTCTCCCACGATCCGGAGATAGAAGACGTCGGGGGCGATGAAGCGGTTGCTGTGCTTCCCGATGGTGGGCTCGCTCAGGGCTACTAGATCCGGAATCATGGCTCATTCCTCCAACACGTCTTGCAGACCGCTGCCAATGAGGCAAGCGCCGCCGAGGTGTGAATCTCAAGGCTACTGTGACCGAGAGTGTACGCGAACTGCCGGGCGATGTCATCCATTCTCACACCCGGTCCCCGCGGAAAAGGCAGGTCACTCGCGTGCCCTTGCCCGGGCCGGTTTCCAGGTGGAAATCGCTGACCAGCTTCTTGACCGCGAGCAGGCCCTTGCCCATGCCGCGCTGCGATTTGTAGGTGCCGCCCCAGATCTCGTCGAGCTTGCGCGCTTCGATGCCGGGGCCCATGTCGCTGGCCACGATCTGCAGGCTGGGGCCGCGCTCGTCCTCGGTGACGTTGAGCTCCACGGTCCCCTTGCCGGCGTAGAAGACGATGTTCCGGGCCAGCTCCGAGACCGCGGTCGCGACCTTGACGGCGGTGAACTTGGAGAGGCCGATGCGCACGGCTTCGGACCAGGCTTCGAGCCGGGCCGTGGCGATGTCCTTCTCCTGATCGACCGCGAAGGTCTTGCGCACCGTCTTGCTCTGCGGCGCAGCGGCTCCGGCCGAGCCGACCGAGGTAAACGTGCCGGCCGCCGACGCCGAGCCCGCCGAGCCCGCCAATGCCGCCGACGCCGAGCCCGCGGGGCGTCCCGCCGAGCTGCCGAGTCCTCCGAATCTGCTGGTGCCCGGGCTTGCGGAAGCGCCGCCGCCGTCCGTCAGGGCGCGCTCGCACGCGGCCAGGAGCTCGACGCTGTTGGCGCGGGCGAACAGGCGCAGCGAGCTCTCCAGCTCCTTGAGGATGGTCTGCCGCTCGGTCGCGCCGAGCTGCGCCACCGGCGTGCGGCCCAGCCCGCCGAGGCGGTTGAAGATGCTCCGCTGGGTGATGGCGGAGATCGCGCCCGAAAGCACGACTCCGACGGCGTCCTCCACAGTTTTCACTGGAGGAGCTCGAGCCGTTCCAGGGCCAGGTCCAGGTTCAGCGCGGTGCTCACCGAATCGAGCTCGACCCCCATCTCGATCAGCGTCATGGCGACCGCCGGGCGGATGCCCACGATGTAACACTCCGCGCCCATGAACCGGACCGACTTGCCGATGTCGTTCAGGATGCGCGTGATGTAGCTGTCGATGATCTCCACGGCCGAGACGTCGAGGATGACTCCCCTGGCGTCCACGGCGCGGACACGTTCCATCAGCGACTCCTGAAGATCGAGGGCGAGCCGGTCGTGCAGCTCGGCCTGGATGCTGACCAGGAGGCAGTTGCGAATCTGGATGATGGCCAGACTCTGATCCATCGCGCGGGTACCGTCATGACCCGGGTTGGCCGAAGCTCGCTTCACACTGTCCTCCAAAACGATATGCCAATTCTTGCACTCCCGAAGAGATCGCGCAAGCGGTTCCGCCCGGCTTTCCCGGGATCAGAGGCCGGATGGGCGGGCATGATGAAGCAAGGCCAGGCTGTGGGCGCTCTGGTCGCGCAGGAACGCCTGCAGGGCGTCGCGCAGGTTGCGCATGGTCCGGACGCCGGCCAGATCGACTCCGATGTGGGTCAGGGTCTGGGCGATCGCCGGGTTGATGCCGGACAGGATGCACTCCGCGCCGAGGAGCCGGACGGCCTTGGCCATCTTGATGAAGTGGTCGGCGGTCTTGGTGTCCATGGCGTCGATGCCGGTGATGTCGATGATCGCCGTGCGCGACTGCTTGGTGACGATGGCGTCGAGCAGCGCCTCGGTCATCTCGGCGCTGCGCTGGCTGTCGACGATGCCGACGACCGGCAGGCAGAGCACGCCGGCCCAGACCTCGATCAGCGGCGTGGAGAGCTCGCGGATGGCCGCCTGCTGGCGCTCGATGGTCTCCAGCCGGGCCTCGAGCTCGCGGTTGGAGCTCTCGGCGCGGACGAGCGCGTCCTGCAGATCGTTCTTGATGACCTGGAGCCGGCTCAGGAAATCGTTGAAGCCCGCCTCCAGCCAGGCGAACGTATCGCCTTCATCCTCGCGCATCAGGGACAGCGAGGCTTCGAAGTCGTCGATAGCCGCGTAGGCCAGGGCTTGAATCAGATCCTCGAGGCGCTGGTGATTGAACTCGACCTGGATCTGCGCGTCTTCGTCGTTCGACATGATGAACCTCTATCGAAACTAGCGAAAAAAAGTCACGATGATGGCCTTGCCCGTCTCTCCCGGCTGATACTCGAAGAGATCGGCGAAGCGGAGAACCGCGCCCAGGCCGGTACCGAGGCCGCCTCGGCGGAGCACGAGGGCCGGGTCGATCGGACCCGTGTCGTCGTAGCCGTCCTGCAGGGCGATCTCCAGGTTGCGGATCGGCGGCCCTTCGTCGCGGGCGACGACCCGGATGCCGCCGTTGCGGCCGATGCCGGGATCGGTGACCAGGACCACCTCCCCCTGCACTCCGTACTTGACGATGTTCGTGGCCAGCTCGGACACGGCGATGGCCATCTCCGTGGCCCGGCGCGAGCCGAGACCGTACTCCACGCCCAGATCCTGGGCGCGCTTGCGGACGATGAGCACATCGCCCATCGCCCGCACGGGAAACTTGCGCTCGATGGCGCCTACCGCCGGCTCGGCCACGGTGACCACCTGCCGTCGATCAAAGGAGCCTGTCACCGGAGCTGTGACGCGACTCGGCCTTCCGGACGAGCTGCTCGATCTGCTGCGTCTCCCGGAGATGGAACTGGAGAGCGTCGCGCAGGTTCCGCATGGTCCGGACGCCCGTCAGATCGACCCCGATGTGGGTCAGGGTCTGGGCGATGCCGGGGTTGATTCCGGACAGGATGCAGTCGGCGCCGAGGAGCCGCACCGCCTTCGCCATCTTGATGAAATGGTCGGCGGTCTTGGTGTCCATGACGTCGATGCCGGTGATGTCGACGATCGCGGTGCGCGCCTGCTTGGCGACGATCATCTCGAGCAGCGTCTCGGTCATCTCGGCGCTGCGCTGGCTGTCGACGATGCCGACGACCGGCAGGCAGAGCACGCCGGCCCAGACCTCGATGATCGGCGTGGAGAGCTCACGGATGGCGGCCTGCTGCCGCTCGATGGTCTCCAGCTTCGCTTCGAGCTCCCGGTTGGCGGCCTCGTGCTTGACGAGCGCCTCGGTGAGCGCCCCCTTGGCCGCCCGCAGCTCCTTGACGAAGATCATGAACGCGGTCTCCAGCTCGGAGAACGCGTCATCCAGCATGTTGCTCTCGAGGAGCGCCAGGCAGGCGTCGAACTCGTCGACCGAGGCGTAGGAGAGCGCTTCAATGACATTCTGCAGGCGCTCGTGCGTAATCCGAACAGGAGCGTCTTGTTCCCTCGTTTCCATCCGATTTCTCCTCAGTGGCGCCGCAGCGCCACACAGACTTCAAAAATTCCGCTCAATCGTCCCAACCTTGGCACCCCGGCGCGCCCTGGCCGGCCTAGGTCAGCACCGCGTCGGCCTGGTACCCCACGATGACGGCGGTCGCGTCGTCATGGTCCCTCCCGAACTGCTCCACGATGCGCTGCGCGACCTCGATGGGCGGGCCCGGCAGGCAGGACTTGAAATTGCCCCGGCTCGACACGCCGTCGGTGAGGACGCAGTAGATGTCTCCCGGCTTCATCTGGAACGACATGACCTTCGACGTCCGCAGATTGTGGCCCACGATGCCGGCCACGCAGAACACGCTGGGGGCGATGCCGCTCATCGCCTGCACGTCGATGTTGCCGACGCCGCAGAACTGCCCGGCGCCGTCCTCCTCGATCTTGAGGATGCCGACCGCCGCGCCGCGCGTCGCGCGCAGCTCCTTGTGACACCGCAGCAGCATCGGCTCGACCGCGAGGTCGAGGTTGGCGCGGATCACCTCCGCGGCCTTCTCGGCCGCGACCCAGGACTCGAACCCGTGGCCGAGGCCGTCGATGACGGCGACCACGAACGTGCCGTTGTGCTCTTCGAGCAGGAAGCTGTCCCCGCAGACCGTGAGTCCCTTGAAAGGACGGCTGAAACCACCAGACTTCATCGTTCACCCCGGAAGAGGCAGGTGACGGTCGTGCCCCGTCCGGGGCCGGTATCCAGGTGGAAGTCGTCCACCAGCTTCTTGACCGCCACCAGGCCCTTGCCCATGCCGCGCTGGGATTTATAGGTGCCGGCCCAGATCTCGTCCAGCTTGCGCGGCTCGATCCCCGGGCCCGTGTCCGACGCCACGATCTGGAGGGAGGGGCCGCGGTCGTCCCGCAGCGCCCTGAGCTCCACCGTGCCCCGGCCGGCATAGAAAACGATGTTTCTCGCCAGCTCGGACACCGCCGTCGCCACCTTCACCGAGGTGAACTTCGACAGACCGATCCTCACCGCCTCGGACCAGGCTTCGAGCCGGGCCGTGGCGATGTCCTTTTCCTGATCGATGGGGAGGCGCTTGGGCGCGGTCGCCACCGGCGGCTCCGAGCCCGGAATGGGCTCGCCCGCGGCTCCCAGGGCGCGGGCGCAGGAGGCGATGAGGTCGGCGCTGTTGCGGCGCGCGAACAGGCGCACCGAGTTCTCCAGCTCCGCCATGATCGCCAGGCGATCCTGCGGCGTGAGCTGGCTCACCGGACGTCCGGCCAATCCGCCCAGGCGGTTGAAGATGCTGCGCTGGGTGATTGCCGAGATCGTGCCGGCCAGGATCGCCCCGACCTCCGTCTCCACGGTTCTCATGACTGCAGCAGCTCGAGCTTCTCCAGGGCAAGGTCGAGGTTGAGGGCCGTGTGGACCGAATCCAGCTCCACGCCCATCTCGATCAGCGTCATGGCCACCGCCGGCCGGATTCCCACGATGTAGCACTCGGCGCCCATGAACCGCACGGACTTGCCGATGTCGTTCAGGATGCGCGTGATGTAGCTGTCGATGATCTCGACCGCCGACACGTCCAGGATGACGCCCTTGGCATCGGTGCTGCGAACCCGCTCCATCAACGACTCCTGGAGCCCCAGGGCGAGCCGGTCGTGCAGCTCGGTCTGGATGCTCACCAGGAGACAATTGCGGATCTGGATGATCGGCAGGCTCTCGTCCTTCACGCGGGCGTCCTCCTTCTCTACGGCTCTCTACAGGCGAAAGCTTGCCGGCAGTCGACCGGCGATCGACATCAGATTTGTGCATAACTTGTAGCACATTGGCGAGAGCGCGTCCACCGAAGGACGGCCCGACGGACGGCGTCTGAGCATAACTTCCGCAGGGGGAAACACGTAGACTTGAGCACCATGAAACCAACGGTCTCCGCCATTCTGACGCTCGTCCTGACGGGCGGGCTCGCGCTCTCCGGCCTCGCGCTCGCGCAGGCTCCCGCGCCCGCCACGGTGGCTCCGGCGCCTCCTCCGGTCGCCGCTTCGATCGCTCCGGCCGGGCCGACCGCCTCGACCGCTCCGGCCGCCTCGAGCGATCCGACCGATCCGACCGATCCAATCACCGCCACCGAGGCCTATCTCCAGCGCCTCTCCCCCGAGCAGCGGGCCAAGTCCGACGCCTACTTCGAGGGCGGCTACTGGCTGACCCTCTGGGGCTTCCTCTACGGCCTCGGCGTCGCGGTCCTGCTCCTCGGCAGCGGCCTTTCGGCCCGGATGCGCGACCTCGCCCAGCGGCTCGTCCCGCTCCGGCCCCTCCAGGTCTTCGTCTACTGGCTGCAGTACCTGCTCGCGACGGCCCTCCTGAGCTTCCCCCTGACGCTCTACGACGGCTACTTCCGCGAGCACAAGTACGGCCTGGCGAACCAGACCTTCGGTCCTTGGATGCTGGACCTCCTCAAGGGGATCGGAGTCGGCGCGATCCTCGGCGGCGTCGCGGTGGTGGCGGTGTACGCCGTGTTCCGGAGCTTCCCCCGCACCTGGTGGATCTGGGGGACCGCCGTGGCCCTGGTGTTCGTGGTGCTGGGCGCGCTGATCGCGCCGGTGTACATCGCGCCGCTGTTCAACACCTACTCGGAGCTGCGCGATCCGGGGCTGCGCGGGCCGATCCTGGCGCTGGCGCGGGCCAACGGCATCCCGGCCGAGCACGTGTACGTGTTCGACGCCTCGAAGCAGACCAAGCGGGTGAGCGCCAACGTGAGCGGCGCCTTCGGCACCCTGCGCATCTCGCTCAACGACAACCTCCTCAACCGGGTCTCGCCCGCCGGGGTCAAGTCGGTGATGGGCCACGAGATGGGCCATTACGTGCTGAACCACGTCTACGAGTCGATGCTGTGGTTCACCCTGGTGTTCCTGATGGGCTTCGGCTTCCTGAGCTGGGGGTTCGACCGCGCCGTGGCCCGCTGGGGCGCTCGCTGGGGTGTGAAGGGGATCGCCGACGTGGCCGGCCTGCCGCTGCTGGCGGCGCTGTTCTCGGTCTACTTCTTCGTGATGACCCCGTTCACCAACACCTTCATCCGGGTGAACGAAGCCGAGGCGGACATCTTCGGCCTCAATGCGGCCCGCGAGCCCGACGGTTTCGCGGAGACCGCGCTCCTCCTGGGCGAGTACCGCAAGCTCCACCCCGGCCCGATCGAGGAGTGGATCTTCTTCGACCACCCGAGCGGCTACAACCGGATTCTGATGGCCATGAAGTGGAAGCAGGAGCACGGACCGGGCGGCGGGCTGGCGGAGTAGGCCGCTCGCGCAAGGGTCTCAACATTGCCGGAGAGACCGGGTCTCTGCATATCTGTCTTTGTCTCAGGACCATCCTCCGGAGGAGCCCCTTATGCCGTACCGACGAGCCCTGCTCATCTCCCTGACCGCCCTCGCACTCTCCGGAGGCCTTCGAGCTTCCTCCGCTCCGCAGCCGCATGCGGTCTTCGCCGAGGTTCCGGACTCTGGCCTCGCCGCGGAGATCGTCGCGGCGCGGCCGAGCGAGCTTCT
Source organism: Holophagales bacterium (assembly GCA_031390755.1). GTDB lineage: Bacteria > Acidobacteriota > Thermoanaerobaculia > Multivoradales > UBA5704 > DATMER01. The sequence goes on from JANMTS010000151.1 coordinate 14,929, forward strand.
GCCTTCGGCCTACCGCGTCCTGACCCTGGATCCCGAAGCGCTCGAAGACGCCCTCGCGTTGGTCCCTGCCGAGAGTGTCTTCGCGGCGGGACAGACCGCGCCGGTCCTGTTCATCCCGAAACCGGAAGGCCCGGCGTCCGAGTTCGCGATCGTCGAGGTTCCGACCATGGACGAGGATCTCGCGGCGCAGTTCCCGGAGATCCGGACCTTCCGCGGCCGTGGGATCACGGACAGCACCGAGACGCTGATCCTGGACGTGACGCCGGCCGGTCTCCACGCCATGATCCTCTCGCCGGCCGGGACCCTGATGATCGATCCGCTGAGCCCGGGCGACAACGTCCACCACATCGCCTACCGGAAGAAGGACGCCCCGCGCGGGGAGCCCTTCTCCTGCCGGAGCCACGATGCGCCGGGTGACGAGGAGCCGTCCTCGATGGTGCAGCCGGAGCCCGACGATTTCCCGATGCCGATCTCCGTCGGCGAAAATCTGCGCACCTACCGCACGGCGATTGGCGTCACCGGCGAGTACTCGATCAAGGTCTGCTCGCCGTCGCCCGCCGCGGTCTCCTGCTCGCTGGCGGCCGTGGTCACGGTCCTCAACCGCGTCAACGGCATCCTGGAGCGCGACGTCGCGGGCCGCATGGCGCTCATCGCGAACGAGAGCTCCCTCATCTTCACGAACCCGGCCACGGACGGCTACACGAACACCGACCTGAACATGATGCTGACGGAGAACCAGACCAAGCTGGACATGGTGATCGGCAGTGCGAACTACGACCTGGGGCATGTCTTCGGCACCGCTGGGGGTGGCGTGGCCTACGTGGGCATGGCCTGCAACTCGACCTACAAGGCCCAGGGCGCCACGAGCCTGAGCAACCCGGTCGGCGATCCGTTCAGCGTCGACTATGTGGCGCACGAGATGGGGCATCAGTGGGGAGGCCATCACACCTTCAACGGCACCACGGGCGGCTGCGTCTTTCGCGATGGCAACCACGCGTACGAGCCCGGCAGCGGATCGACCTTGCTCGGCTACGCGGGGCTGTGCGGCGCGGAGATGCTGCAGGCCCACAAGGACGACTACTACCACGCGCACACCCTCGACCAGATGCTGGCCAAGCTCGCCGGCACCGGATCGGCGTGCGGGACGCTGACCTCCACCGGCAACACGCCGCCGGCCGTGACCACCTCGGCCGCCTTCACGATTCCCAAGCAGACGCCGTTCAGGCTCACCGGCAGCGCCACGGACGCGAACGGCGACGCGCTGACCTACACGTGGGAGGAGCTCGATCTGGGCACGGCCGCGCCGCCCAACGACGACGTGGCCGCGGAGCGGCCGATCTTCCGGAGCTTCCCGCCGTCCGGACTGCCGTGGCGGACGTTCCCGAAGCCATCCGACCTGCTCGGCAACACAACGACGCTCGGCGAATCGCTGCCGACGCGAACGCGCAGCATGCAGTTCCGGTTCACCGCGCGCGACAACCGGCCGGGCGGCGGCGGACTGGGCTTCGGAACGACCGTGGTCGCGGTGACGGCGGCCGCGGGTCCGTTCGCGGTCACCAGCCCGAACACCGCCGTGACCTGGACGGCGCTGTCGTCCCAGACCGTGACCTGGAACGTGGCCAGCACGACCGCGGCCCCGGTGAGCTGCGCCTCGGTGTCGATCGCGGTGTCGACGGACGGCGGCAACGCCTTCCCGCTGATCGTCCTCGCGTCGACGCCGAACGACGGCACGCAGGCGATCACGGTGCCGAACGTTGCGACGACGAAGGCGCGGGTGCGGGTCGCCTGCGTGGGCAACATCTTCTTCGACGTGTCCAACGCCAACTTCACGATCAGCGGCGGCCCGGCGGCCGGGTCGTTCTATACGGTCTCGCCGTGCCGGGTGCTCGACACGCGGCTGGCCGGCGGTCCCACCGGAGGGTTACCGATCGCCGCGAACGCCACGCTCGGGCACACCATCGCCGGTACCGCGGGCAACTGCGGTGTGCCTGCGTCCGCGCGGTCGGTGTTCGCGAACGTCACCGCCCTGGTGCCGGCCGCGACGGGCGACGCCAAGGTGTATGCCGTGGACAACGCGCTGCCGACCGCCACGACGATCTCGTTCACGGCCGGCGACATCCGGGCGAACAACGCGATCTTCTCCCTGTCGCAGGACGGCGTTGGCGCGGTGAAGATCAAGAACGCTTCGGCCGGCGACCTTCACCTGGCGATCGATGTGGCGGGCTACTTCGAGTAGGAGCGATGCCCCTCGGGACGGATGCTAGAGTCCTGGCATGAAACGCCATGCCTGGACTCTCGTTCTGACCGCCATCCTGGCCTCCTGCAATCCCATCTGGGGACAGCAGGACCAGGCCGCCCTGAAAGAGCAGCTCGCCGGCATTCAGTCGCTCCGGACGGTCCGGCCGGACGACGGGCTGCTCGCCTACTACGAGGCCATGACCCAGGCCCAGCTCGGCGACAAGACGGCGGCGCTCAAGGCGTTGCGGTCGCTGCTGGGCAGACGTCTCGGCCTGATCCCGGCGGCCGGCCTGGGCTTCGACGATCTCTGGAAGGACGACGAGTTCCAGGGAGGCGGACTTGACTCCGCCGGTGCTGGTGGCGGTGCCGCTGAATCCGCAAGGGCCTCGCTCCGAGTCCTCACCCCCCGACCCCCTCTCCCATCTCCCAGCCACCCAACCCCCCGGAGAGGGGGCGCCACCACCCAAGGCCCAGGAGTCGGAACGGGCGGGGGTTCCCCCTCTCCCCCCGGGAGAGGGGGCCAGGGGGTGAGGATTCGGAGCGGTCAGGCCGGATTCGCGAAGCCCCGATCCTGATCTCAGGAGCCCGGCTCACTCCTGCGCCGCTGACTCCTTCACATACGGATCCAGCAGCGTCTGCCAGCTTCGCGACAGGCGGTCGTACTCGGCGGGGCAGCGCTCGGCGCGGTCGGCGGGCAGGAACTCGTCCTCGACCAGGTACTGATAGTCGTCGGGGTTCTCGCCGTAGACCCAGCAGAGGATGTTGTAGAAGCGCTGGTCGTCGAGCGAATGCTCGTCCGCGAACGCGAGCTCGTCCATCTCGGCCTCTTCGTCGCCCAGGAACGAGTTGGCGCCGTCGATGGCCGAGTCCTCTCCCTCGTCCCCTCCCTGCAGGAGGATCACGGTGGCGAGTTGATCGACCGCGTCCTCTTCCCGGCCGGTGACCGGCAGGTCGTAGATGTCGATCATTGCGTGCCCCATCTCGTGGAACAGGGTGAAGACGGTGGCATTGACCGCCGAGATGGCGGCAGCTTCCTCTTCCTCGTCCGTCGTCGCATCCGCCATGAAGATCTCAAAGTAGTGCTCGATGAGCTCGTAGCAGAGCGAGATCTCGCCGGCCTCGGAGTCGTAGAAGGCGTTGACCTCGCCGCATTCCCTCACGATGAGAGGAATGTTGGTCGGGAGCGAAAAGACGTTGTTCAGCTCCTTGGCGATGTCTTCCAGAAGGCGGGTCTCCTGGAACACGCTCTGGGTCTCCTGATAGGCCTCGACCTCGGTATCCTCGAAGCGGACGATGAAGTCGCCGGTGTCGCGGACGCCGCCGGACTTCGTCCGCTTGAAGCTCGACGGGATGGCCTGGGCCTGGGGGCCGGGAGGCTCGGGTTTGACGGCTTCGGAGCTGTCGGCCTCGGGGGCCGGACCGCAACCGGTGACGGCGACGGCAAGCAGAGACAGGATCAGCGCGATGTGGCGCGCAGTGGCGGCGACCATGACGGATCTCCTCGGGAATTCGGTCTACAGGATTGCCCAGGGAGTATAAACTGGGGCGGCATGAAAATCGAACCGGTGCTCCTCGAAGGCCGGACCCTCCGCCTGGAGCCCCTCACCCTGGACCACGTTCCCGGTCTCTGGCCGCACACCGGCCCGGAGATCTTCCAATGGCTGGCGGACGTGCCGCGGGGCGATGGCTACGAGGCCTTCCGCGAGTGGATCGGGGAGATGATCCAGAAGCCCGCTTCGCTCCCCTTCGCCCTGATCGTCGCCGCAACGGGCGAGCCGGCCGGAGTCTCGGGCTACCTGGAGATCCGGCCCGAGCACCGCGGCATCGAGATCGGCCGCACCTGGATCGGCAAGGCCCACCAGCGCAGCCGGGTGAACCCCGAGAGCAAGCTGCTGCTGTTCCGGCACGCCTTCGAGACCCTGGGCGTACACCGCGTCCAGTTCAAGACCGACCTGCGCAACACCCAGAGCCAGCGCGCGATCGAGAAGCTCGGCGTGGTCCGCGAAGGGGTGCTCCGGAAGTATCAGATCCGCAGCAACGGCGAGGTCCGCGACACGGTGGTCTACAGCGTGCTGGCCGAGGAGTGGCCGGAGCTGCGGAGTCGTCTGGAAGCGCGCCTGGAGGCGCGCCTGGGGGAGTAGACTCCGGCGATGGATTCGCGCAGGGCGCCCTGGATTGCACTGCCCTCGGTTGCAGCGGTGATGGCGGCCGTCACTCTGGTGAGCCGCACGCAGGACGCCAACGGCATCACCGCCGGCTCCCTCTATCTGATTGCCGTGCTCGGCCTCGCCACCTGGGGCGGATGGGCGGCCGGCGCCGCGGCGTCCGTCACCGCGTCCCTCTGCCTCAACTACTTCTTCCTGCCTCCCACCGGAACGCTGCACGTCCAGGATCCCTCGAACTGGGTGGCGCTCGGCTGCTTTCTCGCCTCGTCGACCCTGGTCAGCCACCTCGTGGCGCGCGCCCGGCGTCAGGCGGACGAGGCCCAGGGACGGCAGCGCGAGCTTCAGGTTCTCTACGATCTCTCCTTCGGCCTGTTCACCGCGAGCCAACGTCCGGGAGGGCTGGGCGAGGCCGCGGGCCGGACGCTGCGGGCGATCGGCTCGGACGCGGGAGTCCTGGTGCTGGAAGGGAACGAGCCGGTCAGCGTGATCGGCGAGACTCTGGACGTGAAGCCGGAGCTTCTCGACCGCGCGCGGCAGTCCGGTCTTCAGGAATCGGACGGCGTCCTCTATATACCGCTCCATGTGGGGGAGATGGTCAGCGGGGTTCTCGCGGCATCGGCATCGCGACAGCCTCCCGCGATCCGCGCCGTGCTGGAGCCGGCGGGGCGACTGCTGGCCCTGGCGATCGAGCGCGAGCGGCTGCTGCGCGAAGCCGCGCACCTGGAGGCGGTCCGGGTCAGCGATGCGCTCAAGACCGGGCTGCTGCGGGCGGTCTCCCACGACCTGCGGACGCCGCTGACCTCGATGCGCCTGGAGCTGGAGAGCCTGGAGGGCCAGCTCGCCGGCCAGCCCGAGGCGCTGTCGAGGCTGCGCGGCCTGTCGGTGGAGCAGGCGCGCCTGACCCGGCGCATCGACAACCTGCTGGCGCTGGCGCGCCTGGAGGCGGGCGTCGCGCGGCCGCATCCCGAGCCCACGCCGGCTGGCAGCCTGCTCCGCGCCGTGGAAGAGAACCTCGCGCGGATGCTCTCAGGCCGGACGGTCGAGGTGCGCGTCGCGCCAGGCTGTCCGGATCTGGAGGTCGACCCCAGCCTGATGCTGGAGGTGCTCGTAAACCTCCTGGAGAACGCTGCGCGGGCGTCCACGGAAGGATTGGAGCTGGCGGCCGTTCCGAGCGGCGAAAGCCGGGTCTGGGTGGAGGTGCTGGACCGCGGCCCCGGTCCGCCGGTGGCCGGCTACAGCGCGTCGGGCGGACTGGGGTTGATCATCGCCCGCAGCCTCACCGAGGCGAACGGGGGGACGCTCGCTCTCCTGGAACGGCCGGGAGGCGGCACGATCGCGCGCCTGGATCTGCCCGCGTCCCGGCATGGATTCCTGGAGACGGAGGAGCTCGAATGACCCGCATCAAACCGCTCGTCCTGGTCGTCGACGACGACTCCGCCATCCGCCAGAGCCTGAGCCGGGAGCTGGCGCTGGCCGGCTACGACACCCTCGCGGCCGTCGACGGCGTGGACGGGAAGGAGCAGTTCGAGCAGCACCGGCCCGACCTGGTCGTGACCGACCTCGCCATGCCCCGGGCGGACGGCTTCTCGCTGGTCTCGGCCGTGCGGCGGATCGACTCCACTCCGATCCTGGTGCTGTCGGTCCGCGGGGAGGAGGAGGACAAGGTCCGCGCCCTGGATCTTGGGGCGGACGACTTCGTCACCAAGCCGTTCTCCCTGCGCGAGCTGCTGGCCCGGGTGCGCACCCAGCTCCGGCGGTTCCGGCGCGAGGGCCCGGCCGTGCCCGAGATCCTCCGCTTCCCGGACCTGACGATCGACCGCGGCCGGCGGCATGTCCTCCAGGGAGAGCGCGAGATCCGTCTCACCCCCACCGAGCTGTCGATCCTGGAGCTGCTGGCGAGCCACGCCGGCCGGCCCGTGACCCTGCGCCAGATCGTCGCCACGGTCTGGAAGGGCGCCCCGGCCACCACCGTGGACACGGTGCGCGTCCACGTCGGCTCGCTGCGCCGCAAGCTGGAGCCCGATCCGGCCAGCCCGCGCTACATCGGCACCGAGCCCTGGGTCGGCTACCGGTTCCTGACCGAGCCGCTGGAAGACTGACGGCTACGGCGGCCAGGCGCCCTGCTTCTGCTTTTGCTTTTTGGGTGGCGCGCCCCCTCTCCCGGGGGGAGAGGGGGAACCCCCGCCCGTTGGAATGAGAAGCTTCAGCCCCGCACCTCCAACTTCCCTGCTTCTGCTTTTGGGTGGCGGCGCCCCCTCTCCCCCCGGGAGAGATTGGATGAGAAGGCCAGTCCCCCCTGCGCAGTCCTATGATGGCTGCAAGGGATTAACGGGCTCGAGGCCCAGAGAGGAGACTGGCCATGGAAAATCTTAGCAGTGTCGCGACGAAGTTG
>JANMTS010000159.1:0-12923 GCA_031390755.1 Holophagales bacterium
CCCGCGCAGCGTGATCCGGCGCCAGGAGACTCTCCAGATCCACGGGGAGTAATTCCATCTGTGCCCGGTTAGCAACCAACAAACGAGGCGACCCCTTGGCTTGCGAAGGCCCGCCGATCATCTCCGGCTCGGGAAGGGGAAGCAGAGTCTCTTGCATACAGCAAGTATCCCACAATCAGCCATCGCCTACACCCCAGTAGGCACGATTTCTTCACAGCCTCTCAGTTCACCGTCGTCGTCGCCGTGTACGAGCCGATGCCGCCGTTCTTCACCACCACGTAGTAGGTATAGGTCAGGCCGGCCGGGAAGACCGGGACCGTGTAGGTTGCGGTGCCGCCCGCGCTGCTGGCCAGGACCGCTCCGGAGGAGCTGAGGATCTGCACGGTGCGCAGGAGGCCGGCCCTCGCCGTAACCGTCTGGCCCGACCTCGCGGTCAGCTTGTAGTAGTCCTGCTCCACCCCGGTGGAGAGGTTGCCGGCGATCTTGAATTCCACGTGCTTCGGCAGCACCTGCGCCGTGGCCGTCGAGTTGTGCACGCTCGTGGTCTCCGGCCGGGTGATGACCGCCTTCAGGCTGTAGGGGACCGTGGCGGAATAGCCGCCGGCCGAGGAGGCGACCCGGATGTACTTCGCCAGCATCAGCGCGGGGAGGGTGTAGGTGATCGACTCGTTGGCGGTACCCGCGTTGTCGGAGCTGGAGACCGAGCTGAGCAGGGTGATGGGGCAGGAGCCCAGGAGGGACGTGGTCCGCATCAGGTTCAGCTTGTAGTTGTCCGCCAGGCTCGTGAGGTCGATCTTGACCGTGTCCCCCACCGCCGCGTCGTCGAGCTTGAAGAGGTCGAGGTCCGCGGCGTGGTCGACGTAACCGCCGAACGTCTCGCCGGAGAGAGCCTCCCAGGCGGTGCGGTAGGAGTCGTTCGTCTCGTACGGATCGGCCCAGGCCCAGGAGCCCAGGTTGAGCTTGCCGCTGCCGAACCGGTAGTTGTGGGTTGTGCCGAGCATCATGCCCGCCACGTCATAGGCCGCGGTCCAGGAATCCTCCCGGGCGTTCGAGCTCAGCAGCGACTTGATGCCGGACACGTCGAGCGTCGGGTCGTCCTCCAGCAGGAGCGCCACGGCGCCCGCCACGTGCGGCGTCGCCTGGCTGGTGCCCTGCATCAGTTGGTGCCAGGTGTCGGTCTCGTAGGTGTCGGTCACGGAGCCGGTGACCTCCTGGGCCAGGGAGGAGACGATGCCCATCCCCGGCGCGGCCACGTCGGGCTTGCTGCGGCCGTCCCGCGTCGGACCCTGGCTGCTGAACCAGGCGATGTCGCCGATCGGATTCGAGCCGCTGTAGGACGGGCTGGTGCCGTCGATGCTGTTCCAGCAGGTCTTGGTGATGTAGGCGCCCACGGTCACCGCGTCGGCGGCGGTGGCCGGGATGCCCAGGGTCTCCTGCGCGTCCACATGGGTCGTGAATTCGGCGATCGCACCGCTGTTGCCGAGGCTGCTGACCGCCCAGAAATCCACCCAGCCCGAGCCGGCCACGGTGTTGCCGGAGAGCGCCATGTGCCAGGCGCCGTTGGCCGGCGGCGTGCCGGCCGAGTCGTCGTAGATCAGGATCACGATCTCGCGGTCGGTCGTGCCCTGGTTGAAGGTGACGGACGAGGCGTTGTTGCAGACGTAGACGGCGCCGTCGCTGCCCGTCGCGGTGAAGAAGCAGCCGGCGGTCATGTTCCGGGTGTAGTAATTGCCGCTCGGCGACCACAGGTGGACCGTCAGATTGTCGGTCGACGGGTAGTAGCCCACGAGATAGACGTAGTCGTTGTCGGATCCCCCCTTTGGGGTGTAGGACGGAATGTCGAAGTAGGGGCCGATCACGGAGGTGGCGGCGATCGTCTGGATCTCGGCGTGGATGTCGTCGCCGCCCTCGTTGCCGGCGGCCACCACCACGGCCCGCCCGGCCTGGGCGCTCACCAGCGCGTCGATCTCCTGCTCCATGGGATCGGTGCCGTCGTGGGCGCCGAGGTGGGTGCCGAGGCTCAGGTTGATCACCGCGGGCAGGCCCAGGTCGTCGGCCTTCTCGAAGATGTATCCCATCGCGTCGATGATGCCGGTTGAGCTCCAGTCGGTCTTCACGAACACGATGTGGGCGTTGGGCGCCATGCCGGTGTAGGTGTACTCGCTGCCGCCCGCGTCCGGAGCCGCGCCGTTGCCGGCGGCGGTGCCGGTCACGTGGGTGCCGTGCCCCCAGGCGTCGGGATCGTCGGCCTCGGTGCAGAGGCCGCCGTCGATGTCGGTGCTCGTCCACTCCCGGCCGTAGGCGTAGCTCGCGGGGGACGGCCCGGCGCCGCTCTGCTGGTCCCAGAGATAGAGGATGCGCGTGTTGCCCGAGGTGTCGGTGAAATCCGGGTGGTCGAAGTCGATGCCGGAGTCGACCACGCCCACCACCACGCCCGCTCCGGTGCTGCCGCTGAACACGCCGCCGCTCTCGGAGCGGAGGAAGGCCGCGCCGGTGTCGGCGACCGACCGGTCGAGGTTCGGCCGGACCCGGGTGGGCAGCGAGATGGTCTGGATGTCCGCGCGGCCCGCCAGGAGGGGCAGGACGTTGACGGGCACGGTGACGGTCGCACGGCCGTCGTTGAGCGAGCGGACCTTCACGCCGAGCGCTTCGAGCTGCTCGCGCGAGGCGGTCGTGCGCAGGAAGAGGTTGAGAGCCTCCTGACCGTTGATCCGGTGGTTCCCCTGGTTGCCGCCGAGCGGGCCGCGCAGCACCGGCGGGATGCCGGCCGCGGGCTGCTCGATCACGCGCTGGAGAAGGGGATGGATCTGGGGAGGCGTCTGCGGCTGGGCCATCGCGGGGATGGCCTGACCGGCCAGGCCCAGGAGCAGAAGGGTTGCGGCAAGAATGCGTCGGATCATCGTCGGGTCTCCTTGTCGTGGACAGGAGGGGCCGCGGTTCGGCCCCGTTCACCGGCGATGTTGGCCATTCGCCCGGTCAAGGGCGTTTGGAAACGGTCAAAGAAAGGTCAAAGCCGGGCGTTCCTGGGATCCTGGACATTCTCCAGGGCATCCCGGTCCCACTTCCCCAGGTTCGCCGCGGCTTCATAGGTCGACTGGAGGAACTCCAGCAGCGCGGCGTCCGGCGACTCCGACTGGCGGACCACCTCGTACGGCAGAATGAACTCGCGGAAGTCGGTACTGTAGAAGGCGGCGCCCGGCTGGACGGCGGCGTCGGCAAAGCCCGGAGGCTCCGGGTACGCGTAGGAATAGAAGGACGGATAGGGGATCGCGCCGCCGCCGGGCCAGAAGCCGCAGCTGCTCACCTCGTGCGAGTAGGCCTCGCGCGTCACCGGGTCGGGCAGGTTGGGGATGCCGCCCGGATGCTCCGGCGCCGGCCGTCCCGAGAACCGGGTGACCGCCAGGTCGGGCGCGCCCCAGAACAGCTGCACCGGGCTGCACTTGCCGGTGAAGCGGGCGCGGAACTGCTTGAACACGCGGTCCGCCTGCACGAGGATGCGCCAGAAGCGGTTGGCGTACTCCGCGTCGTAGCTCCGGTGCGTATGATCCTGGTCGAAGCGGATCGGGTCGGCGATCTCGTTGGGCCGGCGGTGGATGTCCACGGGGAGCCCGAGCCGGTCCAGCTCCTCCATCAGCCGCGTGTAGAACACGGCGACCGGCTGCGGCTCCAGCGGAAACCCGCCCGTGCCGCCGTCGCTCGCCAGCACGTTCAAGCGGTGGGCGAGGAAGTCGAAATCGATCTGGAACGACCGATGCCCGTGGGGGATCGAACCGTGAGGGATCGGCGATGTCGTGAGACCGCGGGCCGTCACGTACAGAGGCACGTTCCAGGAGTGGTTGATCCAGGGGCCTTGAGTCAGCCGGACCTTGCCGGCGATCTGAAGCCACAGGTGCAGGGTTTCGAAGGTCTCGTTCCAGGCCTCGAGAGGCAGGCTCGGCCAGGGCTCCAGATGCGAATCGGCTGGGCGCAGCTCGGATGGGATGGTCATGCGATCTCCTGCCGCGTCGGCGGCGCACATGAAGGCAGGGTGAAAAGTAGCACGGCAGCGGGACGGGAATCTGTCCTCGACTTTCCTCCGCCACGGATGCCTGGACGCGACAAGTGGCGTTCCTCCGGCACGGAAGGTGCGGTAGGATTCCCGGCCCATGCTCTTCTTTTCCGTCGACACGCTCAACCGATGAGCGCGGCTCCGAGAGCCGTGCGTCCCATCCATGTTTCGTTGGAGCGCGCCGGCTCCGACTCCGACATGATTCCTCTGCCGATCTCGCGCCTCACGGATCAGCAGCGGCTCGCCGTCCTTCTTCAGGCTGCCGGATTGCTCTCCCTCCTCGACCGCGCGGGCTGGATGGTGCCGGAGTGGAGCGCGGCGCGGGTCGGCTCCGAGGGGGGCTTGAGGCTGCCGGTCGCCGTGCCCGGCCGCGCCTCGCGGCCCGCCCAGGAAACCCTTCGCGAGCTGCTCGGCCATCTCTTCCGGCTGCAGGGCAGCCCCGGTCTCGCCGGCAAGGGGCTGGCCCGCAAGGCAGCCCGGAGACTGCTGGACCGCTGGTTCCAGTCGCTGGCCCCGGTCACGGCGGACGAGGGGGTCGCCCAGATCCTCGACGAGGCGCCGTTTCTCTGGGAGGCCGGGTTCGCCTCGGCCCGGGTTGCTCTGGCCGGAGGGCTGCCCGACGAGCCGCGGACGGCGCTCTGGGTCGCTGGGCCCGCCTCCTTCCGGCTTCGTCTCCTGAACCGATGTCACAGCCTTGAAGAGCTGAGGAGTCGTCTCGCCGCTCCGGGCGCGAAAGCCGTCTGGGAGGGCGACGATCCGGGCGATCCGCGGGAGCTGGCCGCCGCCCGGAAGTGGCGGGCGGCGGTGGGGGCCTGGAGCCGGCGGCCACCGGCCACCGAGCCGGAGGCGGTCGAGATGGCGGCGGCCCTCGTGGCCCTGGGACGGTCCGAGGCGGCCCTGGCCGCTCTCGACGGGCTGCGGTCGGCCGAAGCCGAGACCGTCCGGGCGCGGTGCCAGCTTCTCCTGGGGCAGATCGGCGCGGCGGCGTCGACCCTCCGGCGAGTGCGACGGGCGAAGCTTCCCGGGGAGCTGGCGGTCGAGCTGGCCATCGAATTGGCAGAGATCGCCTCCCGGGTCTTCGCCAACACCGGCAAGCCCGGGCACGCCGCGCCCTGGCTCCGCCGGGCTCTCGATCTGGGCGAGGAACAGGGCGGCTCCGCGGAGCTGCGGGCCGGCCTGGTTGCGGCGGGGGCGGCCTGGGACCGCGGCGACGCCGCGGCCATGGAGACGTGGCTGGACGCCACCCGGAGCGCCTGCGGGGATCCGGAGCTCGCCTGGCGCTGGCACCAGGTGCGGTCTCTGGGGCTGGATCCGGTTTCGGGCCGGCCTGCTGTCCAGCACGCGGTGCACGCGGGGTTGGCGATCCGGCTCGGTCGCCGGAAGCTCACGCGCCACGAGGCGGCCGGGCTGTGGAACGAATTGGGCGTCGCCCGCGCCCGGGTCGGCGACCTCGCCGGGGCGGAGCGCGCCTTCCTCCATGCCGCGCGGCATTTCGAGGCCTGCGACGGACCGCGCAAGGCCACCCTCGCGCTGCCGAATCTGGCCGAGATCCGCCTGCGCCGCGGGCGCCTGGCCGGCGTGCGCGAGATCCTGGAGCGGACGGTGACCGAGAACCGCCTCTCCGGCAACGTCCGCGGCCTGGCCACGGACACCGGGCTGCGCGCCCGCTTCGAGCTGGCCCTGGGCCGGCCCGACGCCGCGCTGAGGCTCTGCCGCGAGGCCCTGGCCCTGGGTTGGGACACGGAGGTCTCGCGCGTGATCGCCGCCCGCGCTCTCGGCTGGCTGAAGCGGCCGGACGAAGCGGCGGCCGAGCTGTCGCTCCTGCTGCCGGAGGCTCTCGCCCACCTGGAGCCGGAGGAGCGGCCCGCGCTCCGCGCGCTGGCCGGCGATCCCGAAGGCGGGCTCCGCGAGGCGGCCGGCACCCCGTTCGAGCCTCTCTGGCAGGGAGCGCTGGCCGGCCGCCCGACCGCGCTCGCCGATTGGGACGCCCTCGCCGGCCTGGAACCGTATCGGGCCGCCCGTCTGATCCACGACCTCGATCTGGCCGCGCCCGGATGCGCTCCCTCTCCCTGGCTGCGGAGCGCGGCCTCGGTGCTGCGGAGCCTGGGAGCGCTGGCTCCCGCGGAGCGTCTGGAGGCCCGCGACCAGGGCCCGTGGCTGGTCCTCTCGGATTATCTGGAACGTCCGGCCGGAGATCCGGACGCTCTCGCACGGCTCGTGGAAGCGTCGGAAGATCCAGGGGAGCCGACTCTGCGGAGCCGTGCCTTCAGGGCGCTGGCGGCGCGCGACAGGGCGGCGCGGGAAACCCTTGCCGAGATGGCCGAGACGTCCGTTGCACCGGGAATTCCGGGCGGCGACATCGTCGGGGAGAGTCCCTCCTTGCAGGCGGCGCTGGAACGGATCTCCCGGTTTGCTCCCGGCGATCTACCTCTTTTGATTCTTGGCGAAAGCGGCACGGGCAAGGAGCTGGCCGCGCGCCGCATCCATCGTTTGAGCCTCCGTGCGCGCTCCCAGTTCGTGCCGGTCAACTGCGCCGCCCTGTCGGAAACCCTGATCCTTTCCGATCTTTTCGGTCATGCGCGGGGAGCGTTCACGGGCGCCGACCGCAGCCGCCAGGGTTTCTTCGAAACCGCGCATGGCGGCACCGTGTTTCTCGACGAGATCGGAGACCTGCCGCTTTCGGCTCAAGGCCTGCTCCTGCGGGTGTTGCAGGAAGGAGAGGTGAGGCCGCTCGGCGAGGCCGTGCCGAGAAAGGTGAACGTGAGAGTGCTCGCCGCCACGCATCGCGATCTGTCGGTCATGGTGGCGGAGAAGACGTTTCGCCAGGATCTCTATTTCCGGCTTCGCGTGGGAAGCGTGACTCTCCCGCCGCTGCGCGAGCGGGGAAAGGATGTATTGATCCTGGCCGATCGCTTCCTGGCCCGGCACGCCGGCAAGCCCGGCAAGCCTGTCCTGTCCAAAGAGGCCCGGACGCGCCTGCTCGATCACGACTGGCCGGGCAACATCCGGGAGCTTCAGAATGTTTTGAGCGTCGCCCTGGCGCTGGCGGGCGACGGAACGATCGAGCCGGTCCATCTGGAATTGCCGGCGTCGAGCCCTCTTCCCGAAGGCTCCTATCACCAGGAATTGGATTCCCTGCGCCGCCGCCTGTTGAGCAGGGCCCTCGAAAGAAATCGCCGCAATCTTTCCGAGGTGGCGAGGCATCTCGGATTGTCCCGCCAGGCGGTTTCCTATCTGATGAAGCGATTGAAGATCGAGTGATTTGTAGACCCAACGCAACTGCGCGATCCGCTCAAAAGGCGAACGAATTCCTGCAATCCGCGTTTGCTACCTTCTTTTGCCTTGACTTTTGCCGGATGCTTTTTGATAATGTGTTTGCGTTTTTCATGGACCGCACCGGTCCTATTCCCTTGTTCCATTGGCCCTTCAGGAGGCGCCGCGCGCAATGTCAGACAATAATTCCGAGTCGAAAAAGCTCTATACCCTCTCCGACGTATCCCAGCGTACCGGCATTTCGATGCCCACCCTCCAGCGCTACAAGAAGATTTACCAGAGCCGGATTCCCGCCGAAGGCAAGGGACGCAAGCAGCGTTATCCCGAGTCGGCCATGCCGGTTTTCGAGGAGCTCAAGGTTGAGAACGCCGGCCGTCGCGGTCGTCCGCGCAAGGATGCCGCCGCTGCCGCCGCGCCTGCCCGTCGTGGCCGCAAGCCGGCCGCTGCCGCCCCCGCGGCGGCTGCCAAGGCCGTAAAGGCTGCGAAGCCCGCTGCCAAGGCCGCCAACGCTGCCAACGCTGCCAAGGCTGCCGGTACTACCGGTGCCCGCCGCGGACGCAAGCCCGGCAGGCCTGCCGCGGCCCCCGCGAAGGCTCCTGCCGCCGTGGCCGCCCGCCGCGGTGGCCGCAAGGCTGCCAAGCCGGTCAAGACGGCTGCTGCCGGCCGCGGTCGTACCGCTTCCGGACTGCTCACGCTCGGGCAGGTGAGCGAGCAGACCGGCATCTCCTATCCGACCCTCGTCCGTTACGTCCGTCTGTTCAGTGATCGTCTCCCCTCCGAGGGCTCGGGCCGCTCGCGCCGTTTCCATCCGGAAGCGGTCGACGTGTTCCGTCAGCTTCGTCAGGAGAGCGGTCGTGGCGGTCGCAAGCCCGGACCGAAGGCGGGAGCCGCCCGCGGTCGTGGCCGCGCTGCCGCGGCGCCGGCCGGTGGTGGCGATGCCACCATTCTCGGCGTGCGCCTGCGGACGCTGGAGCGCTCGTATCACGAGCTCGAGAAGCGGTTCCAGGGTTTCGTGAAGAGCCTGCAGAAGCTTGTGAAGTAAGCCGGCACGCCCACGGGCGCGCTGATTCGATTGGAGAAGCCCCGGTCTCGGCCGGGGCTTTTTTCATGTCGCGGGAGGCAGATCGACCAGATGATCCCACCCTGACGCGGCGAGCTTGCGCCGCCGGCCATCCTCAACCCACGTGACTCCCGATCGTTTCCGGATCGAACCGATTCTTCGGCAGCCGAAGGAGTCCGGAGGCTTCACGTCTTCCGGAAGCGTGAACATCAAAACGTAGTCCTCGCCCCCGGTCAGGGCCAGCTCGAACGGATCGACGCGCAAAACTTTACACAAATCGAAATATCGATAGGAAAGCGGCAGGGACTCCGCGAGAATCTCCGCGCCCGCACCGCTCTCGCGGCAGAGACGATGAAGATCGCGCGCCACGCCGTCCGAGACATCCATCGCCGCCATGGCCATATCGTGAGATCCGAGCCAACGTCCCAATTCGATTTGAGGAACGGGCGACAGATGGCGCCTCACGGCGCAGCGCGCCGCTTTCGACAAGGATGGCGGAAGATCGGCGGGCAGCCGAACGAGCCGGGCGCTGGCGCCGCGGCCCGGGCGCGCTCCGCGAGCGATCAGCAATCTCCCCACCGCGGACTCGCCCACGGTTCCGCCCAGCCAGAGCGCCTGGCCGGGCCGCGCTCCATCGCGCCGGAGCCATTGGCGTTCGTCCGGTTTCGTTCCGATCAACGTCGCCGTTGCCACGAGCCGATCGCAGCGCGCCAGGTCGCCTCCGGCGAGCGTCACCCCGTGCGCTCGGCAGGCCTCGGAAAAGGCGCGAAGGAATCGATCGTGATCGAAACCCGCTGGAGCGGAGAGAGCGAGGAAGGCCCAGGCGGGGTCGGCGCCCATGGCCGCGAGATCGGAAAGATTGACCGCGAGCAGGCGCCGGGCGACAAGCGCGGGATCGAGATCCGGGACGAAGTGAACGCCTTCGATCTGGCTGTCGACGGTGACCGCCAGAGGACCGGCGGCCGGCAGGATCGCGGCGTCGTCGCCGATCAGAGAGGAACCCTGAGAGGTGCTCAACCGGCCGCGCAGACGGTGGAGAAGCGCGTCTTCTCCGAGTCGTCCGCCGCGAGGGCTCACGCCGAGGCGGCCTTGGGCTCTTCGGTGACGACGGCCGCGGCGCTTTCGGTCGGGGTGCTCTCTGTCGGGTCGGTCATCTCGGCCGGGGGAAGCTCGTCGAGCAGCGCCAGCTTCAGCACTCCGTCCATGTGATCGACGAAATGGAAGACGAGATCCTTCTTGATCGTGTCCGGGATCTCCACGAGATCGCGCCGGTTGAGCTTTGGAACGATGATCGTGTGGATGCCGGCGAGCTTGGCGGCGAGGGCCTTTTCCTTGAGCCCGCCGATCGGCAGCACGTCGCCGCGCAGAGTGATCTCGCCGGTCATGGCGACGCGGCGGTTGATCGCTTTCTTCACCAGCACGGAGATGATCGCGGTGCCCATGGTGATGCCCGCCGAGGGGCCGTCCTTGGGGATCGAGCCCGCGGGCACGTGGACGTGGATGTCGTGCTTCGCGAAGAAGTCGTCGCTGACGCTGTGCGTGCCGGCGAAGGTGCGGGCATACGACAGAGCCGCCTGCGCGGATTCCTTCATCACGTCGCCGAGCTGGCCGGTCAACAGGAGCAAACCCTTGCCGGGAACCGCGACCACCTCGATGAACAGCAGGTCGCCGCCGGCCGCGGTCCAGGCCAGACCGGTGGCGACGCCGATGCGGTCGCGCTCCAGGAGCTCGTCGGCGAAGTGCTTGCGGGGCCCGAGAAACGCCTCGACCTTCTCGGCGTCGATCACCACGCTCGCGGTCTCGCCGCGGGCCACGCGCACGGCGACCTTGCGGCAGACGGCGGCCAGCTCGCGCTCCAGGTTGCGCAGGCCCGCTTCCTTGGTGTAGCCCGAGATGATCTGCCGGATGCCCGCGTCGTCGAACATTATCTGTCCTTCGGCGGCGAGACCGTTCTCGCGCGTCTGCTTGGGGATCAGGTGCAGCCGCGCGATTCTCAGCTTTTCATCCTCGGTGTAGCCGCTCAGCCGGATCACCTCCATGCGGTCGAGGAACGCCGGCTGGATCGGTTCGAGCATGTTCGCGGTGGCGATGAACATCACGCGCGACAGATCGTAGGGGATGCCCAGGTAGTGATCCACGAAACTGAAGTTCTGCTCGGGATCGAGGACTTCCAGGAGAGCGGACGACGGATCGCCGCGGTAGTCCGCACCGATCTTGTCGATCTCGTCGAGCACGAAGACCGGATTGCTCGTGCCGGCCTGGCGGATGCTCTGGAGGATGCGCCCCGGAAGAGCGCCGACGTAGGTGCGGCGATGGCCGCGGATCTCGGCCTCGTCGCGGACGCCGCCGAGCGCGATGCGCACGAACTTGCGTCCCATGGCGCGGGCGATCGACTTTCCGAGCGAGGTCTTGCCCACGCCCGGCGGGCCGACGAAGCAGAGGATCGGGCCGCGGGTGTCGTTCTTGAGCTTGCGGACCGCCAGGTATTCGAGGATGCGCTCCTTGATTTTTTCGAGATCGTAGTGATCCTCGTCGAGCACCTGCTGCGCGTTGTCGAGATCCAGGTCGTCCTCGGACAGCGTCTGCCAGGGCATGGCGGTAAGCCAGTCGAGATAGGAGCGGATGATCTGCGTTTCCGCGCTCTCGGGGTGGCTGCGCTCCAGGCGGCGGATCTGCCGTTCTATCTCTTCGCGGGCATCGTCGGCGATCGCCTTCTCTTCGGCCAGCTTGCGATAGCCCTCGATCTCTTCGGTCAGCTCCTCGCCTTCGCCCAGCTCCTGCTGGATCGCCTTGAGCTGCTGGCGCAGGAAGTACTCGCGCTGGCTGCGGTCGATCTCGCCCCGGGCCTGCGAGGAGATCTCCTGCTGCATCGTGAGCACCTGGAGCTCGCGGGCGATCTGCTCGCTCACGCGGTGGAGGCGTTCGAGAGGATCGATCACTTCGAGGACCGACTGGGCCTCCGCGATCTTGAGCTCGAGGTTGCTCGCGGCGAGGTCGGCGAGGCGGCCCATGTCGTCGAGGTTGGCGGCGATCACCATCACCTCGGGCGAGATCGACTTGCCGAGCGAGACGGCGCGGTCGAGGCTCTCCTTGACGCTGCGCATGAGCGCCTCGGTCTCCAGCCCGGCCGGGGGAGCCGGCTCGTCGATGCGCTCGATCTTGGCTTGCAGGTAGGGCTCGACCTGGCTGATGTGATGGATGCGGGCGCGCGAAAGGCCCTGCACCAGGATGCGGATGCGGCCGTCCGGCAGCTTGAGCATCCGCATGATCACCGCGGCGGTGCCGACGGAGTAGAGCTCTTCTTCCCCGGGGTTGTCGATGGCGCTGTCGCGCTGGGCGACCAGCATGATGACCCTGCTTTCGGCGAGGGCCCGGTCGACGGCGAGCACGCTCTTGTCGCGGCCCACGGACAGGGGAAGGATGATGTACGGAAAGACCACCGTGTCCTTCAGCGGGAGGACCGGCAGGACGTCCGGAATCTTGATCGCTTCTTCCTGCGGCTCGGCTGGCGGCTTGTTCATTCCACGGCCCCCTCGCTGGATCCTTCGAGCTCCTGGATATGCAATACACGAGCCTCTTGGCGCTTGTCTTGAATCTTCGGAAACTCGATCGTCAGCAGGCCGTCGGCCAGCCGGGCGGTTCCCTTGTGCGTGTTGACCGGCGAAAAAATATGAATCTCCCGGTGGAAGCGGCCGTGGCCGCGCTCCATGCAGTGAAACTTGATGCTTTGGGCTCCGGGCCTGGGCGTCGACTTGGTCCCGGAGAGGGTGACCAGCGTGCCCTTCACCTGGACCTGCAGATCGGACGCGGAAAGGCCCGGCAGCTCGGCGAGGATCGTCACCGACGCGGAGGTTTCCACGATGTCGACGATCGGCTGCCACTCTCCGCCGGGCGGCAGCGCACCCTCGCCCAGCTTGACGGCCTCCTGGAAGAGGCGGTCCACCTCGGACTGGAACCGGGAGAGGATGAACAGGGAAGCGTATCTCGCGCCCACGGTCAAGCCTCTTTCTTGGAATGCTTGGGCTGGATCAGCGAGGTCAGGACGTCCATGAAGGCGTCGATGTCCTCGAACCGGCGGTACACCGAGGCGAAGCGGACGTAGGCGACCTGGTCCAGCTCGCGCAGGTGCTCCATGACGAAGGCGCCGATCTCCTGGGTGGAGATCTCGCGGTCCTCGCGGTCGTGGAGCATGGATTCCGCCTCGTCGACGATGCTCTCCAGCTTCTTCATGGGGACGGCGCGCTTCTCGCAGGCCTTGAGCAGGCCGTTGAGCAGCTTCTTGCGGCTGAACTCCTCCCGCGTGCCGTCGTGCTTGACGACCATGTAGGGAATGCCTTCGATCTGCTCGTACGAGGTGAAGCGTCGGCTGCAGCTCAGGCACTCGCGGCGGCGGCGGATGGTCGCGCCGTCGCGGCTCTCCCGCGAGTCGACCACCCGGTCGCGGTTTTCGGAGCAAAACGGGCACCGCATCGCGCGCTACCCGCTATTCCTTGGAGCTCAAGGCGATGTTGAGGCGCAGGAGGAGCTTCTCGAGCCCGGCGG
>JANMTS010000172.1:0-24266 GCA_031390755.1 Holophagales bacterium
GTGCGAATGGAAGCGCGGCAGTCTTCAGCTCGTCTCATGCCCCCTCCCGCAATGAACCAGGAGAGGGCCGCTCCGCGGCCCTCCGGAGACTTGACTCAACGTGGCCTTCTCATGGAAGGGGGCCAGGGGGTGAGGACTCCAAGCGAGGCACTTTCCAAAAACCCAGCCTCTCCCGACCTACACCCACCTCCGGCCGACCGACATCCGCTGGGCCGCCGAGACGAACGCCTTCGCGTTCTCGACCGGGGTCATGGGCAGGATGCCGTGGCCCAGGTTCATCACGTGGCCGCCGCCCTTGCCCTCTTCGATCAGGAGCCCGACGCGGCGCTCGATCTCCGGGATCGGGCCGAGCAGCGCCGCGGGATCGAAGTTCCCCTGGAGCGTCCGCTCTCCCACCACCTTCCGCACCCGGCTCAGCGGCTGGCGCCAGTCGATCGAGAGGACGTCGACCGGCAGGTCGTTCATGCCTTCGAGCAGATGGCCGCCGCCGTTGACGTAGTAGATGAGCGGCACCTTGCCGGAGATCCCCTCGACGATCTTGAGGAGCGGCGGCAGCGCGAGCTCGCGCCAGCGCTCCAGGCTCAGCAGGCCCGCCCAGGTGTCGAAGATCTGGAGCGCCTGGGCTCCGGCCTCGATCTGGCCTCTCAGATAGGCGATCGAGGTGTCGGCGATCTTGTCGAGGAGGAGCGCGAGGCCCTCGGGATCGGAGTAGCTCCAGGCGAGCAGCTTGTCGAAGTGCTTCGAGCCGCCGCCCTCCACGAGATACGCCGCGAGCGTCCAGGGCGAGCCGCCGAAGCCGATCGCGGGCACCAGGCCGTCGAGCTGCCGGCGCACGAGGCGCATGGCGTCGAAGACGTAGCCGAGGGTCGACTGGACGTCCGGAGCCTTGAGGCGGGCGATGTCCTCGCGGGTGCGGATCGGGTTCGGGAAGTGCGGACCGTCGCCCTTGACGAACTGAAGCTCCGCGCCCATGGCCTCCAGGGGGAGCAGGATGTCCGCGAACAGGATGGCGGCGTCGACGCCGAGAATGCGGACCGGCTGAAGCGTGACCTCGGCGGCCAGCTCGGGGGTCTTGCACAGGGTGAGGAAATCCGCCTTCTCGCGGATCGCCCGGTATTCGGGAAGGTAGCGGCCGGCCTGGCGCATCAGCCAGACGGGGAGCCGCTCGACATCTTCGCCGCGGCAGGCACGGAGGAACAGGTCGTTCATGGCGGGGGCGAGGATACCAGACTCGCAGGGGCAGGATGGGTGAGGTAGTATTCCGGCTCCTATGTTGCGACTGGTAGCCTATGCCCCGGATGGCGTCCGGCGTTTTCCCGTCCTCCGGAGCGAGCTTCTCATCGGCAGCCGCCCCGAGTGTGACATCTATCTCCCGTACACCGGCGTCGCCCAGAAGCACGCCGTCCTGCGCTTCGACGGCACCGAGCTGCGGATCGAAGACCTCGGCAGCCGCAAGGGTCTCCTGGTCAGCGGCAAGAAGGTCCGCGAGACCGCCCTGGAGGTGCTCGACGAGATCCGCGTCGGCGGCGTGACCCTCCTGGTCGAGGACGTGATCGCCGGTCCGGACAAGTCCGCTCCGCAGCCGGCCTCCGCCCCCCCGGATCTCCCGGCCGGACCGCGGATCTCCTCCGAGCGGATGCTGGAGCATCTCGCCCGCATCAGCGAGTGGGTGCTGGCGGACGCCGAGAGCCGCACGACCTCCGAGGCGCTCGTCAACGACGTGCTCACGGACTTCGGCGGCGGCGTGCTGTTTCTCCTTCAGGGGGAAGTGGAGCGCGCCGGCCTGAAGCTCGTGGTGAGCAGCGATCCGGCCTGGCTCGCGAGCGGCGAGCAGCTGATGGACCAGCTCCTCTCCCACCGCGGCGCGGGCAACAGCCTCCAGCAGGGCGGCTCGTTCCAGGGCGAGCTGGCCGGCATGCCGTCGTGGGTCTGCTACCACTCGTTCGTGGCGCTGGACCGCACGTACTCCCTACTTTCGGCTCTTCCGCAGTTCACGCCGGACGGCTGGTCGCCGGTGATCTCGTTCCGCACCCTGGGCCATCTGCTGGTGCTCGGCCTGGTTCACCACGTCGGGTGGTACGAGCCGATCCTGCCCGGCCGGCCGGGCCAGCAGGATCTCACCCTCGATCCGCTCCTGGTGGTGGGCGAGTCGCAGATCATGAAGCAGGTGGTGGAGCAGATGCGGGCCGCGGTGGACCCGGCGGTCCACGTGCTGCTGCTGGGCGAGCCCGGCGTGGGCAAGGAGCTGCTCGCGCGCTCGCTGCACCTCTCGGGACCGCGGCGGCACGGGCCGTTCATCATGGCGTCGTGCAGCGGCGTCCGGCCGCAGCAGATCGAGGCGGATCTCTTCGGAGCCGAGGTGCCGGGCAAGAGCGGACCCGTGCGGCGGGAAGGCAAGCTCCTCCTGGCCCACGGCGGCACGATCTTCCTGGACGACGTGGAGCATCTGCCCATGGACATCCAGGCGCGGCT
Source organism: Holophagales bacterium (assembly GCA_031390755.1). GTDB lineage: Bacteria > Acidobacteriota > Thermoanaerobaculia > Multivoradales > UBA5704 > DATMER01. The sequence continues at coordinate 2,473 of JANMTS010000172.1, forward strand.
GGTTCGCTTCCTGAGGAGCGGCGAGGTCGAGCCGTCGGGGAGCCTCGATGCGCGTGCCGTGGACGTGCGCGTGGTGGCCGGCAGCCGCGTCTCCCTGGAGTCGGTGGCGGCGCGGGACTCGTTCCGCGTGGACCTGGCCTACTGGCTCTCGCAGTTCACGATCGAGGTGCCGCCCCTGCGCGAGCGCCGCGACGACCTGCCGCTCCTGATCCAGTCGTACATCAACCGGTTCTGCCACGAGACCGGCAAGCGGATGCAGGGCATCACGGTCAAGGCCATGTCGGCGCTCCTGACCTACGACTATCCCGGAAACCTGTCGGAGCTGGAGAACATCGCCCGCCAGCTCGTCTATCTCAGCCCCGCGGGCAAGCCGGTGGACGTGAACCTGCTGCCGGACCGGGTGCGCAGCGGAAGCGTCTCCACGACCCGGGTGGACACCACGTCGGATCTGGACCTGGAGCGCCTGGTGGGCTCCTGCGAGCAGGCGGCGATCCGCGAGGCCCTGCGCCGGACCCACGGCAACAAGTCCCAGGCCGCGCGCATCCTCGGTCTTTCGCGCAACGGCCTGGCGATCAAGATGGAACGGTACGGTTTGAAGGCCGTTTGACGCCGGGAAGCGTCAGATCCCGGGCCAGCTGGCGATCGGGTCGGTCGACCGGACCACGCCGAGGCCGGCGCCGGCCCAGCGCGAGAGGGCCTCTTCGGCCTGGGGCGTGAAGTCGAACAGAAACTCTCCGGGGCGGTCCGGGTCGGGGACCGCCACCGAGGACATGCAGTCCTCCAGGATGTAGATCTTCCGCGCCAGCTCCTCGTCCCGGATCACGATCTCGCTCAGCAGGTCGTCGATCGAGCTTTTCACGCAGTGGCTCGCGGCCTGGCCGGCGATGATCACGGCGTCGTCGTTCAGCAGCGTCTCGATGAAGCGGTCGTTGCGCTCGGCGAGGCGGGAGCCGTCGTAGCGCTTGAGAACCTCCGGCGCGAGGATGGAGTAGTTCTCCGTCAGCGGGTTGCCGCCCTTGCTTTCGATCAACGACCGCGAGCCCCGGCACCAGGCGTGGAAGAGCCGCGCCTCGTGGACCACGCCCGCGAGCGGATGGCCGTCGCTGCCGAGCAGGCAGTGGGGCGGCCAGAGATAGAGCTTGTACTTTCCCGCCCGCTCCAGCTCCTGGCAGTAGAACTCCACCTGCTCCTGCAGAGCGGCGAGGTTGCCGTTCCAGAGCCAGCCGGCGATGTCCGGGTTCGGCCGCACGCGGCCCGCGCGGATGTCGCCGGTAGTGATCTCCTGATGGGCGGCCGGCGGCTGGCCGTCCTTCCCGATCCAGAAGGAAGGGAAGAAGATCTGGAACGGGAAGTGGGTGTCGAGCGTGCAGGTGACGTCGGTGATCCACTCCAGGTTCCGGTAGAGGAAGCGGGCGATGCGGTCGTTGTCGTCCATGGCGCCGGTGCCGCTGCGCCCGCCGACGTACAGGCTGCCGCGGGGGAAGCAGAAATCCTTCTGGACGTCGATGAGCAGGAGATGGATGCGGCGGCGGTCCGACGACGACGGCGGGATGCCGTGCTCCCGCCTCCAGGCCTGGGCGGCGGTGAACAGCGCCTGCTGGTCGGGAGCGTAGGTCCAGTCCCGGGCGTGAGCCGGATCGTAGAAGGCCGGGACGGGCAGCTCCCGGACGGGAGTCCTGGATGTCATCGTGCTCCTCAGTCGTCTTTATTCGTCTTTGGACGGCGCTTCCTGGGCCGGGTTCGCCGGCTCGAGCCCCCGTGCCTGAAGAACGAGATGGGTCTTCAGATCGAACAGGCCCAGCTCCAGGCCCACGGGGTAGCGGTGCGGGTTCGCGAAGCGCTTGATGCCCCCGTGGAAGCCGGCGAGCTGCGCTACCGTGCGCTTGCGGACCTCCTTGAGCGGCGGCGGATCGTAGACGCGCTGCCCCTTCCGGAAGACCGGCACGAGCAGGTCCGTGTGCTCCGTGCCCGCGGCGATCGGCTTGCGCCGGGTCAGGTCGGCCGGGTCGACGATCGTGGGCGCGGCCGGGGCGCCCAGCTCCTCGTCGAAGATCATGTCGGCGATCGGCTCGCCGCCGGCCGAGAAGCGCCGCACCTGGTGGATGCCCGGGGTGGTGACCTTGATCGACTGCTCCGAGAGCTTGACCTTGTACTTCCAGGCCCCGCCAGTACCGTCCGGCTCGCGCACCGCGGTGAGCTTGTAGACGCCGCCCAGCGCGGGATCGTCCTCGGCGGTGACGAGCTTCGTGCCGACGCCCCAGACCGCGATCTTCGAGCCCTGGAGCTTGAGGCTCTCGATCAGATGCTCATCGAGCTCGCTGCTGGCGTACACCTTGGCCTCGGGGAACCCCGACTCGTCGAGGATCTTCCGCGACTCGCGGCTCAGGTAGGCGAGATCGCCCGAGTCGAGGCGGATGCCGATCATCTCGCGGCCCTGCTCGCGCAGCCAGCGGCCGACCTTGACGGCGTTGCGGACACCGTCGAGCGTGTTGTACGTGTCCACCAGGAAGACGCAGTTGTTGGGCATGGCCCGGGCGTAGGCCTCGAACGACTCCAGCTCGGTGTCGAAGGAGAGCACCCAGCTGTGCGCGTGGGTGCCGCCGACCGGGATGCCGTAGAGCTTGCCGGCCAGGACGTTGGAGGTGCCGTGACAGCCGCCGGCATAGGCGGCGCGGCTGGCGGCGAGGGCGCCGTCGATCCCCTGGGCGCGGCGGAGGCCGAACTCCAGCACGGTCTCCCCTTGCGCCGCGAGACAGATGCGGGCCGCCTTGGTGGCGATCAGGCTCTGGAAATTGATCACGTTGAGGAGGATCGTCTCCAGCAGCTGGGCCTGGAGGATCGGCCCCTTCACCCGCACGAGCGGCTCGTGGGGAAAGACCACGGTCCCCTCGGGCACGGCGTCGACATCGCACTCGAAGCGGAGATCGCGGAGGTGATCCAGGAACTCGCCGTCGAACAGCGGCTTGCCGTCGTTGCCCTGGATGCCGGCCACGAACGAGAGGTCGTCCTCGTCGAAGTGGAACTGCTCGATCAGCTCGATGGCCGGCGCGAGACCGCAGGCCACGGTGAAGCCGCCGCCGAAGGGCTGGTTGCGGAAGTGAAGCTCGAAGACCGCTTCCTTGGTGTGGGTGCCCGACCGCCAGTAGCCGTACGCCATGGTCAGCTCGTACAGATCGGTCAGGAGCGCGAGGGACGGCCGGTACAGCTGTGTCATGGCACCCATGGGCTTTTCCTTTTATTCAGGCTCGGCCAGGGCGGCGGCCACGATCAGGCGGACGAGCGACTCGACGTCCCGCAGGTCGGCGACCTCCACGGGCGAGTGGGAGTGCCGGCCCGGCCAGGAGAACGGCAGCATCTCCGGTCCGTAGCCGGCGAAGGCGAGGCCGTCCGAGGCGCCGCCGGTCACGCCGATCTGGAGCGGGATGCCGTTCTTCCTGCCGAGCTCGAGGAAGCGGTCGAGCAGCGCCCGCGGCGTCTGGTCGGCATTGTCCATGGCGCGGAGCACGGCGCCGCGGCCGAGCGGCGTCCAGGCGAAGCGGCCGGTCTCGATGGGGGAGTCGGACGAGACGAACGTGTCCACGGGGTGGACGCGCGTGAGGTCGGGAAACCTCTCGGCGAGCGCGGTGGAGCCCACGAGCCCGGTCTCTTCCTCGACCGCCCAGGAGAAGGTCACGCGATGCCCAAGCCCGTTGAGCGTCTCGGGTCCAAGCCGCTTCAGGGCGAGCAGCAGGGCCGTGCAGCCGACCCGGTCGTCGAAGCCTCGCGCCAGGGCACGGTGGGGACCGATCCGGTACATCTTCTTGGGCATGGTGACGGTGCTGCCCGCGTGGATGCCCAGGCGCTCGGCCTCGGCCGCGGAGGAGACGCCGACGAAGGCGGTGAGTGGCGAGGGGACGCCGTAGGACTCCGCGGTCGCCCAGTTTTCCCGGGGCTCGAACAGTCCGGGGACGAAACCCTTGTCTCCATGCACGAGGGCGACCTGGGCCTCCCAGGCCGCCTGAAGAAGCCCGCCCCGAGCTTCGAGGGTCAACCGGCCGTCGGGCAGGACCTCCTTGACCCGGAAGCCGACCTCGTCCATGTGGGCGACGAAGAGGGTGTGCTTGTCGCCGCGGCCGAAGGTCACGACGACGTTGCCTTTGGCGTCCACCTCCGGCTTCGCCCAGGCCGGAAGCTGGCGGAGGATCTCGTCCCGAACCGGGCCCTCGGCGCCGCTCACTCCGTAGCGCGAGATGAGGGTACCGAGCAGGGCGGCCTCTTCCTGGTGCCCGGTTTTCGTTTCGAAGAGGTCGGGCGGGACGGGCGGCTGGCTCGCGGTCGGCTTGCGGCCGGTGAGCTCAGTATTGAGCTCCGTATTAGGCGCAGTACTGAGCGCAGTACTGAGCGCGTCGGCGAGGCTCTCCACGTCAGCCAGGGAGATCGTCTCGACCGGCGTGCCAGTGTAGAGCGCCGGCAGGCCGATGTAGCCGGCCCGGCCGATCCCAGGCGCGATACCTTCAGGAGGAGGGGACACATGGGGCGCGCTCTGGGACGGGAAGCCCGCGGGCAGGTCGCCGGCTCCGAGCAGGCCGGTGCCGGGCCGGGGAAGCGGGACCAGGGTGACGGATTGCTCACCCTCCTTCCATCCGAAGGAAGGGCTCACGAGGATCGTCTCGTCGAAAGGACCGTTCTTGCGGAGGAGATGCTCGAAGCCCTTGCCGTTCACCAGGTCGAGCGCCGTCCAGGCGAAGACGGTGGTGCCGGTCCCAGGCGTCGCATGCACGCGGCGGGCGGTCTCGACGACGGCCGCGCAGGCGCCCTTGAAGCGGGCCGAGGGGCCGGTGATCAGCCCGTTGGCCATGAGCAAAGGCCGCCGGACGAGTGCCACGGCGTCGAGCAGCCGGATGCCCATCGCCTCCACCTCGGCGGCGGACTCGGCGCCAACATCCACCCAGAGGTCGTCGACGGCGACCGGCTTCTCCGGCGGACCGCCCCGGCCCTGCATCAGGTGGACGGACGGCAGCACGACCGCGCCCGGTACCCAACCCTTCGCGCCGCCCACGACGATGGTCTGGCCCTGGTGCGACTGGTCCCACAGAGCGCCGGTCGGGTTGCCGGCGGCGGGGAAGAGCCTCAGATAACCGTCGTCGCGGATGCGGCTGACCACATACCCGGGCTCGCCGAGCGGACAGGCCACGAGGCGGCGGGGGGAGCCGGATCCGAGGGTCACGACCACATTGCCCAGAGCGTCCCGCTGGACGGGCAGGCCGGCGAGACGTTCGGTGACCAGGTCGGCCGCGGGCTCCTCTCGTCCGGCGACCGAGGGCCCCTGGAGGAGGAACACGATGACTTCCTGATCGAGTGTCGCCACGGCGGTTGAGGCGGTTGTGGCCTGGACGGGCAGGGCAAGGGCCAGCCAGACGAGGGCCGGAAGGACGAGGGCCAGCCGTTTGAGGATCATGGCGGGGAACTCTACCACCGGCGTCCGGCCGGATCTCCCGCCAGGGACTGGCAGGCGCTTCGCAAGAGAAGGCGGGCGAGAGGAGGTGGGACCATGAAGACAGCCGAAACCACGATCGCCCATCCAACGGTATACCCGAATGTCGCCACCCGCGAGGAGTGGCTCGCCAAGCGCCTGAAGCACCTGGCGCACGAAAAGGAGCTCACCAAGCATCGCGACCGCGTGTCGGCCGAGCGCCGACGGCTCCCGATGGTGAAGATCGAAAAGGATTATCTCTTCGAGGGGCCGGACGGCAAGAAGACCCTCCTGGAGCTGTTCGAGGGGCAGCAGCAGCTCATCGTCTACCACTTCATGTTCGACCCGAAGTGGGACGAGGGTTGCCCGGGCTGCACGGGCTACGTCGACGCCCTGGGCGACCTGTCGATGCTGAACGACCGGCAGACCCGGTTCGTTCTCATCTCCAGGGCTCCGCTGCCCAAGCTGGAGACCTACAGGAAGCGGAAGGGCTGGGACCGGCCCTGGTTCTCGTCCTTCGGCAGCCAGTTCAACTACGACTTCCACGCCACGCTCGACGAGAAGGTCGCTCCCCCCGAGTACAACTACCGATCCAAGGAGGAGATGATCAAGCGGCACGGCGAGGATTACTTTCAGGAGGGCGAGCAGCACGGCCTGAGCGTGTTCTTCCGGATCGACGACGACATCTTCCACGCCTACTCGGCGTTCGCCCGCGGCGTCGAGAATGTCACCAACGCCTACAGCCTGCTCGACACCACCCCCTACGGACGGCAGGAGGACTGGGAGGATTCGCCTCCCGGGTGGCCGCAGAAGCCGACCTACGGATAGGGACGAGAGCAGGGAGAGGGCCTGGCCGGGATAGAATAAGCGCATGTCTCCTGCCACCTCTCTCTCTGCCGTCTCCTCCGGGCCGTCCTCCGGCCCCCGCACCGTGCGCTCCCCTCGCGGGACCGAGATCTCCTGCCGCGGCTGGCAACAGGAGGCCGCCCTGCGGATGCTCATGAACAACCTCGACCCCGAGGTCGCCGAGAGGCCCGAAGACCTCGTGGTCTACGGCGGCTCGGGCAAGGCGGCCCGCAACTGGGAGTGCTTCGACGCGATCGTCGCGACCCTCAAGCGGCTGGGAGACGACGAGACGCTGCTCGTCCAGTCCGGCAAGCCGGTGGCGGTCTTCCGCTCCCACCCGGGCGCGCCGCGGGTGCTCATCGCGAACTCGATGCTCGTCCCCCACTGGGCGACGGCCGACGAGTTCCGCCGGCTGGAGGGGCTTGGCCTCACCATGTACGGTCAGATGACCGCCGGATCGTGGATCTACATCGGCACCCAGGGCATCCTTCAGGGAACCTACGAAACTCTCGCCGAATGCGCGCGCCAGCACTTCGGCGGCACGCTTGCCGGCCGGCTCACCGTGACCGCCGGTCTCGGCGGAATGGGCGGCGCGCAGCCTCTTGCGGTCACGATGAACGAGGGCGTCTGCCTGGTGGCCGAGGTTGATCCGACGCGGATCGAGCGCCGGCTCCAGACCCGTTACCTCGACGAGGTAGCAGCGAGCATCCCGGCCGGGATCGAGCGCGCCCTGGCCGCCCGCGAGCGCCGCGAGGCCGTGTCGATCGCCGTCGAGTGCAACGCCGTGGACCTGCTGGAGCACCTGGACCACGCCGGGATCGTCCCCGACGCGCTGACCGATCAGACCTCCGCCCACGACGCGCTCCTCGGTTACGTGCCGCAAGGCCTGTCCTTCGAGGACGCCCAGCGCATGCGCCAGGACGACCCCAAGGGCTACATCGCGAGGTCGATGGCCACGATGGCGGCGCACATCCGCGCCATGCTCGCGCTCCAGACGCGCGGCGCCGTGACCTTCGACTACGGCAACAACCTCCGCGGCCAGGCGCTGGCCGCCGGAGTCGAGAACGCCTTCGACATCGGCGGCTTCGTGCCGCTGTTCATCCGGCCGCTGTTCTGCGAGGGCAAGGGGCCGTTCCGCTGGGCCGTCCTCTCGGGCGATCCGGAGGATCTCGCGGTCACCGACCAGGCGATCCTCGAGACGTTCCCCGAGGACAAGGCGCTGGAGCGCTGGATCCGGCTCGCCCGCGAGCGGGTGGCGTTCCAGGGCCTGCCGGCGCGCATCTGCTGGCTCGGCTACGGCGACCGCGCCAAGGCCGGGAAGGTGTTCAACGACCTCGTGGCTTCCGGCAAGGTCAAGGCGCCGATCGTGATCGGCCGCGATCACCTCGACTGCGGCTCCGTCGCCTCGCCCAACCGCGAGACCGAGGCGATGAAGGACGGCTCCGACGCCATCGCCGACTGGCCGATCCTCAACGCTCTGATCAACGCCGTGAACGGCGCCACCTGGGTCTCCGTCCACCACGGCGGCGGCGTGGGCATCGGCTACTCGATCCACGCCGGCATGGTCATCGTGGCCGACGGCACCGAGGCCGCGGCCGAACGCCTGGAGCGCGTGCTCACCGCCGATCCGGGCATGGGCGTCGTCCGCCATGCGGACGCCGGCTACTCCGAGGCCATCGACTTCGGCCGCCTCAACGACGTCGACCTGCCGATGGTGCGTTGACGACCCCGGCTTCGGCGGACCGCCGGGCCCTGGGCTCGCTGCCGTTCCGCTTCGCTCTCCTCGCCGCCTCCCTGGCGGCGCCCCTGGTTCCTCTTCCCTGGGCGATCCTGCTGCTGGTGGGATCGTCCCTCGCCTGGCTCCCTTCCGGACCGCCGCGCCGCGAGAAGATCCTGGCCCTGGCCACCCTGACCGTGGCGCTCGGCGCTCTCGCCGTGGAGTGGGTGGGGATGCGGGAAGCCGTGCAGCCGTCCGAGGAGTGGGCCCGGGGCGCGTCCGAGGAGTACGCCGCCGTCTGGAGCGACCTCCAGGGCGAGGCGCGCGCCGCCGCGGCAGCCCTCGGAAAGGCGCCGGCCGGACCCAACGAAGAGCTGACCGCCTTCCGCCGTCTCTCCAGCGTGTCGCCCGGCAAGGGACGCGGCCGGCGGGCGCTCCTTCTGCTGGACCCGGACGGCGCGGCCGTGGCCTGGTCCGGAGAGGGCCTGCTGCACGAGCCGTCGCCGGACGAGGTGCCCCGCAGCGGCCGGGCCTTCCAGGCCAGCTTCACCGCGGTCACGATGCTGGCCGTCGAGCCGCTGCCGTCCGAGCAGCAGGCCCGGCGTCCCTGGCGGGTCGTGGCGGGCGCGAGCTTCCCGACCGACCGGCTGCCCTTCCCGGGGCCGGCGCGGACCCTGCGCTGGTCGCTGGTCGAGAGCCGGGCCGAGGCGCTCCAGGGGATGCTCCTGGTGCCCTCACCCTCGGCTCCGTACCTGGTGGTCGAACGGCCTCAGGGCCATCCCATCTCTCCGTACCCCTGGACGCGCCGGGTGGTCTGGGGCGCGCTCGCGTTCTCCCTGCTGGCCCTGTCGGTGATGCGCAGCCCCGGCCTCGCGCTCTCCCCGGGCTCCGCGAGCGCGGCGGGGGAGGGGCGCCTCCCCCAGAGGGTCTCGGTTCTCGCGGGGATCTTCGCGGCGGGCATGGCGGCCGCGCTCTCCTGGACCGCGATCGCGCTGACGGTCGTCGGCATGGCGATCGCCCTGACCGGTCTCAGGGTCTGGAGGGAGCCCGCCTGGTGGCGCAGCGCTCCGGCCTGGATCGCGGCCCGCGGCGCCCTGGCCGGGCTGCTGCTGTTCGGGGCGGCCTGGGCGCTCCAGCCGATCGACGAGCCGATCGGCCTGGGCGCGGGCGTGCTCCTGAGCCCCGAGGCCTTTGCCTACCGCATCGCCTTCGCCGCCGCGGCTTTCGGGCTGCTTTGCCTGGCAGGCCGGCGGCGGGAGGGGCCGGCTCCCCGGGACCGCTGGGCGTGGGCGGCCGCGTGGCTGCTCCTCCTGGGAGCCGCTCTCTGCGACATGCCGTTGGCCGCCATCCCCCTGATCGCCGCCGGCACGGGGGCCGCGGCCCTCTATGCCGACCGCCGCCGCATGGAGACCGGGCTCGCCGTGGCGGCCGTGGCGCTCATGGCCATCCTGGCCGCGGCCGGAGTCTGGGAGACCGCCTATCGCCTGGCCCTGCGGCGCTGGGCGGAGACGGCCCTGGTCGAACGGGTCACCCCGCCGACCCCCAAGGAGATGAAGGCGTTCGGCGCCGCGATCAACCGCCATTTCACCCGCGGCGATCTGGCGGCTCTCGTCCCGCGCAACCCGGAGGGGCTGGAACGGCAGGATCTCGCGTTCGCGCTCTGGCGAGGCTCCCCGCTGGCGCGGCCCTACTCGCTGTCCGCCCTCATGGTCGTGCCGCTGGAAGGAGCGTCGTCCTCGTTCTCCTTTGGCATCCCGCTCACCAAGGGGCAGGTGGACTGGAGCCCGGAGCGGTGGCGAAGCCTGCCGCTCTGGGGGGAGAGCACGGCCATGGGCGAAACGGAGATCCGGCTGGCGGGCCGGCCCTGGGGGAAGGTCCGCTACTGGCTCATGCCGCGCCCCGGCTTCGAGCTGCGCGACCGGCGGCGGGTCGGCGAGGTCGAGGTCGGCCTCCTCAAGGGCGGCCCGGCCGCGGATCCGGTCCAGGAGCTGCTCCAGCCGGCGGTCTATGCGCTCTACACCGAGAGCGGCGCCCCGTCCCTCTCGCCCTGGGACGAAACGCCGCGGCTGTCCGAAAGCCTGCGGCCGAAAAGCGGCTGGGGCTCGGCGATCGTGGACACGCCGGCCGGCCGCGCCCGAGCCTTCAGCCACAAGACCCTCGGCGTGTGGGAGGTGATCTATCTCCCGTTCCTACCGCCGCTGGCCGCGCTGGAGCGGACGGCCAACTCGGTGCTCGGCGTCCTTCTCCTCCTCATGCTGGCCGCGCCGCCGGTCCTCCTGCTCTCCCTGCCGCGGGCCTCGTTCCGCGCGCTCCTGGGCCGGGCGTTGCGCTCCTACTCGAAGCGGCTGATCATCGTCTACACCGTCCTGCTGCTGCTGCCGCTCATCCTCCTCAACGCGGTCCTGGTGCGCTCCATGGAGGAACGCCTGCTCGGCCAGCAGCGGGCCGCGGGCGAGGCGGCGCTCGCCTCGGCGCAGCAGGTGCTCGGAGAGCGGCTGCTCCGTCTCGAGCCCGGTTTCGGCGTCGACACCGCGCTCGGCGACCGGCTGCTCATGGATCTCTCCGAGATCGTCCACCACGAGGTGAACCTCTACTGGGGGAGCCGGATCTACGCCTCCAGCAAGCACGAGCTGTTCACCGCCGGCCTGCTGCCGAACCGCATCCCCGGCGAGATCTACTCCCGGCTGGCGCTCCTGGGGTACGGGCTTTCGGCCCGCACCAACCGCGTGGGCTCGACGCCGTACCTGGAGATCTACGCGCCGCTGCGGCTTCCCGGCGCGCCGATGGGGGAGGGCCGGCTTTTCCTCTCGATGCCGCTGCTCGCGCAACAGGAAGAAACCGCGACCGAGCTCGGTCATCTGAGGCGCTACGGCTTCCAGGTCACGGTGGGCCTCTTCCTGCTCCTGGTAGCCGTCGGGACGCGGCTCGCCCGCAACTTCACCCGGCCGCTCATGGAGCTGGTCGAGGGGACGCGCCGCATCGCCCTGGGCGCGCCGTCGCTCAACCTCGCCCCGACCGAGCTGGAGCTGGCCGCCCTCGTCGAAGCCGTGGACGAGATGGCCCTGCGCGTCGCCGAGGGCCGGGAGCGCCTCGTGCGCGAGAAGCAGGTGGTCGAGAGGATGGTCGAGAACATCACCTCGGGCGTGGTGTCGCTCGACCGCGAGCGGCACGTGCTGATGCACAACCGGGTGGCCGCCGAGCTGCTCGGCGTGTCGGTGGGCGAGGCGCTCGATCAGGTCGCGGAGGGCGACGAACGGCTGGCGCTCGTAGCCGCCTTCCTGCGCCGCGTCGTGCAGCGCCCGTCCGAGATGGCGCGCGAGACGGTCCGGCTGAACGACGCGGACGGAGCCGAGCGGGAGTGGTCGCTCGTCTGGGTGCCGGTGCCGGGAGCGGGCGAGCCCTCGGCGCTCCTGGTCGTGGAGGACGCCACGGAAGTCCTGCGCGGCCAGAGGCTGCTCGCCTGGGCCGAGATGGCCCGCATCATCGCGCACGAGATCAAGAACCCGCTGACCCCGATCCGCCTCTCGACCGAGCACCTGCGGGAGGTCTACCGCAGAGCCCCCGAGCAGCTCGACCGGGTCTTCGAGCGCTGCACCCTCAACATCCTGACCCAGGTGGAGGAGCTGCGCTCGATCGCCTCGGAGTTCTCCACCTACAGCGCCATCCTGACCATCGATCCGAAGCCCGGCGACCTCACCCAGGCCATCGCCGAGCTGGTCGAGGGCTACCTCGCCGCGCCGCCCGAGGGCGTGATCGTGGAGCTGGAGACCGGCGGCCCGATCCCCGCCCGTTTCGACGCCAAGCTCCTGGGCCGCGCCGTGCGCAATCTCCTGGAAAACGCCGTGAGGGCCAGCGCGGGAGGAGGCCGGGTCACCGTCAAGGTCGAGCGCCTGACCGAGACCAGCCAGGCCCGCGTCTCCGTCATGGACGAAGGCCCGGGAGTCCGTCCCGAGAACCTGCCGCGGATCTTCGATCCCTACTTCTCGACCCACGACACCGGCACCGGCCTCGGCCTGCCCATCGCCCGCCGCGTGGTGGAGGAGCACGGCGGCACCATCACCGCCCGGAACCGCTCCGAGCGCGGGCTCGAAGTGGTGATCACCCTGCCGGTCGAGCCGGAGCGTGATTCGCAGCCCTCCAGCGTCTCCTAGGAGCGTGCGAGACAGGAGCGCCTATAACGCCGACGCCACGTGGATGACTGTAGGGGGCAACCCTTGTGGTTGCCCTCTTCGTGGTTGCGCCGTCCCCAGAGGGCACCCACAAGGGTTGCCCCTACAGCGTTCTGCCGCGCAGGCTGCTAGACGACTTCTCTTCGCCGGCCGTACGATCCTTCAAAACGTTGCTTCGGCTTGCTGGTGCCGAGTAAACAAACACAGTCGGATGACGGGGCCCCGTGGAATTCGGCGTAACGTTGGTAAGGAGAGCTTCAAATGAATTTGCGCCCACTTTTTTGCGCAGCCGCGTTGACCGCTGTGCTGCTGGCCTCCGCACGACCGGCCCTCGCCGAGGACACCAGCGATCACCGCTGGGAGCCCCTCGGACCTTACGGCGGCGAGCTGAACGCCCTCGCGGTCGCGCCGAGCAACCCCCGCGTTCTCTACGCCGGCACCCGGACCGGCAGGATCTACCGCAGCACGAGCTCGGGGGCCAGCTGGCGGGACGTGACGGGCGGCTTTCCCCTCAATCGGCCCGTCGACGACATCGAGGTCGACCCCCGCAACCCGGCCAGGGCCTATGCCGTCGTCTGCGATCCGGAGTACTACGACAAGCCGGCCGTAGGCGGGCTCTGGGCGACGGTCGACGGCGGCCAGTCCTGGGATCTCGTCGAGAGCCTCGGCCAGTGCCAGGTGAACGACATCGCGATCGATCCCCGCAACCCCTCGAAGATCCTCGCGGGCACGGTCTTCGGTTTCTACGAGAGCACCAACGGCGGAACGACCTGGCGCCAGCGCGGCGGGAACCCCCGGCTTGGCAACGTGACCACGGTGAAGTTCGATCCCCAGACCGCCGGGGCCGTCTATGCCATCGACTACGACGACGGCTTCCTGCGGAGCACGAACGGCGGCTCCACCTGGACCGTGCGCAACAACGGCCTGATCGATCAACAGCGGCTCAACGGCCTGAGCATCTCGGTCGCGGGACCCAAGACCCTGTTCGTGCACTTCTCCAGCTTCCACTGGGGGCCGATCTACCGCAGCCTCGACGGCGGCCTGACCTGGTCGTCGGCGTCGCGCGGCCTCCCCCCCGGCCCCCCCGGCGGCAGCCTCTACGTCACGGACATCGCGGCGGCAGCGGCGCCTCAACGCTTCTACGCCTCGACCTATAGCGGCCTCTTCGTCAGCGTCAACCAGGGCAGGACCTGGCAGGCCGCGGCCTCGCCGTTGCGCCAGCCCCGGCGCCTCGCCGTCCCCGGCGGGGGCGAGGTGATGTATGCCGCCGACGCCGAGGGGCTCCTGAAGAGCGTCGACCGCGGCCTGACCTGGGTGGAGATCAACCGCGGCCTCTCCCCTCTCTGGACCGACTCCATGATCGTCGCTCCTTCGAGCGAGGATGTCCTCTACCTGAGCTCGGCAAGGCACTCCGTGGACGGAGGTGTCACCTGGTCGCGGAACGGAGGCGGCATCCAGGTGCTCGCGGTCCATCCTCAGAGGCCCCGCGTGGCTCTCGGTGCGACGCTGGGAAGCGTCTGGAGAACCCTGGATGCCGGCGCCACCTGGCTGAAGATCTCCTCGCTGGGATGCCTCGTGCCCCAGACCCTCGTGATCGATCCGGAAACGCCGACGAACGTCTACCTGACCTCGGACGCTCCCATCGAGTGCGGAGGGGCCCCGCCTTGCGCCAGCCTGAGGAGCTCTGATGGGGGAGTGACCTGGTCCTGCATGCAGGATCTTCCCCAGCGCATCGGCACCCTCAAGATCGCCCCCTCGCAACCGTCGACGCTCTACGCCATCGGCGGCTATCCCGTCCAGCAGCTCCTCAAGACAGTCAATGGAGGAATCTCCTGGCAGGTGGTCAAGGATCTGGGGAGCGCCTTCCTCTTCGGAATCTCGGTGTCGCCGGACGATCCGGACCGACTCTACGCCACCCTGGACCGCGTCACCTCCACGAGCTCGGACGGCGGCGCCACCTGGAGCCCGCTGGCCGGCCTGCCCTCGGAAGCGGTCGTCGTCCCCTCCTCGGAGCCGTCCGTCCTCTACTCCTATGCCTACGAATACGTCGGAGGCGAGCGGCTGATCCTTTCGAGGAGCCTCGACGACGGAGCCTCCTGGAGCCCCGTCTCCCAGACAGGGCTGCCGACCGGCGCGTTCACCCGAATCCAGAGACTGATCGTCTCACCGATCGATTCGTCGACGCTGTTCGCCGCCACCCAGGCCGGAACCTACCGATTCCGCGGCGAGTAGGGGAGGCCGAACGAGAGTTGGAAGGGAGAGCAAGGGCGACGTCATTCCCGATGCGGCGGGGGCCATTCCAGGGGGAATGGACGCCATACCCGTTTCCCGAGGTCCCATTCCAAAGGGAATGGCGGCCATCCCTGAGACCCGAGAGGCCATTCCTGCTTCCCGAGGCGCCATACCTTTTGGGATGGCGGTCATTCCAGATGGAATGGGGCTCATACCTTTTGGGATGGGAGCCATTCCAGATGGAATGAGAGTCCGTCCCGATGTTCCTGAGGCGGCCGGCATGCCCCCCTGAAATCGGTGCCGGGTGCTTCCCGATCCCGCCGAATGGATCGTTCCTCCCGATCTCTGGACGACCGCCACGCAGCTCCGGATGACCGCCACGCAGCTGGCGGTGACCGCCATACAACTGGCGGTGACCGCCACACTGCTGGCGATGACCGCCACACAGCTGGCGGTGACCGCCATACAGCTGGCGATGACCGCCACACTGCTGGCGATGACCGCCGTGCAACTGGCGGTGACCGCCATACAGCTGGCGGTGACCGCCGCACAACTGGCGATGACCGCCGTACAGCTGGCGGTGACCGCCACCAAGCGCGCGATGACCGCCAGCTGCGTGGCGGTCGTCCAGAGATCGGGGGGAACGACTCCCACCAGGCTCCGCGCAGCCTGTAAACAGATTGGGGACGGTGCCGGGAGGGGAGGCACAGGCCGCGCGGGTCAGCGCGCGGATGGCGCGGCTTTGGCGGCGGCTTGGAGGATTGCGGGTGCAATCCAACGGCGGCGTGAGGTGGTCCACGCGACCTCCGGGGAGACGATTGCGCAGGCCAGGGAGGTGCGGCCAGTCGGCTGCCAGCTACTTCCAGAGAACGGCGCGACATCGCCGGGGTCTTCACGATCAGTGGAAGCCAGATCGATCGCGCCTACCTTGATGAGTGGGTGTCCAGCCTTAGCCTGGACGAAGTCTGGCGAGACGTTCTAAGCCGGCTCGGCTAGCGTGCCATCAGCCCGGGAATAAATAGCCAACGCGCGTAGGGGCAACCCTCGTGGTTGCCCTCCTGGAGCTCGCCCCCGGCCTCCTCCAGTCCTCCGTCTAACTCCTTCAGGCCATCGCCGGCCTCCTGCAGTGGCTGTATCGGTCGCGCTTTTGTGGTACAGTTTTTCGTGAGGTCAGCTTTGCTCGATTCCCGAGCACCGCACAAGCGGTGGCCTGGTGGATATCGAGTCTGCTAGCGCTCAGGGAAAGGAGGTTCCTATGATCCAATCCCAGAAGAGCATCCGTGATTGGTTGAACCGACACCATCTCGTGTTTGTTTTGGTCCTCTCACTCCTTCATGTTTCACTCGCAGCGCTGCACACTCGGGACTCGGGTAAAGCTGACCGCACTCCTTCTTGACCGGAGCAAAAGTCGTTGGATTGCCTCGAACGCAGCAACGGGCGAAGCCGGTTGCGGGCCGGCCCTACCAGGGCCTTCATGAGGTCTGGCGGTTGTCTCGTTGCCGCGCCTCGCCTCTCTTCGAGGGTTCGGGAGAGGTGTACTCCTTCTCTAATCCGCGGTACCATCAAGGCAAACGAAACTGCTGTGGGAGGGTCTATGGTGACGTTGAACCGCTGGGGGAAGCATCCATGAAGCGGGGAAACCTCGTCCCAAGACGCTTGAGGCAGAGTGGGCGGTCTGCCCGCGACCTTCTCCTGCGGATTGAATCTGCATAGGGACGCGGTCCGGGACTCCACCGCGGTTTCGTTCAACCTGGGTTTATCCGACATCCTCCCGGTGGCGCCCGAGGTAGCGGGGAGGGTGACGCGGGAGGATGTCGGATAAACCCTTAAACGTTCTGCGGCCGGGGCTTGCTTCGAGAAGGCAAACTCGGGAAGGTATCCAATGAAGAGCGAGGATGGAGTGCCCGATAAAGCCGAGAAGGAGTTGCAGAGGATCGAGACGCTGTACTCAATCTCGCTGCGCGACTACTTCTCGACCTTCGCAGCCTATTCGACGGCAACCTCCATACTTCTGGCAGGCCTCGGCTTCGTGGCCGGTAAGATTGAATCGGGACTTCTCATGGCTTTTCTGTCTCTTATCGGCCTTTTCCTCTGCTTTCAGTGGCACATATCTACGAGCAGCATGCGAGACCAATATTTACACTTTTATGTGAGAATGGTGCATCTCGAACGTGCGCTCGGCCAAGACGTGATGCTTCGTTGGCACGACGCCGCGAACGCAGCGAGAGGTCGACAGCAACTGGGCGAGTCGAACGACCGTCAGAACGACCACCAGTATCTCACTTGGTCTTTTCGACAGATTGGCCGGCCCTGGGCAATGCGCGGTGCATCGCTGCCCGTGATCTACAGCTCTGTTTTTCTGGCAATCGGACTAGCCCTTGGTGTCTTGAAAGGTCTGCCGTGGTCAGGTGCGATTGCGGCGCTGGTTTCGCTCTCTTGGCTTCTTGTGGGCAATATTCTAATCTTCCTAGAGTCACGGCATGCACGTAGGGGGTCAACACATCAACGGCAACGCTCCGGAAGCAAAACAGAGAAGACCGCATAACAAACGCCTGGTGTGCCTTGAAGGCACTGTTCACCCAACTGTTGCAAAAAATCGGTCCGAGTGATCAAGCCGCCGTTTTGAGGATCCGGCTGTAATGCAACAACTCCTCTCGTACAACGGGATTGGCACTCATCGTCAAGGTGAGCCGCCCCTGCGGCGGGCGGGTAAACCGGCCGGCTCGCTGGATCAGCTTGCGGCGCAGGGTTTCAAGGCGTTCAAACTTCCAGAGCGGGGATCGTTGGGTGGTGGTCTTGCGGCGGGAAGAAGTGCCGCGGGAAGAAGTGCCGGAAGAAGTGCCTGAAGAAGTGCCTGCCGTTTCGATGAAGGTGGGGGCGGACAACCTACTCGGAGTCGGTCTCCCTCGCGATTGGAAGCAGGTTTCTACCTCGATTGAGGACGAGTGTCTCTTCAGATCACCGGTAAACGAAGGCCTCGCGGCGATTCATTGCCGTCCACTGGAGGCATTTGATCTCCGGACTTCGCTCCGAGGCGCCCTGCGGATACACCTTTTCCCCTCCGCCCCAACCAGCGCGACGAAAACGAGTTGAAAGTCGAGCCTGCCTCCGCGATCAGGGAGGGCTGACGGCCTCCTCGGCCACGAACGGCAAGCGCGGCGGGAACGAGCCCAGGGGGAAGCGCGCCTGGCGATCTCCGGCCCTGAGACGCTCGGAGGCCTCCCGGAAGGCTGCCACGAACGTGGCGTAGGCCTCCCAGAAGGCTTTGCGGACGGCGCGGGTTGCCGCGTGGTAGAGCGGTGCCGGTGATCGCTTCGGCTTGATCGGCTTTGCTTCGTGGCTTTCGCGCAGAACGGCGGCAGCGCCGAGCGGGATCCGGCCGCTTTCTGCAAGGGCGACGGCCGCCTCGGTCTCGATGGATTCGACGAGCTCCCCCACCCTCTGCCGGTAGGCTTCTGGAGTCAGATCCGCCCAGCACGGAAGAGGTGAGAGCACGAGGGTCTCCTCGGTGGCGTACTTCAGGCGGTCGAAGTCCTCGCCTCGGTTTCTCGCGGCAAACTCTTGCGTGCGATCGAACCAGTGGCCGCGGATCGGCTCGTCGCCAAGAATCTCCCGCGCGCTGTGGATTCCCGGCCAGTCCCGGGCATGGGCCACCAATCCTTCCTTGACGCCGTGGGCCAGGAGGTAGCGAAGACGCTCGACCTGCGCGGCCTCCTCGTCGCTGACCAGGATCGCCTGGTAGCGCCGTTCCCACACCGGACCTCTTCGTCCGTGCAGGCGGTTCACTTCGAGCGCGAGATTGGTGTCCACGTACGCCATGAAGTCGGCCATCTGCCTGGCGTCGTCCACCGAGAGCAAAAGGTGGAAGTGGGACGACATGACGATCGCGGCATGGACACGCACCGGCACCTTGGCTTGAGCGCGTCCGAAGACGCCTCCGGCAAGGTCGTTCAGAGAAGGGCTCGGGCGCAGGAGGAACTCGGACTGGGCAGTCCGAACCGTCACCTCCACCAGCGAGCCCTGTGGGGACACAAAGCGCACACGTCTTGCCATGCCCGCTATAAAGACGGAAAGTGCAGGGCGAATGTCACTTCAGAATAGGTGCAATCTTGAAGGGCGCCGGATGGGATGAAGGGCCTGGGATGGGATGCAGGCAATGCCCCCGATGCCCCGGCACTCCTGGATGCCGCGGTGTAACGAAACCACAGTACATGCGCCAGATTTGTAGAGAGGAGGGCAGCGACGATAGGTGTCAGACCCATTTGGCTTTCTGTAACCAACGTAAGGAGAAAGCAGCCATGGCTACACTGGAACTGAAGACACTGCGTTGTATCCGCAAGCAGGACATCACGGGCAAGGACGAACCGCGCATCAAGGTGGATGGCGATCCTGTCTGGAACGGTGTCGTGGCGAAGGACGGCTCGGTCACCATCGGCGCAAGCGTCCCGTTCGAGGACGAGGTCAGCGTGATCGCGGAGGAGATGAACAACACCAAGCCCAAGCAGATCGGAGCCGCCGTCATCGTGCGCGCGAGCGGGAACCCAAAGTTCCTGACGTTCAAGACATCGGGCGCCTGGTACGAGGTCGACTTCGAGGTGACGTGACCTTTACGGCATGCTGGAGCTGGATTCTGCGATTGGAACAAGAGATGACCGCGACGGCAGACCAGCTCCAGTCACGTCGTCCTGCGGAATTCTCCAGAACCTGCCGTGCGGGCTACGACTTGGCGGGTAAGCGCGCGGCCAGCACCTCGGCCGGCCGCGGATCGATCTTCAACCCCTCCCGGATCCCGGACAGCTTCGCCACGGCCGCGGCCTGGTTTCCTTTCCGGAGCTCCCGGAGATACGCCACGCAGAACGCGGCTAGGGAAAAGGCGAAGAAGGTCAGCCAGTTCCAGGGCCTGGCGTAGCGGCGGACGTAGAGGGCGCTGCTGCGGCCGAACAGAAAGTTGCGGCCGGGGGTATAGCCTCCGGTGGTGTAGGCCACCATGTGGTAGAGGACTGCGCGGTGGACGTAGACGCAACGGAAACTCTTGCCCCTCAAGCGGGTGCAGAAGTCCGCGTCGTCCACGCAGATGAAGAAGAGGGGATCCCACGAGCCGGCGGCTTCGGCGGCGGATCTCTTGATCAGGATCGCGCAGCCGTTGACGTAGTCGACCTCCGCGTCCCGGTCATACTGGCCGCGGTCGATCTCGCCGTAGCCTCTCTCGTGGGTGATGGACTCGCGGAACCGGAGCTTCCCGCCCGCGGACCACAGGCGCCGCCGGTCGCCGTGGAAGTAGCACTTCGGACCCACGGCGCCGATCCGCGGATCGCTCTCCGCCACCGCCACGAGGTGGTCGAGCAGGTCGGGCTCCACCTCAATATCGTTGTTGAGGAGGAAGACGTAGTCGTAGCCGTTCTCGAACGCCCAGCGGAAGCCGGCGGCATAGCCCGACGAGCTGCCCTTGTTCACGTCGACCTGGAGCTGCATCAGGTCCGGAAAGGCCTGGGTCAACGCCGCGGGCGAGCCGTCCGTGGAGGCGTTGTCGAGGACGATCAAGTCGAAGGCCGGATAGGTCATCCGCCTCAGGCTCGACACCGCCTGCTGCGTGATCTCCTTGCCGTTGTAGTTGACGACGATGGCCGCGACCCGCGGATGACTGGATGCCATGGCGGGGATTCAACCATAGGGGGGGACCATCGGCAAGGACGCTGGGGGGCGACGACTTCAAGAGCGCCGCCGGCAAGATCTCCGAGGTCAGTTTCGGACTGCCGCGGGTCTGGGATCTGCGCCTGCGGCGGAGCCGGTGAGGAAGTCCACGGCCAGGTTCGCCATGGCCTTCACGCCCACGAGAAGCGCGTCCTCGTTCACCACGAAGCGGGGCGAGTGATTCGGCTCGGCCTCTCCGAAGCCGACGCCCGGCTTGTTGATCCCGAGGAAGAAGTAGAGCCCGGGGACGTGCTCGCGGAAGAACGCGAAGTCCTCGGACACGGTCACGGGCGGATAGTCCAGGAGCCCCGACCCGGCGACCCGGCGCAGCGTCGGCTCCATGGCCTGGGTCAGGGCCGGATCGTTCGTGTTCGGCGGCGAGTAGGAGCTGAACGTGACGTCGGCCGTGGCGCCGACGCTCTCGGCGATCGACGCCACCGTCCGGCGGATGCGCTGGAGGAGGTCGTCCTTCTTGGTGGGATCGAGATAGCGCACCGTGCCCTCCATCGTCACCGCGTCCGGCAGGATGTTGCTGCGCACGCCGCCGTGGATCATGGAGATGGAGATGATGTTCGGCAGCGTGGGATCGACCTGCCGGTTGGGAATCAGCTCCAGGGCGAGGATCATCTGGGCCGAGACGGCGACCGGATCGACGCCGAGCCAGGGGAGCGCGGCGTGGGTCTGGCGGCCCTTGACCACGATCTTGAGGTTCTCCTCGCCGGCATGCGTGGGACCGGATCGGTAGGCGATGACTCCGGCCGGGAACGCCGCCAGGTGGAGGGCGAAGAGCGCATCCGGCTTCGGATCGTCGAGCACGCCCTCGGCCACCATCATCTTCGCGCCGCCGTCCTCCCCCTCGGGTGCGCCTTCCTCGGCAGGCTGGAAGATCAGCTTCACGGTCCCGGGCAGGCGCTCGCGCATCCCGGCGAGGATCTCGGCCGCGCCCATCAGGATCGCCGTGTGGCCGTCGTGCCCGCAGGCGTGCATCACGCCGACCTGCTGGCCGTTGTACTCGGTGCGAACCTTCGAGGCGAAGGGAAGATCGACCTCTTCGGTGACCGGCAGCGCATCCATGTCCGCCCGCAGTCCAACGACCGGACCGGGCAGCCCACCGCGCAGGATCGCCACCACGCCGGTGTGCGCCACGCCCGTCTTGACCTCATAGCCCAGCTTGCGCAGGTGAGCAGCGACGAGCGCCGCGGTGCGAGTTTCTTGGTTGCCGAGCTCGGGGTTCTGATGAATGTCGCGGCGCCATTCGACGACCCGAGGCATGACTTCGGAGGCGCGCCGGTCGGCCTCCTGGCGGAGGGCGTCGACGTTCGGGACCGATGGAGCGGCAGCAAGGGCGAACAGGAGCAGGGCGTTGAGCATGGCCGCGGACGTTAGCATAGGGGCTTGCGCTCCGAGGCGACGTCACTCTCCGACGAGCGGCGTGTTATTGAGGACGACTGGCCCGGCGGGCATTGGCCAGATCCTGCTCCAACTCATCAGCGGTCTCGCCGAAGGCCGTGAGTCCGTGTTGTCCCAGGAGGAAAAGGAAGTTGACTCTAGGAGCCTGTCGCCTTACCCGGGGACTGAGCGGGAGCTCAGCCCCCGGGCTGGTTGAGAGTTGTAGTTGGAGAGGAGTGGCTCGTTTTCGGACGTTCTGGAGCCCTAGAAGCTCAAGAGGAGCCAGTGGTCATGCCCC